>SVHU01000041.1 GCA_015055625.1 Clostridiales bacterium | reverse complement strand
TAAGAAACAAAACCCACCGGCTATGCCGGTGGTTAAATTTAAAGGCTTTAGCGGCAGTATTAATTAGTGTAAAAAAAAACTCCGATGTGCTAAACTGAATGTGCAGGCTACCAACCGCACACAAGAAAAGCACAAAGGAGGACGTTAATGAAAAATCAAAATAACGACACATTCAGTTTAGCACACACGACGTGGAAATGTCAATACCATATCGTGTTTACCCCAAAATATCATAGAAAAATAATATTTGGAGCATTACGAACAGAAATAGGAAAAATATTAAGGGAGTTATGCGATAGAAAAGGGGTAGAGATAATAGAAGCACATACATGTATAGATCATGTCCATATGTTGGTGAGCATACCGCCAAATGAAAAAGTGTCATCATTTATGGGGTATTTGAAAGGCAAAAGTACAATGATTATATTTGAGCGGTATGCGAAACTAAAATACAAGTATGGGAATAGACATTTCTGGAGCAGAGGATATTATGTTAGTACAGTTGGCGGAAACAAGCAAACAATACAGAAATACATACAAAATCAAGAAAAAGAAGATATGATTTCAGCCCAAGTGGGGATGGTGGAATATTATGATCCATTTAAGGAATGGCTGGAATCATATGTAAAAGAACAAAGAAAATAAAAAATAGACCGCTTGCTTGTGTGCGATAGGCGGTCTAAGATGATGCTTAAGCATCGTGCCAGTATAAATACCCTTTAGGGTTTCTTAAAGCCCCCACTTTAGTGGGGGATATTTACTAAAAATTTGCAAAACAGTATTGAAAAATTGCGCATAATATGGTATAATAAACTTTAACATAAATTATATATGCGAGGGATTTATTATGGAAGTTAAGGAAATACTTGCTAGATGCGACCACACTTTGCTTTTACAAACAAGTACATGGGAAGAAATTAAAAGTATATGCGACGACGGAATTAAGTATCAAACTGCATCCGTTTGTATTCCGCCCTGTTACGTAAAACAAGCAAAGCAGTACGTGGGCGATAGACTTGCAATTTGTACGGTAATAGGCTTTCCAAACGGTTATAACTCTACCGCTGTCAAAGTTTATGAAACCGAGTGCGCTATAAAGGACGGCGCGGACGAGATTGATATGGTAATCAATATTGGAATGTTAAAGTCGCAAAATTACGAGTACGTATTGGACGAAATCGTACAAATTAAGCGCGCGTGCGGAGAAAAAATCCTTAAAGTTATCATCGAAACTTGTCTGTTAACAAAGGACGAAATAGTTAAAATGAGCGAAATTGTAACTAAAGCGAAGGCTGACTATATTAAAACGTCCACGGGTTTTTCTAAAGGCGGAGCAACGCTTGAAGACGTTGCGCTTATGAAAAAGAGCGTTGGAAAAGACGTGCTGGTAAAAGCTGCGGGCGGAATAAGCGGAATAGAAGATGCCGAGCAGTTTATTAAAATAGGCGCAAGCAGGCTTGGAACCAGTAGGGTAGTAAAGGCTGTTAAAAATCAAAACGAGCAAGGAGGTTACTAAAATGAGTACGCCACACAATAGCGCAAACAAGGGCGATTTTGCAAAGACCGTGCTTATGCCGGGCGATCCGCTAAGGGCAAAATTTATTGCGGAAAACTTTTTGCAGGACGTAAAGCTTGTAAACAACGTTAGAGGAATTAACGGATATACTGGATATTATAAAGGCAAAAAAGTATCGGTAATGGCGTCGGGAATGGGACAGCCGTCTATCGGAATTTATTCGTATGAACTATTCAATTTTTACGACGTGGATAATATTATAAGAGTGGGTTCGTGTGGAAGTTTTGACAAAGATTTGCATGCAAGGGATATAATAGTAGCTATGGGCGCTTGCACAAACGGAAACTACGCAATGCAGTATAAGCTACCGGGTACTTTTGCGCCTATTGCTTCGTATAATCTGTTAAAACTTGCTGTGGACGAGTGTGAAAAGTCGGGTGTAAAATACAAGGTGGGAAACATTTTCTCGTCAGACACCTTTTACGACGAGGCAAACTCAGGAATGGAGTGGGCAAAAATGGGAGTGCTTGGCGTAGAGATGGAAAGCTGTGCGCTTTACTGTAACGCCGCAAGACTTGGCAAGAACGCTTTGACTATTTGTACGGTAAGCGATAGCTTTATCTATCCTGAGGAAAATACTACGGCGCAAGAGCGTGAAACCTCGTTTACAAAAATGATGGAAATTGCGCTAGAGGTCGCAATAAAGGTATAACGTATGCAAGAAAAACGTGTTTTTTTAATAATTTTAGACAGCTTTGGCGTGGGAGAACTTCCCGATGCCGAGGCGTTTGGCGATAGCGGTAGCAATACTTTGAGAGCTATACAAAATCACCCTGATTTTCGCTGTCCTACGCTTACGTCATTAGGTCTTTTTAATATAGACGGAGTTGAGGGGAAAAGCGTAATAAATCCCAAAGCCAGCTATGCTAAAATGGCGGAGCAGTCTAAGGGTAAGGATACTACGGTAGGACATTGGGAGATAGCGGGGCTTATTTCGCAAAACGCGCTTCCCACCTATCCCAACGGATTTCCTAGCGAGGTTATCGACCGGTTTTGTAAGCTTTCGGGGAAAAAAGTATTGTGCAACAAGCCGTATTCGGGAACGGAAGTAATAAAGGATTATGGCGAAGAGCATATAAAGACAGGTGATTTGATTGTGTATACGTCAGCAGACAGCGTGTTCCAAATTGCTTCGCACGAAGACGTTATTCCTGTTCCCGAGCTTTATAAATACTGTGAGATTGCAAGGGGTATGCTTGTGGGAAAACACGGCGTAGGCAGGGTTATTGCCCGTCCGTTTACAGGCGAGTATCCGTTTGAAAGAACTCCGCGTCGCCACGATTATTCTATTACACCTCCCTCTATTACTATGCTTAACGTGCTAAAAGACGCAGGGTTAGACGTGATATCGGTAGGAAAAATCAATGATATTTTCGCAGGAAGCGGAGTAAGTGAGAGTAACGTTACGTCTTCTAATGCTGACGGAATGAACAAAACGACGGAGATTGCAAAGCGTGATTTTAACGGTTTGTGCTTTGTCAATCTTGTGGACTTTGACTCTAAGTACGGACATAGAAACGATATTGCAGGGTACGCAAAAGCTATGAGCGAGTTCGACTTGTGGCTAAGCGGATTTTTAGATATTCTTAAGGAAAACGACGTGCTTATTATCACCGCTGACCACGGTTGCGATCCGTCCACTTCTTCTACCGATCATAGCCGTGAATATACGCCTATGCTCATATACGGAGAGAAAATAAAGAGCGGAATAAATTTAGGTGTTCGCGCCACTTTTGCAGATATTGGTGCAACCGTATGCGAGATTTTTGGACAAAACGCGGACAAAATCAGCGGGAAAAGCTTTTTTGACAAGGTAAAAACATAGTAAAAACGAGGTGGAGTTATGGATGATAAAACTCTAATGGAGATAGCGGAAAAGGCGAGAAAAATCGCGTACGCGCCTTATTCTGAGTTTAAGGTAGGTTGCGCGTTGCTTGCAAAAAGCGGAAAGGTTTATACCGGAATAAATATCGAAAACGCATCGTATTCTCCCACAAACTGCGCCGAGCGAACTGCTTTTTTCAAAGCTGTATCAGAGGGCGAACACGAGTTTGACGCTATTGCAATATGTGGAGGAAAGGGCAAAAAAGCGGATGAGGTTTGCGCGCCGTGCGGAGTTTGCAGACAGGTTATGGCTGAGTTTTGTAAGGGCGATTTCCTGATCATTTTAGGAAATACGGATAAAACTTATAGACATACTTTATCCGAGCTTTTACCGCTTTCGTTTAGTCTTAACAGGGAGTAGAAAAATGAGAACGTACGATATAATAAAGAAAAAACGCGACGGATATGCGCTTAGTAACGAGGAAATTCGCTTTTTTATAGACGGTTATGTTAAGGGCGATATTCCCGACTATCAGGCAAGCGCGCTGTGTATGGCGATATTTTATAAGGGAATGAATGTGGACGAAACTACGGCGCTCACCTTAGCCATACGCGATAGTGGCGACGTTTTGGATTTTTCGGAAATTAATGGCGTAAGAGTGGATAAGCACTCAACAGGCGGTGTGGGCGATAAAACGAGCTTGGTAGTTGCGCCCATTGTTGCCTCGCTTGGTGTAAAAGTTGCTAAAATGAGCGGAAGAGGGCTTGGTCATACGGGCGGAACTGTGGATAAACTGGAGTCTATCGAGGGCTTTAAGGTGGATCTTGACAGCAAGACCTTTATCGATATAGTAAACAGAGTGGGAATTGCTATTGTAGGGCAAAGTGCAACGCTTGCCCCTGCCGATAAAATGCTATACGCGCTCCGCGACGTTACCGCAACGGTGGATAGTATGCCACTTATTGCGTCCAGCATAATGGGTAAAAAGCTCGCTGCGGACGATGATTGCATAGTTTTGGACGTAAAAACAGGTAGCGGTTCGTTTATGAAAACGGTAGAAGAGAGCAAACAGCTTGCTTCACTTATGGTAGATATAGGCAAAAAAGCAGGCAAAAAGATGCTTGCGCTTATTACCGATATGGATATTCCGCTAGGCTATGCGATAGGCAATGCATTAGAGGTAAAAGAAGCTATTGATACGCTTAAGGGAAACGGGCCTCGTGATTTTACCGAGGTTTGCGTGGCGCTTGCAAGCAATATGTTGCACCTTGCAGGCCATGGAAGCGAAGAAGAATGTGAGCAAAAAGTATATTCCGCAATAAATAACGGTAGCGCGCTTAACACGTTTATCGAAATGGTAAAAGCGCAAGAAGGAAATGTGGAATGGATCAAGAGTCCCGAGCTTTTCCCGACAGCTAGGTATTTGCGACAGGTAAAGGCTGAAAAGAGCGGATATATAAATAGAGTGGATACGGAGGGTTATGGAATTTCTGCGTTGTTGCTGGGCGCAGGAAGAAACACTAAGGAGGATAAAATCGATTATAGCGCAGGCATAATCTTAAGTAAAAAGACAGGCGATTACGTAAAGAGTGGCGAAGTTTTGGCAACCCTTTATACAAACGATAAAGAAAAGCTTGCATCCGCGGAGAAAAAATTCCTCAGTTCTACCTTTATAGAGGATGAAAAACCGATTTTAAGACCGCTTATTATTGATAAAGTGAAGTAAAAGTGCGAAAAATAAAAGGCTCTGTTCCAATCTACGGTTGATTTTGGACGGAAAGCCCACTACGAAATACTGCGTAATTTACTCAGTTACGTACCCTGCAGGTACGCGCCTTCATAAATATACTTGTCTTTCTTGTGATTTTCTCGTCAAATCGCCTTATGGCTAATCAACCATATTTTGTGACATAGCCATAAAAAAATTATTAAAAATTTTAGCGGTAGAGTAAATTTTATGTTCTATCGCTATTTTATAAAGAACATAAAACATAGTTTTATAGCCGATTTTCTTATTGATTTTTGTGTTAAAATTTGTTAAAAATGCGGTTAATAGAGTGAAAATCAAACCTCGAAAATTAGTTGACAAGTTCAAAAAATGTGTGTAATAATTATTATATAAGCAAGTTTTTGATGTAAATTTTGCATGAAAGTAGTTGATTTTGAAAGAATGATTATGGATTTTTCTTATTTTACAAAAGGAGGTGCGAAATGATTATAGCGTATATAATAATGCTGACGATAGCAATCGTTTTGCTTTTGGCGTACGTGTTCGTGCTGTACCGTGAGCAAAAGGAAAAAGGTTTGCTTATTTTACATATAAGTGTGTGCATAGTAAACCTTGGATATCTGCTTTTATCACTTTCGCCCAGCGTCGAGTTTGCGCTTAGTGTAAACAAACTTGCATACCTTGGACAAATTATGGTAATAACGTGCATGTTTAATATCATAGTAAAGTTATGCGGTTTCAAGTCTTGCAAATTTTTTGGCATTATATCAAGCGCAATCGGGGTGGTGATGTTTGCAATTGTTTTTACAACGGGATATTTTCCCTGGTACTACAAGAGCGTATCGCTAAGCTGGGAAAACGGCGGTGCCGTTCTTCATAAGGATTACGGTCCTCTCCATATAACGTATCTGTTATACGTGGTAGCGTCGTTTATCGCAATGCTGACTGCAATAATCTATTCGATGGCAATGAAAAAGACGAGTACTCACAAGAATGCAGGATTGCTTATTGCGGTTGTGGGTGGAAACATTGCAATGTGGGTAGTAGAAAAATTCGTGCCCTTCAATTTTGAGTTTTTGTCCATATCGTATATTATGAGCGAGCTTGTATTTATCTTCTTTTTCTGGACGATGCAAGATTACGTCAGAAAAGACGAGGTTCAGTCGTCTATCGTGGTTGTAGACAGCGTGCCCACTTCCGAAAAAATGAAAATAGTTTGCGATTCTTTGCCTGAAGATAAAAAGCTTACCTTGCGTCAGTCGCAAATCCTGGAGCTTATATTGGACGGAAAAACAAGAAAGGAAATAGCTTCGATATTGATTATTTCCGAAAATACCGTAAAAATGCATACGTCCATGCTTTACGATACGCTGGGCGTAAAAAACAAAGAGGAAATATTTGCAATAGTTTATAAAAACAAAGAATAACTTAATATAAAACTTAAAGGCGTTACGCAAAAACAGCGTAGCGTCTTTTTTTATAGCCAATCTCCAAGCTTAAAGCTTGACCTGTATTTATGCTTTGGGTAAAAACAAGTGGGTGTATCAATACACACTTGTTGGGTGTATTGGAATAATATTACACCCATAACCTACCCAAAATACACCCCTGGTGGGTGTACATATTTATTTATAAATATGTTAAAATTAAAGTACAAAATCTGAGCAGTCAAAGGAGAAAAAAGATTATGAAAACAAAATCCAAAATCTTAGTTTCAATAATGCTTATTCTTGCGCTTTTTGTTAGCGTGTTTACTCTCACGCCCAAAGCGGTTAGCGCGTCAACTGAAAAAGTTGACTTTGTAATCAAAGAACCGTTTGACGTTTACTTTGAGCAAACGGGTAGAAACACAATCTATCCCATTGTTCTAAATGATGAAAACAAATTGAGCGTACCTCTTCCCACTCTTTATCGAACGGATACGTTAGACTTTGTTTTCGACGGTTGGTATATAGCCGATACTGATACAAAAATCACACAGGATTACGTTTTCGACGACTATACGGTAATTGTTGACAAATGGACTTACACCGAGTTTGACAGCAACTATAAAGTGTCTACGATAGATATTAAAAACCCCGCCCTTACAATCGGTATGAAGCAAGGCGAATACGTAGGCGAGGTGGCTGTAGCGAACGTAGACGGCATAACGAGTACGAGCGGAAAAGACTTTACGATTTACAAAGGTCTTAACAAGAGCGGAGATCCTCTTGAGGGCGACGAAACTGTTGAAGTAGGCAAAAACTATTCGGCGGTTACTACCGTTACGCTAAAAGACGGATACAAGTTTGACGATCAACTTAAGTTTACGTCCTTAAACGGAATTTGCGCAGATTGGAAATATAGAGGAAATTTCTTTGCAAATCGATGGAGCACTTTGGCAACGAAAGTTGAGATAGTAATCAACTTTGTGGGCGACGACGAATACTATTTCTCTCTTCAGCCCGAATCTCGCGAGTTTGAAAATTACACCGAGTATCATTACGTATACGACATTAAAGAGCCCGACGATGCCGAAATGTTGGAGGGTGTTGTTTTGCAGTACGAATCTAACGGAGCTTGGGCGTTGTTTGGACCTGCTATAAACGTTGTTTCGCCTTATGCGGATAAAACGATAACGTTTAGACTAATGGCAGACTATGGCGATGCAGGCGTAATTTATAGCGAGCCTTGGACTATTACTTGGAAACAGATAGCCCCGATTATTGAAGATATTGATCTTGGCGTTACAAGTCCCGTAAGCGGAGTTGCACCCAGTTATGTTAAAGTGGCGTCTAATCCTAGATATTATCAAGCGTACGAAAATAACGAAACTACGCGAAGCGGAATAAAGTGGAGCGGAAGTGTAAGCGGAGATTTAGAAGTAGGAAACGCGACTTTTAATGATAGCGAAGACTATACCGTTTCGGTTAAACTAGTGGCTCAAGAAGGCTATTCGTTCAACGTTTCGTCGTTAACGGCAACCGTAAACTCGCAAGTAGCGACGGTAAGCGGAACGGAAAAAGAAGTAATGGTTACGTACACTTTCAAAAAAGCAGAAGCGAAAACTTACGACGTTAATTTTGTTGCAGGTGTTTACGGCAAAGGCTCAATGGAAATCGCAAATGTGAAAGAGGGCGAAGAATACGAATTGCCCGATTGCGCTTTTACGCCTCAAACCAATTATCAATTCTCATCTTGGTCGGTAAGCGGTCAGCTTAAAATGCCGGGAGATAAAATAGTTATAAAAGACGATACAACCGTGTATGCGATGTGGCAAGGCGTTTCCACTCCCATAGCGGAAGGTTTTACTACTCAGCCTACCGGCGGAACAACGGTAACAAACGCAGTGTTTACCACTTATTTTACTGTTGACAATGCTATTTCGTTTAACAGCGTAAACGTATTAAGATACGATTCAAAAAACGATAGTTGGGATTCGTTTGAGAGCAGTAGCGGACTTGTTACTATTGAGGATAACGGAAAAATTGTGGCGGTAGGTTTTATTAGCTCATCCGCAACTAGCGAAACGTTGAGAATTTATGCAAATAGAGATGGACTCTGCGTTGCTAAGAGCGAAATTTTTACGGTAAACTGGATTGATTGTGAATTTACCGAGCAACCGCAAGGCGCAAAGGTTGTAACAGGCGCGCCGTATACGTTTACTTGGGACACTAACGTTGACGTAACAAGATATAGAATTTTGTGTTTTGACGGAGAAGACTGGAGCGCGATTGGTGAAACAACAGACAACTCGTATACAGTTACTCAAACCGAGGAAAAATCCTTAACCTATCAGGTTTGCGCGGATATGAGTTACGTAACGTCCAACGGCGGAACAAATTATAGATTCGACGTTGCCGTAAGCCAAGCGTTCGTAGTAACTTGGGGCGAAGCTCCCATACCCGAATATATGTACGTTTACGGTGTAGGAGAAGGACAGGGTTCGGGATATTCCGACACGGTAGAGGCAGGAACGGAAATTACGCTAGACTCTTATGAGGAAGTCGGAGCAATAGCTCTCGAAGGTATGGTGTTCGACTACTGGAGTATCAGGGTAGGAAGCGCAATGAGCGCGGAAGTTGCACAAAAGCAAGCAGGAGATAAATTTACCATAAACGCTGATACGTTTATTATTGCGATGTGGAAAGAGGATGAAAACGTTCCCCCTCCCCACAACCACGTCCCCGATAATATTTGGCACACGAGTGAGGGCGAGCATTGGCACGAGTGTGAGTGTGGCGATAAGTTTGACTATAATTCCCACGCAGACGATAACGCGGACGGAAAGTGCGATGTGTGCGAGTATAATATGAGTGCTAAAAAGCCGTCTTCATCTTCTTCTAGTGGATGCGGAGCAAACGCGATGGAAATATTTGCGCTTGTTGCAGGACTTGCAACTATTGCGTTTATATTTAAGAAGAGATAAAGGAGAAAAAGTCTATGAAAACAAAATCTAAAATCTTAGTTTCAATTATATTGACGTTAGCTCTTATTGTTAGCGTGTTTGCGCTAACGCCTCTTACGGCAAGCGCGAAAGAGCGAGATAGAGAAATCGTTGCAGTTGATTCGGGCAACTCATTCAGTATGCGTCTTTCCGATTCGGGCGTACTTACTTGGAATGAGGTAACAGGAGCAACAGGCTATAAGGTTACGTTATTGAACTCAATGGGGCAAAGAATATGGGAGTGGGATAACACACTCACAAATGATAACAGAATGCTTCCGTTTATTGTGGAAATGGACAATAGAAAATACGATTCGGGACGATACGTAATCGAGGTTATTGCAAAAGACACAAATAACACAAACTCAATGTCGTATTACTACACGAGCAACGTTGATAAATTAGAAGAACCTCGTGATTTGAAATGGCTTGGGAACAACGCCGCATGGGAATACGTTGACGGTGCCAATGTATATACGGTGTCATTGTATAATTTTGAAGGGGTTGTTGCAACAAAAACCGTAACGGAATGCCCTGTGGATTTCTCGGAGTATAATCCGCAAAACGGTTGGACTTTCACCGTTCGGGCAGAAACCAACGGAGCTCTTAAAGACAAGAGAAATAGTAATATTGCGGAAAGCCCTAAAAAAGGCGATGGTACAAGAACTGTAAATACTGTAGATTCGGGCAACGCATTAAATATGAAAATCACCGAGAGCGAAGTTCTCATGTGGGATGAAGTTCCCGGTGCAACCGGTTATCAGGTCATACTCAAAAATCCGATAGGCTTTGAAATTTATCGTTGGGATAATGATCTTACAAACAATGCAAGAGTGCTTTCGATAATATCCGAAATGGATCGATTAAAGGTTGGTACGGGACATTATAGGTTTGAGGTGGAGCCAAAAGGAGCAGGAAACGTTGCTGTTATTGCGAATTATTTTTACACAAGCAACGTTGATCAGTTTGAAGCACCGTATAATTTGAAATGGAACGGCTCGACGGCAACCTGGACAGCAGTAGATGGAGCTTCTTCCTATGATGTTACGCTGTATGATTTCAATGGGCAAGTTAAAAAGGCAACGGTGACGGACGATTGGTATGACTTCTCGGAATATAATCCGCAAGACGGTTGGACTTTTAAGGTTCAAGCAGAAGGTGACGGCAAGTCTACAGCCAAGAGATCGAGTAATGCGACAGAAAGCCCTGCGAAAACGACCTCTTATAATCTGACCGTAGTTGCTTACGGAACAGGAAACTTGACCGATACGGGAAAAGTGTCCT
>SVHU01000013.1 GCA_015055625.1 Clostridiales bacterium | reverse complement strand
TACATTTAATAGCGTTTTTACTATATCATACTATACATTTATAGCCAAGCAACTGTGGTTATACTCGCTTCGCTCGTGCTCCGCAAACAAGTTTGCTCCGTAGCAGCTCCTTATAAATAACTACATTTAATAGCGTTTTTACTATATCATACTATACCTTTGTTTCAAACCAACTGTGGTTATACTCGCTTCGCTCGTGCTCCGCAAACAAGTTTGCTCCGTAGTAGCTCCATAGTAAAACACTACATTTAATAGCGTTTTTACTATATCATACTATACCATCGTTGCAAAGCAACTGTGGTTATACTCGCTTTGCTCGTGCTCTGCAAAAACTCCATTAAACTATAATTACTCATCACAAACGTTTATTATAATTTTACTATTCTTTAAGGCGTGTTGATAGGATAGGGCTGTTCCGCTGTTTGTTGTTTTGCCGGTGCTGTTTTGAGGGTGATAGTTGCTATTATAATAGAATAGACAGTAGTCGCTATCATCTATCATTGCATAATTTCGTTGAATGTACGCTGATTTTCCCGACACATACTTATCGCGAAACTCAACCTCTTTGTCAAACGATAAAATTCTATCCTTAACACCAACCGTTTTGTATGCTATTTCAATTTCCTCTTTGCTTGCATTATCAATAAAAGCCTCGTTTTTACACGTGTACACTACGCTTTCTATAAAACTGTAACGTGATTTTGCGCACAATATAATTTCGTAGCATAACGTATTAAAATCGCTTTTGCTTCCAAACAAAAACCTTTTTACTCCTTTATTTTCAACCAAACCGCAAACAGTATCAAAAATTCTACTTTTCAAATCTTCGGTTATTTCAATCTTTCTATGTCCTATAATAGCGCACGATTTATGCTTCTCACACATAAAAAACTCCTTAAAAACGGTATAATGAATACTCTCAGTAATCATTATACCATTTATTTGTATCTTTGAGAACTCATTTTCGGCAAATTTTACAAAATTTTATATCTATCCGCACGCTTCACTTTATAATTATTAGATTATAATATTTATATAGGATTAATATTATGGAGTTTGTATGGAAATTAAAGATGTTTTAAGCAGAATAGGCTTTGTAAGAACAAATGCAGGACTATCCGCAAGAGAAGTTAGTTTAAGAATTGGGATGAACGCGCAATACGTAGCTCAGCTTGAAAGCGGACGAATTGTTCTTACAGTTGCAAAACTTTTACAGATTTTAGAAGTTTGCGAATTTCCGGTAGAGCGATTCTTTAGCTCGGATATAAACGACTATGAGATAAACAACGAGCTCAAAGCGCTAATTGAAGGGCTTCCTGAAAGCAAAAAGAAAAATATAATCGAATTTATTAAACAGTAATATATAAAAAAATCGACGAACTTTTTTATCCGTCGATTTTTTGTTTGTTAAAGATTTTTTACTCTTCTTCCTCAACAGGCTCGTTTACTGTGATTTTTACTTCGTTTACACGGGTTTCGGAAGCGTCGGTTATTTCGATATCGAGGTTTTTGAAGGTAAACTGCTCGCCAACGGTAGGAATTTTATCCATTTGCTCGGTAACAAATCCGCCAACCGTAGTAGAATCGATACGTTCTTCTTCGTCGTTTTCATTAAGCGTAATGTCCACCGTTTCCAAAAACTCTTCTAGATTTTGCTCTCCTGCAACAACGTATTCGTTATCGGATATCTTTTTGCAAAGCTCTTCTACTGCGTCGTGCTCGTCGTAAATCTCACCAACAAGCTCTTCCAGAACGTCTTCGAGCGTTACAATACCCATTGTTCCACCAAACTCGTCAACTACGATTGCAAGATGCACTTTGTTGTGCTGAATTTCGCGAAGTACGGAAGATATCTTCATACTGGACGGCACGCAAAGCGTTTTTTGAATGATTTTGCTGATATCCGTTTCGCCGTCGTGCATAAACTTATAGAAGTCTTTTTCGTGGATAATACCCACGATATTATCTATCGTATCCTTGTACACGGGCAAACGCGAATATCCGCTTTCTATGTACTTGTTATAAATTTCCTCTACGCTATCTTCAATATCCACAGAAATAACGTTAACACGAGGAATCATAATATCAATAACTTCGCTGTCTTCAAACTCAATTGCAGAACGAATAAGTTCGGACTCGTGCGCTTCGATTTCGCCCTCGTTTTCAGCATTTTCTACGATGTTAATAAGCTCTTCTTCGGTATAGGACGCTTCCTTTTTGAACTTGAATATCTTGCTCATAAGCTTTTTCCAGCCCGAGAAAATGATGTTGAATGGATATAACACGTAATAGCATGCGATAATGAAAGGATAAAACCCCATTGCTGCCTTTTCGGGGCGCTCTTTCGCAATTGTTTTGGGTGTGATTTCGCCAAAAATAAGTACTACAACGGTAATAACTATTGTAGAAACAGTATTAGCTATATCTGTATTTACGATAAGCGATGCAAAAAGTATTGTTCCAAGTGTTGCTCCAGTGATATTTACGATGTTGTTTCCGATAAGAATTGTAGAAAGTATTCTTTCGTATTTATCCAAAAACTTCAATACTTTTCCCGCTCTCTTTTGTCCGTCGTCAGCCATTGCTTGCAAACGCGCCTTTTGAGCTGTGGAAAATGCAGTTTCGGATGCGGAAAACATTCCTGAAAGCACTACCATAATTAATAAAGCAACCAGTACTCCTATGTCGCCAGGTCCCATGATGTAAAATTTATCTCCTTAAATGTGTAATATTTAGACAAACACAAAATTGCCATACCCTAAGGCACGGCATAAACACGTATTATGTTCCTTTCTTCGTAAAGGATTAGGTGAAGGTTCGTCCATAATTTATTATAGTATATCAAATATTTGTGTTCTTCGCAATAAAAAAGCACTAGATTTTGCAAAAAATTTTAGATTTTAATCGATCTAAGGCAAGATTTTTGCTCTTTAGTTAGCCTAAAGCTATCCAAACCCTTTCTTATTGCCATTTTTTTAATGGTTTGCGAAAAGTTTTGCATATACTTTAGCCCAAGCTCAAAATCCAGCGTAAATAATACGGATATATACCAGGCAATAGCCATATCCACGTAATACTCGCCCGTTTTTATCTTTAAAATTTTCTCCATAGCAAGCTTATTTTGCGGACAAAAATCCATAACGAACACTATGTAAAAACGCTTAAAAAACTCGGTGGTATTGCAAAGTTCAAACAATTCGTCTATGGCAATATCCACATTCTTTTTTAGGCTTTTGCACGACGGAACTACGCAATCCACAAACGCCCAGCTATCAAAAGTTTTGACAACGCGCGGAATAAGCTCTTTCAGTCTTTCATAAGATAGCTTTGCCATAGTAAGACCTTGTAGCATTACAATTTCATAAACGTCAACGCTCTCGTTTTTTACATCTTCGTAGCTGATTTTGTTGGAAAATTTCCTCAAAAGTGGCATACGTACGCCCAAAATGCGTTTTTTTGTGTTTGCAATCTTGCTATGAAAAACGGCATAGCCACTATCAGCCATGCCGTTAAGCTCTTGTAAAATTTCCATTACGCCTTAAGCTCGTTGATTTTGTCGATAAGCTCTTTTACCGTTTCGATCTGAATGTCATCGGGGAAAGTAATATCAAACTTTTCTTCAACAGCCATAATAAGCTCTACTCTGTCCAAAGAGTCGAATCCAAGCTGAGCGAATACGGAATCTTCGGTGAGGGTAACCCCGTCTCTGTAATCTTTTACAATTTCGTTAAGTTCGTCTAAAATGTTCATAATTTTCTCCATTTTTAATTTTTTTGGTATGTATATTATAACACAGCTATAAAAAACTGTCAATACCTTTTTTCTATTTTTCTAAACTGCAAGAATTGCAGAAAACTAAATTCTACCCTCTTTTACCATAATTTCCTCAACTTCGTCTAAAGTTGGAATACTCTGAGCTGCGCCTGCGCGCGTTACGGTAACAGACGAGGCAACGGAAGCAAACTTACAAGCGGTAACGATATCCACACCGGCATCGAGTTTTACCGCGATTGCGCCCACGTACGTATCACCAGCGCTTGTGGTATCCACTGCTTTTACCTTTCTTGCTTCTATCGGAACAATATTGTTGCCATACGTTACGATTGCGCCTCTTGATCCCATTGTTATTACAACGTTTTTAATACCGTACTTGTAGTATTCTTTTACAGCAAGAGCAAGTTCCACTTCGCTATCAGGCGAAATTCCTGTCAAAATCTCGGTTTCGGTTTCGTTGGGCGTAATAATATCCACGTTGCACAATAAATCTTGTCCAAGCTTTACGGCAGGGGCAGGGTTTAAGATAACCGTCATACCCTTATTTTTTGCAACGTCTGCAGCATACGTTACGATATCCATAGGAATTTCCAACTGCATAATAAGAATATCTCCGCTTTTTGCCTTTGCAAGTCCTTTGTCTACGTCCTCTTTAGTAACCTTAAAGTTAGCGCCGGGATCTAAAATTATGCGGTTATCGCCGTCCACTACTATAATAATAGCAATACCGCTGTTTGTGTCCTTTGCAACAGTTACGTCTTCTACGTCCACGCCGTACGAAGCAAGGTTATCTTTCATTACAGGACCGTAAGCGTCCGCGCCTACTTTTCCTATCATCTTAACCTTTCCGCCCAGCTTTGCAATAGCGGAAGCCTGATTTGCTCCCTTTCCACCAGGGTTTGTGTAATACTTATTAGCAGTAAGCGTTTCGCCGTTTTTAGGCATATAAGGCGTTACTGCTACCATATCCATATTTATACTTCCAAGTACGTATATCATAATAAATCTCCTAGTTTTTTCTCTTTAGATATTATACTACATTGGCTTTTACAATGCAATCGTTTTTTATAAAATTGGCTTAAATTAAAAATATTGCGCTCTAAAAAATTCAGAACGCAATACTTATAATTCGGTTTTATTTTTCTTCTACCTTAACTACCGTACCAATCGGGTTAACGATACTGTACGCAACGTTTACAAGGTGATCGGCAACACGCTCAAGTCCCGATACAAGCGAATAGAAGTACGCGCCAAGCTCTACCGAGCAGTCGCCCTTAGCCATTCTGCTAACGTGTCCTGCAGAGAGCTGATCCTTCAAGTTATCAACTTCGTCTTCAAGTTCAGCAATCTGATAAAGATGATCTTTGTCCGTTTTGCCGAATACGTTCATTGCAATTTCGAACATTTTCTCAATTTTGGAGTACATCATAACAAGATCTTGCTTAGCCTTTTCCGAGAACTCCAAATTCTCTTCATTCATCTTCTTGTTAATATCAAGGAAGTTTTCGGCATGGTCGCCAATACGCTCGATATCGTTTACTACGTGGAAGTAAGAACCAATTAGCGTTTCGTCGTTTCCGGACACTACGGGGCCTAGCTTTATCAGGTAGTGAGTAAGCGAAGTGTTTGTAAAGTCAAGTATATCCTCGTTCTTGTCAATCTCTTCCGCTTTATCCAAATTCTTTGCAATCAAACTATTAAAAGAAAGAGCCAAGTTAGCTTTTGCAAGCGACGCCATATACTCAACCTCGCGCTTGGTTTGCTGAACTGCGATAGGTGGCGTTTTGATAAGACGGTCGTCGATAAACTTGTTTGTAAGCATTTCTTCCGCCTTTTTCTTATCTCTGATAATCTTGCACGCAATCTTTGTCAAAAGCTTTGCAAAAGGCAATAAGATAAGGGTTGTGGTAACGTTAAAGATAACGTGGAACCAAGCAAGTTGCATTCCCGGATCTGAGATCATAGATTTCAAAAGAGCACAAATTTGCGTTTCAAGGAAGCAAAGCACGATAAAGAATATACATCCACCAAGCAAGTTAAACAATAAGTGAATAATTGCAGTACGTTTTGCATTAGCGCTAGTTCCGCTAGATGCGATAAACGCGGTGATACACGTACCGATATTTGCGCCGAGCACTATATAAAGCGCTGTGCCTAAATTCATAGAGCCCGAAGCAACTAAGATTATGAGCAAGCTGGTAGAGGTGGACGAACTTTGAATAAGCGCCGTAACTACTGCACCTGCAACAACTAACAAAAGTGGGAAATCAATGGAAAGGAAGATGTTTTTGAACGCATCTTTCATTAAATCATTCTTAAATGCGCCACTCATTACGCCAAGACCTATAAACACAAGTCCAAGACCGCAAAGAATTTGACCAATTCTCTTAATTCCTTCCTTTTTAATAAACATCAACATCGCGCCGATAAACGCAAACGCCGATATGTACGCTGCAATATCTAACGACGATAACGATGCTATAAGACCGGTAACGGTTGTACCGATATTTGCACCCATTATAATATAGGTCGCTTGAAGCAAAGTCATTACGCCTGCGTTAACAAAACCTATTGACATAACTGTGGTAGCTGCGGAGGACTGAATAATTCCGGTTACTACCGCGCCCGCTCCTACGTTAATGAAAGGATTGTTACTAACCTTTTTGAATATCCTTTTCATTCGGTTTCCGGCGCTCTTTTCCAGGCCGTCACCCATAAGGTTCATACCTGCAATAAATACGCCTATACCTGCTAGCAAAGACAAAATAGAAAGAAAAACCTCGTACATAAAAACTCTATATCTCCTTTTATGTTATCAGAAATTTTTATACCTCTATTATTTTACCTTATACCATTTGTTTTGTCAAACAATTACTACTGTGTTCGACAAATTTTGCTATTATAAATATTTATAGTATAAAACGCTTACGATAAATAAAAAGTAGGCGCTTTCGTTGCGCCTACAAACAACTTTATAACTACTTGTTATATCCACATTTTGGACACGGCTTTAGAACGTTTCCACTCTTGTCTATTTGTCCACATAGCGCGCATTTTTTAATCTTATACGCGTTCTCACTTTTCATTTCTGTCAAAAGTTGTTCGGCTGTTTTCAGGTGGAAAAGATCAATATCAATAATCGGCTCTAAAATATCTGCTACGTTATAGTTTTCCGATATAAGCTTTCTATACCTTTCTATATCTTGTTTTTCGCCTTCTACTACGTCGGTTAAATTAACTTCGCTACTTTCGTCAAACCCCAGTCTTTTAAGTAGCGCAAACGCGTGATACAACTCGTTTTGAGCAATCTCTTCTAGTTTTTCACACACAGCGATAAAGCCTTCTTCGTTAGCCTTTTTAGCGTAATATTTATACTTTACGTGTGCGGTGCATTTTGTGATAAAAGCCTTTATAATAATATTCTCGTTACTTTCCATAAACACTCTTCTCCTTTTCCTTATATATATTATAGAAAAAAGTGGTTTATGAAAAAAGTTCGGAATAAACATCTTACTCCGAACTTTATGATTATTCAATTTTGATTATCTTACGCTATTAGTCGGGGATAACCAACGAAGCTGCGCCGATAATACCTGCGTTGTTACCAAGTGTTGCAATTAAAATTTCGGGCTCGGGAATATTCTTTCCGCCGTACGTATTTTCATGCACAAACTTCTTAAGGGGCTTTGTGAGGTACTCGCCCTGAGCGCACACTCCACCGCCAAGCAAAATTGCCTGAGGACGGAAAATATTAACAAAGTTAGATATACCCTCGCCAAGATATTCGATATACTCGTCTACAACCTTTTGAGCTGTTGCATCACCCTGCTTTGCGCACTCAAACGAAGTTCTTCCGTCCACCTTATCAAGAGAGGGAGAGAACTTCCACATAAGCGAATTTTTATCCTTTTCCATAGCGCGCTTTGTATCGCGGATAAGAGCTGTTGCGCTTGCGTATGCTTCTAAGCATCCCTTTCTTCCGCAACTGCACTGCTCGCCGTTACGAACGATTACAACGTGTCCAAGCTCTGTACCCTTAGACTCGAAGCCCTCGAAAAGCTTGTTCTCGATTACTACACCACCACCAACACCAGTGCCAAGCGTTATAAGCACGGTATCATGATACTTCTTTCCTGCTCCGCACTTAGTTTCGCCAAGCGCTGCAACGTTTGCGTCGTTGCTTATCTTTACTGTCTTTCCAGTAACTTCGGCAAGAGCGGGGGCAAGTGGAACTTCTTCCCAATACAAATTGTTTGCGTAGTCCACAATACCTTTTTCGCTGTTGATTGCGCCCGGGCAACCGATTCCGATAGCGCCAACTTCGTCCTTGCTGATTCCATTCTTTGCAATAAGATCGTCAATTTGCTTTGCAATATCGTTTACAATGATTTTATAATCAAAGCTCTTGTCAGTTGGAATACTGCTCTTGTCAATAAGGGTATAATCGTCTTTTACAATACCCGTCTTAATTCCTGTTCCGCCGATGTCTACTCCAATATAATACATACATTTTCTCCTTATCGTACTTTACAACTATATCTAGGCGCGATATAAATTGCACCTATAACAAAAGGGACAACAGGTGTTCCGTTATCCCTCGGTTTTTCGTGCTCTAAAATTGCTCGTCATCTCTAACCTGTGCCGTACAGTTATTAACGGTACTCAAAAGCACTGGGTTACGGTTTGCAAGCAAATTAACAAGCTGAGCAGGAGTATAGTAAACTCTTGCAGCCTCTCTCTTTTCCGCATCTCTTCTCTTATCTTCAAGGTCTCTAGCAATACGCTTAGCATCACGAGCAGACTTCCAAGCATCAAGCTTAGCCTTTCTCTCGTAGTGCTTTTCCATATCACGAGCTTGCTTCTCTTTAATTCTCTTAATCTTCTCAGCTTCCTTAGCAGCGATAGCGGCTTCTTTTGCAGCCTGTCTTTCTTCTTCTTCACGGAACTTACGAAGTCTTTCTTCTGCCTTTGCTTCTTCTTCAGCTCTTGCTCTCTTAACTTCTTCGCTAAGCTCTACGGTCTTAACTTCTTCAACTGCCATATCGGTTGTTTGCTTCTCGTCCATTTTCTATTCCGTCCTTGATTTTGATTTTTCAAAACTTATATATATTATATATGCAAATTTAAAATATGTCAACGATTTTAGGCAAATGGTAGAAATTTTATCTCATCAAACGTCAATTATTACCTTACAAACCAGTACTGTCATATCATCTAACGGTTTTTTTACTCTTTTTAGCCCCTCTTCAAGCACTGCGGAAGCTAGCAACGATGGATTTTTCCCACTCGAATTATTTATAAACGAAGACAAAGTATCACCCTCAAAGCAGTCGTACACTCCGTCTGTAACAAAAATAAAACAATCTCCATCCTCAGTTTCGCGTCGCGTAACGGAGGGTTTTACCTCGTTTACTATTCCAAGCGGTAGTGAGGAAGCATCTATTCTTATGGTTTTTGACGACTTTTTTAAGTAGGTGGGCGGAGAGGCAAGTTTTACAATATCCACCCACCCAGTCTTTCGATCAAATACCATTGCATCAAGTGCCGAAAAACTCTCGTCATAGTCTATACGTAAAAATGAATTTACACTCTTTAACGTAACGTCGTGATCAAAGCCTGCCTTATAAAAATCCTCGATTAGCGATATTGCATTCTCTGACACTTTTCCTGCCCTTTCGCCACTACCCATACCGTCGCAAAGAGCCACCATAACACAACCATCCGTCAGAGCGGTAAACGAATGTGTATCTCCGCTTTGCTCTCCGCTTTTAGGTCGCGAAGCAACTGACACTATGAGCGAAAATACAGGCTTTTCCTTTAGACAAACTATGCTCCAGCCCTTTATAACACTATCGTCTACCTTTGTTATTTCGCTCTTTATTTTAAGAGCTCCGCTAACCGCTCGTTCTACGTTGTTTTTATCAAACGTGTCGCGTTTTATTAGTAACGTTGCCTCAAAATCGTTACATAACGACAAAAATACTTGTCTACAAACAACCCCACAAAGCGCAAGCTCTTCCTTAATTTTCTCCTCCCGATCATAATCAAAACCTAACGGCGCACCTATATTTTTTTCTTGAGCATATAATATATCACAAATATCGGACAAGGATTGTGAAAGCGTGGATTTTACTTGATTTTGCGTTGCAATTCTAGCAACGTCCTTCCGTATTGCAAGAGAGTTGTTATACGCACACCCAACAAGAGAAGCAAGGTGTGTACACTCGTTTTCTAATAGTGGCGGAAGCGACGATATTGTAGCTTTGTTTTTTATTAGCGTAAGACGTGAAAGTGTGAGTAACGCATTACCCAGCTCCTTTTTTCCGCACTTTCGGTAATTATCGCATTTTTTACACACGTCTTCTTCTATCTTTTGCGCAAGTTTTAACGATACTTTTTCGGTATCACCTTTCAAAAAGGAGAGAGAGGCAGACATCTGCAAAAATATTTCTCTAAGCCTACATATTTGCATTGCTGTATCCGCTCTATTTTTATTTATTAAATATCTAAGAGCAAGCCCTCCACTTTGCGCACTTTTATGCAACCTCACGCTTGAAATAAGAGAGGCCGGCAAAATCAAAAACGCAAGACCCCCTAACGTAAAAAATATCAAATGCTTGGGCAAAAATATGTATTCAACTTCAAAATACAGCTCAAATAGTGTAAGTCCCATAAGCGCGGACAAAAACGGAAAAATTCGCTTTGAAGAGGAAAAGGGAACACAACACAATGCGCAAAAACCAAATGTTGCAATAAACGTTACGTCATAATAACACACCGCATAGCCAATTCCCAGAGATATTGCCCCGATTATACCGTACTCTTTGCCCAAGACGCAAGTTAGAAACAATATAACAAAGCCTGCAACAAGCACAAGCAACGGCGTTGAAAAAATTATTATTCCTGAAAAACCCGCTCCGTATGCAATAAAAACAAACGCCATACAACCTAGCGTTGTGTCCGTTATATGCGTTTTTACTCCGTCTTTTAAAAGCGAATAGCTAAGTTTAAACACGAACGTAAAACATAGCGTTACAATTGCGTTTACAGTAAGATTTATAAGATAGATCGAAGCTATCACGCTTAACGCGTTAATAAAAAAGTGAAGACAACAAAAAATAATTTTCAAAAAATAGGGAATTTCTTTTTTTGACGTTTTAGTAAAAACAAACTCAAAAACAAAGGGTAAAAGCGATGCGCTAGTAAATATCAATTCCCTAAAACTTATTCCGTCATAAAATGCTGTAAGCATTAACGAAACAATTCCCACTATTCCCGATTTCCCAACAAGAAAGCTAGTATAAAAAAAAGCGTAATGAAAAGGAGAAAGTAAATTTATCTTTCCAAAAGAAAGAATCGTAATGCTTAAAAACACAAATATATTTTCAGCTAAACTTTGTATTCGTTGATTTTCCGTCATAAAAAACACCCTACTAAAACTTAGTAGAGTGCATTATACCACAATATACTTGCGTTATTTTGTAATAATTTGACGTCAAAAATCGTTTTATAGCTTATCTTAATGGGTCTTTTCTCTCCGTTTTTACGTGTTCTAAACCATTAAGCGTCTTTTTGTAGAACACCAATCTATCCGAATACTCGTATATTAGAAGATTTGGATCCATGCGCGTTCTAAAAATTTTGGGCTTAGACGATGTCATTATAGGCTCTGATGATTGAGGGGAAACATACTGGGGTGGCACCGCATTCATTTGTGGAGGAACGTATCCTTCCATTCTCATAGACGAACTATCTCTTGCTGGACTCGCAGGATTGTAGTACGTTTGATAAGGACTACTTTGAATAGGCTGAACAGGTTGAGGTTGAACGATTGGAGTTTGCTCTACTTCGTTTAACGCTACTGTATTTTGATTTTGAACCTGTGTTTCCGCTACGTTTTCCTGAGTTTGTTCCTTATCTTCACCGCTAATATCCGTATTTTTACGGCGTCTGCCTTGCGCTCGCTTTTCCTGTCTTTCCATATATCTACGTTTTTTACGTTTCATAACGCGTAAAAACATAATATAAAAAGCAAAGATAAACGAAACCGAAAGCCCTACAAGATAAATTGCCAAAACTTCGGAGAAATCAACTTTGAAAATTGCGCATAGCAAAACAAACAACAACGAATACACTGCGGGAATCCACAATCCCAACGCCTTTAGCAAAAACAGTATAATTCTTGCCGTATATTCGATTATTGTAGTTATGCCGTCAAGCAATTTTTCGAAAAGCATAATTACTCCTTTGTCTAAAAAATACGATTACGTTTTTGACTTTTTATTACTTAATAATGTCTGTACCCATATAAGGAACAAGAGCTTCGGGGATTGTTACGGTGCCGTCTGCGTTTTGGAAATTCTCCAAGATTGCGGCGGTTGTTCTGCCTACTGCAAGTCCCGATCCGTTCAAAGTGTGTACAAATCCGCTCTTTCCGTCTTTCGTTCTATACTTAATATTCATTCTTCTTGCCTGATAATCTACAAAGTTAGAGCAAGAGGATATTTCTACGTATCTATTGTACGAAGGCATCCAAACTTCGATATCGTAAGTCTTGCAAGACGAGAAGCCCGTATCGCCCGTACACAAGCAAACAACTCTATAAGGTATTCCCAATTTTTTAAGAATAAGCTCAGCTTCTGCGGTAAGAGTTTCGAGCTCGTCAAAGCTCTTTTCGGGCATAGAGAACTTAACGAGTTCTACCTTATTGAACTGATGTTGACGGATAAGACCTCTTGTATCTCTTCCAGCGCTACCTGCTTCACCTCTAAAGCAAGCGGTGTAAGCACAATAGTACTGAGGAAGGTTATCCTCGCTAACTACGTCGTCACGGAGCATATTAGTAACGGGAACTTCTGCGGTAGGAACAAGGAAGCAATCGGTGTTCTTTACAGCATAAGCGTCTTCTTCGAACTTAGGAAGCTGACCAGTACCTGTCATACTTGCTCTGTTTACCATAAAGGGAGGAAGAATTTCGGTATATCCGTTTTCTGTATGAGTGTCAAGCATAAAGTTTATAATAGCGCGTTCGAGTCTTGCGCCAAGTCCACGATAAACGTGAAATCTTGCACCAGTGATCTTGGTTGCAGTTTCAGGATCTAAAATACCGAGGTTGCTACCAATATCCCAATGTGCCTTGGGCTCGAAATCAAATACTCTAGGCGTTCCTACCTTTCTAAGTTCCACATTTTCGCTATCATCAGCGCCAACTGGAACAGAAGAGTGAGGAATGTTCGGAATAGAAAGAAGAGCCATCTTAAGATCCGCTTCCACTTCGCCACGCAAAGTATCAAGCTCTTTGATACGGTCATTATTGACTTTAATCTGCGCGATAATATCGTCAGCGGGAAGCTTAGCTTTTTTTAATTCTGCAACCTTTTGCGAAATCTTATTCTTTTCAGCCTTAAGACTTTCTACTTCGTAAATAATTTCTTTACGTTTTTTGTCAAGGTTAAGTACGGCGTCTACGTCGTAAGAACCACTTCTAGTGCTCATTGCCTGCTTTACAAGTTCAGGGTTTTCTACAACAAATTTGAGATCTAACATATTTTCTTTTGCCTCTTTTTGATATTGTAGCATATATTATATACTAAATAAACAAAAAAATCAACAAATTGGCGCTAATTACTTAAAAATAGCATACGTTTACACCTCTTATTTTGCAATTTTTTTAGACTTTCCTCTACACACTCTAATGTTTGCTAGCTTAATAAATATTATCCCCGATACACTAACACCTATTACAAAAGCTACAATACATCCTAAAAGCGAAGGAAATAACGCATGTATTCCTCCTGTTACTAACAAGAACGACACGCCCAAAAACAAAATAAAAGAAAGCGTTTTTACTGAAAAACCAAAACCTCTTGCAATAGACTGAATACTGCCCAGTACAAACGCGATCAAATACAAAGCCACCGAACAAACCTGAACTCCGTACACAGAAAACGATTGCACGGCTAAGGGCAAAACAGCAAGCTTTATTAGTGTTGCAATCAGCAAGTTCACTGATGGTATATGAGATTTATTTTCGCTTTGCAGATACACGGTTACTAAAGATAGAGCACAAGATACAAATACTATTGGCGAACCTATAATAAGCAAGTTTACACTTACTTGTAACTGATCTCCTTCTAGAGGGTAAAGCAAGCTAAGAATTTCCTTTGCAAATATCAAAACTGAAAACGAAGCAACTAGCGAAAATACAAAAGGTAACTTTGCGTACGCACCAAACTTTACCCGTCGCTCTTTTTTTGTAGTAGCGCAAAGACGAGGTAAAAACCAAGAGCAAAATGAAGAAGTTACAACTGCAGGCATTGAAATAATAGGATTGACCACTCCTCCCAACAGTCCATACAACGCTGTTGCATCAGTCTTTTGCATTACCTCAGTTAGTTTTGTAACTACTATCGCTCCCTCAAAAAAATTACCTAACGGCACAATCAGCAATCCTACACTTACCGACAAGCCACACAAAACTAACCCTTTTATTATTGTCTTGTCAAACGAAAAACTAAAACGTTTATTTTTGAAATATCCTATCGTTAAAAACAGCGCCGTAATAAACTCGCCGAGCGTTATTCCAAGCATTGCTCCTACGACAGCAAGTACTGTATCTATTTTTGAAAAAGTTAGCGCAAACCCTATACCTGATAGTTTTAAAAATTGTTCGCTCACAAAGCTTACTCCCACGCTTTTAGTTTTTCCAACGCCTTGACAATGCCCTCTTAAAACAGCAATAACAGTGCTTAAAAACACTGACGGTGATAGCGCAATTAGTGGCAGTTTTGCATCAAAATTACCTAAAAACTCGGATACGTATCGCGCAAACACACACAAGCCAACACAAAGTACAAATCCTACGCTACCGAACAAAACCAAAGCAGTATCGGTAGTTTTTTCTATTTTTTCATCGTTGTTTTCACATAAACACAATGATGTAAACCTAGCTACGGCAACAGGAGCTCCTCCACTTGCTAGAGCAATAGCTAACGCGTAAAGAGGGAAAACCAGCTGATATATCCCCATTCCTTGAGCACCAAGCACAGCAAAAAGTGGAACTCGGTAAAAAACACCGATTATTTTTGCTAACACCGATAAAAAAATAAGGATAATTACTCCGTTTTTCGTTTGCGATTTTTTCATAAAATTATTATGTCTTAAAAAGGTAAAATTTATCAAATTAATTTTTGATTTACTATTGAAAAAAGAGTAAAGTTATGTTATACTAGTAAACAACAAATAAAAACCTTTAAGGGAGAAGTTTATGAAGAAATATTTTAATGAAAGTTTTAAACACTTTTTACACGGCGGAGATTACAACCCCGAGCAATGGATAGATACTAAGGAAATATGGGACGAAGATATGCGTCTTATGAAGTTATCACACTGTAATGAAATGAGTGTGGGCATCTTTTCTTGGTCAGTTTTAGAACCTAAAGAAAACGAATACGATTTCTCGTTTATGGACGAAATTTTGGATAAAATCTATCAGGCTGGCGGAAGAGTTTTGCTTGCTACGCCTTCTGGCGCTAGGCCCAGATGGATGGCGGAAAAATATCCCGAAGTTTTACGCGTTAAGTCTAACGGTCAGAGAAATGAGTTCGGTAGACGACACAACCATTGTTTAACTTCGCCTTACTATCGCAAAAAGGTGTATGAAATGAACTCCATTTTGGCTAAACGTTACGGCAAACATCCTGCGGTTATCGGTTGGCACGTATCCAACGAATACGGCGGAGATTGTTTTTGCCCACTTTGCAGAGAAGCATTTACTAAGTGGCTCGAAAAAAAGTACGAGGGCGATATAGACAAGCTTAATTTTCAGTGGTGGACAACATTCTGGAGCCACCGTTTCGACGACTTCTCTCAGGTTGCGCCTCCCCTTCCTCACGGCGACAGCTATGCATCGCTCGAGCTTGACTGGAAGAGATTTGTATCCGATCAAACTCAAAGCTTTATTGCTAACGAAATTGCCGGTATAAGAGAATACTCCGACCTTCCCACCACAATCAATATGATGCCTCATCAATACATCAATTACACTAAGATTGCAAACGAGATTGACGCGGTATCTTGGGATAGTTACCCCTCATGGCATAAACCCGAGCATTTATCACTTGCTCCCGAAATTGCTTTTTGGCATGATTTCTTTAGGACAATGAAACAAAAACCGTTCCTACTTATGGAAAGCACGCCGTCCAACACAAACTGGCAAGAGTACAACAAACTTAAGCGTCCCGGAATGCACAAGCTTTCTTCCATACAAGCTGTTGCTCACGGAAGCGATTCGGTGCAGTATTTCCAGTGGCGTAAGTCCAGAGGCAGTAACGAGAAGTTCCACGGCGCGGTTGTAGATCACGTTGGACACGAAAACACAAGAGTATTTCGTGACGTTACCGAGCTTGGAATTTGCTTGGAAAAAATCAACGAAGTTCTTGGAACAATGCCAGCTGTAAAGGTTGCACTTATCTATGACGTAGATAACGACAACGCATTAAAGGTTGCTCAGGGCTTTCAGCTTAAAGACAAGAAATACATGCAAGCTTGCTACACTTGGTATAATCAGTTGTGGAAGAGAGGTATTGACGTAGACGTTATTAATGCCGAAGCTGACCTTTCTTCGTACTCACTCGTAGTTGCTCCCATGCTTTACTCCACCACCGAAAAAACTATTGCAAACATTGAAAACTACGTTAAGAACGGCGGAACGTTTGTAGGAACTTACGCTCTTGCTATGGTTAATGAGAACGATTTATGCTATCTTGGCGGATTCCCTGCAAACAACCTTAAAAAGGTATTCGGGGTTTGGGCGGAAGAGATTGACACGTTGTATCCCGGCGAGTGCAATTATGTTAGATGTAAAAACAAGGAATATAAAGTAGTTGATTACTGCGAGCGTCTTAACGTTGAGCCTACCGCTAAAGTTATAGGAACTTATCAAGACGATTTCTACGCAGACGAACCCGCTATCGTCAAGAATGCTTACCAAAAAGGTACTGCTTACTACGTTGGCGCAAGAGGCACAGGTGAACTTGAAGACAGCGTTATTGCTACTATCTTGAAAGATCTTAAGATTGAGGGCAATGTTAAAAAACTTCCCGAAGGCGTTACAGCGCATAGCAGAGAAGACGAAAATGCTAAGTATATTTTTATAGAAAACTATAACAGCGACAAGAAAATCATCGATATTGGTGGAGAAATGCTCAACCTCGAAACGGGCGAAAACGAAAAAGGCGAGGTTGTTATCCCCGCGTTTGGTCTTAAAATTTACAAAAAAACTAAATAATTCATACTTTTTGAGGTATAAATGAAAAAACCGTTGTATTTTTACTTATTTTTAATAGGTGGGGCTACGTTGATTGCAGGAGCGTGTGTTACGCTAGGATTTTTAATATATTTTATCACTCTTGGCGCAACTAACGACATTCTCGCTCTTGCATTAATACTTCCCATTGTTCTTGGAGGTGGTGTGGCGATTGTTATCTACTCGCTAAAAATTCGCAAAAGCGTAAGTAACGTTTCCACTCTAATATCGCTCTATCCCGACTTTGTAAAAACCGACAGTTTTGAAATTTTTACTCACGGATTCAAAAGATCAGAGCTCCTGATAGACGCTGTACACAAGGACTTTATTCTTCTTATAAAAGATCAGATTGTACCCATTTACAAATTTGACGATATCATATCGTACAACGTATATGAAAACGACGTTAACATCTTTGAAGGAACTCGAAAAAATATCGGGCAAGAGAAAAATTTGGGATACGTAGGCGCAAAGGGCGGTAACTTTTTATCAGACTACGTAAAGTCTTTGCAAGTAATAATCAACGTTAAGGACACACAAAGTCCGCACATAGTAATAAGTTTTCTTGGACTACGTGGCGTGGACAGACTAAGCTTAGATTATAGAGAACATATAAAAACAATAAACAAACTTTGCTCAAAGTTAGATTTTATGATGAGCGCGTAAAAAAAATTAGCTCGCCTTAAAGGAAACGTTCCTTTATAAGCGAGCTTTTTTATTATATGTTATTTTATGCACCAAAAATGACGCATTAGTTTTCGGTTATCTCTATGTTTTCTATTGCAAAATCCAACAACAAGTTTATAAAAACATTTCTAGGCCATCCGGACAATGTGGCAATATCGTTCAACTTTTACACCGTTTCATCCTTTAGATGCACAAAAAAAAGTCTTATATCTGTCTTCGCCCTTTAATTTTTTGTTTAGGCTATGTCACAAAATATGGTTGATTAGCCATAAGGCGTTTGACGAGAAAATCACAAGAAAGACAAGTATATTTACGAAGGCGCGTACCTGCAGGGTACGTAACTGAGTAAATTACGCAGTATTTCGTAGTGGACTTTCCGTCCAAAATCAACCGTAGATTGGGACAGAGCCTTTATTTATAACTAATTTTTCTTTCATAATTTTACATCGTTTTTATAATACGTATGCGAGTTTTTATACAAAAAATCCCAAGCCTTAATATAGGCTTGGGATTTTTGTTGCGCGTTATTATTCGCCTTTGATAGCGCTAACGGGGCATTGATCTGCGCAAGCGCCACAATCAATACATTCGTCGGGATTGATAACGTACTTGTCATCACCTGCAGAGATAGCTCCAACAGGGCAAGCGGATTCACATCCACCGCAAGAAATGCATTCATCACTAATTACGTGTGCCATAGTTTTGATCTCCTTTATATTATAGTTTATTTAATATACCTTACCGTATATTTAATCACATATACATTATACCACTATATCTCGGTTTTGTAAATGATTTTTCGCATTTTAGTTGTAAATTTTTCAGTTTGACGAAGAAGAGTTATCAGGCTTTGCTCCCTGATTATTATTTTTGTAGAAATGCTTCTTTTTACGTTTATGGAAAGGCTTGTCGCCCTTATTTACGTTTGCTTCGTCCCCGCCTTCTTGTTTTACGTCAGGCTTATTTTTAGTTTCAGGAGCATTGCCACCTTTGCCGTTGCGGTTATCGTTTTGACGATGTTGATTCTTGTCGTTACGTTCACCATTAGGCTTCTGATTATTTTTATTATCCTTATTCTTCTCGTTAGAACTATTATTTTGATTATTTGCGTTATTTTGATTATTAGGATTATTCTTCTTGTTTTTCTTAAAACGGTTTTTATCGCGCTTATTCTCGTTTTGCTTTTCGGTATCATTTGGCTTCTTTGCAACTTGCTCTACCGTTTTTTCCTCTTCTAAATCAATATTTTCCTCAAATATCTCGGGCACGTTTTCTTCTTTTTCGTACGAAGTAACCTTGCGATTTTCATCAGTAGCACCAATATCCTTAACGTCAACATCAGCAAAAGTTACCTTATCTCCGTCCTGAATTTTGATACGCACACGTTCTTTTAGGTGGTTAAGAGCAACAACTACACCCTCTCGTCCTTCCGAAGCTTTAATATAATCGCCAACAGATGGTAGAACTTTGTTTATCTCGGTATATACTTCGTTTTCGTAAGAAAGACAGCACATAAGACGACCACACAAACCACTGATTTTGGTGGGATTAAGCGAAAGCCCCTGATTTTTTGCCATCTTTATCGTAACGTGAGCATAATCGGGCATGTGATTTGCACAACAGCATACTCTACCGCAAGGTCCTAAACCTCCAAGCATCTTACACTCATCTCTAGAACCTATTTGTCTAAGCTCTATTCGTACGTGAAAAACCGAAGCAAGATCCTTTACAAGATCTCTAAAATCCACTCTTCCATCCGCTGTAAAGTATATAATAAGCTTACTTCCGTCAAAGGTATATTCACAGTCTGTAAGTTTCATATCAAGCTTACTTTCAGCAATTTTTTGAGCGGAAACTTTAAGCGCTTCATCACGTTTTTGAGCTAATTTTTCTATTTGATCTATATCTTTTTTCGTAGCGAGTCTTATAACGGGCTTTAATGGCGCAACTATTTTATCTTCGTCCATTTCAGTGGGCAACATACAAATATAACCCATCTCCGTTCCTCTTGCGGTTTCGACTATTACGGGTACGTTATCCGTATATTCAAAATCACACGCTTCAAAATAGTAGACTCTACACGATTTTTTAAATTTTACGCCAACTACTTTCGGCATTTTGCTTTTACCTCCAATATGGAATATAACGCGCTATCTATTACTGCTATAACGGACGCGTTAAACTCCAATTTTTGCTTACTTTCCGCAATACGTGGTAAGATTTTGAGTGCAACTTCTCCCGTATACCCCATACTTTTTAGCGTAAGTAAGTCTTTTACGTTGCTTTTAAGTCTAATAAGTGAGCCTTCTTTTGCGTCCAAAAAAACCAAGTCCGTCATAAATCTTTCAACGTTATCCAAAAGTTCTTTCACACGCGTTTTTTGTGCAAGCCATTTTGCTGAATAGTGCAAAAGGTCTTTACTCGTTTTCATATAAAGCAACGTTTCTCTCACTATTTGAAACATTGCATATTTGCTTTTATCCTCAATCGCGCTTATAGCAATACCAGGAAAGCCTCCAGACACAGAAAGCACAAAATTGAATTGATCGTTTTCTTGATAATATCTCAGCAAGATTTCTTTGAGCTGTTCGTAAGAGTACGGCGTTAGCTCTACTCGTTGACATCTAGACTTTATTGTAGGAAGAATATTAGTCGTCTTTTCGCATTTGAGTATTATGCACGCAGACGACGGCGCTTCTTCCAATGTTTTGAGCAATTTATTTTGAGATGCATCATTAGCAGTATGCGCGTTGTTTATAATATAAAACTTCTTATCAAGCTCCACAGGCGTGTAATAAACGTCCGCTACAAGCCTGTCCACATCGTCTACTTTCACCTTGTCGCCTTCTGGGAAAAGCCTTACGTCAACATACCCATTTCGCATTACTCTATCGGCAACTTTTTCGGTAAATTGACCGTTTTGTGCAATACGGTATGCAATAAACAGCGCAACAGCCTCGTCAAGCAACGCACTATCTTCGCACACGAACATATAAGCTGAAAGCACGTTTCCTGCTCTTGCATCCGCATATAGGGATGATAACGAAGTTGAAGAATTTAGTAAAGACGCAAACTTCATTATACAATACCTGCTTTTTTCATAGCGTCTACAATTTGGCTAAATACTCCCTCTACGCTTTGAGATGAATCTATTTTTACCACTCTGTCTTGATTTTGTTGAGCAACAGCAAGGTATCCCTCGTACACACGTTTATGAAAGTCTAACTTCTCGTTTTCTAGCCTGTCATTCTTATCCGCTCCACCCTTTCTTGCAAAGCCAAGCTCAGGCGGAAGATCCAAAAATAACGTAAGATCAATCTTTACGTTTGCCATAGCAATATCGTTAAGCTGGTTGATAAGCTGTTTATCAAGATTTCTCGCATAGCCCTGATAAGCAACGGTAGAATCGGCATATCTGTCGCAAACTACAACCTTTCCTTCCTTAAGGGCTTTTATTATCTTTTCTTCGGTGTGTTGACGGCGAGCCGCAGCATAAAGCAAAAGCTCTGTAACTGGAGTGAGCGCCTTATTGTTGGCATCCAAAATTATGCCTCTGATCTTTTCGGCAATATCCGTTCCTCCTGGCTCACGTGTAAAAACAGCTTCTATACCATTATTTTCGAAATACTCCTTCAAAAGCGCAAGCTGTGTTGATTTTCCAACGCCTTCGCAACCTTCTATCGTAATAAACTTACCCTGCATAAATTACCTACCGTTTATTATTTTAGTACGCTTGGTACTAATTAAATCTAGTTTCCGTAATAATATCTTTCTAATATAAATCTTGCAACCATGAACGTTTCAAAATGGTCGTCGTAATCGCTTCCAGTGCCGTACTTTCCTACCGTATAAGCTGTTGCGTGAGCGTTAACCACAAGATATCCTCTATCTTTTACCGGGATAGGTTGTCCTGTTTCGTCATCCAAAACAAGTTCTCCATTCTCGTCCTTTTCGTACATTATATTCGCTTCGTCATACTGATAAAACTCGTACGGACAGCGCGCAAGATTATCTATTCTAAAGCCGTATATATTTCCCTCTATTCCTTTATAATAATCGTCATAATATCTATCGGGGTTAGACTCGCATGAAAAAGCAAAAAGATTGTCCATAATTCCGCTTCCATCAGCATTGAAATAGTTGTTTAGAAGGTTATTATCTTTCAAAAGATAATCTGTTACAAAAAAGTCAGCGTTATCAAGCATTGAGCCTTCGGTTTTATATTTATTGCTTACAGCGGTGAGTACTTGATGTCCTGTAAGCTTCATTTCAGACTCTGGCAAAATCAAGATCGTAGAGCCAGAACCGCCGTTTGACGTGTATAAATCACGATACTGAGGATCAGAGGGTGTGATATGAGTTATATTTATCTCTCGTATCATATTATCCTCTACGTTTTCATCTAAAAAGTTCTTGATATCCGACTTTAACGTAGTGTCGTAAAACTTGTTGCTAACAATAAAAATATCAAGTCTTTCCCAAGCCTTTGTCGTGTTTATCCAATCAAATAAGAATATCGAAACAAATACCGCAATAATCGCTATTGCCAGATATTTATACCAATCATACTTAAAATGATGAGCCAAACGTTGTTTTGTTAGTTTGTTGTCCATTCTTTCTCCGTATTTTTATTACGTTTACGTCCGTACTTAGATAAATTTGAACGAACGCTAATCTTTTGATTGCCGTATTGCTTTATAAAATCAATACACATTACAAGCCGTTTGCATTATTTTGGCTAAATAACACATATCGGGAGTGCGCCTTCGCACTATTTTTTAATGGGCTTCATTGTGGGGAAGAGTAACACATCGCGAATAGAAGACGAATCGGTAAGAAGCATAACCATACGGTCAATACCAATTCCAAGTCCACCGGTAGGCGCAAGTCCGTACTCGAGCGCGTTTACATAATCTTCGTCCATCATCTGAGCTTCATCGTCACCCTTATCACGAAGAGCTACCTGACGCATAAATCTAGCCTTTTGATCGATAGGATCGTTAAGCTCGCTGTATGCGTTACCCATTTCTCTTGCAAACATAAAGAACTCAAATCTATAAGTCATTCTGGGATCTTCATTGCTACGCTTTGTAAGTGGGCTTACTTCTACAGGATAATCACAAATGAATACAGGCTGAATAAGCTGACTTTCTACAAGCTGATCGAAAGTTTCGTATACGATTTCGCCCCAGCTTGTCTTGTCGCCAAGCTCTACGCCCTTTTCTTCAGCTACCTTCTTAGCTTCTTCCGCACTCATTTTGTCATAGTCTATACCTACGTATTTGTTAATTGCCTGAAGCATAGTAAGACGTTCCCAAGGCGTGGTAAGATCAATCTCTACTCCCTGATAGCTAATCTTGTTGCCCTTACCAGTTGCAGTAAGTGCTGCGGTAAATATCTCCTCGGTGATATCCATCATATCGTGATAATCGTCAAACGCCGAGTAAAGCTCCATCATGGTAAACTCAGGGTTGTGCTTAATGTCCATACCTTCGTTTCTGAACATTCTACCAATCTCGTAAACCTTGTCAAATCCTCCTACGATAAGACGCTTTAAGTAAAGTTCGGGCGCTATACGCATATACATATCGATGTCAAGCGTGTTGTGGTGAGTAATAAAAGGTCTAGCGTTAGCTCCGCCTACGATAGTGTTAAGAATGGGGGTTTCCACCTCTACAAAACCCTTGCTATCCAAAAGATCACGGATAGCCTTAATAATCTTAGCTCTTACCATAAACTTTTCCTTAACTTCAGGATTTACGATAAGATCAACGTATCTTTGACGGTATCTAAGATCGTTATCCTTAAGTCCGTGCCACTTTTCGGGAAGAGGAAGAAGGGATTTTGACAAAAGCGTAATCTCGGTAGCAGTTACCGAAACTTCGCCCTTATGCGTCATAAATACAAAACCCTTAACGCCTACAATATCGCCAATATCGAGTTTCTTAAAGTCAGCATACTCGTCTACGCCAAGATTATCCACCTTTACGTAGATTTGGATTTTTCCCTTACTATCCAAAATATGAGCAAAGCTTGCCTTACCCATAACACGCTTAGACATAATTCTACCTGCAATAGCTACGGTCTTATTATCGTAATGTTCGAAATTAGAAATGATATCCGCAGAATATGCATCGCGAATAAACTTAGTTTTTGCAAAAGGATCGTCACCACGCTCCTGCAATGCGGAAAGCTTCTCTCTTCTAATTCTCATCTGTTCGCCAAGATCTTGTTCTTCGGTTACTTCGTTAATGTTGTTAGTCTTGTTTTCCATTATAGTATTTTCCTTTTATTTAATGCTAATGATTTTGTACATATCTTTATTCTTGCCGATGATTACAGGAACAGTATCTCCTGCCTTTTTACCCACAACTGCTTTACCAATAGGAGCAACGTTACTTATCTTTTGAGGAACACTGTTAATATCACTTTCAGTTGCTCCCACCAAGATAAACTCCTTCTTTTGCTTAGTCTTAAGGTTTTGAATAACCACGGTAGCGCCAGGCTCTCCGATGTCATAACCAGTCTTAGTATCAATAATCTCACAGTTATCTACAATAGCTTCAAGCTCGGAAATTCTAGCTTCGATAAGACCTTGCTGTTCTCTTGCTATTTGGTATTCCGCGTTCTCGGAAAGATCACCAAACTCTCTTGCAGTCTTAATATCTCTAGCGTTCTTTTGGCGCGCTACGTTCTTGTAGATTTTGAACTCTACGTAAAGTGACACGTACGTTTCGAGAGTAAGTTGCGTAAGTTCCTTTTCAGAAGGTCTACCAGAAGTATCACATTGCTGAGAAATGTTCTTATAAGCATCTCTTTCTCCTATCAATACTTCGATATCGCTATACTCAGGCTCGTGACGAAGATCTTCGAAAGAGCATCTTCCACCAAACTTACCTACTTTTCCTACAATAGGCGCAAAGTCAACCGACTTTTCGTCTTTGTGAAACTGAGAGATAAGGTCGTTATTTTCCTGCAAAAGCTTCTCAACTTTTTCTTTTGTCTTCAATGAAATTTTAATTGGCATTATATTATTTTACTCCTTACCGTTATTGCGGTAATATATTTTTTTTATTGTTGTTTAAGCGTTTGAATGAACGCTCTAATTTTATCGCACGCTTTTTTTAAAGCTTGCAAGCTGTACGCGTAAGAGCATCTTACGAAATACTCTCCGCTCTTTCCAAACGCAGAGCCTGGAACTACTGCAACTTTTTGAGAATATAGCAACTTTTCCGCAAACTCCGCTCCTGTCATACCCAATGATTTTACACAAGGAAATACGTAGAAAGCGCCTTTAGGCTCGAAGCATTCTAACCCCATAGCGTTAAACTCTTTTACCAAGAACTTTCTTCTTGTGTCATACGCTTCGCGCATTTCTTCCACAGCTGAAAAATTATCCTCAAACCCACCTTTAAGCGCGGTATAAGCGCCGTACTGAGATGCAGTTGACGCGCACATAATTGTGTACTGGTGTATCTTGTACATTTGCTTCATAACTTCTGCTGGAGCGCAAACAAATCCTACTCTCCAACCTGTCATTGCAAACGCCTTGGAAAATCCGCTAATAAGCACTGTGCGTTCTTTCATTCCTTCAAACGCGCCAATCGAGCAATGTTTTCCACCACCGTAAGTAAGCTCTGCGTATATCTCGTCGGATATAACGATGAGGTTGTGCTTTTTGATAATGGGGATAATTTTCTCCAAATCTTCCTTTTCCATAATCGCGCCTGTGGGATTGTTAGGATAAGGCATTATTATCGCCTTGCTTTTAGGCGTAATAGCTGCCTCTAAAGCTTCGGGAGTAAGTCTGAACTCGTGTTCTGCACTTGTTGCAACAGGCACGGGAACACCGCCCACAAGCGATACGTTTGGCTGATAGGAAACGTAAGACGGATCGGGAACAAGCACTTCTTCACCCGGTTTTACAAAGGTACGAAGCGCCATATCGATAGCCTCGGACGCGCCCACCGTTACGATAATCTCGCTTTTAGGATTGTAGCAAAGCGAAAATCTATCGCTTAGGTACTTGGAAATCATTTCGCGAAGTTCGAGCAAACCTGCGTTTGAGGTGTACTGCGTTTTACCTGCGATTATAGATTTTATTGCGCTATCGCGGATATACCAAGGAGTAACAAAATCGGGTTCTCCAACGCCTAGCGATATGCAGTCTTTCATCTCGGAAGCGAGATCAAAAAACTTACGTATTCCACTAGGTGGCATATCCCTGACAACGGGATTTATTATATCGTCGTAATTCATGGTTGTATTATAAGCCTCTCTTTTTTCTGTCTGTCTAAAGCCACGCCTTCAATCTTGTACTTTTTGAGAATGAAATGCGTGGAAACCGCCTGCACCTGATTTATACACGAAAGCTTTTCGCTTACAAAACGGGCGACTTCTTTGAGGTTTTTACCCTCAATAAAAATGGCAAGGTCATACGCTCCTGACATAAGATAAAGATTTTTAACTTCCGCAAACTGCTCTACGTATTCGGCAATCTCATCATACCCCTTTTCTTTCATAGGATTTACTTTTACCTCGATAAGCGCTTGCACGCCGTCGCCGAAAAACTCGTCGTCGTTTACGATTGCGGAATACTTTACAATAACTCCGTCGCGCTCGAATTCTTCGATAGTCTTTTCAACATCAACAACTTCCATGCAAAGCATATCCGCGATTTGGCTTGCGGTATATCTTGCGTCGTTTTTAAGAAGATCGAGGATCTTTTTTTGATTTGCTGTCATAATACGCCTCCGTAAAATTTTTATTCGCTTTTTAAGCTATTAAGAACTCCACCTGCTTTAAGGAAAGTTCTTTGTCTGTCTGTAATTGACAAAATAACGGTAAATTCAACGTTCTTTGTAACGTTCTTAACGATAATCTTCTCATTTTCAATCTGCTCGGTAGCGTTTTCGATTGTGAGAATATCCGTCATTTCTATTGCGTCATAATCACACTCGTTTTCGAATACAAGAGGAAGAATTCCGCTGTTGATAAGGTTATCTCTATGAATACGAGCAAAACTCTTAGCAATAACCGCTTTAATTCCAAGATAAAGAGGAACAAGCGCCGCATGTTCTCTTGACGAACCCTGACCATAATTAGAGCCTGCCACGATAATTCCACCCTTCTTTTCCTTTGCTCTCTTTGCAAAATCGGGATCTACGGGATTCATGCAATAGTCAGAAAGATAGGGAATATTGGATCGGTATGGAAGAAGTCTGGCGTTTGAGGGCATAATGTGGTCGGTAGTGATATTGTCTTCCGCCTTTAAGAGAACTTCGCCTTTAACCGTTTGAGGAAGAGCTGTATTTAAGGGGAAAGGCTTAATGTTTGGACCACGAGTAACCTCGATATCCTTAAAGTCCTCTGGCTTTAAGATAAGATTGTCGTTAATCTCAAAGCTATCGGGCATTTGTACGTCGTAAAACTCACACGCAGAAGGATCGGTAAAATACCCATTGAGCGCAGTATAAGCAGCAGTTTCGGGAGAAACAAGGTATACGCTTGCGCTGGCCGTTCCACTACGAGCATAGAAGTTACGGTTGAAAGTACGAACGGAAACCGCATTGTTCTTGGGGGACTGTCCCATACCGATACAAGGACCGCACGCACACTCGAGAACTCTTGCGCCTGCAGCAATCATATCTGCAAGAGCTCCGTTTCTTGCAAGCATAGTGAATACCTGCTTAGAGCCGGGGCTGATAGTAAGAGAAACGTTGGGATTAACCGTCTTACCCTTAAGAATACGAGCAACTTTCATAAGGTCACGATATGAAGAGTTTGTACAACTTCCGATACATACCTGATCCACCTTAATATCGGTAAGCTCGCTGATTTTTTTGATATTGTCGGGAGAGTGAGGACAAGCGGCAAGAGGACAAAGCTCAGAAAGATTAATTGTGATTGCCTCGTCATACTCAGCGTTATCATCAGCGCAAAGAGGAGTATAATCCTGCTCTCTGTTTTGAGCTTTCAAGAAAGCAAGAGTTTGCTCGTCGGATGGAAAGATAGAAGTGGTTGCGCCAAGCTCCGCACCCATATTGGTAATGGTAGCACGCTCGGGAACGGTAAGGGTTTTCACACCCTCTCCCACGTATTCTATAACCTTGCCTACACCGCCTTTTACGGTAAGCACTCTAAGCACTTCCAAAATTACGTCCTTTGCTGTAACGTTGGGACGAAGAGCGCCAACAAGCTCTACTTTTACAACCTTAGGCATATTAAGGTGCAAAGCTCCGCCACCCATTGCAACTGCTACGTCAAGTCCGCCCGAACCGATTGCAAGCATTCCGATACCGCCGGCGGTAGGAGTGTGAGAATCGGAACCGATAAGAGTCATACCGGGAACACCAAATCTTTCCAAGTTTACCTGATGGCAAATTCCGTTACCGGGCTTGGAAACGTAAATACCGTGCTTTAATGCAACGGACTGAATATATGCGTGATCATCGGCGTTTTCAAAACCGGACTGAATGGTGTTATGATCAATATACGCTACGGAGCGGTAAGTTTTTACCTTGTCCGTACCAAGCGCTTCAAACTGAAGATACGCCATAGTACCCGTAGAATCCTGGGTAAGAGTCTGGTCGATTTTGATTGCAATTTCTTTACCGGGAATCATTTCGCCCGATACAAGATGCGCCTTGATTATTTTTTGAGTTAAGTTCATAAATTGCCTCCGCTTAAGTGTTTTACTCGTAGTTTTTTAGTCGTAATAATAAAAAAATGTGTGCGGTAAAATAGTTTTACCGCAACGATTTTAATATATTATATTAAATTAAAGTGTTTTAGTCAATCAAAAAACCGCCTTTTTGGAATAAAAAACGGTTTTTTTCGTAAATATTTTGTCAAATCAACACATTTTAACGCTCGTAGCCGTCTTTTACGGTAAATTCACGCAAAATTTTTCCGCTCTCGTGCACAAATTTTACAGTCGTTCCGCTCTTTTTGAAGGTTACCGCAGAACACACCATTCCACCGTGAATGTTTGCGCCCACGATTACGGGATAGGAGTGAGGGAACTTGTTGCGCTTGTCAACAATGCCAACATAGTCTAGTTCGTGCTGATGTCCGCAAATCATAAATTCGATACCAAGTCTGTCTATCTCTTTACCCCACGCCTTATAAGTTTCAGGCATAATATCAAATGGGCCTCCGTTTCCCATTCCTCTAACGCTCATAAACGGTACGTGGCAAACTGCAAACTTGAATGTACGGTCTGCAAGCTTAAGCTTTTTAAGGAAAGCAAGCTCGTCGCGACGGTACTGTTCGAAAAAGTTAAGTCCACGGTATTCGTCATGATTGTCAAGCTTGTCTTCGCCACAGTCTAAAACAACACCAGAAAGCGGTCCTATCGTAAAGTCAAAGTACGCTCTTCCGTCATACGTAGCCATATAATCGGTTACTTTTTCCGCCAATGGGCCTCTCGTATCGTGGTTACCTCTGCCCACCAATGCCGGTACGTTTCCGCCCGTTACGTCGCCTATAAACTTAGACAAAAGGCGCAAATTTTCATAGCTGTCCGACTCTCCAAAATCGCCGTTGACTACAAATAAGTCCATATCGTTTCCAAAATATCCCGCCGGCTTTTTAGCATCCTCATATTTGCCGTGGATGTCTGCGGTATAAATCATATTAACGTTATCGTCCTTTTCGATAGGCTTGAACGAATATTCCTTACATTCCCACTCGCCAATTTCAGGAAAATACGACTTACGCTCGTATACTCGCTTATAACAAACGGTATATTTTTTATGCGCATCAAGCTGTTTTTGAGGAATAAGAAATTTTTGAACAAGGTTTACGCTGGGCATAATTCCAGTATTGTTCGCATAATACTTCTTTTTTCCTACCTGAACGTAGCAAACGCCGTGTTCTAAAACATTAACGATTATCTCGTAATTGTTTTTGACAACCAACACGTTGGGATTACAATACAAAAAACTCATAATTTTCTCCTTAAGCATAGTTAATTTTGCTTTTTATATTGTACCACGATATTAGCATTTTGTCTATCTAATAAATGAAAAAAAAGAAAATTTATACCAATGCAAAATTCTGCTTGATAAATTTTCCCTATTGTGTTAAACTAAATTTATGAAAATTTGGATCAAGTTACAAAAAGGCGATAAAATGCCCGCTCATACTGTTGTCGAGATGCCTGCTAACGCAACCTACGACGAGTTTATCCTTGCGCTCCGTGAGGGCTGTCATGCATTAGACGTTGCTACACCCTCCGCGCTTGCTTCGCATCACACTAGGTTTATGCGCTTTGGCACGGTACGCTTTTACCCCGACGACTTTGTCGAAAGCGTAAACTTTGACAAAATGGAAATTGAACAATTCCGCTCAAAAAAACCACACGTCCCATCTATCTACGACGTATAAAAACTAACAATTTAATATTAAAAAGTACGCAAAACTACGATACGTATGTCGGTTTTGCATACTTTTTTGTTTTGTTTATTATAACATTTCCTGCGCCATAGTTATAAGCAAATCCTGCTTCTTTTCTGAAAGAGAACTGAATATAGCCATCATCTTTGCACTTTTTGTTGAAACACCACTAGACGGCGCAGTGTGCGAAAGCAAATCGTCTATGGAAACTTGAAAAAACTCCGCAAGCTTAAGAATATATCCAACAGTCGGTTCATTTATCTCTTTTTCCCAAAAATAAATTGCTCCTTGCGTAACACCCACCGCCTGAGCTAACTGAGTTTGCGTAAGCCCCTTCTCTTTTCTTAACTCTTTTATGTTGTTTCCGAACATCATTTCACTCCATTTAGACAAATTTCAACTTTCCGTTGTAATAATTTTACTAGAATTCTTATAAAAATGCTTGCATAATAGTTTTCTATTTTGTATAATAGTAAAAAACTAGTTTTCTAGTGATTTTTATACAAAAACAACTAAATTTATACTTTTTCAACCTTAAGTTGAGTGAAAATTAAAGACAACTGCGAGTTGTTTTGATACAATAAAACCATAAGAGCCAAAAGGCGAAAAACTACTTTATATCAAAAGGAGAATTTTATGGAAAACTTAGGACAAAAAATTACTGAACTGAGAAAGAAACGCAATCTCACACAATCGGAGCTTGGTGAAAAGCTCAACGTTACTTCACAAGCGGTATCCAAATGGGAAAACAATCTTAGCGAACCAGATTTAGAAACAACAAAAAGGCTGTGCGAAATTTTAGGCGTTTCAATGAACGAGCTATTAGATTTCGAAAGCAAGCAAACGCAAGCGGAAACTCCCACGCCCGTAATTATAGAAAGAATAGTTGAAAAACCCGTTGAAACACCGCCTACAAAAATTATACTAGGCTATTGCAAAGAATGTAACCGCGCAGTATCAAACGGCGAATACGTGGTTGCAAACGACGGTGTTGGCGTTATTTGTAACAAATGTAAAAAGGAAAAGGAAATACAACGCGCAAAAGCAGATAAAGAATTTACCGCATCCGATTTTAAGAAAGGTCTTATTTGGGGTGGAATCATACTTACATTAGGATTACTACTTGGTCTTATTATAGGATTATCTGGAGCTTCGTCTGGGATATTCGACGCTGGTACAACAATCACGCTTATTATGGTCTTTACTGTGTTTGGATATATGGTGTCAGCGCTTGTTTCCGAGTGTTGTTGGGACGGCTCTGCATTAGACGTTCTTGCGTTCTTTTTAAGAAGCTTCCAAATGCCGGGAATTATTTTCACTTTAGATTGGGACGGAATTAAATTCCTTATCGCTGCAAAAATAGCTTTCGCAATACTTAGCGCAGTACTTTCGGCAGTAATCTTCATTATTGGACTTATCATATCTTCAATCTATGCTAGCATTATTTTCCCATTCTCGCTAACTTCAACTATTAAAAATCTTAAACAATCCTACAAAGACGTAGAAAACGCTGAAAACGCGTAAATCCGCAAATTATTTATAAGGAGATATAAAAATGAAAAAGAAAATACTCGCTTTACTTTCTATTATTGCAATTGCTTTTGCAACGACGTCCGCCATAGCATGTTCGTCATCTTCCTCGCAAAACGACAACCCACCTGCAGAAGATCAACCAATAACAGGCGCAACATTATCAGACAACACCGTTACTTATGACGGAAATAAACATTCGCTTACTGTTGTTGGCGCTCCTAGCGGTGCAACTATCGTATATACATACAACGGCATTGAGTGCGACGGAGTTGTAAACGCTGGTACATACGCTGTTGTTGCTACTATTTCTGCCGACGGCTATGTTTCTAAAACTCTTACTGCTACTCTTGTTATTGAAGAACCTCCTGTTCAAGAGCCTGAAGAAATGACTGGTGTATCTATGTCTAGCAACACCGTTACTTATGACGGAAATAAACATTCGCTTACTGTTGTTGGCGCTCCTAGCGGTGCAACTATCGTATATACATACAACGGTATTGAGTGCGACGGAGTTGTAAATGCTGGTACATACGCTGTTATTGCTACTATTTCTGCCGACGGTTACGTTTCTAAAACTCTTACCGCTACTCTTGTTATTGAAGAACCTCCTGTTCAAGAACCTGAACTTAAAAACTTTGACGAAGCAACTCTAAGCAATAGCACAGTTGATTATAACGGAAAAACTCATTCAATTAAGGTAAGCGGGGCTCCATTAGGAACAAATATCGTTTATACTTATAACAATGAAAAATGCGATGGGGTTAGCGATGCTGGGACATACACCGTAGTTGCAACTCTTACAAAAGATGGATACAATACAAAAACTCTTACTGCTACTCTTGTTATTAACAAACTTAATTTTGAAAATGTAACACTTACTGGCTACGAAGTTGAATATGACGGAAACAAGCACAGTGTTTTAGTAAACGGCAAACTTCCCGACAATGCTAACGTAAAATACACCTACAACGGAGAAGAACTTGACAGCGTAACTGAGGCTGGTTCCTACACCGTTACAGCTGTTATTACCGCTCCAAATTATAATTCCAAAACTCTAACTGCCACGTTAAAAATTTCAGTAGTTGCAGAAGATAAAGAAATTACCGGAGTTACACTTAAAAAAGTTACCGTTATTGAATATGACGCTAAGCCTCATAGCGTAAACGTTGAAGGAAATCTTCCTGTTGGAGCTATTGTCGTTTATACATACAACGGAATTGAAGCTACGAGCGTAACAGATAAAGGCAATTATAAAATTATTGCAAAAATAACCGCTCCTGGCTATAAGAACTTAACCTTAGAAGCAACACTTTCAATTATTGCCCCCGAATCTCAACTTTACAGCATTAACCACAATGGGACAATCTACTTCCAAAACAATCTTGACGGAAATAGACTTTATACTTATAATAACGGAACTTTGACTAGAGTTAACAAAGACGTTGCTCAGTATATGATTAGTAATGGAACAAATATGTACTATTATAGTAACTCTTTGTTCTCTAAAGTTATAAAGAGCGTTTCGACAACAGGAGTTTCTTCTCTTGCATCAGTTAAAGGCGAATGGCTTACAACCGACGGAACGTACATTTACTACGCCGTAAACAATCTTTTAGTAGGAACGGATGAAAACGGAATATACAAACTCAAAATAGCTCCCGAAAACGATTCGGAAAAGATTCCTGTTAAACTTACTACCGATAAAGCAACCTATCTTACATATCATAATGATTACATCTACTACTCCAACACGTCCAACAAAAAATATCTTACTAGAATTTCTACAAAATCCTCACAAGCAAATGTTGGCGAATGCTTAATGGAAGAAGCGGTATCATATATCATTAATGACGGCACAAATCTTTACTTCGATGCATCTAACGGACTTGCAAGCGCAATTTATAAGTATAACATCAGCAATAATGAATCAACCAAACTTACTACTGATTCTGGAAAATATCTTACCAAGGTAGACAACTACATCTACTACGTTAACAACGATCTTCTTACGAGCAATTTGTTCGGCGACGGAATTTATAAAGTTAGCATTAACGGCAATACTTTAGGAGCTCCCGGAACAAAAGTATTAGAAGCAGAAGACGGCAACGGATATTCTTCTCTTACTAGCGACGGAACAAATTTATACTACTATAAACTCAATGATAAGCACTTCTATCGCAACACTACAAGCGGAACAAGCGAAAAAGATCTTATGGAAGGCTTTGTACTAAACGAAAAGGTTACGCTTGCAGGTTATAGTAAACTTGCCGAATATAAAGGTGAAATTTACTATACCGATCCTACTGACGATAGCGCGCTTTATAAATATAATCCAACAACCAAAACTAACGTTAAAGTACTTTCAGATTGCGTATCCAACGTTTATTTCCACAACGGACATATGTATTACTCCACCTTTATTCTCACAAACTACGCTCTTATGAGAATGAATCTCACAACCAACGAAATTCAAAAAGTTACTTCCGAAAGATGTGACAACCTTATTTTTGATGGCGACACTATTTACTACGTTCAAATTAGCGGTGGATTGTTTACCAATAAGATTAAAAGTATTAGCGTAGACGGAATAAATGAAACGGTCATCCTTGATGGTAAAAATCAATGGGTATACGGTTTTGAAAAGGTCGACAACGTTTATTACTACGTTATCAATCCCTCTTTTGGATACAAATATATCTATTCTTATGACGCAGACACAAAGAAAGAATCCAGTCTTGGTATTAAGGCTGAAAATTTCGTAATTGCAAACGACAAAATTTACTATTACTCTCACACTGACAACAACTTGTCTTCTTGCAATTTGGACGGAACAAACGAAACGGTTATCAAAAAAGATCTCACTATTGAAACAATGTATCTTGACGGTAACAACCTTTACTTCTCTTCAACTCACAAAAACAATACTGGTATTTACAAATGCGACATCTCTCAATCCTCGCCTAGCGCAACCAGAGTTAGCTCAAAGAAAGCAAACGGAATAGTTGCTTATAACGGAAACGTTTATTTCCTCAACAGCTCAGTTTCTTACGTAAAAGACTACCCTGTACAAGCAACAGACTGCGACGGAAAGCTCTACTGCTCCAACAACACAAATACTCCCCTTAATTAAACCCTTATAACCCTATAAAAAAGTACGCAAAACTACGATACGTATATCGGTTTTGCGTACTTTTTGTGTAAAATATCCTCTCAATCATATTTTGACTGAGAGGATATTTTTGTGTTTTTAGTGATACTTAGGAAGCCAATCACCATGCGCTTCGATAAGATCGTCGCAGAGGGACTTGATTTCGTCTAAGGTGAGCTGATCACGGGTATGGGGATCGAGATATGCTGCCATATAGATATATTCCTTCTTCTTTTCGACAGCTGCTTTGATTACCATATTATGTACTGCGATATGAGTCATATTAAGACCAGCGAGCTGATCGGGAATATCTCCAACGTAACAGGGGTTAAAGCCGTTAGCGTCTACCATAATGGGAACTTCTACGCAAGCGTTTGCAGGAAGGTTTGTTACAAGACCTGTATTTTGAACGTTACCGTAAATTCTGTAAGGAACGTTAGTTTCCACAGCTTCGATAATACGAGAACCGTACTCGTGGCTACGCTCGTGCTTGATATTTTCGGGTTGCATAATTTCTTCCTTAAGCTTAGCCCACTTTGCGATCTGGTTTACGCAACGTCTGGGATACTCGTCAAGAGGAATATTAAATCTGTCGATAAATTCGGGATGATCCTTCTTTATAAAATAAGGATGGTATTCTGCGGTATGCTCGCTACTTTCGGTGTTATAATAGCCAAAGCGGTTCATTATTTCACGTCTTACCAAATCGTCCTTAACGCCCTTTCTATTAAAGCCTTTCTTGATTGCGGGGTACAAATCCTTACCCGTCTTTTTATCGGTAACGTCAAGTACCCAGCACATGTGGTTGATACCTGCTAAGTGGTATGTTACGTCGTCTTCAGTATACTTATCGTCAAGACCTGCGTGCTTAAGAAGATATTTTACTGCAACCTGGCAGGAATGGCAAAGACCAACCGTTCTGATCTTAGTGTATCTTTGCATATATCCCGAAAGAATACTCATGGGATTGGTATAGTTAAGGAAAAGAGCTCTAGGACAAACCTTTTCCATAATACGCGCATACTTTTCCAAAACGTTAATAGTTCTAAGACCTCTAAAAATTCCACCGATTCCCAAAGTATCGGCAATAGTCTGACGAAGACCGTACTTTTTAGGAACTTCAAAGTCCGTAACGGTACAAGGCTCATATCCTCCTACCTGAATAGCGTTGATAACGTAAGAAGCATCTCTAAAAGCTTCTTCTGCGTTATCGGCAAGATACTTACTTACCGTAACGGTGGGCTTATACTTATCACGAAGAGCAGTGATAAGGTTGTAGGACTCGTCCAATCTCTGAGGATCGATATCCAATAACGCGATCTCAAAATTGTCAAGTTTATCAGACAACAAACAGTCGCCTAACACGTTCTTTGCAAAAACGGTACTTCCCGCACCTAAAAATGTAATTTTCATTTTTTGTTTTACCTCCATTGACTTATACGAATGTTTTATGTTATACTTGAATACAAGCAAATAACCTTAAGGATATAAAATATGCAAACAAAATCTAATCTTTCAAAAAATTTCCATATTAGTTTTCCTTTGCACGAGCAAAACTCTCTAATCTACGTGTGCGACATTGGTCATCACATCACATCTCCAAGTCATAGTCACGGCCCTGCAGTACGTTCTTACTACCTTATTCATCTTATCGAAAAGGGCAAGGGAACTATTGAAAGAAACGGTGTGATTACGAATCTTAGCGAAGGTGATGCATTTATTATTCATCCAAACGAAATTACCACCTACACATCGGATAAAAATGAACCGTGGGAATATTATTGGATTGGTTTTTCGGGAGCGTACAGCTCAGACGTAATGAAGAAAACTACTTCGAAACTGTTCGCTAAATACCAAAAAAGTGGGCTAATCGCTCTTAAAAACTGCATTAAGAACACTTCTACGCTTGACGAAATTGAAGGATTAAAGATTTTATTTTCCGTACTCGATTCGATCAAAACCGAAAAAGTAGAAAACCGTGATATCGTAAGTTTGGCGCTTGATTATATCGAAAATAATTATTTTCGTCCAATTTCCGTTGTAGGAATCTCTTCTCAGTTAGGCTTGTCTAGAGCTCATTTTACCACAGTTTTTACAAAAGCCGTGGGCGAAGCTCCATACAATTACTTAACTAAAATAAGAATTAATCACGCGAAACAATATCTCTCGTCCACAACGCTATCCATCACTGAAATCGCTTACTCGGTAGGATTTTCATCCATCGAAAGATTTTCGGAACAGTTTAAGAGATATACAAGCGTATCCCCTATTGCATATCGTAAATCACATAGTATATTATAATATAAATTTTATCATATTGCAAGTATATAATGTTTTATCTTTTTAATGATTTGTTTTGTTTTTTTTGTAATATCAGTAAAAACAATCAAAATCAGCTTAAATTTATTGTTAAAAATATCAGTCAACGTTAGTGCTTAATTTTGTTGCAAAAAGCAACGGTTTTATGATATAATAAAAAGGTATGGAAGAAATTAAAGCTAATCAACTTAATCCACTATCACTGGCATTTGTGGGCGACGCGGTATTTACGCTGTTTATACGCACTAAGCTTGCTATTGAACATGACAACAAGGCGGGCGCGCTACACTCTATGGCTAACCGCTACGTAAAAGCAACCGCGCAAGCCAAGATTGAAGACGAGCTAGCTCCTCTGTTTACTCAGCGAGAAGCGGACATTGCAAGACGCGCGCGCAACCACCACAACAGCACCAAAGCAAAAAACGCATCGCTTGCCGATTATAAAAAAGCTACGGCGTTCGAGGCGGTTTTGGGGTATTTGACGCTTACCGAGCAATCAGAACGCGCGGAAGAATTTATGAGAAAAGCAATAGAAATAATAGATAAGGAGAACGACAAATGAGCAGAGCCGATAAGATATTTTTGGAAAACTGCAAGGACATTATCGAAAACGGATTTTGGGACACAGAGCTTGACGTAAGACCTAAATGGCTAGACGGAACGCCTGCGCACACGGTTAAAAAGTTTTGTATTGTAAACAGATACAACCTGAAGGAAGAATTCCCGATAATGACGGTAAGAAAGCTTAACTTTGCTGCCGCAATAGACGAAATTTTGTGGATTTGGCAAAAGAAGAGCAATAACGTTAACGACCTTAATTCTCACATTTGGGATTCCTGGGCGGACGAAAGCGGATCTATCGGTAAAGCATACGGATATCAGCTTGGAGTTAAGCACAAGTACAAAGAGGGCGAAATGGATCAGGTAGACAGAGTTTTGTACGACCTAAAGCACAATCCTCAGTCGCGCCGTATTATGACAAACATCTATACTCACGCCGATCTTAACGAAATGAACTTGTATCCCTGCGCCTACTCTATGACCTTTAACGTAAGCGGAAATACTCTTAACGGTATTCTCAATCAACGTTCTAACGACTTTTTGACAGCAAACAACTGGAACGTTGTTCAGTACGCTGTACTTCTTATGATGTTTGCAAAGGTAAGCAATCTTGAAGTGGGCGAGCTTGTACACGTTATTGCGGACGCGCACATTTACGACAGACACGTTCCGCTTGTAAAAGAGCTTTTCGACAAACCGCAGTATGACGCGCCCAAGCTTATTATTAAGCGCGATGTAAAAGATTTTTATGATTTTAAGGTAGAAGACTTTGAACTTGTGGATTATCAATATTCACTTTTGGGTAAAAAAATAGAGGTGGCAGTATAATGAATGTAATAGTTGCAGTAGACGAAAAATGGGGCATTGGTAAAAAGAACGATCTTCTTTTCTCCATTCCTCTCGATATGAAATTTTTTAGAGAAAAAACAAGCGGACACGTTGTTGTTATGGGTAGCAATACGCTTAAATCTTTCCCAGGCGGAAATCCTTTGAAAAACAGAACCAACATCGTTTTGTATCCGGGCGGAGAAAAGCGCGATGATTGCATTATTTGCGACAGTATGGACGAGCTAAAGGAAGAACTTAAAAAACGCGAAAACGAAGAGATATTCGTTGTGGGCGGAGCAATGTTCTACCACACTATGCTCCCCTATTGCGATACCGCGTATATCACAAAGGTAGAAAAAGACGGCGGTGCGGAAGTATTCTTCGACAACCTCGACAAAATGGATAACTGGAAGCTTGACTACACCAGCGAAAAGATGGAAAGCAACGGTCTTACCATCACGTTTAACACGTACGTAAATACCGACGTTAAACCGCTCTAAAACCGCGTTTTTTACCGTTTTAGGCTAATACGTATCATAATTTTCAGTACAATCAAGGAATTTTAGCATAATGAAAATAGAAGGAAGAAATGCTGTTGCCGAGGCGATTAAATCGGGCAAAACAATCGACAGACTGGTGGTCAGTAAAGACGTTAAGGATGCTGGCGGAAACAGAATTATTGCAGATGCCAAAAGCAGAAACATTAAGATAATGTTCTACGACAAGTCCGTACTTGACAGAGAAAGCGAAACCAAGCGCCATCAGGGCTTTATCGCGGAGATTACCGACTATAATTACTCCTCCGTAGAAGAAATTCTAAGCTACGCCAGCGAAAAGAACGAAAAGCCGTTTATTATTATTGTGGACGGGGTTGAAGATCCACACAATCTTGGTAGCATAATAAGAGTTGCGGATTGCTCTGGCTGTCATGGAGTTATTATCCCCAGACACCGTAACGTAACTGTAAACGAAACGGTTATCAAAGTTTCCGCAGGCGCAGCAAGCCACGTAAAAGTTGCAAAGGTAACCAACGTTAACGACGCTATCGAATACCTTAAACAGCAAAACGTTTGGGTGTACGCTGCTGAGCTTGGCGGAGATGATATTTACAAAACCAACCTTACTGGCGCTATTGCATTTGTAGTAGGCGGAGAAGGCAAGGGCGTAAGCAAGCTTACAAAACAAAAGTGCGACGGCGTAATAACGCTTCCTATGCGCGGACAAGTTAACTCACTTAACGCTTCCGTTGCGGCAGGCATTGTTGCGTACGAATACGTAAGACAAAATTTCTAAGACTATGGGAGTAAACTTTTACGGTTTACTCTTTTTTTCATATATTTTTCATATTTTAATACACTTTTGTTCACAATCCGCTTGTATTTTTTATAATGAGGGCATATAATAAAACAATAACGCAACTAAGTTTTTTTTTAGCAAGCGTTGAGGAGATAATTATGGAAAAAGAAAATACTGAAAAAAAGAAAAAAGCCAAGAAAAAGTTTTTTGGCAAGAAAACCAAATTTTTCTGGATGTTTTACGTTGTAGGCGTGCTTGGCGTGTTGCTTGGAATAACCTTGCTCCCCTCCTGGCAAAACGTAAACGTATTCTGGCAAGACTGGGGACACGGCTCAATAACAATAATACTCATTTGCCTTTTAGCGATATACCTTATTTTGTACCTTTCCAGAAAGTTTGCAACCGAAACGCTTAAACCCATAAAAATCATAACGGCGATAGAATTTCTATTACTCATAGTTCTTATCGTGCTATGCTTTTTACAGCAGTTTAAGGCGATAAACTTTATCGGTCCGTGTCTTGTTTTTGGTATTGCGTTATGGCTAAGAGGTGTGAATTACGTTATAAAAGCATATTTATTCCAGCACCAAAAGGACGAACAGCCCTACCCTGTATACATTCTGATTATTGCAATCTTGCTAATTTCTTTAGGTTCGTTCTTGCTTGCAAATAATTTTGCAGGTAACGGCTTTATGTGGGCAGTTTCAATCAGCATGATTTTAGCGTCAGCTTTCTGCATAATCTATGGATTTATCGTAATCCCAAACAAAAAATCAAAACAAATACAAGACCCAACCTTTGAAGACGAAATGGGAATTGAAACCAAGTAAACATAAAGATCGGAGTTTTTTAACTTCGATCTTTTCACTTTTTTCTCTTTTATTCCATATTTTTCACATCTTTTTTACAAAAAAGTTGCAAAAAATTGTGTTTCAGTTCATTTTTCTTTGCTATAATTGTATCATTCAAAAATAAAACAAAATGGTGTGCTTATGAAAAAATATCACATTTTATTTAATTCTTTTGCAGGAAGCGGAGATGATAGCTACAAAACCTTAAGCGAAAAGTTGGACGGAAAAACTTTTTTCCACAACGTTATCGATACAGATTATAAGGTTCTTTTTTCCACGTTGGATAAAGACGACGTTATCGTTATTTGCGGTGGCGACGGCTCTATAAACAAGTTTATAAACCGCACGAAAGATATTGAGTTTGACAACGAAATTCTCTATTTTGCAACTGGTACGGGCAACGACTTTTTGAAAGATCTTGGCAAAACCAAGGAAGACACGCCCATTCGCATCAACGAGTACATAAAAGATCTTCCCACCTGCTATATTAACGGCGAGGAATACAAATTTATTAACGGCGTTGGCTACGGCATAGACGGATATTGCTGTGAAGAGGGTGATAAACTTCGCGCGCAAAACGTTAAGAAAATCAACTACACTTCTATTGCAATAAAAGGTCTTTTAGGTAAATACAAACCCACAGGCGTAACGATTACGGTGGACGGTGAAAAGCACCACTTTGACAAAAACTGGCTTGCTCCCGTAATGTTCGGAAGATTTTACGGCGGAGGAATGTTGCCATGTCCCGACCAAAGACGCGACAACGAAGATAAAAAAGTTTCGGTACTTGTTTTCCACGGCACAGGCAAACTTAAAACGCTTATGATATTCCCCTCTATTTTTAAGGGCGGACACGTAAAGCACAAAAAGTTTATTCAAGTTTTCTCTGGTCACGAAATAACGGTAGAACACGACGAACCACGTCCTGTACAAGTTGACGGCGAAACCATTCTTAACGTAAAATCACTTACGGTAAAATACGGAAAATAAAACATATAAGACAGAACGGAAAAATTTTACTCCGTTCTGTTTTGTTTGTTAGCCTAATTTCAGGCAAAAACATAAGTTTTTTAAGATTTTTTCATTATTTTTAGAGGAAATTATATTGTTTTGCTTGATAAAGTAATTTAAAAAGTTTATAATAGATATTGGTGGGCAAAATTGCCTATCAAATAAATTTGATAATTTTTTTACTTTAAGGAGATATTTAAGATGAGAAAACCCATCATTGCAGGCAACTGGAAAATGAACAACACTCAGGCTGAAGCTGTTGAGCTTATCAACGCACTTAAGCCCCTTGTAGCAGACGTTACTAAAACAGACGTTGTAGTTTGCGTTCCCTACACCTGTATCGAGAAAGTTAAGAAAGCAGTTCGTGGATCCAAGATTAAGGTTGGAGCTGAAAACGTTGCTTGGGCAGACAAGGGCGCATTCACTGGCGAAATCAGCGCTAACATGCTTAAAGAAGTAGGAGCTGAATACGTTATTATCGGACACAGCGAGCGTCGTCAGTACTTTGGCGAAACCGACAAGACCGTTAATATGAGAACTGTTCAGGCTCTTAAGAACGATCTTAAGCCCATCGTTTGCGTAGGCGAAACTTTGGACGAGAGAGAAGGCGGAATCACCAATAAGGTTCTTGATACTCAGCTTTACGGCGCATTCGAAGGCTTTACTCAGGATGATATTAAGAAGGTTGTTATTGCTTACGAACCCGTTTGGGCAATCGGTACCGGCAAGACAGCTACCAGCGAACAGGCTAACGACACCATTAAGTACATCAGAAAGGTTCTTGCAAAGATGTTTACAAGACCTGTTGCAAACAAAGTTCGCATCCAGTACGGCGGATCTATGAATCCCAAGAACGCTAGCGAGCTTATGGCAATGAGCGATATCGACGGCGGACTTATCGGAGGAGCTTCTCTTAAGGCTGAAGACTTCTCTAAAGTTGTTAAGTTCAACGGCTAAGACTTTTTATAAGGGGCAAAATTTGCCCTTTATATTTTTGAGGAGATATTAATATGAGAAAAACAGACGCACTTATTATTATGGACGGATTTGGATACAGAAAGGACAGCCACGGAAACGCTGTATACTCTGCTTCCACTCCCTTTATCGATAAGCTTTTCGCTTCAGTTCCCTACACTTACATCAACGCAAGCGGTAGAGCTGTTGGTCTTCCTAAAGGACAAATGGGCAACAGCGAGGTTGGACACCTCAACCTTGGCGCTGGTCGTGTTGTTTATCAGGATATAACCAAGATTGACAAGTCCATCGAAGACGGCGATTTCTTTACTAACGAAGCTTTTGTAGGAGCTGTTGAGAACTGCAAAAAGAACGACTCCGCTCTTCACCTTGTAGGACTTCTCTCTTCCGGTGGCGTTCACTCTCTTAACACACATCTTTACGCGCTTTTGGAGCTTGCTAAAAAGAACGGACTTACAAAGGTATACGTTCACTGCATCACCGACGGACGTGACGTTGCTCCCGACTCTGCTATCAACTTTGTAAGCGAAGCTATGGACAAAACCGAGGAAATCGGCGTTGGTCAGGTTGCTACCGTTGTTGGCAGATACTACTACATGGATAGAGATAACCGTTGGGAAAGAGTTAAAGAGGGCTATGACTGCGTATTTGCTGGTATTGGAGCTACTTATCCCTGCGCTAAATGTGGTGTTAAGGCTTCTTATGAAGCAGGCGTTTTGGACGAGTTCATTAAGCCCATCGTTGTAAAGGGTTATGAAGGCGTAAAAGAGAACGACAGTATTATTTTCTACAACTTCCGTTCTGACCGCGCCAGAGAAATCACAAGAGCTGCAGTTTATCCCGACTTTAACGAATTTGAAAGAGCAGGCGGATATAAAAAGACTTTCTACGTTTGCATGACTCAGTACGACGCAACATTTAAGGGCGTTCACATCGCTTTTGGTCCTAAGAGCATTAAAAACACTCTTGGCGAATACCTTGCTTCGTGCGGAAAGGTTCAAGCGCGTGTTGCAGAAACCGAAAAGTACGCTCACGTTACCTTCTTCTTTAACGGCGGTGTAGAACAGCCAAACGAGAATGAAAAGCGCGTGCTCGTTGCTTCTCCCAAGGTTGCGACCTACGACTTAAAGCCCGAAATGAGCGCTTATGAAGTTACTGAAAAGGCAATCGAAACCATTGACGAGGGCATTGACACTCTTATCCTTAACTATGCTAACTGCGATATGGTTGGACATACAGGCGTGTTCGAAGCTGCTGTAAAGGCTGTTGAAACCGTTGATACTTGCCTTGAAAAGCTTGTTGCAAAAGTGCTTTCTACCGGCGGAACTTGCCTTATTACCGCAGACCACGGAAACGCAGAACTTATGCTTAACGACGACGATACCGTATGCACCGCGCATACCACTAACATTGTTCCCTTCTTTGTTGTAGGCGACAAGTATAAGGACGCTAAGCTTGCTGATACCGGCGCGCTTTGCGACGTAGCTCCCACTCTTCTTTCGGTTATGGGACTTGATATTCCCGCAGAAATGGAAGGCAAATCACTTATTAAATAACTAGCGTTTTAACGCATAAAAACCCCCTCTCGGCGCTTTACCGAGAGGGGGTTTGTTATTAAAAATCATATACGTATGTTAAAAATCGTGTCAATACTCAAAAATCAGAATCTGTGGCATAAGAACTGAAAGCTGTTCTTTCACTATTGCTCCACTTTCCGTTTTTTCGAAATTGCAATCGCAATACTCGCCGTTGTTGCGCAAAGCTTTAACGTTACGTATCGGCTTTTCGCTCCATATTTTAATCTCGTCCATTACGTCAAAGCCCGTATTTAGGAGCATACACCACCCATCACCTTTTTCGGTTATAGCATATTTTACGTACACCTGACCATCGCCCTCGCAATACATCGGCAAATTACCACTTTGCTTTAGTATTTGCACAAACTGAGCTTTTCTGGACTCGTTAAGGAAAGAGAACGGCGCGCCTATACCGTAGTTAAACTCAGCCTTTCCGCAAAATACGATAACTCTTCCGCCAAGCTCGTTTTTATACTCGGCAACTGCAGGAAACAATCGTTGAAGCTCTGTACCGTTTCTTAGGTTATAGGCAGTTGAAATTTCAGTTGCTCCACTTAATACAAGCTCTTGATACGATGGTTGAGCATTAAATTCTCTACCCCATTTATCAATTTCTCTACTAAACGTAGCACCCGTCCATTTTCTTACTTTTACGCCGACATACTTTGAAAAACCGCGTTCTTCCAAACGTTTTGCACACACGCCGTCCACAACAAGCGTGCCTTTTAGCATTTGCAAAATCTCTTCGTCCAAAAAATACTCGTCAAGATCGCCCTCTAAAAAGCAAGCACCACCATCTTGGCTGTCCGAAATATATACAGGTAGCCCCATTACTTCCAAAACGTTTATAAGCCATTGATTTTTACGCCAATAATACGTGGGACGATCAAACTCATAACGAATTTCTTTAGAAAGAGGGATCTTACAGCCATGCCACGAAAGCGAGGGAACAATGCTCATTATTTCCTCATAAAAACCGCGATGCTTTGACAATATATTTCTATACGCCTTTCCGCTATCAGGCTCGTACGAGGCAAGCCTTGTTATCCAATGCTTTGCGCCGTTTGCGCCCTCTAACAAAGATAGTACGTAATGAGCGTGCAATGCAGTTGCCGAAGTGCTGTACCGATTTTGAGGACACGTATCCGTTTCGGCAAGCACGTATTTTATACCGTTTTTACGCAACCGATTGCCAGCGTCCGCGCATCTAAACGACACTTCGCTGATATTTTTCGCAAAAGGAGTAACGTAACGTCCATTATTTATTCTTACAACAGGCTCGTTGTCCTTACCTGCCAAAGTTTTAGCAATATCCCAAGCAAACTCAGTACTTGCGCCCACACAACAAAACGATGCGAACAATAACGGATTAACAGCGTCCAACCCCTCACGCATTGCTTTTGCGCCCTCTATCAAAGATTCTCTTTGCGTTTGAACGTATGCATTAATCACAGATTTGTCCCCACCCTGTAAAGCTTTATAAAGCTGTCGTCTACCTAAAGACAAACCGCTAGCTTGCTTAAAAGCTTTCATGTGGAGCTTACACGCGCAACCTTTACCCGGTCTGAACATCAATCTATAATCGTCGTCCACCATTACGGTATAAGGCTCAAGCTGAGCTATGACTGAAAACTGATTGCGGATATAATCATGAAACTGCTTAGAATACGGACACACTACGTTTGCATCTTCTTTACCGTTTGTCAGATTTTTGTATTTTACAAGGTTATTAGGCTCGTCAAGCGTCCAACCGTGTCCGATAGAACATTGAACAAGTATACCGCTCTTTAGCCCCATTTTATCGAGCTTAGTTTTGAAAACCTTATACTTTTCGCCTTGTATTTTCGCCTTGTTTATAAGGGGATTCCCTTCTGGCACAAGCTTGAACATAAACAATACACAATCAGCAATGCCCATTTCGTACTGACTTTTAATATCATTACAAATTTCATCGACGTGCTCTACGTCCAAACACATTATAGAATATGAATTTCTCATATTTCCCCCTATATTTCTACTTTTTGCTTGTTACGTAAAACGGATATTCGTAAGCGTCGTTTACCGCCTGAATATATGCGTTTGCTTGCTCTCTGGTTACAAAATCGGGAGCATAGGAAAGATCATCGATATTTACTCCAAAAATCTCTTTTACCCACATAAGCGAGGCGAGAAATCTTCCATTTTCGTTAAGATGTATATCGTCACGATTAAGTGTTTCCCCCACAAGCTCTCTTGCGTTTTGCACAGCTGTTCCCGTTGGAATAACGCACGACATTTCATAATCGGTATCAATACGCGTGGAAACTACTGAGCTAATCTTTGAGTACATCGTCGCTTGATCATTGTTAAAGTCGGCAAATTGCGGACTTTTACTATACGTCGGATACGCCCACGTCATATTAAAAGCAAGTTTTGCATTTGGTCTAAGTCCTCTTACGTGCGCTTTGAGTTGATCGTAAAAAGGCACATACGTACTCCACTTTCCAGTCTTTGCAGACTGTTGTTGAAGCACTATCATATCCCAATCCTCATCCAAAACACCTTCGTCTAAAGATACTCCTATTTTGTTTGTCCACTCACCGTTTTCGTTTTTACGGTACTCGTATAGTTTTTCTCCGCTAACAGCGTTATTACGGTGTTTTTCTAATGAACAACCACCAATAAAGAGGTTTGCAATCACAACGTTTTTTATGCCCAAATCTTCGGCAATTGCTCTAACAAATTTAACACTATCGTCGCCGTAACTATTTCCAATACATAAAATTTTTCTACCCTCAAAAGCTTCTCTTTCACGTTTTTTAGCCATGTATATGCTTTCTCCTTTATCGTCTGTGTCCCTTTTTACGTAGACGATGCCACAGACGATGACAACCGCTACCAACAAAATTATACCTATATATAAAAACTGCATTTTTTACTCCTTATTTTTAATATATCATATAACGTCGCTTTTAGCAAGTTAGAACTAAAAAAAATTTGACTTTTTTTTAAGAAAATACTACAATATAATAAATACTAAAAACGAGGTTATTATGAAAATTTACAATTCATTAACTCAACTTATCGGAAACACTCCGCTTATTAAAATCAATTCGCTATCCAATCCTCAAACTAGGTGTGACGTAATTGCAAAAGCCGAATGTTTTAACCCGTATTCTGTAAAAGATAGGGTAGCTTATAAAATGCTTACAGCTTCTCTTAAAATGGGCGTCATTGACAAAGACACTGTGATAATTGAGCCTACTAGCGGGAACACGGGTATAGGTCTTGCTTTTTGTTGCGCTTCTATGGGTATGAAGTGCATTTTAACAATGCCTTCGTCTATGAGCGAAGAACGCAAAAAGCTTCTTTCGGCGCTTGGCGCACAGCTTATTCTTACAGAACCCGCTAAAGGCATGCAAGGCGCAATAGAAAAAGCGGAAGAATTAAAAGCAACTATACCAAATTCGTTTATTCCTCAGCAGTTCAAAAACCCATTCAATCCACTTGCTCACGAAAGCACTGCTAACGAAATTATTGAGGATACTGACGGAAAAATAGATTATTTTGTAGCGTGCATCGGTACAGGCGGAACAATATCGGGCGTGGGAAAAATCTTAAAAGCTCGTATTCCAACCGTTAAGATTATTGGTATCGAGCCTTATGACAGCCCTCTTATTACAAAAGGAATTGCCGGCGCGCACAAAATTCAAGGAATAGGCGCAAACTTTATTCCCAAAACTTTTGACAGTAGCGTTGTTGACGAAATTTATACGATAAAAACAGAAGAATCGTACGAAACGTGCAGAAACGTTGCTAAAAACGAGGGGCTTTTAGTAGGAATTTCGTCAGGAGCATCATTATATATTGCTAGCGAAATTGCAAAAAAGGAAAGCGAAAAACGTATAATTGCGCTTTGTCCTGACAGCGGAGAACGATACTTATCTACCGACGTTTTTAAGGATTAAAGAAAAATGGGAATATTTATCACAGGACAGGTTATTGGCGTTATTGCTATGGCTTTTAATATTTTGTCCTATCAAGCAAAAAACAGCAAAACCATAATTACCTTTCAGCTTTTTGGAACAATGCTGTTCTCGGTAAACTTCTTCCTTATTGGCGCATACGTAGGCGCAATGCTTAACGTTTTGGGAATGCTCCGCGCACTCGCCTTTGCTTTTAAGGACAAGTGGAAGCTCAATAAAACATTACTCACTATTATATTTTGCGCGCTTTTTATTTCGACGTACCCAATAGTATTTACAGTTTTTAACAAACCGTTTACTGTTTTTAACGCCATTATCGAAGTTTTACCAGTAATTTCAATGCTACTTAGCACGTTTGCATACGGAATGGAAGCGAAGAAATTCAGAATTTTCGCACTAATATTTTCGCCGTTATGGCTGGTGTACAACGTGGTTGTTCTATCTATTGGCGGAACAATTTGCGAAGCGCTTTGCATTATTTCAGCAATCATTGCGCTTATCAGATACAAAAGGAAGGAAAACCATGTATAAAATTCAAAGCGGAAGACCAATAGATAAAAGAGAAGAAAAGGAAGAGCTTGTCTATAATTTTTTGGATAGTCTTAGCGTTTCTTACGAGCGAGTTGACCACGAAGCGCTCTTTACAATAGAGGCGTGTCAAAAAGTGGACGAGATTTTAGGTTTTGAAATTTGCAAAAATTTATTTTTGGTTAACAGCAATAAATCCCAATTTTATTTACTACTCATGATGCCAAACAAAAACCTCTCCACAAAGGACTTGAAAGTCCAAATCAATTCCACACGTCTTTCGTTTGGCACGGCGGACTTGCTGTTACAAACACTCAATCTTACCCCCGGATGCGTTAACGTTTGCTCTTTACTTTTTGATAAAGACAACAAAGTTCAGCTTCTTATTGACGAGGACATTTTGGCGCAAGAATATTTTGGATTTCACCCTATGCTCAATACGTCCACGTTAAAAGTGAACGTGAGCGACTTTATAAACAAGATTTTACCCGCGTTAAATCACGAGCCTATTATAGTAAAAATCCCCTAAAGGAGGGACCATGAAAATTCTTTTCATTTTTACGGGCGGAACTATATCCACAACGCTAGACGGAAACGTTATGAAAGTGGACAAGGATAAACCTTACGCTCTAATTAAAGCTTACGAAAATAAGTACGGCATGGATTTTAGCTACGATTGCTACTCGCCTTTCTTAGAGCTAAGCGAAAACAACACGTGCGAGCATTTAGACAAGCTTTGCTCTTGCGTTATGAAATATGCAAACCAAGATTATGACGGAATAATTGTTACGCACGGCACGGACACGTTACAATACTCGGCGTGCGCGCTTAGCTACACGTTGGGCTCAAACTGTATTCCAGTATGCTTGGTTTCCGCTTCATTTCCACTCAGTGATGCTAACTCAAACGCGATTTACAATCTTCACTCCGCTATTCTTTTTATTAAAAACAAACTGGGAAAAGGCGTTTTTGTTCCGTTTAAGAACACAAAAGACAGTTTTATTAAAGTTCATAGAGCTACGCGCCTGCTTCCATCCGCCCCTTTTTCAGACGAAGTTATGAGCGTAAAAGATCAGGAGTATGGGCGGTTTTTTAGCGGTCCAAACAATGAATTATTATTTACCAAAAATCCAAAGTACTTGGAAAAACAAGACGAAATACCGCCTTTTGCCCCATGCTTTTTACACTCGCACGTGTTGTTTTTACACGCGCACGTGGGCATGAGTTATCCTACACTGTCGCAAAATATTAAATACGTATTAATTTCTTCGTACCATTCGGGCACTGTGGACACAAAATCGAAAGAGGCAAGAGAATTTTACACGCTAGCAAAAACACAGGGAATTAAAGTGTTTATATCAGGAGTAGAGAATGGCAACGTGTATGAGAGCGCAACAGAATTTTACACACTTAATCTTACTCCGCTTCCCCTTTCTCCCATATCCGCATATATAAAGCTTTTGCTTATATCCTCACAAAAAGACACAGATAAACTTTATAAATCTCTTGGCGGAGATTTATAAAAAACTTAAAATAAAAATACATGCTTGCCATTTTAGTATAGCATGTATTTTTATTTAGTCATTAGTGCATTTATTCTTTTTTCTATAAGCAGTAGGCGTCAAAGCGTACTCTTTTTCGAAAATATCATAAAAGTTCTTTTTATCCTTATACCCCACCTTGCGCATAATAATTTCTACCGAAAGATCGGTTTCTTCAAGCATTTTGCCAGCTAGCGTAATACGCTTTTTCCTGATAAGCGCTGATAAATCTTCGCCTGTAAATTTCTTATAAATTTTGCTTACGTAAGAGGGCGAAAAGAACAATGCGTCGCTAATTTTTTCGACGCTGATATCACCTGTCGAGGTAGATAGCATACGTTTTATTTCGTCTACTAAAAAGCGGTTAGACTCTACCGGCACATATGAATTTCTGCAAAATAAAGTAAGAACAATCGTAAGATACGAACATACAACTTTAACGTATCCGTCCTGCTTTTTGTCATACTCCTCTTTCATATCAAACAAAAGGCGTGCAATCTGCTTAGAACGATTGGATTTTACTATTGGATAGGGCAAAGACGACGAGATAGAATCGGTAAAAATCTTAATAGCAAAATCCCCAAAATCCGTTCCGTCAAAACTCAGACGCTCTAAAAACGAGGGTGGGAACAAACAGTTTAGTATAACGCAATCACTATCAGCTCTAAGATAATAATGAGGCGCTCCCATGTCGATAATAAAAACGTCGCCTTTTTTCACCAAAGTGCGCTCGTTGTTTACGATATGCTCCGCCTTGCCCTCTATCACTAGAACCAACTCCATAAACTCGTGGGAATGTTGTCCTCCCTTAAACGGATGGTCGTCAAGTCTTATTGAAATGCCTTCGTCTTTGGCTATATAATTGTCAGTATGTAATACGTTCATACAAAAAGTATATCACACTCCTATTACTAAATCAACAGTATATCAAAATTATTTATTATTTTTTATTAAAATTTTTTATAAAAAATACGCTCTACCGCGTTATTTTGTCGCGATAAAGCGTATACGTATTCGTTTTTTTATGCAAGCGCTGGGAAAATAACGTAGAACAGCATTACAAGATAATGCCAAATAACAGGTACAAACATAGAGGGTAGCATATTTGCAGTTTTTATCTTTTCGTGTAATATAAAATTAAGACCGATTGCCATAATTATTGCATATCCAACAAAGCTAAACTGACTCATAAGCTCGCCTGTCAAAATATTGTCTAGCCCAAATCTTCCTAAAAGCACGAAAATAAGCTGGTACACAAACACCACAATAGAAGAAAAGATTACGCCAATTCCCATTGTCGAAGTTAGCAGTACTGCGTTAATTCCGTCCAAGATTGCCTTAGTATAAAGTATGGAAGGATTGCCAAGCCCATCCTGTATTCCGCCAAGAATTGCCATAGATCCCACGCAATAAAGTATAGTGCTATAAACAAAACCTTGCGCAAATCCAGTCATCTTAAACTTTTGTTCCACCTTGCCTGCAAGTCCGTTAAACCGCTCCTCAATCTTAAGCAAAGAACCTATAAACGTACCAATTACAAGCGAAGCTATAAGCAAAAGTTCGCCGGAAGAAGAAAGAGTTCCGCTAAACGCGTCGCCGTTTTTTACGAGCGTTATCATGTTGGTTATTACGCCGTTTAATCCGATTATTATAACGGCTATACCCAAAGCCTTATGAAGCGCGTTTTTATGTTCTTCCTTGATTGCTTTCTTAAAAACTAGTCCAAGCACCGAGCCTACTACAATAGAAGCAAAATTCACAAGATTTCCTAGCATAATTTTTTTTCACCTTAAAATATTATCCTAGATATTATATCAAATTGATAAGGCAATGTAAATAATTTTATACAAAAACGGCAAAGAATTTTTTCCTTACCGTTTTTTGTTTGTTATAAGATTGTTAAATATCGCTATCGCTTATTTTTGCTTCAAACCAGAAGGTAGAGCCCTCGCCTACTTTGCTATCCACGCCAAACTCCATAGAGTGAAGAATAAGAACGTTTTGAACGATAGACAAACCAATTCCACTGCCTGCTACGCTTCGTTTTGTTTGATTGGCTCTGTAATACCTATCCCAAATTCGGTCGAGCTCTTCTTGCTTTATTCCCTTGCCTGTATCTCTTACCGAGAACCTGATAATTCCGTCCTTTTCCTTTAGTGAAACGTAAACCTTTTTATCTTCGCCCGTATAATTAATTGCATTACATACAAGGTTATAAATAGCTTGTTCTATACGTTTACTGTCGCAATCACATAAGCAATTTGCGTCGATATCGGTAATAAACTCGTATCCGTCGCGCTCTCTGAAAATATCAAGACGGTCAAGCACGGTCTTTACGATATAGCCAAGTTCTACACACTTAAGGTCAAGCTTTGCTGTATCGGATTGAAGCTTAGATAGATCTAAAAGGTCGCCAACAAGCGCGTTAAGTGTGTCTACCTCGTTGATTATTATCTCGCAATGCTCCTCTCTCTTTTTAGGATTATTACCCGACAAATCCCTTATCATTTCAGCATAAGCCTTTATCATAGTAAGAGGCGTTCGCAAATCGTGAGAAACGTTTGCAACTAAATCTCGTCTGAAGTGTTCCGTCTTTTGCTGTTCTTTGAGTGATGAGTTTAGTGAACGCGCTAAATCGTCAAGCTCAATGTAAGCATTACCATCAGTCTTTATCTCATAGTTTTCATTCTTACCAGCTTTTCTTACCTCTTGCGAAAGTCTGACAAGCGGAGAAGTTATGCGCTTTCCGATAAAGAATGCATAAAGTATAGACACGCCTAGCGCGACAATCGACATTCCCACAAATAGCTGGTAGAAAAAGCTCGTGGCAAAATCTTCCTCTTTGATAAACGCGTGAATATAAAAGTAGACTGTTTCACCGTTTGAAAGCTTTTGTCCCCCCATTACTAAGTCTGAACCTTTATAGTTTTTATTGTTAAGAACAAAGTGAAACTGTCCACCGTTATTTTTACTGAGCTCTAACATAAATCTACTATTAATAGCTTGACTATTTATTTCACTACCAGCTTCCTCGCTAGCACGTATGCGTGAAATTATAACGCTAACGTTGTCCGCCGATAGTTCTTTATCTGCATCACTTTTAGTAAAAACAACGACTGACATATTATTTACAACAACGAGCTCGTTTAGTATTTGCTCGAACCTATCCATTGATTGCGAATTAGCATCCTCGGGATAAGATGAAATTACGTAATTTCCAGTTCTTTCAAGGCTATTTATTCTTTGATTTCGATACATAAAAGTATAGACTATCAAAAATACGCTTGCCATAATTGCAATAATAATTACCGCAAGTGACAAAAAACTAAGCCATGCATGAAAAGTTACGCTTTTGAAAAACCTGCCCTTATCGGGATTAAGTATCTTTGGTTGATGCATAAAACTAAAGTTCTACTTTATATCCAAGACCACGCAAGGTAATAATTTTATCTCTATACTTACCAAGCGAAGAACGCAACATCTTTACGTGAGTATCAACAGTTCTGTCATCACCGTAAAAATCATAACCCCAAACGTTGCTTAGAAGTTTTTCACGAGAAATTGCAATACCGTTATTTTCAACCAGATAAAACAAAAGCTCGTACTCTTTGGGCGTCATATCCACTTTCTTGCCGTCTACATACACGCTTCTTCCTGCAATATCAATCTCAAGTCCGTCGCTTTTTATTATTTCTTTTTTAGGCGAACCACTACGCTTTAGCACAGCCTGAACTCTTGCAATGAGCTCTTTAGGCGAAAAGGGCTTTGTAACGTAATCGTCAACACCAATCTCAAACCCAAAAAGCTTGTCGTATTCTTCAACACGCGCAGATAACATAATAACGGGGGTTTGCGCATTTTTTCTAATCTCTTTTACCGCGCTGTATCCATCGAGCTTAGGCATCATAACGTCCATTATAATAAGGTCGTACTTGGTTTCCTTGCTCTTTATTACAGCCTCCATACCGTCTTTTGCCTCGTCAGTTTCATAACCCGAAAACTCAGCGTATTCTTTGATTACTTCTCTAATTTTTTCCTCATCATCTACTATAAGCAATTTTGCCATGACTCAAATTCTCCTTATAATTTTATCTTCCGTAAGTTTATTTTAGCAAGTAGCGGTAAAAATACAATATACGGAACGTGAAAATCGAGTGAAATAAACGATTTTCTTATATTTAGTATACCTTATTTTAGCAATGATTGTCAATATGCTATATTTTATTCGTTGCAAAATTCTTTAAGTTGTGGTACAATATATTCTTAAGGAGAGTTTTTTATGGAATACTATACTTTGAATGGGAGAAAAATTCAGGCGATAGCTTTTGGCACATACCAAAGCGAGGGCAATGATTGTTACTGCTCGGTTCGCAAGGCGATTGACGTAGGCTACACCAATATTGATACTGCTTCTTTTTATAAAAATGAAAATCTAGTCGGTAAAGCAATAAAAGATAGTGGTTTAGACCGAGAAAAACTGTTTGTAACCACCAAGATATGGAATAGCGAACAAGGCACTGTTTTGTCTAAAAAGTCCATTGAAAACTCGCTTAAAAACTTAGATTTGGGATATATCGACCTTATGCTTATTCATTGGCCCATTCCCGTTGGTCACGAGCACGACTATCAAACGCTTAACAAGCAAACGTTTGAGGTTATGGCAGAGTATAGGGAAAAAGGATTAATCAAACACTTAGGCGTAAGTAACTTTTTGGTGAACCACCTAAAAGAGATTGAACAAAATACAGGTATACGTCCTGAAATAAACCAAATAGAAATGCATCCAGGGCTCATGCAGGAAGAGATTTGCTCATACTGTAAAGACAATGATATTTTAGTTCAAGCTTGGCGTCCGTTAATGAAAGGCAATTGTAACGCTTTCCCCACTCTTGTAAACATTGCTAAAAAACACGGAAAAACGTCCACTCAAGTTTCTTTACGCGCAGTTTTACAAGCTGGCGCAATGCCCATTCCTAAATCTGTACACGCTGAAAGAATTGAGGAAAATTTTGATATTTTCGATTTCTCTCTTTCTTTAGAGGAAATGAACGAGATATATAATATGGACGAATTTAGATGCGGATCTCATCCGTTACACCTTACCAGGACTTAAAAAAGAGGAAAATTATGGAACTTAAAGAAAATAAATTTTACGAAAACACTGACAATAAAGAAGTGAATATGTACGAGGGACTTAGCAAACTTATCCGCAAGTCCTACATTGCTGTTGACCAAAGCAACCTTGACATAAACGAAAAACGCAACCTGCTCTTTTCGCTATATTCGTTCAGATGCTTATTTGACAACAAAGAGCTTTACCGTTTGTCTAAAGTTTTGCTCGATTACGGATGCTCGTTCGTTTGTTCCGAAGCTTACAAGAACGAAAAGGGCGTTTATAAAATCAAAGATGGAAATGGTAAAATTCATTACAAGTTCGATGCAGGCTCTCCTCTTTTTATAAAGCTTTTAAAAGAGAAAAAACTCCGCAAATTCGCCTCCATTCCTCAAAAGCTCACATTATTTGAAATGGTATACGCGTGCATTACGTTAAACAGCGCAACCAACGCTCTTAGAGCGTCCTGGTACGCATACTTTCCGTACGTTTTCCTTATCGCGCCCACAGAGCACGATTTGTACGATAGAATAAAGGAAATTCTTTGCACGGATAAGGTTTTCTCGTTTGTCATTAATACAGACGAGGGCGATAATATTTACGTGGACGAAGAGGATATTCGCGAAGACAATCCGCTTGTAAGGGATTGGTACGCACCTTTTATCGCTTACCGCAGAGAAAAACCCGATGGCATTGCCAGATATAACGAAAGACTTCTTACAATAATGAAACAGGGCGATTTTAGAAAAGTTATGGAACTTTCTGATATCTTCCTTGGCGCATATCCCGATGATGAGGATCTTCTTATTAACAACGTTACCGCGCGCCTTGCTTTGTGCGCCAGCGCTGAGGGAAAAGAAAGAGAAGAATTGTTAAAGCTCAATCTTTCGGTTATAAACGACGCTCTTGCTTCGTCCGTAAATAATCAGGCTTCATTCCTCTACTTTTCAGGAATGACTAAGCTTGGACTTCAGGACGTAGACGGCGCGGAAAAAGACTTCGAGGCAACTCTTAAAGCTGATCCTAGTTATGATAATGCATTAAAAATGCTTATGGGCATAAGAAATGCAAGCGAGCTTTCAGATAAAAACAACGGCTAAAACATATAAATTAACAGAAAAGCACCATACGTATCATATAAAATGGTACATAAGGTGCTTTTGTTTATAAAAAAGGAAGGTTTTTATTTCCTTCCTTTTTTCGGTATATATTATACCTTTATTACGCTTTATTTCTTTATCCAAGTATTTGGCGAAAGCGCCAACAACAACGGATAGATCTCCAGTCTTCCAAGTAGCATAGCAAAGGAAAGAACTATCTTTCCGAAAATTGAATAGCCTGCAAAATTACTCATAGGACCAACAGCTCCAAAACCTGGACCTACGTTGTTAAAACACACGGCAACTGCGGTGAAATCGGTTTCAAAGCCGTACGTCGTATCCATACTTATAAGCAAGAACAACGCTACAAACATTACTATATAAATAGTAAAGTAAGATTGGACGCCTGATATTGTAGACTCGTCTAGCTTTTTGCCCTCGAATTTTACTATATTTGCGCTTCTTGGGTGTAAAACTCTCTTAATCTCGTTTCCTAACTTTTTAAGAAGAATTACTACTCTTGACACTTTAAGTCCGCCCGCGGTAGAGCCAGCGCAACCGCCTATAAAAACAAGAATAATCAAAACCGCTTTTGCCGCACTGTTCCACAAATTAAAGTCGGTAGTCGAAAATCCAGTAGTTGTCATAATAGACGAGCATTGAAAAATCGAAGTTCTGAGCGCTTCTTCAAAATTTGCGCACTTTGGATATATGTTAAAGCATACAATTACTACCGCTCCAATAAAAATTAGGATATATGTTTTAAGCTCGGTGCTTTTGAAAATAGACTTAAACTTGCGCAATAAAAGCAAGTAGTACATATTAAAGTTTATACCGAACATCAACATACCTATTGCAACAACCCATTGCACGTACGCGCTATATCCGCCCAAGCTATCCGATTTTATTCCAAAACCTCCAGTACCTGCTGTTCCAAACGCATGCACAAGGCTTTCAAATACGGTCATTCCTCCACATAAAAGCAAAATTACCATTACGGCTGTCATCACAATATATATGATGTATAAAATTTTTGCAGTTTCGTTAGCTTTTGGAACAAGCTTATCCACAGAGTGTCCCGGCATTTCCGCGCGCATTATATGAATGGATCTATCGGTTGCTTTGGGTGTTATTGCCATAACGAATACGAGCACACCCATACCACCTATCCAATGCGAAAAACTTCGCCAAAAAAGCACGCCATGACTTATGATTTCCACGTCTTTCAGAATGGAAGCTCCCGTTGTTGTAAAACCGGACACCATTTCGAATACAGCGTCTACGTAAGAAGGAATTTCTCCGCTTAAAGTAAAAGGTATAGCGCCTATAAGCGACACGGCAATCCACGCAAATGCTACAATTATAAGTCCTTCTTTTGCAAACATAACGTTCGTTTTTGGCTTACAAGTTAGCACTAAAATCAATCCAACTACTAAAGATACCAACGCCGTTGTTAAAAACGCCCACGCTACGATAAGCTCGGAGTATATCAACCCTACTAGCATTGGAATAATCAAAAGCACTGCAGTTACAATGAGAACTTTACCCATTGTATTGAATATCAGTCTATAATTCATACCTCGCGCTCCTATTCCAATATATCGGACATATCGTCTACACCTAGCTTAGACGATATTACGATAACTCTATCCTCTGCTAAAATCACATCATCACCAGTAGGAATTATAGAGTTGTTATTTCTTACAATTCCTGCAAGCAAGGCGTTCTTTTTAAATTTGAGTTCTTTGAGCGGTGTGCCTATATGCTTAAAGTCTGACATCACGGTAAACTCTATCGCCTCGGCTTTTCCGTCCATGAGTGAGTATAGTGTTTCTACCTTAGTGCCCGATGCGCTTTGAAGCGCTCTTGCATAACGCGCAAGCACATCTGCCATAATAGTTTTTGACGTTATTATTGTATCTACGCCTATGTTTTTAGCAATGGCAGAAAGCTCGGAACGATTAACTTTACTTATAATCTTGGGGACATCTTGGTTCATTGCATACACGGAAATAAGAATGTTTTGCTCATCCATTCCCGTAAGCGCAACAAACGCATCTGCCGTTGTTATTCCTTCCTCGCTAAGAAGATCCTGGCTCATTGCATCGCCGTTAATTACTGTTACATTAGAACCTATAAGCTCGCAAATCTCTTCGCATCTTTTCTCGTCTTTTTCTATAATCTTAGTATTTATTCTACTTTTTGATAACATAGAGGCAAGATATACCGACGTTCTTCCACCACCTAAAACCATTACGTTTTTTATTGGCTTTTGCTCAACTCCAAGCAATTTGAAAAGCTTTAGAACGTCTTGTTCGGAAGCGATAATACCAAGTCTATCACCGCCAAGTAGCGTAAAGTCGCCCTTGGGAATATACGTTTCGCCATCTCTACTTACTGCGCAAATAAGGAACTTTATTTTTGTTTGTCTTCTTATTTCGCTTACCGTCTTTCCCTCTAACGCACTATTTGACTTTAGCGGAAGTTCTATCATTTCAAAACCTTTACTACTAAACGTTTCTACCTTACTAGCTAGAGGAAGTTTTATTATGTTAAAAATTGCTTGAGCAGTGAGAAGTTCGGGATTTATAGACATAGAAAGTCCCAAGCCCTTCGTCATAAACGCAAGGCTTTCTTGTGTCGTGTTTTCCGAATTACGTATACGCGCAACCGTGTGTTTAGCACCCATTCGTTTTGCGGCAAAACACGAAAGCATATTAAGTTCGTCAGAGCCGGTAACAGCGATAAATAAGTCGCATTTGTGCGTGCCAACTTCCATAAGCTGACCATACTCAGTACCGTTTCCGCACAAACCCATAACGTCATAAGCATTAGTAATACTTTCCACAACCACAGGATCGTTATCCATTACAAGAACGTCATGCTTTTCCGCAACCAGTCTTTCTATTATCGCTTTTCCGATTTTTCCGCATCCGACAACAATAATTCTCATAAACTTTCTCCTAAAAATTTACGTAGCACATATTAATCTAGTTTTATTATTATACTATAATTATGTCAATGTGTCAAGACGTAAAACAAATTTACCTTTTAGCGCTTTTTATAAAAACCTGTCGGACTTTTATTCCAACAGATTTTTTATGTTCATTAAAATCTTATTGTCCATATCTTTTGCTTATGAAATTCCGTAGCGTTGCTACTGCTAATCGTGCCGTTTCAAACGAAACTTCGTCACCATATCTATCAAGCGAAAGTTCCATATTGTATACACCGTTATAACCAATCTCATCTAAAGCGTCAAACGCATCGTCCCAATCGATAGTTCCAGTAATTTTCCACACCTTTTTGTTTACAAACGGTATCATATGCTGATCGTTTTCGGTTGTGTTATCGTTTAGGTGCAGTACCGTGATATCACTTCCAATATCTCGAATAGCCTGTGGAGGCTTGGGATTATTATTAAACTTCGTCGCTTTGTTAGTGTGTCCCGTATCCATACAAACTGTAAAATAATCGGCATATTCTGGCAAACGCTCTTTTGTGAGCTTATAGTTTTTGATAAGCTCGTCGTTATTGCCAAAAAATTCACACTTAGCTCCGCCGTGTACGTCGCCAAACGTTTCAGTTGCTATTTTTACGTTGAACTCTTTTGCAAACGGTAAAATTTGCGCAAACTGCTTAAAATTAAGCTCGTGCATAAATTCATCGCTTGCATCCATATGATTCATTGTAGAAACAGCATGCACAACGCAAACGGGAGCGCCTAAAAGCGCAGTTGCCTTGCAATCTAATCGCGCGTTTTTAACTAAAGCCTCATCATGCTCCTTTTCATTCTTAAAACCAGGAAGCCTGCCATGGGTTTGACAAATGTCAATTCCAATACTTTCCGCATAATTTTTTAGCGAAGTAAAATACTTGACAAACTCTTCTTCGCTTTTTGCATAAGGCGAATTCTCATTTTGATAGTCCATTCCAGCCAAATTGAAATCCACCGCATCCGCACCTGCTTCTTTTGCTAGACGCAAAGCCTCTTTATCTCCATACAAATTCTGAAACACAAAAGTTGAAAGTCCTATCTTTTTCATATCTTCCTCCAAGTATATTAAAACTTTTATAGCATATTTTATCTTAGGCTATGTCACAAAATATGGTTGATTAGCCATAAGGCGATTTGACGAGAAAATCACAAGAAAGACAAGTATATTTACGAAGGCGCGTACCTGCAGGGTACGTAACTGAGTAAATTACGCAGTATTTCGTAGTGGGCTTTCCGTCCAAAATCAACCGTAGATTGGGACAGAGCCTTATCTTAAAATATTATAATCCAACGTCAAATGATTGTCAATATTTTACTTTAATTATAACCTAACTTTTTATGATCATAAAACTTAAAAAGCACTTTTGCTTTCACAAAAGTGCTTTTTAATGGTCGGAGTAACGAGACTTGAACTCATGACCTCTTGCCCCCCAGACAAGCGCGCTACCAACTGCGCTATACCCCGAAAGTATGGTGCGAACGACAGGACTTGAACCTGCATGAATCACTTCACCAGAACCTGAATCTGGCGTGTCTGCCAATTTCACCACGTTCGCATATGGCAAGTTCTTTAGAGGAAAGTAATCCCGCTTCGTTCAAACTGCTTTAATATTATATATGAAAGTTTAATAAAAAGCAAACGTTTTTACGTCTATTTTTAAAAAATTTTTATTTTATCTCAAAATTTATTGCAACGATTTATGTTTTATTACTCCTTTTACTAAAAAACAATACGCTACGCAAAGATATTCTTACGTAGCGTACTTTATTATTAGAATAGCTCGTTTATAGTGTTTGCAATTTGATCTATATGCTCCCATCTTCCCTTTTCGTTATATAAAAGACGTTTCGCTAAATCTCCAGAACCACACCAAGTAGTCATAAGCAAGCCTTCGATATGTCCTTTATCATGCTCGATTGCATATTTGATAAACGCCTCTGCACTCGGCTTATCGCGCCAAGGACTTATCATAATCTTAAATCCAGACTGAGCAAATAGATCAACTGATGGGAATTTACCGTAGTCTTCGTAGTGCCAATCGCACACTACAACGTCTTTGCTTAGCATTTCTCTAGCTAAATGAGTGCCAGTATCAGACGACTCGTATCTATGATAACCCGTTTCTTGAGTGGAATGCAATCTATCGCCCCACATTAAAATTTTTGCATTGCGTTTTTGAACGTGCTCGTTTATTCCGTTTATCCAATCTGCGTAAAGCTTTGACTTAGGAATTTCTCTACAAATGGGGCATTGTCCCATGCTGAAAACCTCGTCGCAACCAATATGGATAGCGTCTGCCTCAAAAACGTCCAAAAGCTCGTCAATAAGGTCACAAACCACAACTTTTGCAGCGGTATTGCTTACACATACCGATCTGCTATAAAAAACTTTAGGACTTGTGGGTTGCTCGCCAAACTCGGGATAAGCTCGTAAAAGTCCGTCGCGGATATCATACGTTTCGTCCTGATGCCCGTGTAAAATTCCATCAGTAGGCTTGTTTGGCATACCAGATTGATGCCCAATTAAATTCATTTTTGGAATAAACTTGATTTTATTTTTTCTACACACATTCAAAAGTTTTTTTACATCCTCATAAGACAGAGGATCGTATCCCATACATTCGGGATGCCTTTTGAAGCGGTATCGATAACGAATTTGCATAACGATCAGGTTAAAACCTCTTTTTGCGAGGTATTCGTCAATAAACTTTACAACATCATCCACTTCTTCCGTAAGTGGCGCGGTAAGCACTATTCCTTTTGTTTTCCAGGGTAAATTCATATTTTTCCTCCTTATAATAGACCGATAACAAGTATAGCAACAACGCCTACGCACAGTCCTATTTTTTGCAAAATTGTAGTTTTATCTTTATAGATAATTGCCGAAATAATAGTGGTAAGTAGTAGATTTCCCACGTTATAAATGGGGAATTGAATAACGGACGGAAGCTTGCCTGCTAGATACAAATTAATAAAATTCAACGCGCATACACACACTCCCCAGCCTATCGGACCTATCAACTTTTTTAATAACGACGTTTGCTTTTCTGCTTCAATTTGCTCTGTTGTTTTTTTGCGCATTGTAATAATAAACGCAATAAAAGTAAAGAGCATAGAAAAGAACGTTGCGTACACCAAAAACACTTCCAATTCACCAAAATGTGGTGAACGTTGGTGGATTTTTTGTAAAATCGCATTTGTTCCAGAGCCAATCATCGCAACTATTGCAAGAATAAACCACACCAAGTTTCGCTTTGTTTTTTCGCCCTTTTTATATACGATAAGCACAAGAGAAACTACTAAAAATCCGAGCCCAATCCACTGCCAAGCAGATACTTCCTCCCCCCAGACTATAAGAGCAAAAACAATAGGCAAAACAAATCCGAACGAATATATTAGCGACACAACGGACGATGCTCCAAGAGCCATAGCTTTAGACTGAGTTATTTGCGTAAGCGCAACAGATAACGCGAATACAAGCGATAGAATCATCGTAAACGGCGATACGCAAAATAAGCGGTCGAACTTGCCTATAATAAAAAACAATGAACACACAAACGCCACCGCAAAAGCTTGAAAATTTTGCTTTAGACTATCGTTTAGCGTTTTTGTTCCCTTTCCTACGGCTTTTCCAAACAGCGCTTTTCCCGACGCTGTAATCATTGATAAAATAAGTAAAACGTAATTTAACATAACTTCCTCTATTTTTTATACTAAAAGTATAGCATTTTTTGTTTATTTATGCTATAATATAAATACTTAAAAATATAACAAATCTCTAAAGGAGAAATTATGTCCTTTTTATTACCTCAGCTATATGAAAAAAACGCCGACTTACAGTTTTGTTGCGTAACAGAACATGGAACGAGCGCTACTAACGTGCATTGGCACAGCGGTATGGAAATTATTTATATGGAAAGGGGCGAAGCTCAAGTATTTTTCGACAACGGCTGGCACACTTTGAGCGAAAAGTCGTTACTCTTCGTTCCCGAAGGACGGCTTCACTGTTGTAGATGCTATGACGAAAATGCCGACAAGATTGTAGTAGGCTTTACCGAAAAGTGCTTGGATGGTAACAGAGTTTATAAAGCAATTCCGCTTTCGCTAAGCGAGCACTGCATAATAAAAGACCTTCAAAACACGCCTATTCCTACGCTTTTGCGCGCTTTACACTCATACGTATGCGAAAAAGGGCACTCAAACGAGCTTAGAGCAAAGGGTTGTGTTCTAAACGTTTTTTCATACTTTTTAGATTATTGGCGAGCTTTGGGAGTGGACGTAGACAACGCGTCAAAGCAATCACTGGAAAATGAAATAATAAAATATATAGAGGAAAATTACGCTCAACAGCTCTCGCCGTACGACGTTGCAAAAAGTTTGAATATCAGCTATTCTTCGCTTGCAAAAAAAATGCAAGATTTAAACGGATACGGCTTTAACAAAACGCTGAATAAGACACGCGTGGAAGAAGCCAAAAAAATGCTTTCTACAACAGATAAAAACATCACGGAAATAGCTATGGAATGTGGATTTTATAACGTTTGCTACTTTATAAAAACTTTCAAAACATTTACCGGAACTACGCCAAAAAAATTCAGAGCATTGCAAGAAAAGCGGTAAAATATCATAAAACTCCGAAAGCATAACTTTCGGAGTTTTATTTTTACTTTTTATAAATTTTAATTTCGGGGGATTTGAGAATACCGTTATCATAAAGATTGTACTCATACGACCAATCCGCTCCCTTGCTATACCAATGTCCCGGGCCTTTCCAGCTTATATCGGTACACGTATGGTGCGCCACAAACGAGTTAACTCTAGTCAGTACAAGCTCCAGCTCTAACGTATGTTCACCCTTTGCTACGTTTTGTATCTTTAGCGTATAAGGGTTGAACACGATATTTCCAATATCGTTACCATCTAGCTTTGCTTTTATGAGCGCACCAAAATACTTTTGCTCTAAAATCTCAATATCGCACTCATCGTCTACGCTAAACGGAATTTTGTAGGTAATGCCTGCGCCATAGAAAGGCAGGCCCTGATTTACTACCGAGCCAAACGCAAGCTTATCTGCCTTTTTGATAATAGACGTACAGCAACCCTCTACCTTAACACCAAAATCGCCCAATATAAAGTAATTTTCCAAGCTTATACGCTTACCAAACGGAGCTTTTATAATAAGCTCGTTCTCCCCCTTTTTAAGGCAAGGAAGCTTCATTGTATAAATTCGCCTATCGGTAAAGTAACCGTTTTTCTTAACGTCTACTTTTTCGCCGTTGAAGAACACTTCTTCCGCCTCTTCAAACGCAAGATTACACTTAGTCTTAATCTCACTATTTATTATAAACTTAAGGTATACACTCTTTTCTGGCCTTTCTTCGTTGATAACCCAAGGTTGAGCATCGTGTCCGTCAGCTAACGGATAACCGTACTTATCACGAAGCGATTTGTCTATACGAAGCATTTCTTCACGCTCGTTATAAACTTCTCCATCCTCGCTCCAGTACGGCATATCTAAAACAAGTACGTTATTTTCTGCAAGACTATACTCTACCTTATCCTTAAAGTCTATTGTCTTAATCGGTTTTTGTACAGGTTTTACGGATACGTATTGCGAAATTATGTCATTATCGTCAGCTTCGTCCAATCTTAAGAGCAAAGAATCAAAGAGGTGGAAACGGTTTTTAATCTCGGTATTGCCATTAACGTGACGATAAGGCGCAGGATAAGTTTTACCAGTAAGAGTATCGTAAACTGTAACCTTTTTAAGTCCTTTAACCGTAATAAATACGTTTTTGGGGTGGTGCGCTAAGTTGGTAAGCATAAACCTGCTATCCAAATAATTGTTAACGTTTGCAATAAACAACCACTCGGTTTTTCCGTCTATTCTCTTATTATAAATAAAGTTATCCGTTCTCTCGCCATAGTCGTGAACGATGTTTACCTCTCTTTCGCTTTCTAAGACCTCTAAAATGTCGCAAGATGTAAACTCAACCTTCTTAGATAGCTCGTAAAGCTCTTTGCACTTATCAGATTCTTCAGCGTCTACACACTTAGGACACGCGCCAAGGAATACTACCTTTCCACCATTCTTTGCAAAATCAGTAAGAATATCCACGGTAGTTCCTCTGATTGTAATAACCGGAGGCACTACGATTGCGGAATAGTTCATCTCACCCACGTTAAGCTTGTTATCCTTGTTTTTACCGTGCTGTTCAGGAAGCAACGATTCGCTGATAAAATCAAAGTCGATACAACCTTTAAGCAACCAGTTTATAATATTAGTAAAATTGTTTTCCAGCTGTGTACGCATGCTTGCCGTGTTCTGAGAGGGACCGTAGGCAAGCCAATAGCTTTCCACAGGATGAATTACGCCCACATTTACCGAAGGCTTACCACGTGTGAGAGCGGTATTAACTCTTGCAAAATGATCCTCTATGTACGGATAGTCTTTATACCACGCCGATTGATAGGAAATAGCGCCCGGATAGTCGCGTTTTGCGCTACCTTTCATACTGTACCAGGAAAGATGCGGAACACGCACCGTTACGCCAAGAGCCGCCTGCCAGTCGCCCTGAAACTTGTGTCCTCTAAAGTCAAAATCCCAACCGGTAACGCCGTAAAGCTCGCTAAGCATTCCCTCTTTTCCATACTGATGCACTGCAGACTGCGTTTGCTTTGCGGTAGAAAGCTCTACGCGGTTACAAAGCATATCGATTCCGGGAATACCAAAGTTGCGGTATGCCCTCATTGCTTCGCCCAAAGCGCTTGACTGAGAGTGAAGAGTTGGCTCTTCCATCATATGTCCCGTAAGGTAAAAACCATGATCGTTACACCACTTTCCACACTGGTCGGCAAAAGCGTTAGTAAATCTATCGCAAATGTGGTCGTGATAGTAATATCTTGTTTTTGACGGAGCGCTAGAGGGCAAATCCCATAAAAGCTCGGGAAGATAAGGAATTATGTTATAACCATACTTTTTAGCAAACGTATCGACAAAGTTTAACGTCCAAGGCAAGGTTATTTCATTTTTGCTCTCGGCAAACGGAAGAGTTGCCATATGCGTAAACTGGGGTTCGTCGGTAAAGATTGCAGGTACGGTTTTACCAAACTCTTTGCCAACCACTTCGTTATACTTTTCGTGAGTTACCTTAATAAACTCTTCAACCGCCTCGTCCATAAGCGTATCAAGGTATGCTTGATTATTGTACCAACCCGAATCACCGACTATTATCATATAAACGTTCCACTTAGTTCCCTCAACGTCTAAATCAAAACGGTCTATTTGATTGTAGCTTTTTAACGTTCCGTCGGTATTTAGCACGATATCGAAAGATGCCACGTGCTTTACGCCTCTAAAACCTGCAACCTTGCCCGCGCTTCCCGTATTGCGGTTATTTTTACGGCTTTCCGAAACAAACTCCATTCCGTCGGTTATCTCTTCGTATTCTTCCGTTGTAAACAAAATAAGCTTTTGACGGTAGTTAAGATTTTTGGTAACTATTCCACCGGCTGCTCCCGACGGCCATCTATCCTCGTCGTAAAGCCAGGACAGCATTTTTTCCTTTTTTGCCTTATCCGTACAGCTTTTGATAAGGTCCATAAACTCTTCAGAAAGATAGGGCGTTGCCATACCGCTTCTTACGTGCATATGAAATCCACCAAATCCCATTTCCTTAAATCTGTCTATCTGCCATAAAAGTTCTTTTTTGTCCAAGTTATCGTTCCATGCCCAAAATGGAGTAGCTCTGTACTCGCTCGTAGGGTTTTTGAAAAGCTCGATATCAAGCTTACTAGACTTGTTCTTTTCGTATAACATTTTCCACCTCGTATTTATTTTTAGCTACACTAAGGCTTCACATAAAGTCATAGCATCGCCTATATTTTGTATAATACTATTGTACAACAAAACCCACCTGCTTGACAAGTGGGTTTTTGAGATTATTTAATTATTTTTTTGCGTTTAATTTCACAAAATCCCTACTGATTTATCAGATTTCTTCCTTTTCATTCTCTAAAGATTGTTCCTCTTGCTTTTTCTTCTTTCCAAATAGTTTTTTGTAAGGGAAAACAATGAGAAAGCCTGCTATTACGAGAGCTAGCCATATAAGAATAAGATTTTGCCAACCTATAACTCCAACCGCGTTTGCAAACACTAAATTGGCAATCGCAGCGCCTATATAGCTAAGACAGTCCAAAAATCCCGTCGCGGTAGAAACCATTCCCGTATCCCTTAAAGACGGACAGTATTTGCTGTATAGCATCGTTGCTGCGCCGTTGCAAGACATAATCGCAAGCACAATTGTTATTATTCCGATAACAGGTTGCTTGATAAAGTAAGTAAGGATAAAAAATACTGCGGAAGAAAAGAACATTGTTAGCATTGTTTTATCCATGTTGTGCCCAAGTTTTTCGTATACAAAAATTGAAATAAAAGTAGTAAATGCAATAATAAAAGTGGTTATGCTAAAGAGTACAGACGCTACGTCAGAGCCTAGCGCGTGATACTCTGAAATAAAAGTTGGTAACCAAAATACCACGGACGTACGCACAATTCCTGTAATTATTGAAATAAGCGAGAACAAAATTATGCGGTTCTTAATAAGGAGTTTTACTCCTCCGCCCACCTTTTCTTTATGCTTTACCTTGTACTGACCGTACTGGATAAGACCTTTCTTTTCAAACGAGGAAAACACGACAAAAGAAACTATTCCCATTATTGCAAGAATGGCGCTTCCTACGAAAAATACTCCGTTCCAATCGAGGAATATTGCGACCAACCCTGCCGCAGGCGTGCCTATAAACGACGCAAACGTATACCCCAAAGAACAACGCGTTGTATAAATAGGATCGGTATTTTCGGCAACCACTTTGGTCATAGGTCCATATATCATTGCAAGGAAAACACCTGTTAGTCCATATATTGCAGGAGCCAGCATTTTTACGTCAATAAAGAATACGAACAACACGTTGCTTATGCCTGCAAGCATAAGTCCTAAGCTTATCATCCACTTAGCTTTTATCCTATCGCCTACTATTCCGTTAAATAACTGTCCTAGCGCGTAACAAATAAAATAAACTGAAGAGATCGTGCCTATATATCCCTTATCATAGCCAACTTCCGTCATTTGCGGAGTTACTGCGCTAAGAATGTTACGAGCTATATAAACCGCCAAATACGACACAGAACACAGCGTGCCTATCATTATTGCCTTTTTAGCGCCGTTGCTTATTTTCATTACATACTCCTTTTTCGCACTTCGGTCAAGATTTTATAATATGATATATTATACTCGCCTAAAAATACAAAGTCAACCAAAATAAAAGCAAGATTACTAGCAAAACACGTTTTGTATTCTTGACATTAACATTTTGTTATGTTAAAATAATTAGGCTAAAAACTTATATAACGAGGTGTAGCGCAGTTGGTAGCGCGCAGCGTTCGGGACTCAATCACCGTTCTCGGCGCAGAATTTTCGAGAAGAGCCGAAAACCCTTGAAAACACTGACTTTTTTGGCTCTCCCGAATGTCGAAAAATCATCAATTCCTCGGTCTGACCACATGTTTGACCACTTACAAAAAATCTAATAATTTTACCATTTCGAGGTGTAGCGAAGGTGGTATCGCGCATCGTTCGGGACGATGAGATCGCAGGTTCGAGTCCTGTCACTTCGACCAAAAAACAGCCGAAAACAAGCTATTT
>SVHU01000040.1 GCA_015055625.1 Clostridiales bacterium | reverse complement strand
TTCAAGGGTAGCAAGTAACATACGCAAAGACTGGCAGGTCGTCCTATGTGAGCGTGGCTCACGGACTAGTAGACTAGGGCTTTGCCCGAAAATGAAGAACCCCCAGTTTTACTGGGGGGTTACTTTTTATCGCGTTAGAATGCCATTTTTTTTATTATACTTGAAATATATTGTAATAGAGTTACAAATATGTGAAAATTTAATATAATTTAACCAAGCCCGAATTATGATTGAAATCTACTATCCCAAATTACATTCCTATTTTCAGTCTTCATTTGGGCGACTTTTGAGCAACTAATAGTTTATAACCATATCTTGTAGACTATTTGCGTATATCCCAACAACAAAAAGGAGAAAACTATGGACTTTATTTTATCAACCGATAGTACGTGCGATCTTACAGCGGAGCAGTTTGCCCAGTACAACGTTGAACACGTATCGCTTTCATATCGAGTAGACGGCGTAGAGTATGGCGGAGATAGCGGACAAAGCATGTCGCTTACCGATTTTTATAACGCAATGCGAGAGGGTAAAAAGACGGGAACGAGCATGGTAAACGAGCAACAGGCGACCGATTATTTTGAAAAGCTCTTGCAAAAAGGCAAGGATATCGTGCATATTTGTTTTGCGTCTGCGCTTAGTGGAACGCACGAATGTATGCAAAATGTAGCAAACGTATTGAACAAAACGCAACAAAACAAGATTTACGTTGTTGACAGTAAATGCGCGTGTCAGGGCGAAGGCTTACTTGTTTTGCTTGTAGCTGAGTATGCAAAAGATCACAGCGCAAAGGAATGTTTCGAGTATGCTGAGAGTCTGAAAGATAAAATTGTTCATCTTTTTACTGTGGATACTCTAAAGTATTTATACGCAGGCGGAAGAGTAAGCAAAACCTCGGCGATGGTGGGAAATCTTCTTAAAATAAAGCCCGTGCTTTGTGTGGACGAGGCAGGGCGTTTGGTAGCAAAAGCTAAGGTTATTGGCAGAAAAGCGTCGCTTAATAAGATTGCAGACAAAACCGCGGAAAAGTATACTGGCGAGTACAAGCGAATTCTAATCGCGCACGCGGACTGTGAAGAAGACGTAAAGTACGTAGCTGACGCGATTGAGAAAAAGCTTGGTGTAAAGGCTGAGATTGGGAATGTAGGCAACGTAATCGGTGGACATTCTGGCCCTAGAACTATTGCAGTATTCTTTGTTGGTAAAAATCGCGTGTTTTAAATATATTGAAAAAGCATAAAAAAAGACGGAAAAGCCTTGAAACTTTCCGTCTTTTATGTTATAATGTTTAGCGTAAAATAATAATAGGAGAAATAGTATGGAACTTAACGAGATTATTGCAAACGACGGTTTGTGCGAGTGTGGAAAAATTCACGATTCTCTTTTGAAAAAGGCAGTTATTTGCGAAAAAGCGATTGATTCAATTCCCGACCTTGTAAAAGAAGAGAGCGCAAAGTCTGTGTTTATGCTTGCTGACCTTAATACCTATGCGTGCGCAGGCGAAAAGGTGGAAAGTGTTCTTACAAGCGCAGGAATTACCGTTAAAAAATACGTTTTCCCTACAACTGATGTTATTGAACCTGACGAAAAAGCGGTAGGTAGCGCTATTATGCATTACGTAGATTGCGATATGGTAATAGGAGTCGGTAGTGGTGTTATTAACGATATTGGTAAAATCGTAGCTTCCGTTTCCAAGAAAACGTATATGATAGTGGGCACGGCTCCTTCAATGGACGGATATGCGTCCGCAACCTCTTCCATGGCTCGCGACGGTCTTAAGGTTTCTCTTCCCAGTAAGTGCCCGGATATAGTTGTTGGAGATCTCGACGTTTTATGCAATGCTCCTATGGATATGATAAGAGCAGGCGTGGGCGATATGCTTGCAAAGTACGTTAGTATTTGCGAATGGCGTATAGCAACGTTGCTTTGTGGAGAATATTGGTGCGATAAGGTTGCAAATATGGTAAGAACCGCGCTTAACGAGGTTGTTACCCTTGCTCCCAAGCTTATGCAACGTGATAAGCAGGCAGTAAAAGCGGTTATGGATGGAATGGTGCTTTCGGGTATTGCGGCAAACTACGCAGGAATTTCCCGTCCCGTATCTGGCTTAGAGCATTATTTCTCACACGTGTGGGATATGCGCGGACTTGACAAGGGCACTAAAGTTTTTCTTCACGGAATTCAATGCGGTAGCGCAACGGCTGAGGTTGCAAAACTTTACGAGTACCTAAAGACAATTGTTCCAGACAAGCAAAAAGCGCTTGATTTTGTAAACGCTTTCGACGTAGAAAAGTATAATGCGGAAATGTTCGAATTTGTGGGCACAGGCGCTAACGCAATGGCTGAGCAGGAAAAGAAGGAGGGTAAGTATGACAAGCAAAAGCATGCTGTACGCCTTGAAAAAATTATTGAAAACTGGACCAAAATTATCAAGATTATGGACGAGGAAACTCCGTCTTATGCAAATATCATTGATATTCTAAAGACTATTGGCGCACCAATAAATGCGACGGAGCTCGGAAAGGACAATGAGGAAATTGCTAAGACTTTGACATTTTCTAAGGATATTAGAGATAAATACGTTGCAAGCCGTATCTTGTGGGATTTGGGAATAACAAACGAAGCAATCCGCGATCTTTATAACGTATAAGGTTAACAACGTAAAAGTCGGTAATGTTCAAAAATATTGGATACGTTATCGACTTTTTGTGTATAATTTGAGGAAAAATATGGCAACGATTACATCTATAACAAAACAGAAAAAAGGTGAGCGCGTTAATATTTTTATAGACGGTGAGTTTTATTGCGGTCTAGATTCGTTGACAATGCTCAAACATTCGTTAAAGGAAGGAATGGAGATAGATGCTGACGAACTTGCGCAAATTCAGCTTCAATCGGAACGCCAAAAAGCTACTGACAAAGCGTTCGAGTATGCAACCCGATATTTTAAGCCCGAGCGAAAGGTAAGAGAGCATCTTAAGGAAAAGGGATACGTTAAAGAGCTTATCGACGAGATTATGTTCAAGCTGAAAGATTATGGATACGTAGACGACGAAAAATACGCAACGGAATACGTTGCTATAAATGCCGAGCGAAAGGGTGTAAATCGCATTAAGGCTGATTTACTTAACGTCGGGATTAGCGAGCAAATTATAAATTTAGCCTTAGAGGAATTAGATTCGCAGTATGGCGCATGCTTAAAGTATGCAAAACGATATGCAAGCGCGCATAATCCTCTTGACAAAAATAAGCTTTTTAGACATTTATATTCTAAGGGCTTTTCATTTGACGATATAAAAAGAGCGTGCGCAAATTTAGATATAGACGAGGACGAAGAATGAAAGTTTATACAGTAGATGCGGTAAAGCAGGCTGAGAAAGAAATAATGGAAAGCGGAATAAGTGAGGAAATGCTAATAGACAGAGCTAGCTCGCATATCGCGCAATTTTTAAAAGACGAGGATGATATAGCGTTTTTGTGCGGAGGCGGTAATAACGGTTCGGACGGGCTAGCTTGTGCGCTTAAGCTAAAGGATAAAAAGATAACCGTTTTTTATGGCGGAAATCCAAACCCTATAAATGCAAAACTTTTAGAGAAAGTAAAGCAAATTCACGAAACACATCCGCTTTATAAATATAACGGAGAGGGTAAAGTTGTAGTGGACTGCTTGTTGGGAACAGGGCTGAATCGTCCGTTGTCTGGCGATTTTGCGCAAGCCGTGCGTATTGCAAACTATACGAAAGCAACTAAGATTGCTATCGACGTTCCAAGCGGAATAGATGACGTAGGAACAAGCTTGGGAGATACGTTTATTGCTAACGTTACCCTTGCTATGGGTGCTGTAAAAACATCTGACGTTCTCAATGACGCTTTGGACTATGCAGGCAAAATTATATGTTGCGATATAGGCTTGTGTCCTAAAAATCCTGCTACGGTTGTTACAAAAAGCGACATTGCGCTTGAAAAACGCAAACGTAATTCTCATAAAGGCAGTTATGGAAAAGTTAAAGTAATAGGCGGAAGCGCTAAGTTTGTGGGCGCGCCGTTGTTTGCTTCCGCTTCATGTTGTATGAGTGGAGCAGGGCTTGTGTCAATGATTGTTCCGCGTTCTCAGCGCATTGTTTATAGTCAAAGCGCATTTGACGGGATGACACTTGATTTTCTTCCCGACACTGACGGTAACTTTGTTTTTGACGAAAAAGAAGCAGAGAGAGTAATGCAAAATACCGACGTTATTGTTATTGGTATGGGAATGGGCGAAAGCGAAGCAACTGCAAAATACGTGGAATATTTTATATCAAACTTTGCAGGTAAAATTGTTATCGATGCAGACGGATTAAATGTTTTGTCAAAAAATCTTAGTGTACTAAAATCTTTACGGGATTCTCAAATCATTCTCACACCGCACGTGGGCGAGTTCAGACGGTTATGCCCCACATATACTGGAAGAATTGAGGAAGTAAAAGCATTTGCTAATAAATACAGTGTTGCTGTCGCTGTAAAATCCGCAACTACCATTATGTCGGATGGCGAGGAAATTTTTATTAACGTTACGGGAACTCCAGCTATGTCTAAAGGTGGTAGTGGCGATGTTTTAAGTGGAGTTGTCGGCGCATTTTTTGCAAGGAGTGCGCCTATACAAGCTTTAAAGAATGCGTGTTATTATTTCGGGCTTGCAGGCGAAATTGCCGAGCAAAACGAAGGTAACCAGCTTTCGCTCACCCCAATGGATATAATTTCCGCGCTTTCGGTAGCTTATAGTGAATAAAATAGAATATATACTACGCATTGCGTTCAATTTTTTTGAGCGTAATGCGATTTTTTTATTTAACCTAGTATATAGCTGGAAATTTTGTCAATACTCATAGCATAAGGAAAGGAGGCAAAGTTGTGAGTGTAAATGAAATTGTTTGTAAATACTTCCCAATCTCAGCGCGCAAGCATATAATACAACAAGAGAACCTAAGAGAAGGCTACGTGCTTATGGGTGAAATAAATACGGAGTGGGCGAATTTGTAGTATGGAAGTTAAACGAGGCGACATTTATTATGCGGATTTAAGTCCGGTTTTAGGCAGTGAACAAGGTGGAATACGACCTGTGCTTATCATTCAGAACGACGTGGGCAATAAATATTCTCCCACCGTTATTGCAAGCGCCGTAACCAGCAGTATGACTAAAGCCAAACTTCCCACCCATATTGAAATTAAGCGCGGTCAGTACGGAATGACAAAGGATTCCGTGGTGCTTTTAGAACAGCTAAGAACGCTGGATAAACGCAGGCTAAAGACTAAAATTGGTCAGATTGATAATGTTAGAATGGAGCTTGTAAACCGCGCAATTCTTATCTCTCTTGGTTTTTATTCTTGACATACATACCAAAAATCTCATATACGTATGCGGTTTTTGGTGTAAAAAGTGCTTTTTCTCTTTTTCTCATCTCCTATATTATATATGCAAAACACCCTATCTTCAAAAAAGGTAGAGTGTTTTGTGTTTGTATAAATGTTGTTTGATCTCAAAACTTTAGATTATCGTTTGAAAGGTAAAAAATCCTCATCGTCAGTCTTTTGATAAATAAAGTCGTTGCATTGCATATTGGCAAGCATAATTTTGTCTTTACCGAATTTTTTACGTATTTGATCGATTGCCTTTTCCATTCTCTCTTTCTTTTTGTCCTCTTTTTCAAAAAGCGAGGTTTGTTCGGCAAATGAATCGGGAACAAGGTCGAACACGCTTACAGTAACCGTTCTAAGAGGATACCCCTCTTGCCAAATTTCTTTAGTCATACGCATAGCTTCTTTTACTATTTCCGCTGCTGTTTGGGTTGCAAAAGTAAGCTTGCATTGCTTGGATTTGTGCGTAAGCTCACTAGAACGCAGGTCGATATGAACGCCGTATCCCTTCATTCCGTACTTTCTAAGCCTGGTTGCAACAAGATCGGCAAGGTAGCAAAACATCGTATGAATATCCTCGGTGGAAACTAAATCTCGCACAGCCGTCATGCCGTGTCCTACGCTTTCGATATCTCTGCTCTTTACGTATTCCCTAACCGGCTCGTTGTCAAGTCCTAGCGCGTTATCTTTCATTTTTTTGCCGTTTATACCGAAGTGATAAGATAGCATTTCGTCGTTTGCATGAGCTAAATCACCTATTGTTTTAACGTTTAGCTTGTTTAGTTTTGCCGTGGTTTTTCTACCTACCATAAGCATGTCCGAAACTGGTAACTTCCATAGTTTTTCCTTAAAATTTTCCTTTGTTATAATTGTTATCGCGTCGGGTTTTTTAAGGTCACTTCCAATCTTTGCAAAAACCTTGTTAAAGCTTACGCCCACCGAAATAGTAAGTCCAGTATCGTTTTTTACGCGTTGTCTAATTTTCTCGGCAATCTCTTCGCCTGAGCCAAACAGCTTAGTAGAACCCGTAACGTCTAGCCAGCATTCGTCTGGACCAAAAGGTTCGACGTAGCAGGTGTAGTCGGAATATATGTCAAAAACCTGCTTAGAGAATTTAGTATAAAGATCAAAATGCGGTGTAACGAATATAATATCGGGGCATTTTTCTCTAGCCTCCCATACAGTGTCGCCTGTTTTAATACCGTACTTTTTTGCCTTTTCGTTTTTCGCCAAAACGACGCCGTGCCTTTTTTCGGGATTTCCCGATACGGCTAGCGCCTCGTCTTTTAACGCAGGGTTAAGAGCACACTCAACCGACGCGTAAAAGTTGTTTAAATCGCAATGCAAAATAATACGTTCTTTCATACAAATAAAGTATACCACTTTTTTTCGTGTTTGTAAACGCTCAATCGCTGTTTTTTTTGTACACTTTTAGGAAAAGAAAAAATTCTCTTTGTCTAAAAGTATAAAACTAAACATTTTCAGCACGCGCTTAGCAAATTTTGCAAATTCGCTTGCAAATGGGCTTGTTATTGTGTTATACTGTTACAGTATGGCTTTGTTGTATCAAGCGTTAGTATAAATTTTAGGAATTTGGTGAAAGCGGTTAACTATCTCCTGAGGGTTGATGGTTTATTGTGTTTGTACAACGAAAGACGTAGAAATTAAATTGTCGACTACTTGTAAAGTAGAGTCGGAGTGGAGGAAATATGAATAGTCCAAATGAAGTGATAATGCTTGTGGAGCAAGTGCAAAGCTTAAGAGCTAAGTTTACCGATCTAAACGATAGTATCAATACTCGTTCTGAGCGTATAGCAACGTTAGAATCAGAAATGAAAACTTGGGGATATTTTACGCCACAACGTAAAGAAATGTCCTTAGAAGTTAACACTCTTAAAGCTGAGATGGCAGGGCTAAAGAAAGAGGAAGCATTGCTTAATAAAGAGATGGCTCAATATCCTTCTATCGAAGAATTAGCAATGAAAATGGCTGAGTTTGGTCTTAATATTAACGATTATTTGCATAAGGAAGAAACAATAGAGGACGAGATTGACGAAACGTTAGAAGATCAAAATGTAGAGCCTACCGTTAAAAAGACTACGCCCGATTTTGTAAGACAGGCAGAGGAAGCGGAGAAAAAGTCTATAAGCGACGCAAAGCTTAAGTATAAATCGTTAAAGTCTATTAAAGTAGGCGATAAAATTAAGTTCGGTTCGTATTATCAGATAAACAAAGAAAGCAAGCAGGAAATCGAATGGCAAGTTTTAGGCAAGAAGGGTAAAAAAATTCTTGTTTTAACAAGTTATGCAATTGATTGTAAACCGTATAATAAAACGGAAAAGCCTAGCACTTGGGGAGATTGTACTCTTCGTAAGTGGCTTAACGATGAGTTTTATAAAGAAGCTTTTACTATTGGCGAAAGATATCTTATTAATACCGCTGTCGTAAACGCAGATAAAAATTCTAACTACGCAACAAGCCCAGGCTTTAAGACAAAAGATAATCTTTTCTTGCTTAGCATTGTCGAAACTAAAAAGCATATGGGACGTAAAGGTCTTGATTGTAAGCCCACAGAGTATGCAAAACATTTAGACGCATACGTAGACGAAGACAACGGAAATTGTTGGTGGTGGTTGCGTACTCCTGGAGAAAAGCCCACTGACGCTGCGTACGTCGGCGTAGACGGAACTATTCGTTATGCAGGAGATACAATCTATATTGGTAGCGGATCAGTTCGTCCTGCAATGTGGATTGATTTGAGCTTGCTTAACTAATTTAATAAAACGTACATAAAAAAGTAAGAATAGAAGATTTGATATACCCCCAAAAGTTAAACGCTTTTGGGGGTATAAAGTAAAACGGCGTAAAGTATGTGCTTTGCGCCGTTTTGCCTACCCAATAAACAAAAAGCGCTCGAAAAGCTTTTAACTTCCGAGTGCTTTTTTAGTGTTTTTTAATTATTTCTTGGTGTTGTAACCGTCGGGATTCTTGCTTTGCCAATTCCAAAGCGAAGAACACATCTCGTCAATACCAAGCTTAGCAGTCCAACCAAGTTCTTTTTCAGCCTTGTCAGCCTTAGCGTAGCATGCAGCGATATCTCCGGGACGACGGGGCGCGATAACGTAAGGAATAGCGTGTCCGCAAGCTTTTTCAAAAGCCTTGATAACGTCAAGTACGCTATAACCGTTACCTGTTCCGAGGTTGTAGATATAAACGCCGGGATCGTTGATCTTTTCGATTGCTTTAATATGTCCCAAAGCAAGGTCGATTACGTGAATGTAATCTCTTACGCCGGTTCCGTCGGGAGTGTCGTAGTCGTTACCGAAAACGTTAACCTTTTCAAGTTTACCTGCAGCAACCTTTGCAATGAAGGGAGTGAGGTTGTTGGGAATACCCTTGGGATCTTCGCCGATAAGTCCGCTCGCGTGCGCACCAACGGGGTTGAAGTAACGAAGAAGAATAACCTTCCACTCGTTGTCCGAAACGTACAAATCCTTCAAAATACCCTCAAGGTAAAGCTTGGTAGATCCGTAAGGATTGGTGGTAGAAAGTCTGCAATCTTCGTCGATAGGAAGACGTTCGGGAGAGCCGTAAACGGTAGCAGAAGAAGAGAATACGATCTTCTTAACGTTGTGCTTGCTCATAACGTCCAACAAAACAAGTGTACCGTAAATATTGTTATTATAATAGGTAAGAGGAATTCTAACCGATTCGCCAACAGCTTTAAGACCAGCAAAGTGAATAACGCTGTCAATTTCGTTCTCGCTGAAGATTTTTTCCAAAGCGTCCTTATCGCGAATATCTGCGTTGTAGAATTTGGGACGAATACCTGTAATTTGCTCGATTCTATCAATAGAAATTTCGCTAGCATTTACAAGGTTATCAACGATAATAACGTTAAATCCTTGGTTAATAAGCTCTACGCAGGTATGAGAACCAATATATCCGGCGCCACCGGTTACAAGAATGTTTTTATCCATAAAAAGCCTCCAAATTTTTTTATCATGTATATTATACTTAATAATTTAAGAAAAATCAACAATATTAGCTTAGATTTTCAAATAAAATTAGCTAATAATTTTACAAAACACTCAAAGTTGTAACGTAAACTTAGTTATAAGCGAAAATGAATAATCTTATTAATAGAAGCGTAACATTACAATTAATAAAAAAATTATACAAACCTCTTAAAAACAGTTGAGAAATTTTTGCAGTTATGATATAATTTTCTCGTATGTAAAAAATTTGGAGGTTTACTATGCATTTTTCTAAAGCAGTAGAAGAAATGGTTTGTGTCGCAAAAGGACCTAACCACGGACCCGCGCCTATTCCCGAAGAAGGAAAATGGGTAAAGGCAACGGAAATTAAAGACATTAGCGGTCTTACACACGGTGTAGGCTGGTGTGCTCCCCAACAGGGTGCTTGTAAACTTACGCTTAACGTTAAAGAAGGCGTAATCAGAGAAGCTCTTGTTGAAACTTTGGGATGCTCGGGTATGACTCACTCGGCTGCAATGGCAGGCGAAATTCTTCCCGGCAAGACCATTTTAGAAGCACTCAATACCGACCTTGTTTGCGATGCTATCAACACCGCAATGAGAGAGCTTTTCTTACAGATCGTATACGGCAGAACTCAGTCCGCATTCTCCGAGAACGGACTTGAAATCGGCGCAGGACTTGACGATCTTGGAAAGGGCACCAGAAGCCAGATCGGTACTATTTACAGCACCGAAGCTAAGGGTGTTAGATACCTTGAAATGGCAGAAGGTTACATCACCAAGCTTGCTCTTGACAAGGACAACCTCGTAACAGGCTATGAGTTCGTTAAACTCGGCGTTATGATGGAGAAGATTAAGGCTGGAGTTCCCGCTCAGGAAGCGTTGGAAGCATCCACCGGACATTACGGCAGATTCGAGGGCGCCGCTATGTACATCGATCCTCGTAAACAATAAGGAGGCGCAATATGGCTATTACTTTTGAAGGATACGAGAAGAGAGAAAAGAAAATCAACGAAGCTCTCGCTAAATACGGTATGAAAGACCTTGAAGAGGCAAGAGATCTTTGCCTTTCTAAGGGTGTAGACGTAGAAAAGATCATTAAGGGCACTCAGCCCATTGCTTTTGAAAACGCTGTTTGGGCTTATACCCTTGGTTGCGCTATCGCTATCAAGAAGGGTTGCTCCAAGGCAGAAGAAGCAGCTGTTGCTATCGGCGAAGGCTTGCAGTACTTCTGTGTTCCCGGCTCCGTTGCTGAGCAAAGACTTGTAGGACAGGGACACGGAAACCTCGCAGCTATGCTTCTTAACGAGAACACCAAGTGCTTCTGCTTCCTTGCAGGCCACGAATCTTTCGCAGCTGCTGAAGGCGCTATCGGTATCGCAAGAACCGCTAACAAGGTTAGAAAAGAGCCCCTTAGAGTATCTTGAACGGTCTTGGTAAGGACGCTGCTATGATTATTTCCAGAATCAACGGCTTTACCTATGTTCAGACCAAGTTCGATTACTTTGCAGACAAGCTTGAAATCGTAAAAGAAATCGCATACTCCGATGGAGATAAGGCAAAGGTTAAGTGCTACGGTTCTGACGACGTAAGAGAAGGCGTAGCAATTATGCAACACGAACACGTTGAAGTTTCCATCACCGGAAACTCCACCAACCCCACCAGATTCCAGCATCCCGTTGCAGGAACCTACAAGAAGTGGTGTGTTGAAAACGGCGTTAAGTA
>SVHU01000039.1 GCA_015055625.1 Clostridiales bacterium | reverse complement strand
GTTTCAAGTCTCTATAAACTCTTTCAAACTCAGTCGAATCACTTAATTCAAACACTACAGCCTCTTTTACTTTTCTTTCATATTCAAAATCTTCTACCTGCTCTTTCAAAGCTTGGTTTTCGGTTTCGAGAGATTCTATTTTACCTGCTTGCTCGGCTTTGCTGCTCTCTAGCTCTGCAATCTTGCCTGCTTGCTCGGTCTTGCTGGTTTCGAGCTCGGTTATCTTGCCTGCTTGTTCGGTTAGTAATGCATTAAGCTCATCTATCTGCTTTTGCAATTTCTTTTCCGCGTCATTACACCCTACTAGCATAAACATACTCATAGACAACGCCATCGCCAGTACCAAACTTATTACTCTTTTTTTCATTTTACTTCCTCCTTTTTAATCAAGTCTCTCACATACTTTATATGCAAGAATTTTGCCTCTTTTTTTCTTATACTTACATTATACCATACTTTTTCTATTTGTCAATACCCCCTTTTTTTCTTATACTTTATATATAAAAGTTTTTTACAAAAATTAACCAAATTGCAAAATTTTCTTTATTTTTGACAAAAAAACACCCGTCCAAACAAATAGACAGGTGCTTTTTTGTAAATAAATTTTCATTAAAACCGTGGTTTTTGCCACCATATACAACTTTAGTTGGAGTTTATGTATCTAGCAATCTCCTCCACGTGCTTGCGGTCAATCGCCGGCAATGGCTTGCCCGCTTTTAGCAAACCGTTGCGCGCGTCAACGATTACTCCCGCCCAAAAACCCGTTGCGTTTTCGGCGCTGAGTACGCCGCCAACGTGGTCAACTCGCTCAGCAAACGGCAACAACTTTTTAACCTTGTCGACGTAACCTTGCGCTTTGTCGGAAAAACCACAAACTATATAGGCATAAACCTTAACACCAGCGGACGCTTTTTTTAGCTTTTTGGCAAAACGACGAAAATTTTTATTGGGCTTATTCATCCTGATATTTCCACCCAATATGATGTTGTTATACTCCGTCCAATCCGGAATGCTACCGCTGCTTTGATCAAAAATAACCGTTTCTCCATCCAAACGACGCGACAAAATCTCAGCTACTTTGGCAGTCGAACCGTAGTGTCCACAAGCAATTATTAGATTACGCATAAATTAATTAGTCAATTTCAGCGATTGCTTCTACTTCTACCAAAACGTTCTTAGGCAAAGTCTTTACTGCAACGCAAGAACGAGCTGGGCAAGATACGAAATATTTAGCGTAAATTTCGTTAAATGCAGCAAAATCTGCCATATCCGCAATAAAGCAGGTAGTCTTTACGATTCTATCCATTCCACTGCCTGCAGCCTCGAGAAGTCCCTTTACGTTTTTGCAAACCTGCTCGGTCTGTTCTTGAATAGTCTGCGCTTCGATCTGTCCATTAGCTGGATTGATAGGAATCTGTCCCGAGGTATAAATAAGCTTTCCTACGATTGCAGCCTGAGAATATGGTCCAATAGCAGCCGGAGCCGCGTCAGTTTTTACGAATTTCATAATAATTTCCTCCACAAATTTGATGCGTTGATATAAGCAAATTTCTAGATTGCATACCCTATATATAAATAATATATTTTTATTCAAAAAAGGTCAACTGTTTTGCGAAATTTTACGCACAAAATTTGCATTAAAAATTTATTTTATTTAAAAAAATTACGCTCGTCACTTAGGAATCTTATCGTCGTTGCGATTTTAGCTTGCTCGAAACTGTTGTTTTGCAATAGAGATTCAAGACGTTTGGCTACCCCATGATTGCCGTCAAACACCCTTAGATACGGAAATTTTACGTGCAAAAACGGTCTAAGAAAAACGTAGTGCGTGCAGCCCAAAACCACACTGTCATAATGCCTCAAAAAGTTCAAGCGTTGGTCAATATACTCGTGTACTCGCTCCAAATTTTTTACATTGTTCTCTATGAGCATTGCCAAGTCGCTCATTGTGTATATATGGCAATTTTTTGCGTATTTTTGCACAAGGCTTTTGAATTTTTTTTGTCTTGCGGTAAGCGGTGTAACGAGCAACGCTATTTTGCCACCGCACGCTGATGCAAGCTTTATTGCAGGCTCGGTGCCTACGATAATTTTATTTGAAAACTCCTTTCGCAAGCAGTCGATGCACACGTTTGTCGCCGTGTTGCAAGCAATTACGAGCGCACTTGCACCCATCTCAAAAAAATCACCCGCAAGACGCTTTACTCGCAGTTGTATTTCTCTATCAGACTTATCTCCATACGGCGCAAATTTTTTATCTGCAAAGTATACGAAATCGTATCCTTTAACCGCGCCAATTATTTCCGTGAGCGTAGTTATTCCGCCTATTCCGCTATCCATTACCGCAACGAATTTTCTCATATCACTAAATATATTCGCTGGAGCAAGTTTTTGACTTAATTTTTGCTAATTAAAAAATTTCGCTAAAATTCTCCTCGCCAAGATACGCGAAATTTATTGCCGACGAAATTATTTTTCCGCACTCCTCTACCAAAATATCTATTTCTTTGGGTGTTACAATTAGCGAAGAAATTTCCTCCGTATACTCCTCGTTTTTTCCCGACGCTTCCTCGATTATCGTGGTGGCATACACTACCAATGGCACACCAATAGAAATTACTTCCACACCCAAAGTTTCTTTGCTCAATCTTTGCCTATGATTACTCACTCCGCTGCCCGGAGTTATTCCCCCGTCGCATAGCTGAAAAACCGACGCAATTCTACCCACGGTAGCACTTGCCAGTGAGTCTACTGCAATAACCAAATCCGGCTTTACTCTCTCCGTAACACCTTTTATTACGTCAAAGCTTTCGATTCCCGTAACCCCAAGCACGCTGGGGATTATTGCGCTTACTGACGGAATACGCTTGACGTGAGTTGCGATATGTCGAGTTATAACAAGCCTCTTTACTGTCGCGTTGCCAAGCGAATCGGCAGTAAGATTGGGATTGCCAAGTCCCACCACGAGAACATTTTTCTTTTTTCCCTTAAATTCCAGCAAAGTTTTTGATATACACCTGGTCAATTTTGAGTATTTTTCAGTTTCTCCTTGCTTGATTATATTGCTTTCGTACGTTACGTAACGATTGTGATCCGCATCAACGACCTCGCTTCTAACAATGTCCTTATCTTCCTTCGAAAATTGTAATCCCTGTTTTTCACTCGCCAAATCCGTTCGCAGAGCCATATTTTTCTCCAAATCTAATATTTTAATATTATTTTGGCCAAATATCCCCCTAATAACACTTGATTTTATAAAAAAGTTGTGATAAAATAGTTAGGTCAGTTAAGTAAAAAGGAGAACATAGAAGTGCCAAACATTAAATCCGCGAAGAAACGCGTACTGGTAAACGAAAAGAAAAATGAAGAGAACCGCATGATACGCAGCGAAATTAAGACTGCGATTAAGAAGTTCAATAACGCTATAGATACCAATAATCTCGAGCTCGCTGAACAGCTCCTTCCTATCACTATGTCCGTTATTGACGGTGCTTGCAGCAAGGGTATTATCCACAAGAACAACGCTGCAAACAAGAAATCTGCTCTTTCCAAGAGACTTTCCGATGTTAAGAGCGGTAAAGTAGAGATCGTTATTAAGAAAGATAACAAGACCATTGCTGCTGAAAAGGCTAGAGAAGCTCAAAAGGCTCGTGATGCTGTTAAGGCAGAAAATCAGCGTAAGGCTGCTGAGCGTGCTGCACAAAAAGAAGCTGAAAAAGCTGCTAAGGAAGAAGCTGAAAAGACGGCTAAGAAGGCTACTAAAAAGTCTATTGCTAAAAAGGAAAAGAGCGACGAGGCAGCTCCTAAGAAGACTACTAGAAAGTCTACCAAAAAGACTGAAACCGCTGAAGAGAAATAATTTTATTTTGATTGCAAATTAGAAGAGATTTCTTCATACCGAAGAAATCTCTTTTTCTTTCTCCTCTACCGCAAGTTTATGAATCAATTTTGTGGTTGACAAAATTTTCATGATGTGCTATATCTTTTGATATGAAACCTACATTTATTCCACCGTCAACAAAAATCATTTGCAAAATAACTTTAGCAACTGCCCTAATCTCTTTTTTGGGCGCTATTGCCTGCTTGGTGCTTTCATTGGCCAAGGTTGCTTCTAGTGATTTGTTTTATATCTTGTTTACCTGCGCTATGCTGATTGCAATCGTTACCACTTTTTTTGCCTGCAAAGAACGCTTACGTGGTAATTACACAGTAATTAATCTAAATATTATCTTGGCACTCGTAACAATAGCTATATCTCTTGTATCATTAATTATCCGATTAGTTATTTAATTAAATTCAAGGCTCGCACAAATTTTTTGATACAACTCCACCGCATTGTCAGGATTAACTCCAACGTACAAGCCAAGCGCGCCGTCATACACTAAAAATTCCAAATCACTCACACAATCCAAAATCCGTTTTGTTACTAGACAAGCGGATTTTTTTATATTCTCACCAACGGCAGTAATTACTGAAATTTTTTTTGCGCTCACTCCGCTTTTCGTGCTAATTATCTCGTCTATTTCCTCGGCGTTAGCCATTTCGGTAATCACAAACTGTCTTTGTCCGCTAGGCAACGGCATGACAAATTGCCTTGATGCCAAATAGTCGCGAATAAACTCACTGTCGCCATATTCCCATAGACACAAATTTTCTTTTATTGCAATACCACACACCGTTTCGTTTGCGCCAATATTTGATATAACGCTCCCATCGCTACAAGGATTAAAGGTATTTTTTATTTTTACTGGAATGCTCGCTTGAACTGCAGGTGCGATGCTGTCATGATGCAATACGTATGCACCCATTAGCGACAAAAGCCTCATTTCTTCATAAGACAACTTTGAAATAATCTTGTTACTTTTGGAAAGCAATGGGTTGGCAAAGTATATTCCGTCCACGTCCGTCCAATTTTCGTAGACCTCAGCGTCCAAGCTTGCTGCTATCAAACTACCTGTAATATCCGAACCGCCACGTGAGAAAGTACGAATTATTCCGTTTGGTAAAACCCCATAAAAACCCGGTACTATACATACTCCCAATCCCCTCAGCCTTTTGTTAACTCTACTACGCGTAGTTTCATAGTCGATTTTACCCGAGCCATCGAATTTTATCAATCCAATAGCATCGACAAACTCCACTCCTGCGTATTCTGCCAAAAGCTTTGCAATAAGAAATTCACCTCGGCTAACCACGTATCCAATCGATTTTCCGCCGTTAATTTCGTTTTTAATGTCGGTCAAAAGCGGACCTAAAGAATTTACTCCCAGTGCCAAAGACAATTCTTCAAAACGCCGAATAACCTCCTTGAACCTAACGTCGCAGCGCCCAAGCTCCAAATAAGTCTTATAACAATCGTATAGTAAATCAGTAATTTTTTCGTCACCATCAAATCGTTTGCCAGGCGCAGATACAACAATAACGCACTCTTCAGTTTTTTTTATTATATTAGCAACAGCTTTTATGGACTGCGCCGTAGCCATGGACGTACCGCCAAACTTCATTACTTTCATACAAAGTTTATATGAAAGGTTTGGATTAATTGCAACAAAAAATGCCTGCATTAGCTGCAAGCATTTTTTTATTTGGTCAATTTTAATTAATTACGCATCTAGATTATACTCTGCTATGTACGACAAATTGCGGTAATATTCGGCACAATCGAGTCCATAGCCTATTACAAAGAAATCAGGTATCGTAAACAACGAATAATCTGCCTTAAAATCCACAAGTCGTCTGGACGGCTTATCCAAAAGTGTTACAACCTTTAACGAAAGCGGATTGCGATCTTTCAAGATTTGCACGATTTGCTTGAGTGTTCTACCGGTATCTATAATATCCTCAGCTACAATAACGTGATATTTACTGATATCGTGTTCTAAGTCCATAGTTATTGTAACAGTACCTGACGAAACGGTATCGTTAAAGTAACTTTTTGCACGCATAAAATCAACTTCACAAGGCACGGTTATCGCTCTGCATAAATCAGACATAAACACGTATGAGCCCTTCAAAATACCCACTACCAAAATAGGATTGCCGTCATAATCAGCACTAAGCTGCGCACCTACTTCCTTTATCTTTTCTTTAATTTCTTCTTCGTTAAATACTACTCTCTTTATCTTTTTGTTATACGATTCAATAGCGTTATTTTTATTCATGCCGCACCCCTTCTTTGGTAACAATAAAATAATTATAGCATACTATTGAAATTTTTTCAATTGAAATGACTTAATTTTTTTATCAAAGAGTTACAATCTATAGTTTTATAAATTTATAGGCAAAATTAAAAAGTTTATCAAGATTCTTTTGCGAATACTCAACTTCGGCTGAATAATCTCTAACAATATCGCATAATAGCTCAAAATCGTCTTTTGACGGTAATTCACTTTTAAACACGCCTTTTATTATCCACCAAGAAAACACGCAAGCAAGCGTTCTGGCTCTTACCCACATGGTATCTTCGGCATCAGACAGATGTCTATATATAGAATTAACCAAAAATTGCTCGCACCAAAGTGAAAACGACTCGTCTGTTTTGTAGTCCAACGGCTTTTTCTTTAGCATTTTAAGACGGTTGCTCCAACTTTTACCCAATCTTTCGAAGGAAACAAATGTCTTAAAAAATTTTTTTACATCCTGCTCGGTTATCTCCGCGTTGCATAGCGCCAACAGCTCGTTTATTCTGTCGTTTATATTTTCGTCTCTACGTTGAACAGCTTCGAGTGCTTTTTGCCTAAACTTTAAAACGTGCTCCTGAATAAAGGAAGCCTGCTCTTGTTTTTTATCATCAAAAGTGAGTACGGGCACAATTTTATCGTTATAAGACAAAATTATTCTTGTTGCTTCTTCGCAACAAAAACCCAACCCCATCTCCACTCTATCGTCAAAAAAGCTTCTGAATCTCGGATGGTCACGGCACACCTGACAAAGCGCTCCTTCGCCAAGGTTTATTATAATTTCGCACAGCCCTTCACCGTTCAAAAACGCGCAACGCCCCGATTTATCCGACCTAAACATTGATTTTTTGAAGTTTACGCCACGGCAAAGTTTTTTAGAAAAAGTCGACTTGTCATTTTTGTAGTCGCTCAGCGTTTTTTCATCTATACACATATCCCAGTCTGCACAACAAGTGTGCTTACATCTTTGTGCTACACACCTAAATTCAGGATAATAACTAAAAACATATTCTTTCATACTACAATTATATCACATTACAATAAAAACACAAACAAAAAACCTAAACCGAACTTACTTCGATTTAGGTTTTCTTGGTGATCCATCCGCGATTCGAACGCGGGACAACTTGATTAAAAGTCAAGTGCTCTACCGACTGAATACTTATTTTATGCCGTAAAACGTAGCTTTTTAACTAAAATAACACAGTATTATTTCTTACTTTGTATTAAATTTTATTTGTCAAAAAAAGTTTGTTGACCTTTTGTTGACCTACGTTTATTATACCATATATTTTTAGTTCAGTCAATATAGCGATTTTTACTTTTTACAAAATGCAAAAACGCCAAGGAAATACCTATGCTTAAATCGATTAGGGGTATTTAAAACTGTAAACATCCACTTACTTTTATATGCAACACATAGGTAGTTGTTTTCAAAACTAACAGAAAAATAATCTCGTGCGCTTTTGTGGAAGGTGCGGAGAGCCTTTTCTCGCACGAAAATATAACATTTCGTAGAGCCGTAAGCTTCCAACGGGAGCGAAACGGCGAATACGAATGTTATATCAAGAAGAAAAGGCGGTTTCCGCAAAGACCAATGTACCTTTTTAAAATCAGTTTTTTGAAAATACACCCCCGAAAAGCAGTAGGAAAACCCTACCCATAAACCCGTGTGAAAACGGGAAAACAACTATTTTTACTTATAAAGAGGTCAGTTTGTTTCCGTATCATCGGATAAGAAAACCTGAAATTCTTTGTTAGCGGCTCTGCCATACCGTACCTTTTTACACTTGAAATAAGGTAGTATATCTCCCAATCTTGAATAATCTTTCGACTTGGTTTCAGGCTGAGCGTTACGGAGCTTTATCAACGCTTTCAACATCTTTTTACCTTGCTTTTCATTAAAGACAGTAACGCCAATTTCCCACCCATTTTCCGAAAAGTATTTTTTCAATACATAAATAGGCTCGTCACTCGGCGTATATGTTACGGTTATATCATCAAAGAAATCCCCTGAAAGAGTAATTGAAGCTCCCATTGAATATTCGTTCATAAGGTCATCAAACCAATACAACCCCGAATAGTAATCCCGTCTTGCTTGTATGTAGCAATCGTTCATTTCAAACTTGCTTGTAAAAGGGTTATACCGAATAAACGGCGTTGATTTTTCTATGTAGTCAATAAACCTTTTTAAGTCCTCGTTTTGATATGCCGTTATGAAAGACAAGTCAACATCATATTCTTTTACCAATTTTGAAAAATAAGTGTTAGCGGCAGATAAGCCTTGTTCTCTTTGATATTCTTCTTCACGCTCATACGAGAGGGGTAACTGAAATTGTTGACAATCATATATAACCTTTGCTTTCTTAACGCCTTTTCGGAATCTTCCGCAAATCTGAATAATATCATCGGTGTAATGATGTTCAATAACGAGCAAATCAGGAATAGTGTTGATGTTTATACCCTCTTTGTTTTTACTGTTCGTAATAAAAAACTTGATGTTATTAGGAATAACCATAGCAGAACTTAAACTTCCCTCAATGGTTTCTATATTGCTGTGTATCGTTGGAAAGTCTGTTTTCAGTTCCTTTATCGTTTTATTATCAGATACGGATACGGCTATTTGCGTTTCGTCTATACCGACATCTTTTGCAGCTTTGATAAGCTCTTTTAACTTATCAAGCAAACACATATAATAGACAACCATACCACCGCTTTTTAACGTGCTTTGAATCTCGGTTATTGCTTGTTTGTGATATGTGAAATTCAAGTTTTTAGGCTTGACGTATTTTGCTTTCTTAAATAAATCGTGTTTTGTGTATTCAAAATCTGCAATCAGTTTTTCCGTTGTCTGCGGAGTACCTGACATAAAAATCATCTTTGGTTTTATCTCGTCTGCTTTCTTTCCTTTAATACAATCGGTGTAAATCTTATCTACAAAGCATTTCATTATAAAAGCCGTATCAGAGAAAGTCGCATCGGCAATCAGGGAATGAAATTCATCTATAACAATGAAATCAAACTTTTTCCAAAACGGCTCTGAGGCAAGGTCAGACGGGGAGTAATCTTTTTCTATTCTTCGCTTAATATGTGCCGTAGTACATACCAAGCTCTTATTATCATATTCGTCAAAGTTTACATCATCTATATGCCGTATATCCGTTAAGTACGGGGATAAATCTTCTGCGTGTCGTTCTTCTGTTTCCGTTACCTTTGCTTTTCGTGATGTTATAAGTAGTACACGGTATTTTTCCGCAAGACCGTCAACATCTATTCTTGTCGTTGTTCCATCTTCATTTGTTATTTCTTCGTGTACGCCCTCAATAAAGCCATTTTTACCCGAACCAACACCCGACCATATCGCACTAACACCGCACGAACAAACATCATCTACCGTTACAAAATCAGATACGAACTTATCTTTCTTTTTTCTTGGCATTGTTACGCTCCTTTCTTTTTGTATTCTTATTATACCACAAACCGCCCCACCTTAAAAAGCAGAGCGGTTCTTTTCGGTTAATCATCTAATCTAAGAACTTGCCAACCTTTGATTTTGCCCATTCTTTGAACTTTGTAACAAGGCATATTGTTTATTTGCTTGATGGTCAACTCATCAATAGTATTGTGCGTAAAAATTTTTATTGGAACAATCTCGTTTTCATCGACATTTCCACGAGTATATGTTTCGTAAATTTTTAGTTCTTCCATTTCTTTTTCCCTTTCTTAGTTATCCCAAATGGCAGGCACTCCATCAACATAGTGCCAATAGTTACCGACTTCCATTGGGGGAGTTTCTGCATAAAAAAGTTTCGTTGCTGATGCTAAAGAACTGTTGCTATATCCAATTGTGATTTTATTCCAATCGTTAGAATCGCCCAAATAATAAACTCTATTCAATCTGCCACAGTTTAGAAACGCAGCATTGTTAATATATAGCACACTTTTGGGAACAATTATACAGTTCATAACATTACCATCGAAGGCTCCATTGGCAATTACTTTTGTTGTTGAAGCAATTTCGTAGCTTGTCTTTGTAGTACTATCAAAACCCATCAACACTAAATATAAATTGTCAGCATTTCCTAAATATTTAATGTTGTTTAGTTCATTATATTTTATCGCAGGGCAATCCCCAAAAGCATTAGCTCCTATTGTCGTTATAGAATCAGGCAACGTAATATTACGTAAGCTTGAACACCTAAAGAACATTGAATATGCAATCGAGGTAACTCCTTCATTTATAACAATATCGGTAAGTTTCGAACAATAGCAGAATGCCTTATCACGAATCGTCTGAACACTTCCTGGAATTGTAACTGATTTCAAGCCACTACTATAAAATGCATCTTCGCCTATTTGTAACAACCCCTCCGGCAAATATATTTGTTCCAATTTTGAACATCCATAAAATGCCTCGTCACCAATTGAAATTATATTTTCTCCAAGCACAACTAAGGAAATACTTTTGCCACGAAAAGCCTTAGCGTAAATGGATTTTACAGGAATCCCGTTGTATTCATCAGCTATTTTAACCCTTGTTGCAGTTCCTTCGTATCCAATCACTTCCGCGTAAGTCTCATCGGCAGATATTGCATATATAACACCAGGGGTAGAAGAGATGGGACGCTGACAGGCGGTACAAACATTCTCATCGTTAGGGGTGTGCAATTTTTTATCCTTTGTTTCAGAACAAACAGTGCATACCAACCAATGGTATTCTTCATCTGTTGCATAATTTATTGAGAATTTATGCGACGTGGCTGCTATTGCATTCGTTCTAATACTCTTATTGCAGATAGAACACGTCTTTACATCATATCCGTCATCGGTACAAGTAGGTGCAATCGTTGTGGTATTCCAAATATGGTCACAACCAATCTCAACCTCGTACTCGGTCTTGACTCCGTTAACCGCAATATAACCATCAACGATGGAAATAGTAGGTTCAGTGTGTACTTTGTGTTCGGTTTTGACACCATTTACAACAACGTAACCATCTTCTACGGTGATAACATCTGCTTTGTTGACCTCATACTCGGTTTTAACACCATTCACCGCAACATAACCATCAATGACAGAGATAGTAGGTTCAGTGTGTACTTTGTGTTCGGTTTTGACACCATTTACAACAACGTAACCATCTTCTACGGTGATAACATCTGCTTTGTTGACCTCATACTCGGTTTTAACACCATTCACCGCAACAT
>SVHU01000001.1:32292-212120 GCA_015055625.1 Clostridiales bacterium | reverse complement strand
GACTGGCAGGTCGTCCTATGTGAGCGTGGCTCACGGACTAGTAGACTAGGGCTTTGCCCGAAAATGAAGAACCCCCAGTTTTACTGGGGGGTTACTTTTGTAAAAACTCATATACGTATTATACTTTCTATGTCATTTATAGTCATATTTACTTTAGCTAAAACGTTTGAGATTGTGTTATTGTCAAAAGAGGAGCATCGCTCTGAATAAATAACGTTTTGTTCGTCGTCAATTATTGATATATCGGAATTTGTTGTTTTGACGAAATATTTGCGCACTTCGGTAAGAATTAAAGTTGCATTACCTTCCACTTTGTATTTTCCGTATGAGGCAGGAACGAAAACGCTTTCTCCCTTGTTGATTATAACGTTTTCTATTGTTGCGTCGCCTTGCATGCAGGTTATACAGCAAAAACTGTTGTAAGTTGATAAAGTAATGGGAGAGGTTAGTTCTAGCTTTGTAGAGGTAAAATATTTGCTTATTCCAAGCACTTGACCTTTTAGTGTTGTTGCGTTAATTTTTGTGGGAACGAACTTGTTTAGGTTGGTAACTTTTTTAGCTTTTTCTACGTGAAGTTCTCTAGTGTTTCCGTTAGCATCTTTGCGATTATAATCGTAAACTCTATACGTAAGGTTGCTGTTTTGCTGAATTTCATAGATAAGACAGCCTGAACCTATTGCGTGAATAGTTCCCGATGGAATAAAGTAACAATCGCCTTTTTTTACGGGAATAAAGTTAAGAATAGAGGTAAGAGTGTTGTTGAGCATTGCCTGTTCAAACTCTTTAGCAGTTACGTCTTTGTTTAGTCCAAGATAGATTCCGGCACCGTTTTCAGCTTCTACAATATACCACATTTCGGTTTTTCCGTAACTGTTTTCGTTTGATAAAGCGTAATCATCGGAGGGGTGGACTTGAATTGATAGATTATCTTTTGCGTCGATAAACTTTGTTAGAGTTGGAAAAAATTCGAAAGAATTGCAATTATTGCCTAGATCGGTTTTAGATGCAGTATCGGCAAGAGTGTATCCATTTTCTAGCATTGTTTTACCATCTTTGTGAAAAGAAAGTTCCCAGCTTTCGGCAACAATTTGTAAATCAGTTGTTTTACCATATTCGTTTTTTAGCTTTGTACCGCCCCACAAGTAATTTTTTAGCGGAGCTATTAATTTTTCTATGTTCATCGGTAGCCTCGTTTTTCTTTTATATTGATAGTATATCATAAAAATATTTATATTGCAAAAGATTAATATCTTTTAAAATAATTTTTTTGATTGCTTGATATTTTAGGTAATAAGTGCTATAATTTTATAAGCACCATATAAAGGAGAAAGAAAATGATTATTGATAAAATTGAAAATATGAAAAATTATCCAATTTTGGCTGAAACAGTTGAAGCGTTAGAAAAGTATGGTTATGATGCAATCAAAGGTTCGCACAAGATTTCGGATTCGCTTGTTTTGAACGTTAATGAGTATAATTCAAACGAGAATAAGGATGGCGCCTACGAAGCTCACGAGAAGTGGATTGACGTGCAAATGATTATAACGGGTGAAGAAGATATAAGATACGCAAAGCGTAGCGCTGGTGAAATGAAAACTGATTATAATCCCGATATTGATGCTTTGTTTATGAACGTAGCTACTGGTTATGACGTGCTTGGTTTATATAGAGGAAATTTTGCAGTGTTTTTCCCTGAAGATCTTCACCTTCCTGGATTGGCAAAAGATAAGAGCATGCCCATAAAAAAGTATGTATTTAAGATAAAAGTTTAATAAAAATACCGTTTCACATAAAAATAGTGAAGCGGTAATTTTTTATAGATAATCAAATAAGCGGGAGAGGTTGATTTCTTTTGCTTTTTCTCTTGCGTAATACAAATCGGCGAAATAGACCGTTCCTAAAAAGAAGATATTTCCTAAAATTTTTAGTATTCCAAATGCCGTATCTTTTAAATAAAATCTATCTAGACCAAAAAATCCTCCAAAAATTGAAATAAGAGTGAATTTTTTAATTGAAATTAGCTGACACGAAAGAATTTCGTCAAAAACTTTATCCGGAGCATCAAAAAGAGCATCTTCAAGCCTATAATAATCCTTTTTAGGGATTTTATTTTTCATTAGCATTAATATTGTTTGAGCTTTATCTGCTTGCATAATTACTCCTTGTTTTTTGAGTTTGCAACTTTTTCAGCATATCTTTTAATAGCGTCAAAAGATTCGTCGCTGATTACGTGCTCGATTTTGCACGCGTCTTCAGAGGCTGTTGTTTCATTTACGCCTAATGATATTAAAAATGATGATATAAGAGTGTGACGTTCTACAATTTTTTCGGCGATTTCTTTGCCAGATTCAGTCAAAGTAATATAGCCGTGTTCGTCTATAAGAATAAATTCACCGTTTTTTAGGAGTTTTACTGCGCGACTAACGCTGGGTTTTGAGTAGTTCATATACTCGACAATATCAATAGATCTAACTGCGCCCTTTGATTTTGTAAGCATATAAATGCTCTCTAAATACATTTCTCCTGATTCTTGTAAGGACATTATATTCTCCTATTAGTTTGATTATTTTTAATTATACCATATAATAGAATAAATTACAAGTATTTTAGTGAAAATTATTCGTTCTATATAGCTAATGTCGATAGTGTTGTAAGTAAAGATTAATTTCTTTTGTAAAAAAATTTTGAAAAATTATAATAAAATGATTGACAAATTAATAAGTAATAGTGTATAATGTTTATGGTTAGCAATTGCTAACTTTGCTTGTTTTTGAAAAGTTAGCTTGGGCTAACTTGGCGCTAAATTATGAGGAGAAGATTACGATTCCACTTACATATGCTGATATTGGCGAAGAAAATGTAATAAAGAAAGTAGGAGGACTTTCCGAAACAAAAAAAACACTTGGAAAATCTTGGTTTTGTTGTAGGAAGCACTGTAACGATAGTTAATACAATGGGTGGTAATCTTATTGTTAAAGTAAAAGAAGCTAGAATTGCCATAAGCAAAGAGATGGCTCAAAAAATAATGATTTAATTTTAATTTTATTTGATTTTGCGTAGTACGTATTGCGGAAAACGTGACAAAATTATGTTAGATACAATATAAAACGGAGGACATGGGTAATATGAAAACCTTAAGAGATATTCCTGTAGGAGGAAGTGCTACTGTTGTTAAAATCCATGGAGAAGGAGCAACAAAACGTAGAATAATGGATATGGGGATTACTAAGGGAACAAAGGTTTCGGTACGAAAAGTTGCCCCACTAGGGGATCCTATTCAGCTTACCGTAAGAGGTTACGAGCTTTCCATAAGAAAGGCCGATGCTGAACTTATTGACGTAGAAGAATAAAAATTTTGTTGTGTAGTTAGCATTGACTAACCAAATTAAAGGAGAGTAGAGAAATGAATATCAAAATTGCGCTTGCGGGAAATCCCAATAGCGGAAAGACAACTCTTTTTAATGCGCTGACAGGTTCTAATCAATTTGTTGGAAACTGGCCTGGAGTTACGGTTGAAAAGAAAGAAGGCAAGCTAAAAAAATATGAAGGTATAACGATAACTGACCTTCCTGGTATTTATTCGTTATCTCCGTATACTCTAGAAGAAGTAGTTGCTAGAAATTACCTAATAGAAGAGCGTCCTGATGCGATATTAAATATAGTTGACGCAACTAATTTAGAGCGTAACTTATATCTTACAACGCAACTTTTAGAGCTTGGAATTCCTGTTGTTGTTGCTCTAAATATGATGGATATTGTTAGAAAATACGGCGACAAGATAGATACTCAAACTATTTCTCACAGATTAAAATGTAAAGTTGTGGAAATTTCCGCATTGAAAGTTGATGGGCTTGATGATGCTGTTAATGCAGTTGTCGAAGCCGCTAACGAAGGAAAGAAAACAATACCTATGCATATTTTCTCTGGAGAAGTAGAGCACGCTATTGCGCATATTGAAGAAGCTGTTGTACATACTTTACCCGATGAGCAACAGAGATGGTATGCTATAAAAGTCTTTGAGCGTGACGAAAAAGTCATTAAAGAGTTAAATATAGATAAAAACCTTCTTTTGCACGTCGAAAAAGATATTGTACACGTAGAAGAAGAGTTTGATGATGATTCTGACAGTATAATAACAAACGAAAGATACGATTATATTGCAAAGATTCTTAACGGCGCGTATAAAAAGAAGAACGATGGACGATTAACGCCTTCTGAAAAGATTGATAAAGTTTTAACTCATCGAGTTTTTGCTTTGCCTATTTTTGCAATAGTAATGTTTATTGTGTATTTTGTTTCCGTAACAACGGTTGGAACGTTTGTAACTGATTGGACAAACGAAGGTTTGTTTGGTGATGGTTTCTATTTCTTTGGTAATTGGGTGCCAGGAATACCAGTTTTAGTTACAAATGGACTCGAATCGATAGGATGTGCTAGCTGGCTACAAAGTCTTATTGTTGATGGAATTATAGCAGGTGTAGGTGCAGTTTTAGGATTTGTTCCTCAAATTTTAGTGTTGTTTATATTCCTTGCATTCTTAGAAGCGTGTGGGTATATGGCAAGAATTGCGTTTGTGCTTGATAGAATATTTAGAAAAATAGGTCTTTCGGGTAAATCTTTTATTCCAATGCTTATTGGAACGGGATGTTCTGTTCCAGGAATTATGGCAAGCAGAACTATCGAGAACGAAAGAGATCGTCATATGACTATTATGACAACACCATTTATGCCGTGTGGAGCAAAACTTCCGTTTATAGCCCTTATTAGTGGCGCAGTATTTGGTGGAGCGTGGTGGGTAGCACCATCTGCTTACTTTGTAGGAATGTTTGCAATTATTATTTCCGGCCTTATGCTCAAAAAGACAAAACCGTTTGAAGGCGAGCCTGCTCCTTTTGTTATGGAGCTTCCACCATATCACCTTCCTACTGTTGGTGCAGTGCTTCGTTCAATGTGGGAAAGGGGTTGGTCCTTTATTAAAAAGGCAGGAACGGTTATTCTCCTTTCAACTGTTGTAATTTGGTTCTTACAAGGATTTGGTTTTATTGATGGAACGTTTAGAATGCTTGCCGAAGAAGAAGTAGATCACAGTATTCTCGCTTACGTTGGTAAAGGAATTTCTTGGCTGTTTGCTCCAATTGGATTTGGAGAGTGGCAAAAAGCTATTGCAACAATTACAGGTCTTGTTGCTAAAGAGAATATTGTTGGTACTTTAACGGTACTTTATGGTGATTACGAAGGCGTAGGTTTGGTGTTTAATTCCATTACAGGTTATAGTTTCCTAATATTTAATCTTCTTTGCGCACCTTGCTTTGCGGCTATTGGAGCAACAAAGAGAGAGATGAATAGCGCTAAATGGACGTTGTTTGCACTAGGATATCAAACAGGCTTTGCGTATATTATATCGTTTGTTGTATTCCATCTTGGAAATCTCTTTACAGGAAACGTAATAAATGGATGGAGAATAGCAGGCGTAGTGGTTGCATTCTTACTTATCGCGCTTTTGGTATTTATGATTATTCGTCCTGACAAAAAGAAAAAACAATCAAAATTAATGGAGTAAAAAATTATGGAATGGTTTGTAAATAACATTGGAACAATCATTGTTGCTATTGTGGTACTAGGTCTTTTAGCGCTATTGATTGTGACACTTATAAGACGTAAAAAACAAGGAAAAAGTTCATGTTCTTGTGGATGTTCTACGTGTCCTCATTCCGAAAAATGTCATTCGCAAACAAACGAAGATAAAAATGAGTTAAACTAACTGCTGTGCAAGCGGACAAATTTATTTACCTTACCGACAAAAGACGGAACGTTTCAGTTCCGTCTTTTGCGTTGAGTATCTGCTTTTATGAGTATAAAATTTGGCTTATTTTTAATTGTTTGTCGTAAAAACTGATATACGTATGCGTCTTTTGGCGACAAGTTGGCTTGTTTTTTGATGTTTTTAAGATGAAATTTTATCTGAAATGTCTTAAAAAGATCAAACATAAATGTTTTTTTACGTTATTATAAACTTAAAAATAATGAAAAAAGATAATATAAAATATATTATTATATGCTTTTGTCGGTTGACAAAAAGAAAATTTTATGGTATTTTAAAAATGCAATTAAAAACGGATTCCGCAACTGACGGATAATGTGAAAGTAAACACAATGGAACGGAGTCCGATATTTTCGTAGAGTATTACGCTCTTAAGCCGACCGTCTGGGCACACTTGTTAAGAGAATAAGTGTGCCCTTTTATATATTTTTTTGGAGGTTTATATGAAGAAAGTCGGAATAGTAATGGGTAGCGATAGCGATTTACCCATAGTTAAAAAAGCAGTTGACATACTTAAGGATTTTAACGTTCCTTTTGAAATTCACATTTATTCGGCTCATCGTACGCCTGATGAGGCTGCTCAGTTTGCAACGAGCGCTAGAGAAAACGGATTTGGCGCAATTATTGCAGCGGCAGGTATGGCTGCTCATTTAGCTGGTGCTATTGCGGCTCGTACAACTTTGCCTGTTATTGGAATTCCATGTTCGTCGTCTGTTCTTGACGGAATGGATGCATTGCTTGCAACCGTTATGATGCCTAGCGGAATGCCTGTTGCAACCGTTGCTATAAATGGCGCTGCTAACGCGGGATTGCTTGCTATTCAGATGCTTGCGATAGAAGATAAGGACCTTGCTGATAAGCTAGACGCAAAAAGAAAAGCGGATGCGGAAAAGGTTCTTGCAAAAGACAAGGCGCTTAGCGCGGAACTTAACAAATAGTTGATTATATTTTATAAATAAAGGAGATAAAATTTATGAAGAAACTTGTTTACACTGGTAAAACCAAAGACGTTTTTGCTCTTGATAACGGAAATTATCTTTTGAAGTTTAAGGACGATTGTACTGGAAAAGATGGCGTTTTCGATCCCGGAGAGAATTCCGTAGGACTTACCATTGACGGCGTAGGTGATGTCAACCTCCGTATGTCTATTTATTTCTTTGAAAAAATTAATGCGGCAGGCATAAAGACTCATTATATCAACGCTAACCTTGACGATACTACTATGGAGGTAGTTCCTGCAAAGCCATTTGGAAAGGGATTGGAAGTTATTTGTCGTCATAAGGCAGTAGGAAGTTTCTTGCGTCGTTACAGTGATTACGTACAAGAGGGCGCAGATCTTCCCGCATATGTAGAAATGACTTTCAAAAATGATGCTAAGGGTGATCCACTTGTAACTAAAGATGGTCTTGTTGTTCTTGGGGTTATGACCGAAAAGCAGTATGACGATATGAAAGCTATGACTCAAAAGATTACTCAGATAGTTGCTGACGACCTTAAGGAAAAGGGACTTATTCTTTATGATATCAAATTTGAATTTGGTTATGGCAAAGATGGCGAAGTTATCCTTATTGACGAAATAGCTTCTGGTAATATGCGTGTGTATAAGGACGGTCAGTACATCGATCCCATGACTTTGTCCAAACTTTTCTTTGCTAAATAAATTTTACTTGAAAACAGGAGTTTAATATGGGTGGTTTTTTTGGAATAACCTCTAAAAAAGAATGTTTGTCTGACGTTTTCTTTGGAACAGACTACCATTCTCATCTTGGAACGCGTCGTGGCGGTATTGCTGTGTATGACGTGGATAAGGGAATACAGAGGGAAATTCACAGTATAGAAAATTCACCGTTCCGTACAAAATTCGAGAAAATCTTTGACGAGATGAGTGGAACGTCGGCAATCGGTTGTATTAGTGATAACGATCCACAACCTTTGCTTATTCGCTCTAAGCTTGGAGATTATGCAATTTGTTCAGTTGGTCTTATAAACAACGAGAACGAGCTCGTTAATGAATATATAGCCCAAAAAGGTCATTTTGAAATGATGACTAACGGCAGAATTAACAATAATGAGCTTATTGCATCGCTTATGAGCTTAAAACCGAGTTTTGAAGAAGGAATTAGGTTTGTTCATGATAGTATAAAAGGTACAGCATCCATCTTAATTTTAAGAGCGGATGGATCTTTGATTGCAGCTCGTGATAAATTGGGTAGACTTCCCGTAAGAATAGGCAAAAATGAAGATGGCTATTGTGTTTCGTTAGAAGCTTTTGCTTATAGAAAACTTGGCTACGAAGACGAAAAAGAGCTAGGTCCTGGAGAAATCGTAGAACTTACTCCAGATTCTATGAAAATTTTATCCCCAGCTCGTGAGGAAATGAAAATTTGTTCATTCCTTTGGTCTTATTATGGGTATTCAACCTCTGATTATGAGGGTAAAAACGTGGAAGTTATGCGTTGTAAAAACGGCGAAATAATGTCTAAAAACGATAGAAAGCTAGCTAACAACGCGGGAATTGATTATGTTTGTGGTATCCCTGATTCGGGAACTCCTCACGCTATCGGTTATGCAAATGAGAGTAAAATTCCTTTTGCGCGTCCATTCATTAAATATACCCCCACGTGGCCTCGTTCGTTTATGGCGGCAAAACAAACTGACAGAAAAAAAGTTGCAAAAATGAAACTTATTCCAGTAAAAGAATTTATTCACGGTAAAAAGCTTCTATTTGTTGATGACAGTATAGTAAGAGGAACTCAACTTAGAGAAACCGTAGAGTTTTTGTATGACAATGGAGCAAGTGAAGTTCATATGCGTTCCGCATGCCCACCGATAATGTTTGGCTGTAAATATCTCAACTTCTCAAGATCTAATTCGGATATGGATCTTATTGCAAGAAGAACCATTATGGAGCTCGAGGGTGAAGAAGGCTTTAAGTATATGCACGAATATAGCGATTCTTCTACCGAAAGAGGAAAAGCTATGAGAAAGAGAATTTGCGACAAATTCAGTTTTGCATCATTAGAATTCCAGTCTTTAGAAGGAATTATAGAGGCTATTGGAATTGATAAAGATAAACTTTGCACGTACTGCTGGACGGGCGAAGAAGATTAAGATATAAATAAACAAGGAGATAAATTAAAGATGAGTATGCAATCTAAATCCGACAGTTACGCAAAGGCAGGCGTAGACATTACCGCAGGATACAAAGCGGTAGAATTAATGAAAAAACACATTGCAAGAACGGTAACAGCCGGAAATGCCGACGATATCGGTGGATTTGGCGGTCTTTTCGCTCTTGATCTTACTGGTTATAAGAATCCCGTTCTTGTTTCGGGAACCGATGGCGTAGGCACCAAGCTTAAGCTTGCTTTCCTTATGGATAAACACAATACCGTTGGTATCGACTGCGTTGCTATGTGCGTTAACGACGTTATTTGTTGCGGAGCTAAACCTTTATTCTTCCTCGATTACATTGCTTGCGGTAAGAATTTCCCTGAAAAAATCGCTTCTATCGTAGAAGGCGTTGCTGAGGGATGTGTTCAGTCCGGAAGCAGTCTTATCGGAGGAGAAACTGCAGAGATGCCTGGATTTTATCCTATTGACGAATACGATTTAGCGGGATTTTCGGTAGGTATTGTAGATAGAGAAAAAGTTATTGACAAGAAGTCTATGAAAGAAGGCGATGTTATGATTGCTCTTCCTTCGTCTGGCGTTCATTCTAACGGTTTTTCTCTTGTAAGAAAAGTTTTTGATATCGAAAACGCAGATATTAAATCTCCGGTTGAGGAACTTGGTGGAAAATCCTTGGGTGAAACCCTTCTTACTCCCACTAAAATTTACGTAAAGCCCATGCTTGCGCTTTTTGACGAAGTTAAGGTTAAGGGTGTTTCTCATATCACAGGCGGTGGTTTTTACGAGAATATGCCTCGTTCCATTCCTAAGGGATTGGGCGTAAAGATTAAGAAGGAGGATATTAAAATTCTTCCCATCTTTAAGCTTATTCAAAAGGTTGGAAATATCGACGAAAGAGATATGTTCAATACATTTAATATGGGTGTTGGTATGAGTGTAGTTGTTGCTAAGGAAGATGCTCAAAAGGCTGTTGATATTCTTAGAGCTAACGGCGAAGATGCTTATATCCTCGGCGAAATTATTAAGTCCGACGACGGAGTTGTTTTATGCTAAATAGAAAGGTAAAGATTGCCGTTATGGTGTCGGGCGGAGGTACTAATCTTCAAGCTCTTTTAGATAATGAAAGAGCAGGGCTAATACCTGACGGCGAGATTGCTTTGGTATTATCTAACAATCCAAATGCTTACGCTTTAACAAGGGCTGAAAACTTTGGAGTTAAAGCTGTTTGTGTAAGCAAAGCAGATTATCCGGATTTTTCGGACAGAGAAAATAAAATGATGGAGGTATTGAAAGAGAACGGAATAGAATTGATTGTTCTGGCTGGTTATCTTTCTATACTTTCCGAAAAGTTCACATCTGCGTATGCGGACAGAATAATTAATATACATCCTTCGCTTATCCCCTCTTTTTGCGGAGCTGGCTATTATGGGCTTAAAGTTCATGAAAGCGCGCTTGCTTATGGGGTTAAGGTTACCGGAGCTACCGTGCATTTTGTTAACGAGATTCCGGACGGAGGAAAAATCATTATGCAAAAAGCTGTTGAAATTCAGGACGGAGATACTCCTGAAGTTTTGCAAAAGCGCGTAATGGAAGAGGCGGAGTGGAAAATTTTACCGCTCGCTACTCAAAAAGTTTGTAAAATACTTAAAGGAGAATAAAATGAACGTTTATAAAATCGATAATCTTTCTCAGCTTCTTAGAAACAATGCTTATGCTGGAAGAGGCATAGTAATCGGCAAATCGGCTGACGGTACAAAGAGTTGCGTAGCTTACTTTATTATGGGCAGAAGCGCAAATAGCCGTAATAGAATTTTTGTGGAAAACGGAGAAGAAGTTATAATTCATCCTTTTGATGCATCAAAAGTAGAAGATCCTTCTCTTATTATCTATTCTCCAATAAGAAAATACGAAAATAAGCTTATTGTAACAAATGGCGATCAAACGGACACAGTTTACGATGGTCTTGTTGCGGGAAAAGATTTTGCTTGCGCTTTAAGATCCAGAGAGTTTGAGCCCGACGCTCCAAATTTTACACCTCGTATCAGCGGTATGCTTACCTATGAAAATAATGATTTTACATATCAAATGAACATCTTAAAGAGCGCAGATCCCCAGGGAAGCGCTTGCTCTAGATTTACTTTCGAGTATCCCTCGATTGCCGGACTTGGACATTTCCTTCATACATATATGTGCGACGGAAATCCTCTTCCCACGTTCTTTGGAGAGCCTGAAAGGGTAGAAATTAAGGGTGATATCGACGAGTTTACTTCCAATATTTGGAATAGTTTGAACGAGGACAATAAGATATCTCTTTATGTTCGTTTTACTGATCTTAAAACCGGTAAAATCGAAAACAGAATGATAAACAAGAATAAATAACTCAATAAAGGAGAAAGATAATGAACGAATTAGAACTTAAATACGGTTGTAATCCCAATCAAAAACCGTCTAGAATTTTTATGGCAAACGGCGCTGATCTTCCCATAGAAGTTATTAACGGTCGTCCCGGTTATATAAATTTCCTTGATGCTTTCAATTCTTGGCAACTTGTTAAAGAACTTAAGGAAGCAACGGGAATGGCATGCGCTACAAGCTTTAAGCACGTATCCCCCACTTCTGCTGCGGTAGGTAAAAAACTTTCTCCCATTCTTAAAAAAGCGTGCTTTGTAGATGACATCGAAGGATTAGACGATTCTCCCCTTGCTTGCGCTTATGCAAGAGCTAGAGGAACTGATAGAATGTCCTCTTTTGGTGACTGGATTGCGCTTTCCGATAAGTGCGACGTTACTACCGCTAAGATTATTGCTAGAGAAGTAAGCGACGGTGTTATTGCCCCTGATTATGACGAAGAAGCTTTAGAACTTCTTAAGACAAAGAGAAAGGGATCTTATAATATCGTAAAAATTGATCCTACGTACGTTCCCGAAGAAACCGAGCGTAAGCAGGTTTACGGAATTACTTTCGAGCAGGGCAGAAATAATTTTAAGATTGACAGAGAACTTCTTACTAACATTGTAACAAAAAATAAGGAATTGCCCGACGATAAGGCGATTGATATGATAATTTCGCTTATTACTCTTAAGTATACGCAGTCCAACTCTGTATGCTTTGCATATGACGGACAGGCTATCGGTGTAGGAGCAGGTCAGCAATCTCGTATTCACTGTACCCGTCTTGCAGGTCAAAAAGCAGATTTGTGGCATCTACGTCAGCACGAAAAAGTGCTTTCTTTGCAGTTTGCTGAAGGCGTAGGCAGACCTGATATGAATAATATTATTGACTTATATCTTTCTGATACCGATAGTATGGAAGTTCTTGGCGACGACGTATGGAAGCAGTATTTTGCTGTTCGTCCCGAACCTTTTACAAGAGAAGAAAAAGACGCATATCTTGCAACAATCAAAGGTGTAACCCTTGGAAGCGACGCGTTCTTCCCATTCTCTGACAATATTGATAGAGCAGCTAAGAGCGGTGTTTCTTACGTTGCTCAACCCGGTGGATCTATTCGTGACGGATTTGTAATTGATGCCGCTGATAAATACGGTATGGTTATGGCGTTTACGGGAATGAGATTGTTCCATCACTAAAATATAAAAAATAAAGAATGTCTGTTTTGCGGTTTTGTAAAAAATCCTTAACGGACACTCTTGCGTTATTGAAACAAAACCCCTAAAAGATATTAAAAGGAGCTTTTTAATGAAAATAATGGTAGTAGGTGGTGGCGGAAGAGAACACGCTATCATCAAAGCAATAAAAAAGAATAAAGACGTAGAGGTTGTTTATGCGCTTCCGGGTAATGGAGGAATAGCTCAAGATGCTATTTGCGTAAGCATTGGAGCTAAGGAAATTGATAAAATCGTTGATTTTGCGGTTGAGAAAAAGATCGATTATGCAATTGTTGCTCCTGACGATCCGTTGGTTCTTGGCGCTGTTGACGCGCTTAACGCAAAGGGTATTCCTTGTTTTGGACCCAATAAAAATGCAGCAATAATCGAAGGAAGTAAGGCTTTTTCTAAGAATTTAATGAAAAAGTATAATATACCCACCGCTCAATATGAGATTTTTGACGATTGCGAAAAGGCAATTAAGTATCTTGATTCTGTTTCTTTGCCTATTGTTGTAAAAGCAGATGGACTTGCGCTTGGAAAAGGTGTAATTATCGCACAAACAAAACAAGAAGCTATTGATGCTATACGTTCTATGATGGAAGATAAGGTTTTTGGAGCAAGCGGAGATAACGTTGTTATCGAGGAATTTTTGACCGGCCCTGAAGTTTCCGTGCTTGCGTTTACCGATGGAAAAACACTTATTCCTATGATTTCTTCTATGGATCACAAGAGAGTAGGCGATAATGATACAGGACTTAATACTGGTGGTATGGGAACTATTGCTCCTAACCCATATTATACTAAGGATATCGCGGACGTTTGTATGAAAGAAATTTTCATGCCTACTATGAACGCTATGAACGCCGAGGGTAGAACGTTTAAGGGGTGCTTGTACTTTGGTCTTATGCTTACGCCAAAAGGTCCTAAGGTTATAGAGTATAATTGCAGATTTGGAGATCCCGAAACTCAGGTTGTTTTACCTCTTTTAGAAAGCGATTTACTTACGGTAATGCAGGCGGTAACAGAAGAAAGACTTAGCGAGGTAGAAGTTAAGTTCTCCGATAAATCAGCTTGTTGTGTAATTATGGCGTCAGGCGGTTATCCTCAAAAATACGCAAAGGGTTTTGAAATTTTCATTCCCGACTCTGTAAAAGATCACGTATACGTTGCAGGCGCCGAAATTAAAGACGGAAAGACCGTAACTAGCGGAGGTAGAGTTTTAGGTGTTACTGCAATAGCTGACGGACTTAAAAATGCAATAGACGCATCCTATGCGCTTACTAAACAAATAACTTTCGAAGGAGCGTACTACCGCAACGATATCGGAGCGAGAGCGCTTAAAGCACTTGTGGAGGATAAATAATAATGGTTTATAGAATTTACGTAGAAAAAAAAGAAGAACTTGCAAACGAGGCGAAGGCTTTATATTCCGAACTTAAAAATCTCGTAGGAATTTCTTCGCTCGAATCCGTACGTTTGCTTAATAGATACGACGCTGAAAATATTTCCGAAGAGCTTTTTAACGATGCTGTTAAAACCGTATTTTCGGAGCCTCAGCTTGACATTGCAACTCCCGATTATGATGCTAAGGGCGGATTTGTATTTGCAGTAGAATATTTGCCCGGACAGTTTGACCAAAGAGCTGACTCTGCTGCTCAGTGTATTCAGATTATTTCGTGTGGAGAAAGACCTCTTATTCGTACCGCAAAGGTTTATATCTTAGGCGGAAATCTTTCTGAAAAGGAAATAGAAGAGATTAAGAAGTACGTTATCAACCCCGTAGAAGCAAGAGAAGCATCTTTGGATATGCCCAAAACTCTTGCAGTAAATTATGAAATTCCTACTGCCGTTGCAACTTTAGATGGATTTACTAAGCTTGACGAGAGCGGTCTTGCCGATTTTGTTAAGAAGTATGGTCTTGCAATGGATATTGACGATATTCGTTTTTGTAGAGATTATTTTATAAGCGAGCATAGAGATCCAACTATTACTGAAATCAGAATGATTGATACGTATTGGTCGGATCACTGCCGTCATACAACTTTCCTTACCACTATTGATAACGTAAAGTTTGAAGACGAGCTTTTACAAAAAGCTTACGATCAGTACGTTGCCGTAAGAAAGGAGCTTGGTAGAACTAAGCCTATTAATCTTATGGATATTGCAACGTTGGCAACTCGTTATCTTAAGACAAAGGGAATGCTTCCCAAGCTTGACGAGTCCGAAGAAATCAACGCTTGTACGGTTAAAATCAACGTAGATGTTGACGGAAAAACAGAGCCTTGGTTGCTTTTGTTCAAAAATGAAACTCACAATCACCCCACGGAAATTGAACCCTTTGGTGGTGCTGCAACCTGTATTGGTGGAGCTATCAGAGATCCGCTTTCAGGACGTTCTTACGTATACGCTGCAATGCGTGTAACAGGAGCTGGAGATCCTACAAAGCCTGTTTCCGAAACAATTAAAGGAAAGCTTCCTCAGCGTAAAATTGTTCAAACTGCAGCAGCAGGATATTCTTCGTACGGTAATCAGATTGGTCTTGCTACCGGTATGGTTGATGAAGTATACCACAAGGGATACGAAGCAAAGCGTATGGAAATCGGTGCAGTTATTGCTGCAGCGCCTGAAGAAAACGTAAGAAGAGAAAGACCGTCGGATGGTGATATCGTTATCCTTCTTGGCGGAAGAACTGGACGTGATGGATGCGGTGGAGCTACCGGATCTTCTAAAAAGCATACTTTACAATCGCTTGAAACTTGTGGAGCAGAAGTTCAAAAAGGTAACGCTCCCGAAGAGAGAAAGCTTCAGAGATTGTTTAGAAATAAAACGGCTTGCAGAATGATTAAGCGTTGTAACGACTTTGGTGCAGGCGGAGTATCGGTTGCTGTTGGAGAACTTGCCGACGGACTTGATATCGATCTTAACGCTGTTCCTAAAAAGTATGACGGACTTGACGGAACTGAACTTGCTATTTCCGAATCTCAGGAAAGAATGGCAGTTGTTGTTGAGAAAGAAAATGTTGAAAAATTCATAGAGCTTGCTCTTTCCGAGAATTTGGAAGCAACGGTTGTTGCTAAAGTAACCGAAGAGCCTAGACTTAGAATGAGATGGAATGGTAACACTATCGTTGATATTTCCAGAGAATTCCTTAATTCTAACGGTGCTGAAAAGCATATTGATATTGCCCCTGCTAAGACAGAATGTTATAAAAAAGCAGAAGTTACGGATTTTACACAAGGTTACAAAGCGCTTGTTTCTGATTTAAACGTATGTTCTAAGCGCGGACTTTCTGAAAGATTCGACTCTACAATTGGCGCAGGCACTGTGCTTATGCCATTTGGTGGAAAGAACCAGCTTACACCCATTCAGGCAATGGTTCAGAAAATTTCCGTAGAGAAAAAGCATACCGACGATTGTTCGTTTATGGCTTGGGGATATAATCCTTATATCTCTGAAAAGAGTCCATATCACGGAGCATATCTTGCAGTAATCGAAAGCGTAGCTAAGCTTATTGCAACGGGCGCGTCATTTGAAGACGTATACCTTACTTTCCAAGAGTATTTCGAAAAGCCTAATAAGGATGCTAAGCGTTGGGGTAAGCCTCTTGCGGCTCTTTTAGGAGCATTCAAAGCTCAGCTTGATTTGGGTATTGCGTCTATTGGCGGAAAAGATTCTATGAGTGGATCGTTTGAGGATTTAGACGTTCCTCCCACCCTTGTTTCCTTTGCTGTAACAACTGATAAGGTTGACAATGTAATTACAAATGACTTCAAAAAAGCTGGAAGCAAAGTAGTATTGCTTAAACCCGAATATGATGAGAACGGACTTCCCACAGCAACTTCTGTAAAAGAATTGTTTGAAAAAGTTACATCTCTTATGAGAGAGGGTAAAGTTTATTCTTGTTATACACCTACTTTTGGCGGAATTGCAGAAGCAGTTTACAAGATGTCTATCGGTAACGGATTCGGTTTTGATTATGACGAAAATGTATCGCTTGGTACGATTTTCGGCTATACGTATGGCAGTTTTCTTGTCGAAACCGATGAAAATATCGGTGAACTTATTGGTGTTGTAACTGATAAAAACGAGATTTCTTATAAGGGTGAGAAGCTTTGTTTGTGTGAACTTGCAAAACTTTATGAAGGTAAGCTTGAGGGCGTATATCCCTGTATGGAAAAGAAAGAGAATAAGCAAATCGAAGCATTCTCATTTAGCGCGGATAACAGAGTAGCGCCTGCAATTAAAGTTGCAAAGCCCAAAGTTCTTATCCCCGTATTCCCAGGTACAAACTGCGAATTTGATTCAGCAAAAGTAATGGCGGACGCCGGCGCGGATACTGAAATTTTCGTTATTAACAATCTCACTTCTGACGGAATTTCCGCAAGTGTTGATTCGTTTGCTAAGAAGCTTAAAGATTCTCAAATGATTTTTGTTCCCGGCGGATTTTCTGGCGGTGACGAGCCTGATGGTAGCGGAAAGTTTATTATGGCATTCTTTAGAAATGAAAATATTAAAGAAGGCGTACATAATCTTCTTAATAATCGCGACGGTCTTATGTGCGGAATTTGTAACGGATTCCAAGCTCTTGTAAAACTTGGACTTGTTCCTTACGGAAAGATTATTGATGCTGATGCAAATACCCCCACTCTTACTTTTAATACGATTGCGCGTCACCAGTCTAAGCTTGTTCGCGTGCGTATTGCATCTAATAAATCGCCTTGGCTTGCAGGTACGAAAGTAGGCGACGTTTATACAGTTCCAATTTCTCATGGAGAAGGAAGATTCCTTGCTAGCGAAGAAATAATCAGAGATCTTGCAAAGAATGGACAGATCGCAACGCAGTATGTAGATCTTAACGGCAATCCTACTGATGATATTCGTTATAATCCCAATAATTCCGCATTTGCCATTGAGGGAATTACTTCTCCTGATGGAAGAGTATTTGGAAAGATGGGACACAGCGAAAGAATAGGAAACGGACTTTACAAGAACGTTCTTGGCGAGTTTGATATGAAGATGTTCGAGTCTGCTGTAAAATATTTTAAGGGTTAAAAGGAGATAGAAATGGTTTTATCCGATATAGAAATTGCTCAATCTGCAAAAATGCAACCTATTACGGAAATTGCGAAAACTGCAGGAGTTGATGAAAAGTATTTAGAACAATATGGAAAATATAAGGCTAAAATCGATTTTAACCTTCTTTCTGAAAACAAAAGAGAAAACGGTAAGCTTATTCTTGTTACGGCTATTACCCCAACTCCTGCCGGTGAGGGTAAGACAACAACAACTATTGGTCTTGCAGATGGACTTAGAAGACTTGGCAAAAACGCTTCAGTTGCGCTTCGCGAGCCTTCTTTAGGACCTGTTTTTGGAGTAAAGGGCGGAGCTGCTGGCGGTGGATATGCTCAGGTTGTTCCAATGGAAGATATTAATCTTCATTTTACGGGAGATATTCACGCAATAGGCGCTGCTAACAACCTTCTTGCGGCTATGCTTGACAACCATATTTATCAGGGCAATCTTCTTAACATAAACCCTAAATCGGTTGCTTGGAAGAGATGTTTAGATATGAATGATAGACAGCTTCGTAGCGTTGTTGACGGACTTGGTGCAAAAGTTAACGGAGTACCTCGTGAAGATGGATTTGATATTACCGTGGCTTCTGAGATTATGGCTGTTTTCTGCCTTGCTCAATCTATTACCGATCTTAAAGAGCGTCTTGCTAAAATCGTAGTTGCTTATACTTATGACGATAAGCCAGTTACTGCAAAAGATCTTAATGCAGTTGGTGCTCTTGCGGCTTTACTTAAGGATGCAATCAAGCCAAATCTCGTTCAGTCTTTAGAGGGAACGCCTGCGTTTGTTCACGGTGGACCTTTTGCAAACATTGCGCACGGATGTAATTCTGTAATTGCAACTAAAATGGCGCTTAAGCTTAGTGATTACGCTGTGACCGAAGCTGGATTTGGAGCTGATCTTGGAGCTGAAAAGTTCTTGGATATTAAATGCAGATGCGCTGGTCTTAAGCCCGATGCGGTTGTTATGGTTGCAACAATTCGCGCGTTAAAGATGCATGGCGGAGTTCCTAAGACGGATCTTGGACCTGAAAATCTTGTTGCTTTAGAAGCCGGTCTTCCCAACCTCTTGCGTCACGTTTCCAATATTAAGAACGTGTATAAGCTTCCTTGCGTGGTTGCAGTAAACAGATTTCCCACCGATACTGATGCGGAAATTAATCTTGTTATCGAAAAATGCAAAGAGCTTGGTGTCAACGTTGTTCTTTCAACAGTTTGGGCTGACGGTGGAAAAGGCGGAATGGCTCTTGCTGAAGAAGTTATTAAACTTTGCGAAGAAAAAAATGATTTTGAATTTTCTTATCCGCTTGATATTTCAATTGAAGAAAAAATTGAAACTATTGTTAAGCGTGTTTATGGTGGAAATGGTGTAGTATTTACTCCTCAGGTAAAGAACGAAATTAAAAAACTAACCGCTTTAGGTTATGGCAATCTTCCCATTTGCATAGCAAAAACTCAATATAGTTTTTCTGACGATGCAACAAAAGTGGGCGCGCCCGTTGGTTTTGACGTAACGGTAAGAAATATCAAAGTTTCTGCAGGCGCAGGATTTATCGTTGCTCTTACCGGAGATATAATGACAATGCCCGGACTTCCTAAAAAGCCTTCTGCCGAACTTATTGATGTAGATGAAAACGGAAAAATAACAGGATTATTCTAAGAATATAAATACAAAGGGAAACGTTAATAAATGAAAAGCTTCAAAATTTAGCGTTTCCTTTTTATTTGTACTTTATTTAGATAATACAATTATACTAAATTAAATTACTTTGCGAATATAAAAATAATTGACAAAATTTTTACAAGATGTTATAATTAATAAGATAGGTTTTAAGATGTTTGAAATCTATGTAGAGAAGAATTGGTTTTACTGTAATTTGCAATAGGAGATTTACTTATGACTAAAATTATGGCAAATGTTTTGGTAGAGAGCGAGAGCGTAAAGTCCTTGTTGACCGATGCACAATTTTCTCATTTAAATACTTGTGAATATTTTATTTTTCCCGGTTTTTGCGATGTGCACGTGCATTTTCGTGAGCCGGGATTTTCATATAAAGAAACGATAAAAACGGGAAGTTTAGCTGCAGCAAAGGGCGGATATAGCGCTGTTTGTACTATGCCAAACCTTAATCCTGTTCCAGATTCTGTTGAAAACATCAAAAAACAGCTTGATATTATTGAAAGAGATTCGGTTATTGAAGTATATCCTTACGCTTCGATAACGAAAGCTCAGTGTGGTAAAGAACTTTCGGACATGGATGAGCTTTCTCAATATTCGATAGCTTTTTCTGATGATGGAAAGGGTGTGCAAAGTGACGATATTATGCGTGAGGCAATGCTTAAAGCTAAGAGCTTAGGTAAAATGATAGTAGCGCATTGCGAAGTAAACGATTTATTAAACGGCGGTTATATTCACGACGGTGTTTATGCAAGTACACATCAACACAGAGGAATATGTTCAGCTAGCGAATATAAGCAAATAGAAAGAGATGTAAAGCTTGCAAAAGAAACGGGATGTAAGTATCACGTTTGCCATATTTCTACTAAAGAAAGCGTAGAACTTATTCGCCAAGCAAAAAAAGACGGAGTAGATATAACTTGCGAAACGGCTCCGCATTACTTGATTTTAGATGATAGAGATCTTCAAGAAGAAGGACGTTTTAAGATGAATCCGCCCCTGCGTAGCGCATTAGATAAGTATGCTCTTATAGAGGGTATAAAGGACGGAACTATTGATATGATAGCAACCGATCATGCGCCTCATTCTGAGAAGGAAAAGAGCAAAGGCTTAAAGATGAGCGCGTTTGGAATTGTTGGAATAGAAACTGCTTTTTCACTTATGTATACCTTTATGGTAAAAACAGGCATTATTTCGCTTGAAAAACTACTTGACTTGATGGTTTACAATCCTAAAAAGAGATTTAACATAACTGATGGCGATAGTTATTCTATTTGGAAACTTGACGAAGAATACGTTGTAAATCCCGAGAAATTTATTTCTATGGGAAAAGCTACTCCTTTTGAGGGATATGAATTAAGTGCGGTCAACTATCTTACCGTTGTAAACGGAAAAATAACTTACAAAAAATAATCTTTAATATACATCGGAGGCTTAATTTATGGCTAAAAGAAAAGACATTAAAAAAATACTTATAATTGGTTCTGGTCCTATTGTAATCGGACAAGCTGCTGAATTTGACTATGCAGGAACACAGGCATGCCTTGCTCTTAAGGAGGAAGGGTACGAAGTTATTCTTGCAAACTCTAATCCTGCAACAATTATGACGGATACGACTATTGCTGATAAAGTATATATGGAACCACTTACTCTCGAGTATGTTGCAAAAATTTTAAGGTACGAGCGTCCTGATGCTATTGTTCCTGGAATTGGTGGACAAACAGGTCTTAATCTTGCTATGCAACTTGAAAAAAAGGGTATACTTAAAGAGTGCCACGTTGAGCTTTTGGGTACTAATAGTGAAAGTATCGAAAGAGCGGAAGATAGAGAGCTTTTCAAAGAGCTTTGTCAATCCGTTGGCGAGCCTACCATTCCCTCCGAAATTACTTATTCATTAGACGAAGCAAAAGAGGCTGCTTCGCGCATTGGCTATCCTGTAGTTTTACGTCCTGCATTTACCTTGGGTGGTACTGGAGGAGGATTTGCCAATAACGAAAAAGAGCTTATTGATATTGGTATTAACGCATTCAAGCTTTCTCCTGTACATCAAGTTCTTATTGAAAAGAGCGTAAAAGGATATAAGGAAATTGAGTTTGAAGTAATGCGTGACTCGGCTGATAACGCCATTACTATTTGTGGAATGGAAAATATTGATCCTGTTGGCGTTCATACTGGTGACTCTGCGGTTGTTGCTCCCATTCTTACTCTTAACGATCACGATCTTAAGATGCTTAACAATAGTGCTATCAAACTTATTAGAGCACTCAAAATCGAAGGTGGATGTAACGTACAGTTTGCTCTTAATCCCCAAACAAGCGAGTATTATCTTATCGAAGTTAATCCAAGAGTTTCCCGTTCGTCTGCTCTAGCATCTAAGGCTAGTGGATATCCTATTGCTCGAATTACCGCTAAAATTGCAGTTGGTATGACTCTTGATGAGATTCCTCTTGCAAATACAACGGCTATCACTGAGCCTCGTCTTGATTATATCGTAGCCAAATTCCCTCGTTTCCCCTTTGATAAGTTTACTTCCGCATCTAACGCTTTAGGAACACAAATGAAAGCAACTGGCGAAGTAATGGGAATTGGTTCTAATCTTGAGGAATGTACGCTTAAGTCGGTGCGTTCGTTAGAAATTGGCGCAAACCATTTATATTTGCCCAAGTTTGACACAATGTCTAACGACGAAATTAAAGAATATATATCTGATTATAAATCGGACGGTTTGTTTGCTGTTACCGAGCTTATTAGACGTAATGTTTCTTTAGAAGAACTATATGACATTACTAAAATTACACCTTACTTCTTGCAGTCTTTTAAGAAGATTGTAGACGAAGAAAATGCTCTTAAAGCAAACGTAAACGATATAGCTGAACTTAAGAGAGCAAAAGAAATGGGCTTTTCCGATAAGTTTATTGCAAAGCTTTGGAAATGCAATGAGCTTGACGTTTGTGCACTTAGAAAGAGCAATTCGATTGTTCCTGTATTTAGAATGGTTGACACTCTTCACGCGGGGGCTTATATTCCCTATTTCTATTCTTCGTACACGGGTAAGTGTGACTCTATTCTTACAAACAAAAAGAAGGTTGTTGTTCTTGGTGCAGGTCCTATTCGTATTGGACAGGGTGTAGAGTTTGACTATTCAACAGTTCACTCAGTAACAACCATTAAAAATTCAGGATATGAGGCTATTATCATTAACAATAATCCCGAAACCGTTTCTACTGATTATACAACTTCAGATAAACTTTATTTCGAGCCTCTTACACCCGAAGATGTTATGAATATTATTGATTTTGAATCACCTGAAGGCGTAATCGCATCTCTTGGTGGTCAAACCGCTATTAATCTTGCAGATCCTTTGATGAGAAGAGGAGTTAAGATTGTTGGTACTGATTGCGAGGCTATTGATAGAGCGGAAAATAGAGATTTGTTTGAAAAACTTCTTGTTTCTCTTGGTATTCCTCAGCCTCAAGGAAAAGCTGTAACTAAGATTGAAGACGGCGTATCTGCCGCTAAGCAAATTGGTTATCCTGTACTTGTTCGCCCCAGTTTTGTACTTGGAGGAAGAGCAATGCAGATAGTCAACAACGAAGCTCAGCTTAGGCATTATCTTAAGACTGCAGTTGAAGTTGATGAGGATAAACCTGTACTTGTAGATAAATACATTATTGGTAAAGAAGTGGAAATCGATGCAATTTGCGATGGTCACGACGTATTTGTTCCAGGTATTATGGAACTTGTTGAAAGAACAGGTATTCACTCAGGTGACTCTATAAGCGTTTATCCCACTTTCAGTATATCGGATAAAGTAAAGGGAACTATTCTTGGATATGCTAAAAAGTTAGGTCTTGGAATTGGTATTAAGGGACTTTATAATATTCAGTTTATCGTAGATAAGAACGACAAGGTTTATATTATCGAAGTAAATCCTCGTTCTTCTCGAACCGTACCATTCCTTTCTAAGGCAACAGGATATAGTCTTGCGGATATTGCAACCGAAGTAATTCTTGGAAAATCACTAAAAGAGCAGGGAATTTTTGAGCTCTATCCTCAGGAAAAGAAGAGATGGTATGTAAAAGTTCCCGTATTCTCGTTTAATAAAATTAGAGGTCTTGATGCATACCTATCTCCCGAAATGAAGTCAACAGGTGAAGCGATTGGTTATGACGACAAGCTTAATCGTGCGCTTTACAAGGCTTTACAAGCGTCTGGTATGACTTTGCAAAACTATGGTACCGTATTTGTAACGATTGCCGATCCAGACAAAGAAGAAGCCCTTCCTCTTATTAGAAGATTTTATAATCTCGGCTTCAATATTGAAGCAACTGAGGGTACTGCAAAATTCCTTAAAAAGAACGGTATAAGAACACACGTTCTTAAGAAAATTAGTGACGGAAGCGAAGATGTAATCGAATCCATTCGTCAAGGACACATTGCATACGTTATCAATACAAGTAGTATGACTTCTAGTAATGGTCTTAGCGACGGATACGAAATTAGAAAGTGCGCAACCGAGAATAATGTGACAATGTTTACGTCTTTAGATACTGTAAAAGTATTGCTTGACGTTCTTGATGAAACGACTCTTAGAATTTCTACAATAGATGCGTAGGAGATGTAATGAAACAAAGTATTTTTACAATAAAAGAAAACGTAGCGCTAACGTCATCGGTTTATAAGATGACGTTAGTAGGTGACGTGTCTGAAATTACAAAGCCCGGACAGTTTGTAAATATTAAGCTAGACGGTTTGTTTTTACGTCGTCCAATATCTGTAAATGACGTTGTAAATAACGAGCTTACGATTATTTATAAAGTTGTAGGTAAAGGTACTGAGTTTATGAGTACTATGACAGGTGGTGAGCTTGATATTCTTACAGGACTTGGAAACGGTTATGATGTTTCACTTAGTGGAAATAATCCATTACTGATTGGTGGTGGAGTAGGCGTGCCTCCGTTGTATATGCTTGCAAAACAGTTGATTGCTCAAGGTAAAAAAGTTAGTGTTATTTTAGGATTTAACACTAAAGATGAAATTTTTTACGAAGATGAATTTAAGAAGTTAGGGGCAAATGTGTATGTAACTACGGTAGATGGAAGTTATGGAACCAAGGGTTTTGTTACAGACGTAATGAAAAATCTCGAAACGTACTCGTATTTCTATACTTGTGGACCTGAACCTATGCTTAAAGCTATTTATAATACATCCGTTACCGAAGGTCAATTTAGCTTCGAAGAACGCATGGGGTGTGGTTTTGGTGCATGTATGGGATGTTCTTGTAAGACGATTTACGGCAATAAGCGTATTTGTAAAGACGGTCCGGTACTTAAAAAGGAGGAAATCTTATGGCAGAAATGAAAGTAAACCTTTGCGGTATCGAAATTGACAATCCTATAATTCCTGCAAGTGGAACTTTTGGATACGGTTATGAATTTGCTGAGCTTTACGATATAAATATGCTTGGAACGTTCTCTTTTAAAGGGACGACAAAAGATGCAAGATTTGGTAATCCTCTTCCTAGAATTGCAGAATGTAGAGAAGGAATGATTAATGCGGTTGGACTTCAGAATCCAGGAGTAGAAGCTGTTATTTCTGATGAACTTCCCAAGCTTGCAAAATGTTTTAATAAGAAAGTTATGGCAAACGTAAGTGGCTTTTCTGTTGAAGATTACGCATACGTATGTGAGAAACTTGACAAATGTGACCAAATTGGTTGGTTTGAAGTAAATATTAGTTGTCCTAATGTTCACGGCGGAGGAATGAGTTTTGGAACTGATCCTAAGAATGCTGCGGAAGTAACGAGAGCTGTAAAAAAGGTTACAACTAAGCCGGTATTTATTAAGCTTTCCCCAAATGTTACGGATATTGTTGCAATAGCGAAAGCATGTGAAGAAGCTGGTGCTGACGGAATAAGTCTTATAAATACTTTGCTTGGAATGAGGATTGACCTTAAGACTAAAAAGCCTGTTATTGCAAACAAGATGGGTGGCTTTTCGGGCAGTGCAATTTTTCCTGTTGCGGTAAGAATGGTTTATCAGGTAGCTCACGCTGTTAATATTCCCGTTATTGGAATGGGTGGTGTAACATGTGCTGAAGACGTTATTGAGATGATGCTTGCGGGAGCAACTGCAGTAGAAGTTGGTGCTGAAAACCTCGTTAATCCTTATGCTTGTAAAGAGATTATCGAGCACTTGCCAAAAGTAATGAAAAAATATGGAATAGAAAATCTTAAAGATATTATTGGAGGTTGTAAATAATGGGTAAGGACGTTATTATTGCGTGTGATTTTGACAGCGCAAAAAAGACTTTTGAATTTTTGGATAAATTCCAGAGTAAGAAGCCTTTTGTAAAAATTGGTATGGAACTTTTTTATGCAGAGGGACCTTCAATTGTAAAGGAAATCAAGAAGAGGGGACATAAGATTTTCTTGGACCTTAAGCTTCATGATATTCCTAATACTGTAAAAAAAGCTATGGCTGTGCTTTCTGGTCTTGATGTTGATATGACTAATCTTCATGCAAGCGGAACAACTAAGATGATGCAAGGTGCATTAGAGGGACTTACTAGGCCAGATGGGACAAGACCTATTCTTATTGCCGTAACTCAGCTTACCTCGACTGATGAGGAGAGTATGAAAAAAGATCTTCTTATAAACGAACCCATTGATAAAGTTGTTATGCATTACGCTAAAAATGCTCAAACTGCAGGACTTGACGGTGTTGTATGTTCTCCGTTAGAGGCAGGAAAAGTTCATGATGTATGTGGTAAATCGTTCATTACTGTAACCCCGGGCGTTAGATTTGCAGATGGCGACGTAGGAGATCAAAAACGCGTTACAACGCCTGCTAAAGCTAAAGAGCTTGGTTCGGACTACATTGTAGTAGGTCGTCCTATTACCGCGGCAGAAGATCCTGTTGCAGCCTATGAGAGATGTTGCAAAGAATTTATTGGTTAATTTTAGAAAAATAAATAAGGAGATATATAAAAATGCAGAAACTTATTGCAAAAGATTTATTGTCTATTAAGGCGGTATTTTTCCGTCCCGAAGAACCTTTTACTTGGGCAAGTGGAATTAAAAGCCCTGTTTATTGTGATAATCGACTTACACTTACCGCACCAAAGGTAAGAAACGACGTGGAAAACGGACTTGCTAAGCTTATTAAGGAAAATTATCCTGATGCTGAAGTTCTTATGGGAACTTCTACTGCGGGCATTGCTCATGCTGCTATTACTGCGCATCTTCTTGACATGCCTATGGGTTACGTTCGTTCGGGTGCTAAAGATCACGGTAGACAAAACCAGATTGAAGGTAAGCTTGAAAAAGGTCAGAAAGTAGTAGTTGTTGAAGATCTTATATCTACTGGTGGTAGCGTAATTGAAGTTGTAAACGTTCTTCGTGAAGCTGGTGCTGAAGTTTTGGGCGTTGTGAGCATCTTTACTTACGGAATGAAGAAAGGACTTACAAGACTTGCTGAAGCTAATGTTAAAAATATTTCTCTTACAAACTTTGATGTAATAGCAGAAGTTGCTGCTGAAGAGGGTTATATTAAGCCTGAAGATATCGCAAGACTTATCGCTTTTAGAAATAATCCTTCTGACGAAAGCTGGATTAAATAAGGAGTTTGCAATGAGAAGCGTTATTGATATTCTTGACCTTACGGTAGACGAAATTGACGAGCTTATTTCAACAGCAGAGGATATGATTGAAAATCCTTCTGCTTACACTGAAAAGTGCAAGGGCAAAAAGCTTGCAACTTTGTTTTTTGAACCATCAACTCGTACAAGACTTAGTTTTGAGGCTGCAATGTTGGAAATGGGCGGTAGCGTAATAGGCTTTTCTCAAGCAAGTAGTACCTCTACAACTAAAGGTGAAACTATTGCCGATACTTCTAAGGTAATAAGTTGTTATGCAGATATTATTGCAATGCGTCATCCAAAGGAGGGCGCGCCATTTGTTGCATCGCTTAATGCATCTATTCCCGTAATTAACGCTGGTGACGGTGGACATTGTCATCCCACTCAAACGCTTGCGGATTTACTTACAATCCATAGAGAGCAGGGTAGACTTAATAATCTTGTAATAGGTTTTTGTGGGGATCTAAAGTACGGAAGAACCGTTCACTCGCTTATTTCTGCTCTTTCTAGATATGAAAACGTAACCATAATACTTATTTCGCCTGAAGAGCTTAAATTGCCTGGATATATTAAGTATGGCGTAATTGAAAAGTGTGGAATGAAATATGTTGAAACCGATGATCTGGACGAAGTAATCGGGGATTTGGATATACTGTATATGACCAGAGTTCAAGGCGAAAGATTTGTTGATAAGGACGAATATTTGCGTTTGCGCGACAAGTATATTCTCACTGCTGAAAAGATGAAAAGCGCTAAAGAGAGCATGTCGGTATTACACCCACTTCCTAGAGTTAATGAAATCAGCGTAAAAGTAGATTCTGATCCCAGAGCATGCTATTTTAAGCAGGTTTATAACGGAAAGTTTATGAGAAGAGCGCTTATCTTAAAGCTTTTGTCCGAAGCTGCGCAAGATCCCAAGAAAAAGGAAAGCGATTTGTATAACAGCGAAAATCTTATTAACGTTATCAAGTGTCCCAATTCTGCTTGTATTACAACAACCGAACAGGAAATCGATCATATTTTCAGACCGATAGATAAAGCTAAGGGAATTTATAGATGCGCATATTGCGAAGCTAAAGAAAAATATTTTAATAACTGATTTTTTTAAGCTAAAGGAGTTAATATGAAGGTAATTATTACTGAAAATTACGATGAAATGAGCCGTAAAGCAGGCGAAATCGTAACAGAGATAGTTAAAAATAATCCAAATGCCGTGCTTGGACTTGCAACGGGCTCCAGTCCCATTGGAATGTATGATTATATGGTAAAAGAACATATTTCCAACGGTGTTTCTTATGCTAACGTAAGTAGTGTAAACTTGGACGAGTACGTTGGTCTTGACGCTGATAATGAAAATAGTTATGCATTCTTTATGTCTAAATATCTTTTCGACCGCGTTGATATTGATAAGAAAAATACCAATTTGCCTAACGGAAAAGCAGAAGATAAGCAAGCTGAGTGTGATAGATATAACGCATTGTTAGAAACAATGAAGCAGGACGTTCAAGTTTTAGGTATTGGATCTAACGGTCATATCGGTTTTAACGAGCCCGGAACTTCTCTTGATTCGGTTACTCACGTAGTTGACCTTACTGAGAATACTATCAAGGATAATTCAAGACTTTTCGACGATATTTCTCAAGTTCCCACTCAAGCCTTTTCTATGGGAATAAAGAATATTATGAATGCAAAGAGTATTATTTTATTGGCTTCCGGCAAAAATAAGGCGGAGGCGATAAAAGGATTAGTTAAGGGAAAAATTGATATTTCTCTTCCTGCATCCGTATTACAGTTGCATCCCTTTGTTACCGTAATAGTAGATAAAGACGCAGCGTCGTTACTCTAAAAATTATTAAGCCGTAGTTTGTCTACGGCTTATATTTTATGCTTAAACTCAAATAATAATTGAGTATTATTAAAAAATAAAGTAATAAATTATTGATTTGGTTGAGTATTTATGATATAATACGAATATAGGTAGGTGAATTATGGTAGATATTGTAAAGTTAGGCGAACGAATAAAGCATTATCGAAAGAAAGAGGGAATGACTCAAAACGAGTTAGCAATCGCATTGGGCGTTAGTTTTCAGGCGGTTTCTAATTGGGAAAGAGGAATTGCGCCACCCGACATTGACAATTTGGTGCTATTATCCAGACGTTTTAATGTGTTGCTTGATACTTTGATAAATCAAGATTCTTCGGACTGTATGTTAGGAATAGATGGTGGTGGAACAAAAACGGAATTTGTCGTATTTACCACTGACGGAACTGTTAAAAAACGCATTGTTATGGATGCGTCTAACCCCAATGATATAGGACTAAAAGAAAGCATTATGCTTCTTAAAAAAGGAATAGATTTGTGCTTGATTGAGTTTCCAGAAATTAAAAACGTGTTTTGCGGAGTAGCAGGCGCAGGTGCCGGTATTAATAAGCAAGAAATGATAAAAGCGCTATCTAAATCATATAAAAACCTTGAAATAAATATAGATACGGATGTTGCTAATTTAATAGCGTTGGATAAGAACAGCAGTGTTTATTTAATTTGCGGAACAGGAAGCGTTGTAATGGCTAATAACGGCAAAGAAATAAAAAGATTTGGCGGTTGGGGATATTTATTTGACGAGCAAGGAAGCGCTTATGATATTGGTAAAGATGGGATAAAAGCATCGCTAGCTTATGCCGATGGTTTTGGCGAATATACTTTAATTAGCGAGTTAATTGAGCAAAAGCTCAATGGAAAACTTTGGACAAATATCAAAACTGTTTACGAAAACGGAAAACCGTATATTGCGTCGTTAGCTCCGTTAGTATTTGACGCTTACGAAAAAAACGATAAAGTGGCGATAGGGATTATTGATAATAACTGTAAACGTCTAGCATTGTTGTTAAATTCTTCTTTTAACTATTCGCTCAACAGACGAGTTACGCTTGCAGGGGGATTGGCAACCAAATATTCAGATATTATTGTTAAGCATATTTCTAACTATTGCAAAGCAAACTTTATAATTCCTTCTTTACCTCCTGTATATGGCGCGTGTGTCAAGTGTCTTAAGCTGTCAAATTATAGCGAAAGCAACGGTTTTGAAGATAATTTCAAAAAAACTTACAACACAATCGTAAACAGTTGAAGAAATTATATAAAAATGTTATAATTATTCATAAGGAGTTTTTATGAAGATTAAGAGTAACAGGGCTTTAAGTTTTATAATTGTTACTTTAGCGTACGTAATCGCGCTTGTTATCAGCGTAGTAGTGTTTATATATCTTCCTACTGATTTATGGCTAAAGATTTTAGTTGCGGACGTAGTTGCGACAGTTGTAATTTTTGTTTTTAGCGTTGCGTTAAAAAACGCTTCAGTTTACGATCCGTATTGGAGTGTTCAGCCTATTGTGATTTTGGGTGGAATGGCATTTGTTTTCGGATTTAGTGTGGCGTCTATTCTTATTTTTATTGCGGTATGTATTTGGGGTGTTAGACTTACTGCAAACTGGGCGTATACGTTCAAGTCTTTAGAGCATCAAGATTGGCGATATACTATGTTAAAGGAAAAGACGGGCGTTTTTTATCCTATAATTAATTTTGTAGGAATACATATGGTGCCGACCTTAATTGTTTATATGTGTACTATGCCTGTCGTATTTGTATTTCAGTACGCGTCGTCTATAAATGCATTTTCAATAATTTGTTTTGTATGTGTATTGTTGTCTGTTTTATTGCAAGGTGTGTCTGATTTTCAAATGCATTCGTTTAGGAGGAATAGGAGGGGTAAGTTTATTAGAACAGGTGCTTGGAAATATTCTAGACATCCTAATTATCTTGCTGAAATATTAACGTGGTGGAGCGTTGGTTTTTATGCTTTTTCGCTTATGTATACGTGCTGGTTTTTACTTGTTGGCGCGTTTATGAATACTTTGCTATTTCTTTTTGTAAGCATACCTATGGCAGATAAAAGACAATCAGCAAAAGAAGGATTCGATGTATACAAAAAACAAACACGTATGCTCTTACCTTTGCCAAAGTTTATAAAAAAATGATAATAAGAGGAAAAAATTGCTTTACATAAAAGCAATTTTTTCTTTAAAAAACTATTGCGAAAGACGTTTAGTTGTGGTATACTATTAAACAAGAGGAAAATTATGTTTTTTCCCAAAAAATTAATATATGTGAATAAGGAGTAAAATGATGAAGTTTTCCAATCTTAACATACCCGTAAGTGATGCAACTAATCCAAAGATTGTGCCTGTAAATACGTTGAACCGCAAGACGTCCAACAAGTATCCTTGCCGTGATCCGTATATTTTGCTTTATGATAATAAGTATTACTTTTATCAAGGAGCAGGTCGTAATGGTGTAATTTGCTCGGTGAGCGACGATCTTGAAAATTGGGCTGATCCTGTAAAAGTTCTTCCTATTCCCGAGAATTTTCATGGAATAAAGGATATGTTCTGGGCGCCGGAGTGCCATTATTATAAAGGTCATTTTTATATTTTCTCGTCTGTATTTTCTAATAAGACAAACCACCGTTGCGTTTCAGTGTATCGCGCGGACAATCCTTTAGGTCCGTTTGTTGATATTGCTGATGGATGCATTTGTCCTAAGGATTGGGATACTATTGACGGAACTTTTTACGTGGATCCTCAAGGTCAGCCTTGGATGATTTTCGTTCACGAGTGGACGTCAATGCCCGACCATAACGGAGGAATGTGTGCAGCAAAGCTTTCCGATGACTTGACTCATTTCATTTCCGAGCCTATCGAGCTTTTTAGAGCAAAAGACAGAGGAGAGGGTTATAATGGCGTAACTGATGGACCTTATATGTATACGGATAAGAATGGACATCTTATGATGATCTGGTCTAATATGTATCATGGTTTAGGTTATTTTGTAGCGATAGCTCATTCCGAAACCGATACAATGGAAGGTCCTTGGACGCATCAAGAAGAGTTCTTGTATTGCAAAGATTTACGTCCTGACTTTACTATCGACGGTGGACATGCTATGATTCTTAATGATAAAGACGGTGTAACTAAGATTTTAATGCATGGTCCTAACGGCAAAAAGAGGGATGCAGAGGGCAATATCATAGACTTTGAGCATTTGTTAATTTATGATATCGTTGAAGAAAATGGAACGATTAAAATTAAATAATTACTAACCAAAGGAGATACATTATGAAATTTTCTAATCTTAATATACCCGTATCCGATAAAGAAGTGAAACTTAATTTGGAATATACTCAAAACCGCAAAACTTCTGAAAAGTTGCCTTGTAGAGATCCCTTTATTTTGCTTTATGATAACAAATATTATTTTTATCAGGGCGCAGGAAGCAGAGGTGTAGTTTGCTCGGTAAGCGACGATCTTGAAACGTGGTCTGATCAAGTTACCGTACTTCCCGTTCCAGAAGATTTCCACGGAATAAAGGATTTATTCTGGGCGCCAGAGTGTCATTATTATAAGGGTAATTTCTATATCTTTACTTCAGTATATTCAAATAAAACCAATCACCGTTGCATTTCGGTGTATCGCGCAGACAATCCTATGGGTCCGTTTGTAGATATTGCCGACGGATGTATTTGTCCTAAGGATTGGGATACTATTGACGGAACTTTATACGTAGATCCCGACGGCCAGCCTTGGATGGTATTTGTTCACGAGTGGACTTCTATGCCTGATCATAATGGAGGAATGTGCGCAGCAAAGCTATCGGAGGACTTTACTCATCTTATTTCTGAGCCTGTCGAACTTTTCAGAGCAAAAGACAGAGGCGAGGGTTATGGTGGAGTAACGGACGGACCTTATATGTATACCGACGAAAACGGACATCTTATGATGATTTGGTCTAATGGTCTTAAAGACGTTGGATATCTTGTTGCGATTGCTCATTCCGAATCTGATACCATACTTGGACCGTGGACTCATCAGGATAAGCTTTTGTATTGCAGAGATTGTATTCCGGGATGTACAGACGGTGGTCATGCTATGATTTTTAACGATAAAAACGGCGTAACAAAGATTACGTTGCACGGACCTAACGGCAGAAGAAAAGACGAAGCAGGTAACGTAATTGATTATGAGCATCTATTAATCTTTGATCTTATCGAAAAGGACGGAACGTTAGATATTAAATAATAACAAAAATGCTCAACCTATATTAGCGGTTGGGCATTTTCAATACAAAAAAGCAAAATAAAAATAACATAAATCAAAAATACAGTTTACATACCTGCTATAATTTTGTTATAATAGAACTATCATAAATAAAATATTAATAAGGAGAAAATTATGATTTACAGACAGGAATATCCAAGACCTGAACTCGTAAGAGATTTGTGGCTTAACCTTAACGGCGATTGGGAGTTTGAGTTTGATTTTGGTAAGACCGGAAAATCAAGCGGAATGATTAACAAGGAGTTTTCTAAAGTTATTAATGTTCCATTCTGTCCCGAAAGCGAACTTTCCGGAATAGGATACAAGGACTTTATCAACGCTTGTTGGTATAGAAAAAAGGTAGATATTAAAAAAGGCGATAACGCTGTTATCCTCAACTTTGAAGCGTGCTATTATAGAACTGAAGTTTTTGTAAACGGCGTTAGCGTAGGCGTTCATTTGGGAGGATATACAAACTTCTCATTTGATATTACAGACAAAGTTGTTGATGGAGAAAACGTAATCGTTGTTTACGTAGAGGCTGATTCCAGATGTGATAAACAGCCTTCCGGTAAACAATCTCAAAGATATGAGTCTTATGGTTGTTATTATACCCGTTCTACCGGTATTTGGCAAACTGTTTGGCTTGAGTTTGTTCCCAAAACATATCTTAAGAGCGTAAAGCTTGATAGCGATATCGATAATAAGATTCTTACCGCTCAGATGTTTTTTAATGCAAGGGGAGAAAAGACCATAACCCTTACCGCAAAGTTTGACGGTAAAGAGGTTGGAACAAAGGTGTTTAAGACAAAAGCAGATATTGCTACAACACAGCTGAAAGTTTCTACATTAAAGCTTTGGAGTATCGAAAATCCCAATCTTTACGATTTGGATATTACCGTAGAAAGCGCAAACGGAATTGATAAAATTGCTTCTTATTTTGGTATGAGAAGAGTAGAAATGGATACTAACGGTATGAGAATTAACGGTAAGTACGTGTACCAAAGACTTGTTCTTGACCAAGGTTATTATCCTGACGGAATCTACACGGCAAGTAGTGCTGAAGCGTTAAAGAAAGATATTGAGATTTCTCAGGCGGTTGGCTTTAACGGTGCAAGGCTTCACGAAAAAGTATTCGAGAGAAGATTTTTGTACTATGCAGATCAAATGGGTTATATATGTTGGGGCGAATATCCAAACTGGGGATACAATCATGCAGCGCCTTGGGCGACAGATATTTACCTTAGAGAGTGGATGGAATCGGTAGAAAGAGATTATAACCATCCATGTATTGTAGGTTGGTGTCCTACTAATGAAACTTGGGACGGCCCGTACAGAGCAAGACAAAATGAAGCGTTCTTAGAGTCGTTGTATAACGAAACAAAGCGTTACGATCCATATCGTCCTGTTATTGATACTAGCGGAACTGATCACGTTAAGACAGATATTTACGATCATCACGACTACGATCAGAACGTAGAGAGTTTTGCTGGCAAATATCTTGAATTTGGTGAAGACGCTCCTTGGGGTAAAGGATATAGAGGTCAAAAGAACGATAAGTGCATACCATACTTTATGAGTGAATATGGTGGAATTGGTTGGGCAGTAGACGGATCCGGCTGGGGTTATGGAAAAGGTCCTAAGAGCATTGAAGAGCTTTGTGAACGTTATTGCGGTCTTACCAGTGTTCTTTTGAAGAATCCTAAGATTTGCGCACTTTGCTATACACAGCTTTATGACGTAGAGCAAGAGCAGAATGGATTATATACATATTCAAGAGAGCCTAAGTTTAGTGAAGAAATTATGGCTAAAATGAAAAAAGCAATGACAGCTAAAGCAGAAATTGAAAAAATGAAGTAATTTTGTTATCCCGACACGGTTTTGTGTCGGGATAATTTTTATAGTTACGACAAGATTCCTTGCTTTTTTTTGCTTTTTTTGATATTATATATAATAGAGGAGTATGGCGTAATGAGTAAATTAGATTTATTAAAATTTTTTTCTCAATATGAAGGCGAAGTTAGTGAGGGTGATTTTACTGTAAGTGAGCTTAAGGAAAACGTAGGAGCTAATAAAGAAAAAACACAAAAAGAAGTTACTGACGAGTACTTTTCTTATTATAACGACGTAAAAGATAGAGTTCGTGGACACGAGGATTGGTAAATGGATATTTTAATTCCATCCGCATTTGGAGCAGAGGCGGTTGTTAAAAGACAATTATATAAATTAGGCTACTTGGATACTATTGCTTTAGACGGAAAAATTTCTCTTAGCGGGGACTGGAATGACGTGGCTAGACTTAACGTGTTTTTAAGAAGCGGAGAAAGAGTTTTGATAAAACTTGCAACCTTTAACGCCAGTACGTTTGATGAGGTTTATGATAACGTTTCTAAGATACGTTGGTATGATTATATGGATAAGTCCGCTTGCGTTATGGTGGATGTAAAGTCTGTTAATAGTGCTCTGGGCGCAGTAAAGTCAGTAGGTGGCGTTATGAAAAAGGCGATAATGGATAGTCTTTATTCTAAGTTTCACGTAACACTTTCGGAAAACGGAGCTAGATATATTGTAGGATTGAGCATAAAAAACGACGTAGCGACTCTTACTTTAGATACGTCGGGTGAGGGGTTACATAAACGCGGTTACAGAACTTTGGCTTATAGCGCGCCGTTAAAAGAAACACTTGCGGCAACAATGATAGACTTGACCGTATACAACAAGGATAAATACTTTGCCGATTTGTTTTGCGGTAGCGGAACGTTGCCCATTGAAGCATGTTTAAAAGCTCTTAATATTGCTCCCGGTAAAAATCGTAATTTTGATTTTGAGAACTGGAAAAATATCGATAAAGACTGTATAAAAAAAGCAAAAGAAGAAGCTTCAGATGGTGAAATTAAGGAAAAAATAAAAGTTTTTGCTTATGATATTAATAAAAATGCAATATCAATAGCTAAGTTTCACGCAAAAAACGCAGGAGTTGAAGAGTATATTCATTTCCAAGCTTCTGACATGAGAGAATTCTCGTCTTCCAAAAAGTATGGGGTAATTTGTTCTAATCCACCTTACGGCGAAAGATTGGGAGAAGAAAAAGAGATAACAGCTTTGTATAAGGATTTAGGTAATCTTTATAGGTCTTTACCTGATTGGAATGCGTATATTCTTACGTCGCATCCGTTGTTTGAAAGTTGTTTTGGCAAAAACGCGGATAAAAGACGTAAACTTTTTAATGCAAATTTGCAATGTTATTTATATACTTACATGAGCAAGAAGCCTGACTAGAGGTAAAAGGAGTTGTTTTGGAAGTTGTTTGGGAATTTATTATAAATAATACATATCTTATAGCTCAAATTTTAGGGGTTTTCGCTCTTATATGTATGGCTATAAGTTATTTTCAACGCAATAAAACGGTATTCTTTACTATTCAAACTTTAGGTAACTTGTTTACAGTTCTATCCTTTTTTGTTCAAGGTGAATACTTTGCTAGTATAGGATGTGTTATAGCAACAATTAGAACGGGTATATTCAGTGTTTTTTCAAAACAGGGTAAAGAAGTTCCGTGGTGGCTTGTATTTGTGTTGTGTGGAGCAACAGTAGCGTCGTGCGTACTGCTTTGGAATAGCGCGTTGGATCTTATTTTTATGTTCGGTCTTATTATCTTTACTCTTTCGTTTAAGGTTAAGGACGGCCGTAAAATGAAATTCTTGTTACTTATTCCCAATTCCCTATACTGTATTTTTGAACTTTTCTCAAAGTCGTATGCTGTATTGGTTTCTACGGTAATAGAACTTATTTCTCTTATTGTGTCTATTATTACCGAAGAAGTAATCAGACGAAAGGCAAAGAAGCTTTCTGAAAAAGAAGAAAATCAAACAGACAATGTGAACGCGTAGTTTTTAAGAGGTAAATTAATTTGGTAAAACAATCAAAGCATGATATAATGATAAAAACGCCGATACCTAAGCTAGTTATTACGCTGGCAATACCGGCGATTATAACAATGCTTATTACATCTTTGTATAATATGGCTGATACGCTATTTGTTGGGCGTATTGGAGATGGAAAGATAGGCGCAAGTGCCGTTTCCGTAGTGTTTTCCTATATGGCTATTATGCAAGCAATAGGCTTCTTTTTTGGCCATGGTTCGGGTAATTATATATCTAAAAAACTAGGAGCAAATGATACGGAAAAGGCAGGGAAAATGGCATCGACTGCGTTCTTTCTCGCTTTTTCAATCGGAGTTTTATTACTTGTTTTTGGAATGATTTTCTTAGAACCGTTTGCATATTTATTGCAAGCTAATTCTGAAAATATAGAAGACGTTAAATCGTATTTGTTTTACATTTTAATGGGGTCGCCGTTTATTATAACCTCGTTTGTGCTGAATAATCAGCTTAGATTTCAAGGTAGCGCATACTACGGAATGATAGGAATTGGCATTGGCGGACTTTTGAATATTGCGTTAGATCCGTTGTTTATTTTTGCTTTTAATATGGGTGTAGCAGGTGCAGGTCTTGCAACATCGCTAAGTCAGTTTATAAGCTTTATTATTTTACTTATAATGGGTACTCGTGGCGGGAATATACGCATACGTTTGTCAAATTTTGCGCCATGTAGAGAGTTTTTTATCGAAATAGTTAAGGGTGGAACGCCGTCGCTTTTTAGACAAGGACTGTCCAGCGTGTCCGTAATTTGTTTGAACGGCGTAGCAAACGCAATAGCAGGAAGCGCACTTGTTGCAGGAATGGGCGTAGCTCAAAAAATTATGCATTTTATATTTTCTGTTCTTCTTGGTATCGGTCAAGGCTTTCAACCGATATGTGGATATAATTATGGAGCAAAGCGATATGATAGAGTAAAAAAAGCGTATTGGTTTTGCGTAAAATATTGTACGTTGATAGTAATAGTAGCGTCTATAATTGGTTTTATTTTTGCAGAAAATATAGCGTTTCTTTTAAATTCAAATGCTGAAGTTTGTAACTTTGCAGGAATGTCTTTACGGTTTCAATTTTGTTCTTTTGTTTTAATGCCGTTTATAGTAATGACAAATATGGCTTTGCAAAATTTGAGTAGAGTAATTGGAGCTTCAGTTCTTGCTTTAATGCGTCAAGGCGCAGCGTATATTCCGCTATTGTATATTTTACAGTTTCTAGGTGTGACTGGCGTTTGCTTAGTTCAGCCTATTGCAGACGTTGTTGCATTAATAGTTGCTATTCCGTTTATGATAAATATGATGAAGCATCTTAACTCAATGGGCAAAGTTAATATTGAACAAAATTAAAATTTTAAGTGAAATTAGATAGAAAAAGGAGTATAATTATGAAAGTAGTTAAGTTATTGTATTGGTTGTGTTTTGCGATTGGTGCAGGACTTTTTGTGTTGAATTTGTTCTTTAATCATACTGCAATAATGGTTTCGTCGCTTTTGATTTTGTTAGTAGCAATAGTACTGTACTTTGTTCATGCTAATATTAAAAAGAAGAGAGATTCTATTCCGCAAGAGGACAAGCGTAGTAATGATCTTAAAAAACAGCGTGAAGATTCTTATAAGAGAATTCGTGAAGCTAAAAAGGCAAAGAAAAATCAAAAACAATAATCTTAAACATCTTTTCGTTGTGAAAAACTGTAATAATCTTAAATATTATTATTAAATTTTCAAATTATTGCCAAAACCGTTTTGAAATTTGGGAAAAATATAGTATAATATATAAATACTATAAGTATACATATTGGAGGTTATATGAAAATTGTAGTTGACGCGTTCGGTTCTGATAGAGGCGAAGCCGTAATGACAGAAGGCAGTGTACTTGCTGTAAATGAAGATAAATCCGTTAGCGTGATAATTGTAGGTGATGCTGACGTAATAAACGCAGAGCTTGCAAAGTATTCTTACGATAAAGACCGTATTGAAGTTGTCGATGCAAAGGGAAAGATTACAAATAACGATGTTCCAACTTTAGCTATTAGACAAAAGAAAGATTCTTCGCTTGTAAAGGCTTTAGAAATAACTAAAGATGACCCCGAAGTTGGCGGTATGGTTTCAGCAGGATCAACTGGCGCAGTTCTTACTGGCGCGTTTTTGAAGATTGGAAGAATTAAAGGCGTTTTAAGACCTGCTCTTTGTCCGCTTCTTCCCACTCTTATAGAAGATCAAAAAGTAGCCCTTGTTGACTGTGGAGCAAATATGGATTGCAGACCTGAGCACTTGGAGCAGTTTGCTCTTATGGGTGCAAGCTATATGAAAACTATGGGCAAAGAAAATCCCAGAGTAGCTCTTGTGTCTGTTGGCGACGAGGATAAGAAGGGTAACGAGCTTACTCATGAAGTTTTCGCGCGTCTTAAAAAACAACCCATTAATTTTGTTGGGAATATGGAGTCTAGATACGCCCTTACCGGAAAGTACGACGTTTTAGTTACCGATGGCTTTGTTGGCAACGTATTGCTTAAAAGCATTGAAGGAACTGCCGGTATGGTTATGAAAATGATGAAGAATTCGATTACCGAATCATTTTGGGCTAAAATCGGCGCGCTGTTTATGAAAAAACAACTTAAAAAGCTCAAAAATAGAATGGATTATCAGCAAAGTGGAGGTGCTGTATTCCTTGGAGTTAAAAAGGTAATGGTAAAAGGTCACGGATCTTCTACTGCTACAAGCATTAAAAATTCTATTTTCCAAGCGAAGTTACTTGCTGAAAAGAATTTAGTGAAAAATATAGAAGAGAATCTGGAAGCTTTTGGACTTGTTGTAAATGAATAATTCCGATATAGTTAATATTGCTCAAGAAAAGATAGGATACACGTTCAAAAATACGGCTTTGCTTATTACGGCGTTAACTCATAGTTCGTATGCTTATGAGAATAGCGGATGTGAGGATAATGAAAAGCTTGAATTTTTGGGAGATGCAATACTTAATTTTCTTATAGCTAAGCAGTTGTTTGAAAATGGTTCGTCAGAAGGTGAAATGACGAAAAAGAGATCCAAGATAGTATCGCGAGTTCCGTTAAAAGAAGCAGTACTTAATATGGGGTTGATTTCAATTGCTCGGTTTGGAAAAGGTACGGACGAAAAATCTCTTTCAGATAAGTCAATATCCGATATTTTCGAAGCAATACTTGCCGCTATTTACATTGATAGTGGGAGTATGGTTTATGCTGAAAAATTTATGATTGACAACCTTAAAGACGTAAAATGTGAGGCTGATTATAAGACTGATTTGCAAGAATTAGTTCAGTCTAAACATCAAAAAGTTCAGTATGATACGGTTAATATAGGCGATGTTCATCAACCTTTCTTTTATTCCGTTGTGTCAATAGACGGAGTGAAGTGCGGAGAAGGTAAAGGAAAATCAAAAAAAATAGCCGAAAAAGCAGCGGCAAAATCTGCTTTTGATAAACTTAAAAAATAAAGGTAAAAAAGATATATGCCCGGAAAATTTAAAAAGATCGATTTATATGGCTTTAAGTCTTTTGCGGACAAGCACGAAATACCTTTTAACAACGGTGTTACCGTTATCGTAGGACCAAATGGTTGCGGAAAAAGTAACGTTTCAGACAGTGTTAGATGGGTTTTGGGTGAGCAATCTGCTAAGCAATTGCGTGGAAGTAAAATGCAAGACGTTATTTTTAGCGGAACTGAAAAGCGCCGTTCAATGTCTTATTGCGAAGTATTTTTGACATTTGACAATAAAGATAAATCACTTTTCCCAACGTTGGAGTATGACGACGTTGTTATTTCGCGTAAGCTTTATCGTTCAGGAGAGAGCGAATACGCTGTGAATAAAGTTCCCACAAGACTTAAAGATATTGTCGAAATGTTGCGTGATGCAAACATGGGACGTGAGGGATATTCGATTATTGGACAGGGCAGAGTGCAGGCTTTAGTATCCGCAAAGCCTGAAGACAGACGAGCAATTTTTGAGGAAGCAGCTGGCATTGCAAAGTACAAGCAAAGAAAGCGTGAAGTTGAAAATAAGCTTATACGTACTAGAGAAAATTTACAAAGAGTTACCGATATTCTTACCGAAAAGAAGAAGCAGTTAGATCCACTTCTTAAGCAGGCGGAAAACGCAAAAAAATGGTTGGAATTACACGAAAGACTTAAACATCTAGAAATAAATACATTCATATATCAGCACGAAAATGCAGCAGAAGCTAAGAACCAAATAAATACGCGTTTGCAAGCAATTCTTGAAGAGGCTGAGGCTCGTCAAAAAGATTACGATAAAACTATTGCTGATTATGATAAGGCAATGGAAGAATTGTCGAATGTGGACCGCAAAATAGCTCAATTACGTGACGAACAGCTTGAACTTACCGTTGATTTAGAAAAACAAAACGGCGATAAGAAAGTTTTACGAGAAAGATTAAACAATTACACGACTGAAATAACCAGACTAGAACAGGAAAATTTATTACTTTCTGCTGATATCGGAAAAGCTCAATCAGTTATCGAAGCTGGAAAAGTACGATTTGCAGAGAAAAAGACCTTATTCGAACTTACAAAGAGCGAAGTAGAAAAGCTTAGAGCTCAGTTTAACGACGCAGAAGAAAAGGTAATCGCAAAAGAAAAGCAAAATGAAGAAAATAAGGCAGCTTTAGTTGCTGCAATGGACAAGCTTGCAGAAATCAAGTCCAACATGTCAGCTCTTACTGCGGAAAGAAAGAGCTTGTCGGTAATTGTTTCCGCTCTTAAGGAAAAGATTGATGCGCAAAGAAAGGAAATTGCAATTCAAAACGAAACTTTGTCTGCTTTGTCGTTAAAAGCAAAAGAATTAAGAGAAGACGCTGAAAGAAACAATGGTTCGCTAGCATCTAAAAAAGAACAGCTTTCAGTAGTTGAAAACGAACTTTCTGAAATTATTACGCAACTTGAAGATGTTACGGCTAAGTATCATTCCGAAATTGCAAGAAAGAAAGTTCTTACCGACATGCAGGAAGCGTACGATGGCTATAATAACAGCATTAAGTATTTAATGAACGACGCTAAAAATAACGCTCAACTTAAGTCAAAAATGGATGGAGTTGTAGCGCAACTTATTAGTGTTGATGAAATGTTTGAAACGGCTATCGAAACTGCGTTGGGCGGAGCTGCTCAAAACATTGTAACTAAAAATGAAGATGATGCTAAATACATAATCGAATACCTAAAGAAAGCAAGATATGGAAGAATAACGTTTTTGCCTCTTACGTCAATAAAGCCAAGATCGTTAGGAGGATATACAAATCTTCTTTCTACACCCGGTTGCTATGGCGTTGCATCCGATATTGTTAAATATGATAAAAAATATGCAAATATTGTATCAGGACTTTTAGGTAGTACGGTTATTGTAGATAATATGGATACTGCGGTAAATCTTGCGCGTAAATCAAGATATGGTTTTAAGATTGTAACGCTTGATGGTGACGTTATCAGCACGCAAGGATCTTTAACTGGCGGTAGCCGTAAAAACGAGATTGGTAACCTTTTCAGCCACGATAGAGAGCTTACGCAAACTAAAAATCTTATTGAAAAACTTGCAGAACAGGGTAAAAGTCTTACTGAAAAGAAGAAAAATCTTGTTGCTAAAAAACAAGAATTAACAAGAGAGATTGATGAAATATTTGCTAATGTTCATGGCAAAGATATCGATTTAGCAAAAATGGAAGAATCGGTAAGCAAGCTTGCTCATATAGTTGACGAAAAAAGTAGAGAGCTTGCAGAAAATGAGTTGGACGAAACTAACAAGTCTAACAGAATTACCGAAATTACTAACGATATCGAAAGTGTTGCAGAGCTTGAAGCTATGGTTTCTAACGCGAAAAAGACAGCAAGCGAAGACGAGCAAAGCAACAAGGAAGAATATGAGCGCTTGAAAAAGACAAGGGATGAGTTTTCCGCTCGTCTTACTGAAGAGCGTTTAAAGTTTGTGAATCTTGAAAGTGAAGTTAATTCTATTACAAATGATTTGCAACGCCTTGAAAATAATCTTAATGCAAACAAAGATCGCATTGAAATTAATAATCTTAAACTTGTAGAAGATAAAGAGGCGGTAGAAGATATTAACGAGCGTTTGGCATATGTTGGTAAAAATGACCAGCAGGAAGCGATTAAGAGAATTGAAGAAATAAAGCAAAGCCTCAGTCAATTTGATGCGTACAAAACACAGTTGAACGTTACGGTGAATGATCTTAATACAAACAGATCTGCTCTCACCGAAGAAATTCAACAGCTTCAAGAAAAGAAGAGCCAGCAAGAATATATGCTTGTTAGAGTGGATGCCGACATTGAGCAAATGCAAGAAAAGATACTGGAAGAGTATCACTTGGAGTATGCGGACTGTTTACCTTATAAGGAAGAAAATTATAATTTCGACGAGGGTGTTGCAGAAACTGCTCAGCTTAAGAGAAAGATGTCGTATCTAGGACATATAAATGTAGAAGCAATCGAGCAATCTAAGGAAGTTACCAAAGAATATGACGAGTTGAATACTCAAAAAGAGGATTTAGAAAAAGCTGCGTCGGATGCTGAAGTAATTATTAAGGGCATGACCGAAGAAATGCTGGTAACCTTTAATACTGAGTTTGAAAAAATCCGTGTTAATTTTATTAAAATCTTTAAAGAATTATTTGGTGGTGGAGAGGCAGATCTTCAGATAATTGAAGATTCAGATGACCCTTTAGAGTATGGTATAAATATTCTTGCATCTCCTCCTGGAAAGAAAATTATGTCTAACAGTGCTCTATCAGGTGGAGAACAGTCACTAACGGCTATTGCAATACTTTTTGCAATTTTACGTCTAAAACCAATGCCGTTCTGTATTCTCGACGAAATTGATTCGGCTCTAGACGATGCTAATATCGGCAGATATGCAAAATATCTTAAGAGATTTAGTCAAGAAACTCAATTTATTGTTATTACTCACCGTAAGCCAACTATGGAAGTTGCCGATAATTTGTACGGTGTAACAATGGAAGAGCGCGGAGTAAGTAAGATTATTTCCGTAAAACTTAGTGAAGCGGCTTCGATGGCGGGAGAAAATAACGAAAAAGAAGCAAAATAAGGAGATAGTATGGGATTATTTGCAAAAATCAAGGCAGGTCTAAAAAAGACTAAAGACGTTATTGCTTTCAAACTTAATAAGCTTTTTACTGGTGGAGCATTAAATGAGGAGTTTTATGAGGAATTAGAGTATATTCTTCTCTCGTCTGATATTGGTGCGGTTACTACCGAAAGATTGCTAGACGATCTAAGAGATGCAGTCGATCAAAATCTTATAAGGGATAGAAGCGAAGTTAAAGAAAAACTTAAAGAAATAATGCGTGAGATTTTGGATGAAAACGAGATGCCAGAATATGATTATCCGCTTGTTCTTATGGTTTCTGGCGTTAACGGAGTAGGAAAAACTACTGCACTTGGTAAGCTTGCAAATAAATTTAGAAGCGAAGGTAAAAGCGTTCTGTTAGTCGCTGCTGATACTTTTAGAGCGGCGGCAGCAGATCAGCTGGAGATTTGGGCGGATAGAGCTAAAGTTAAAATTGTAAGACAAAACGAAGGCGCTGATCCTGGGTCTGTTGTTTACGACGCGCTACAAAGCGCAAAAAGCAAAAATACCGACGTTATTCTTATAGATACAGCGGGAAGACTTCAAAACAAGAAAAACCTTATGGAAGAGTTAAAGAAGATTACCCGTGTTATAAACAGAGAAATGCCAAACGCGCTATATCTTAACTATATAGTGCTCGATGCAACGACAGGTCAAAATGCAATAGCTCAAGTTGAAGCTTTTAACGACGCTGTTGATATTGACGGAATTATCCTTACAAAGCTTGATGGAACAGCCAAAGGCGGTGTAGTTTTAGCAATAGAGGGCGAACTTTCCGTTCCTGTTGTCTATATTGGCGTAGGCGAAGGAATTGACGATTTACAAGATTTTGATTCCGAACAATTTGTTGAAGCAATTTTTGATTAGTCAAGTAAAAACACTTGACAGCTGTGATTTTTTTTGCTAGAATATGCAATGTAAAGTAAAAATGCTTTACAGTAGTGAGTGAAGAATGGAAAAAGATTTAAGATATAGTATGTTGTTACAGATATACGGTAAGCTACTTACCGAAAAACAGCAAGAGGTAGTTGGATTGTATTATGATTACGATTTATCGCTTGCCGAAATTTCCGAAAATTTGGGTATATCACGACAAGCTGTTTTAGATTCTTTACGCAATGCGTGTGATTCTTTGCGTAACTATGAAGAAAAACTGAATATTCTTGCTAAAAATCAGTATTTAACAGCCAAAATCGAAAAACTCAAAATCTTAACTTTAGAAAAAAATTTTGAACAAATCGGTAAAGTTCTTACGGAATTATCCGAGAACGTATAAGGAGCAGTAATGGCATTATTTAGCGGACTTAGCGACAGATTAAATCATATTTTCAGTAAGATAAAAGCAAAAGGAAAGCTTACGGAACTTGAAATCAAGCAGGCAATGAGAGAAGTTAGAATTGCATTGCTGGAAGCCGATGTAAACTTTAAGGTAGTAAAAGATTTTATTACTTCGGTAAGTGAGAAGGCTGTTGGCGAAGAAATTCTTACCTCATTAACTCCCGGTCAGCAAGTAATCAAGATTGTAAAAGACGAATTGGTTACGCTTATGGGAAGTTCTAACTCTAAGCTTGAAGTATCATCAAAACCACCTACGGTTATTATGATGTGCGGTCTTCAAGGTGCTGGAAAAACTTCATTTTGTGGAAAACTTGCTCAGTTCTTGACAAAACAAGGCAAGAAGCCAATGTTAGTTGCGTGCGATATTTACCGTCCTGCTGCTATTACTCAGCTTAAAGTTGTTGGAAAATCGGTAAACGTACCTGTTTTTGATAAAGGAACGCAAAAACCCGCAAAGACAGCGAAGGAAGCTATCGAAGAAGCTCTTTATAAGGGTTTTGATACGGTTATTATCGATACTGCCGGTAGACTTCATATTGATGAGCAACTAATGGGAGAGCTTAAAGAAGTTAAGGAAACCGTATCCCCTACCGAAATACTTTTGGTTGTCGACTCAATGACTGGTCAGGACGCAGTTACGGTAGCTCAGTCGTTTAACGAACAGCTTGACGTAACGGGTGTGATTCTTACAAAGCTTGACGGCGATACGAGAGGTGGAGCTGCGCTGTCGATAAGAGCGGTAACCGGCAAACCTATCAAATTCTGCGGAACTGGCGAAAAGGTTGCGGATATCGAGCCTTTTTATCCAGATAGAATGGCGTCCAGAATCTTAGGTATGGGCGACGTGCTTACCTTGATTGAAAAGGCACAAGAGGCTGTTAGTGAACAGCAGGCAAAGGAAATGGAAAAGCGTTTCAGAGAAAATACTTTTACGCTAGACGACTTCCTTGTGCAGTTTAACAGCATTAAAAAGATGGGAAACATTGCAGACTTATTAAGTATGGTTCCCGGAATGAGTAAGCTCAAAGTAAGCGAAAAAGATATAGACGAAAAGCGAATTGATAGATTCAAAGCGATTATTTGTTCTATGACTAAGAAAGAAAGAGAAAATCCTGATATCATCAAGGCTTCTAGAAAAAAGAGAATTGCTGACGGAAGCGGATCTTCTATACAGGAAGTTAATCAGCTCTTAAAGCAGTTTGAACAAATGAAACAAATGATGAAATCAATGAATACTAAGAACGGAAAAATGCGCTTACCGTTCTAAAAAGATCAATACGTTATTAAATTTTGTGTTAAAAACACCAAAAAGGAGAATAAAAAATGTTAAAAATCAGACTTACCCGTATGGGCGACAAAAAATCCCCCTTCTATCGTATCAACGTTGCAGACTCTAAGTCTCCTCGTGATGGAAGATTCGTAGACCAGATTGGAACTTACAATCCTATTACCGTTCCTGCTCAGATCGATATCGATGCTGACAAGGCTAAGGCTTGGATTGCTAAGGGTGCTCAGCCTACCGACACTGTTAGAGATCTTCTTGCAAACGCAGGAATCATCGAAAAGAAAGCTAAGCCCGCTAAAACTAACGCTATCAAAAAGAAGAAAGACTAATTAACGCAATCTAGTATTGTGAGGTAAAATTCTATGGTAGAATTAGTTAAGTATATGATTACCGAGCTTGTAGACGATAAGGATGCAGTTGTAATTACTCTTGCCGAAGATGGCGAAACTATTAACGTTCAGGTTGCGCAAAGCGATATGGGCAAAATTATCGGCAAAGAAGGCAGAATTGCAAAGGCTATTCGCACTATCGTAAAAGCAGCTTCCGCGCGTAGCGAAGTTAAGTATTCGGTAGTTATTTTGGAAAACGAGTAAACAAAAAAATAGAGAGTTATGCGTAACTCTCTATTTTGTATATGAAAAGCAGAAAGGATTTATTATGGATAAAATTACAGTTGGACAAATTATAAAAGCATTTGGTATAAAAGGTGAAGTTAAGGTAAAACCTATTACCGATGACATTAACAGATTCAAAAAACTTAAATTAGTCTATATTGGTGAAACTCCTTATAAGATTATTGCTTGCAGAATTGCGGAAGGATTCGTGTATCTTTCTTTTATTGGAGTATCGGATAGAAATACTTCGGAAACTTTGGTTGGAAAAATGCTTGAAATTGACCGTGTAAACGCAGTAGATTTAGAAGAAGGAAGATATTTTATTTCCGATATGATAGGCTGTAAAGTGGTTTTATCCGATGGAAGTAACGTTGGCGTTATCACAGACGTTGCCCAATACGGAGCTGCCGACGTTATTACTGTAAAAGACGGAGATAAAGTTTGCCGTTTTCCTTTTATCAAAAAATTAAGCAGCAATTTTGATATCGAAAACAAGATAATGAACGCGGATGCAAAGGTTTTTAACGAGGTATGCGTGTATGAGGATTGATATACTAACGCTATTTCCCGAAATGTTTGAAGCTCTTAATTCTAGCATTATTGGCAAAGCTCAAGAAAGCGGACTTTTGGATATACGTATTACAGATATTCGTCCATTTTCTAAAGATAAGCATAAAAAATGTGATGATTATCCTTTTGGCGGTGGGGCAGGAATGGTTATGACTCCTCAGCCTTTATATGATTGTATAAACTCTATTGATCCCGAGCATAAAGCTAAGAGAGTTTACATGTCGCCTAAAGGTAAAATCTTGAAGACAGCATTAGTAGCCGATATTGCAAAATCAACCGATTGGCTTGTTATTTTGTGCGGACATTACGAGGGTGTGGATCAACGAGTTTTAGACTTGTGCATAGACGAAGAGATATCAATAGGAGATTACGTACTTACGGGGGGAGAACTTGCCGCTATGGTGGTTGTCGATGCTGTTGCAAGATATGTTCCAAAAGTTTTACATTGCGAAACATCTACTGACGAAGAGAGCTTTTCTCAAGGTCTATTGGAATATCCGCAATATACTCGACCTGCGGTTTTTATGGGTTTGTCGGTTCCAGACGTTCTTTTGAAAGGCAACCATGCCGATATTGTTGATTGGCGCAATGAAGAAGCAATTAAGATTACGGTAAAAAACCGTCCCGATTTATTGGAGGATTAGTATGCAAATAAATTGGTATCCTGGACATATGACTAAATCGATAAGAATGATGGAGGAAAACATCAAGTTTGTCGATGCTGTTATATACGTTTTAGATGCAAGAGCGCCTAAAAGTTGTATGAATCCAAATTTTGATAAGTTTATCGAAAAATTGCCGGTAGTGTTCGTATTAAACAAGGCGGATCTTGCAAACGACGAAGAAGTTGTCAAGTGGAAAAAACGTCTTTGCACACAAAACAGGGAAGCGGTGTCGGTCAATAGTACTATAAGCAAGACTTCGGCTTCGGTTGTTGCGCTTTTGAAAAAACTATGCGCAGGAAAGATAAATAAATTCAAACAAAAAGGTGTAAAAGCAACGGTACGCGTTATGATAATGGGTGTGCCCAATACTGGAAAATCTACTCTTACTAACAATCTTTGCGGAAAAGCAAAAGCGATAACTGGCAATAAGGCTGGTGTTACTAGAGGAAAACAGTGGGTTAAAGTTAGCGACACAATAGAAGTTATGGACACTCCAGGGACTCTTTATCCTAAACTTTCCGACCAAACGGTAGCAAAACACTTGGCGTTTATGGGAAGTATCAAAGACGAGGTTGTGGACGGATATGAGCTGGCTCTAGCGCTAATCGAAGAATTATCCTCTCGTTTCCCATTTGCGCTAAAAAACAGATACGGTATTGAGATTTCAGATACACCGGAGCGTATTTTGGAGCTTATTGCAAGAAAAAGAGGTTTTGTTTTACGTGGTAACGAATTGGATATCGAAAGAGCCTCTGATGCTGTTTTAGACGATTTTAGAAAGGGTAGAATGGGTAAAATTACCTTGGAGGGCGCAGAAGATGGCGACACAGAATCTATTTGATCACGACAAGGCGCTGGGAGAAGGAGTAGCCGGAATAGACGAAGCCGGTCGCGGCCCATTAGCAGGCCCCGTAGTTTGCGCGTGCTGTATGATGCCTATGAATGATGGAGATATGATTGACGGCATAAATGACAGTAAAAAGATTTCGGAAAAAAAGCGTGAAAAATTATTTGAAGAGATTAAAGAAAAAGCAATTAGTTATTGCATTGCCGTTATTCCTCCTGAAGTTATTGATGATATAAACATTTTGCAAGCTACTATACTTGGAATGAAAAACTCGTTTGATGGTATGAACGTAAAACCTGAAACGTTGTTGGTTGATGCGGTAAAATTAGACGTTGATACTAAGGTTGTACCTATTATAAAGGGCGATGCAACTAGTTATAATATTGCTGCTGCATCTATACTTGCAAAGGTTGCAAGGGACAGAATTATGCGTGATTATGACAAGCAATATCCTGAATATGGTTTTGAAAAACATAAAGGATACGGAACAGCCGTGCATATTAAAACAATAAAGGAAATTGGTCCCTGTCCTATACATAGACGTTCATTTATCAAAAACTTCGTAAAGGAGTAAAGAATGAATACTAAAATTAAGGGAAGAACTGGTGAAGACGTAGCGTGCGCGTATCTTAAAAAAAAGAAATATGAAATTATTGAAAGAAACTTTACAACCAATGTAGGTGAAATAGATATAATAGCGGCGTATGACGGCTATATTGTTTTTGTGGAAGTAAAGGCTAGACGAAGCACTGAATACGGAGTGCCAGCAGAGGCTGTTACTTACTTTAAACAGCGTAAAATTAGCCAGGTAGCAAGTCAATTTTTGAGCAAGTACCGCAAACTAAATTATCCTGTTAGATTTGATGTTGTTGAAGTGTATATGGATACAATGACGGTAAATCATATTGAAAACGCTTTTGACAGTTATTTGAGGTATTAATGAATTTTGAGAAGATACAACTTAGCGATAGAGAGTTTATAGAAAGGGTTCTCAATAGTGATAGTATTTATTGGGAGTTCAGTTTTTCGTGTATCTACGTGTGGAATTATGATAGAACGTACGTTGCTAAAAACGACAAATACGCGCTAATTTATTTTGACTTAGGTAATAAATATTTGTTTTTACCACCGTATCTTGTGGACGAAACATACTTAAAAGAAGCAGTTAATGTAGCGTATAATCATTCTTATAAAAATAATGTAGAGTTTGTTATGAGAGGATTAACTTTTGAACAGACTAAACTTTTAGACGGATTTATTGCAAAGTCAAACCAAAACGATAGTGATTATATTTATAGTGTAAACGAACTTGCAGAACTTAAGGGAAAGAAATTTCACTCTAAACGAAATTTTGTAAACCGTTTTACGTCGAAAAATAATTATTCTTTTAGACAGTACGAAAAGAATGACTATGAAAAAGCAGTAGCGTTATGCGAAAAATGGCTTAACAATAAGGAAAGCAATGCAACTTTAGAGTTTACTGCAATAAAAAAATCTCTTGAATTATGCGATGTTTTACATCTAAAGATTGGAGTATTGTTTATTAGAGAAACTTTAGTTGGATTGTCTATAAGCGACATTACTCCAAATGGAGTTGCTCATACATTGTTTGAAAAAGGCGATATCGATTATGAGGGTGTTTATCAAGCAATAAACTACCTTACTGCAAAAGAGTTGCTTGTTGGATGTAATTTAGTAAATAGACAGGAAGATATGGGAATTGAGGGGTTAAGAAAGGCAAAGCTTTCGTATAATCCCATAAAATTAGCGGAAAAATATTATATTACAAAATGTTAAATATTTTACAACAAATTTATATAGATGGTTTTGAGGAAGATGGGGTAAGCTATGCTGAATATTTTTGCAATCAAAACAAAGAAAATGTGGTTGTATTTCCCCAAGCAAAACCCGTCTCTGCAGGTTACGTTATTCCTCGCAAATTATCTAACGGACAAGAGTGCGCTTATTTTTCGGCGATAGCAACGTTAAAGTCAGAACGTGGTAAGGGCAATGCGTCTTCGCTTATAAATCAAATGCTTAAAAAAGCTCAAAGCGAAGGTTTTCCTTTTGCAGTTTTATCCCCTTTTGATTCCAATTTCTATCTCCGTTATGGTTTTTTTACTACACAGTATTATATTGTGGAAAATATAATCGGAAATGAGTTTGCTGAAATTTTGCCTGTAACCGATAGTGACATTTCCAAAATTGAACTGTTGTTTAATCCTTCTGCAATCAGACTTGCTTTTAATAAAGATTATGTTTCAAAACTAATATCTGAAACTTCTCAATATGGAGCAAAACCATTTAAAGCAATCAAAAACGGAGAAGTTGTTGCTTTTTTCGTTAAAGAAAATAAAAAATTATCTCGCGTAGTGCAAAAAGAAAATGCATTGAGTAAAATTTTAAGCCTAAACGGCTATTCTTATAAGCGTCCTGCATTGTGTGGTGAAGCGTTTATTCAGGTTAGAATATTGTCGCTACCGGGTTTTTTAGCTTTTATAAAGCCCATAAAACAGTTTAGCATTACAGTTAAAATAAACGATTCAATTTTAACTGATAATACAGGATGTTGGAATATAAGTTCTGACGGAGTAAATATTAAAGCTGCAAAATGTAATAATTCTGATTACGTTGTAGACATTGACAATCTTGTTGATTTCTTTGAAAAAAACAATTTAATACAGCCTTTCACAACTCAATTTATCGACGAGTATTAACATATCTATTTTGTGATGCATATATACGATTATGCAAATCGAAGTAGATATTTTTAATATACAAAAAAATTTACAAATGATAAAAAACATGAGTAATAGCGAAGTTTGTGCTGTAGTAAAAGCTGATGCTTATGGGCATGGTTCAATTGAAGTTTGTAAAGTTTTAGAAGATAACGCTTTTTGTTTTGCCACTGCAACGTATAGTGAAGCTAAAAAGTTATATGACAGTGGAGTAAAAAAAGACATATTGATTTTAGGCGCAGATAACGCAAACGAAGAGCGTAATATTATTCCCTCAGTAGTATCTTTAGAGGATTATTTTAAAAAACGTAGTCAAAAAAGGATTTCTTTAATAGTTAATACCGGAATGAACAGATTGGGTATAAATGTCAGAGAGTTAAAGTATATAAGCGAAAAAAGCAATATCTACACTGTATTTTCTCACGTTTATTCTAAAGAAAGTATTGATAAACAAACTACAAAATTTGACGAAGCGCTATCTATATTAAAATCAAATTCTCTAAAACATTTGTATGCGTCTAATTGGATATACGCTAAAAAACAATATGACTTCATAAGATGCGGTATTAATTTGTACGGATATGGTGTAGATGGTTTATTTCCTGCAATGCGTGTAAGCGCAAGAATTATACGCGTTGATTTCGTTAAAAAGGGCGAAAACGTTGGATATGGGAATTTTACTCTAACTAATGACATGATTGTTGCGACTGTAAATGCAGGCTATCGTGATGGTTTTTTAAGAAAAAAAAATTTAAGAGAACGTCGATTTGTTTTTATAAACGGCATACGTTGTGAAGTTTTAGGTCAAATTTGTATGGACATGTTTATGGTTGACGTAACAAAAGTAAAGGCTAAAGTAGGCGATGAGGTTTGTATTTTGGGCGCAGAAATGAGCGGAGAAGAATATGCAAGGCAAAATTCTACCATTGTATACGAAATTCTCACAACGTTTTATCACAGAGAAGACATAATTTATAAAAATGTTTAAAATTATTGATTTATTCGTTTAAGTGTGCTATAATACTCTAAGAATATTAATTGCGAGATATTTTATATGGGAAATAAAACAAAAAAGGTTGGCGTGTTTGCAAGTAGCATTCTAAATTCATTATGGCTTTTCGGATTTTGTATGGTTATAATGCTTTTTTCGCTTATGTTTTACGCTGGCGATATTAACGAGATATTAAGATTTTCTCTTGGCGTGGTTATGGCGTTGCCGTTATTTGTACTTTTCTTTACAAGAGGAAGCATTGTTGCATCTAAAGAATTTGCAAAGAGAAATATAGCAATTACTCCAGATAAGTCGGTTGAAATCAATAGAGTATCGTTTTGGCATGGATTGGTTATGATAACTCCTTTTTTTATTGTTCCTATCGTATTTGTTCTTATAGGAAATATAACTGGAGTGTTTGCTTTCCAAAGTATAGCCTTATATATTTGTATACCTGCTACTATTTGTTTTAAGGCATTTGGAATAATGACGACGCTAACATCAGCAAATTGGATTTCTGTTCTTATTGTCGGCGTGTTCTTATTTGCTGTTGGTTCTATGTATTTTTTAGGCTTTTTCAAGACTTTAGCCGACAAAGAAAAGAGTTTTAAGGAGATGCTTAACGAAGTTAAGTTTAACAGTAAATTGTAATATGCGTGTAATAAGCGGAAAATTTAAGTATAAACTTTTATATAATCCTAAGGATAACAAAGTCAGACCAACGACGGATAGAATTAAAGAAACGATGTTCAATATTATCGCTTCAAAAGATAAGGTGGGTAACGTTTTTACACTAGATCTTTTTGCCGGTAGCGGAGCTTTGGGAATAGAAAGTTTAAGCAGAGGCGCAAGTAAAGTTGTTTTTATTGATAAGGATAGAGATAGTTTTACGCTTGTTCAGCAAAATTTAAAACATGTTGGCGCATCGCCTGAAAATTATGAAATTTATAACGTTGATTACGAATTTGCACTTAAAAAACTAAAAAATAAAGAATTTGATTTGATTTTTATCGATCCGCCTTACGCTCTTCATATCGAGAATAGAATATTGGATTTAATAAAAAAATATAATGTTTTGGCAAAAAACGGCTTAATTATGATTGAACACGACGTTAAAAATTCTTTTGAAGATGATAGTTTTGTTTTTGATACAAGAAAATGCGGATCGGTAGCATTGAGCTTTTTGGAGTATAAACAAGGAGAATAATAATGAAAAAAGCAGTATTTGCAGGCACTTTTGACCCTTTTACGATTGGTCATTACGATTTAGTAAAGCGCGCTGCGGAAGTTTTTGACGAAGTTATTGTGGGTGTTGCTGGCAACGGTAGTAAAAAGAAATGTGTTGCATCAATTGAGCAAAGAGCAAAGATTGCTTCTATGAGCATGTTTGATATAAAAAACGTTTCGGTTAAAGTTTTCGATGGGCTACTTACTGATTTTGCTAGTGAAAATGGAGCTAAGTATTTGGTAAGGGGAATAAGAAACGGCGTAGATTTTGAATATGAAAAAAACCTTATGGCTGTATATCAGGCAACAAATCCCGAGATTGAGATTTTTTATTTGATATCACAACCTACTTTAAGTTTTGTTTCAAGCTCGTTTATAAAGGACCTTAAGTTTCTTAATGGTGAAATTGACAAATATGTATGCGCTAACGCATTAGAATTGATAAAAGAGATTTACTAAATGAAAACTCGTAAAAGTTTACGCTTTTACGAGTTTTTTTATTATACCGTTATATGATGTTGAGCAAATTGTAGAATATGTTTTTTCAGCACGTTCTTCTATACTAACGAAATTTTGCGGTACAAAATTGTTAAGCATAGAATTTTCACTAATAAGGTAGGGAGAAAATAATTTAAGATGTTGAACAAAGTCTTGTTTTACAGCTAAAAGAATTGCCGTTGCATTATCGGGGAAAATAATATCTTCTTTTTTTATTCCTAAAAGATTGTCCAAAGCAAGCCGTTTAATTCGTGCGTAAGAATATCTTTTTGTTTTCGTTTTATCAAACACATCACTTAAACTGTTGCAAATCAAAGCGTTTTTTAACAGTTTGCGCTCCAATCCTTCTCCTGCGTTTAATAGAGCCGCCGCTGTTTCGGTATCTCCTAATCTCAGTGCTGATAGTGTAAGAGCTTCAAAAATATTTTTATCAGCTTTATTGCTTGAAAAGATAAGTTCGCTATTAGGTATAAATCTATCAATAGATAATTTGTTTTCTAGTGCAGAGCGTATTGCTGAGGCTGAAACAAATTTGCCATCAAGTGAATTACTGTTATAATCGCTCTCACGTTTTACAGGGAATATTTCCCACTTAAGAGAGTGTCCATTCATTGCTTTTAGATACTCTACAGCTAACATGTTGTTGGGTTTTGATAAAAAGTCTATAATATTGTTTTCATCAAAAGATAAACATTTCGTAATAGCTTTCACGCTAGAAGATATATAAGAATTGCCTTTATCTAAATAGGTTTTGAGAGTTTTCTTAAAATTCTCGCTTTTTTCACATTCGGATATCTTGAAAAGTAGATCGATATTGTCTTCTTCCATGCCAAAAGAGATTGCGTCTATTGGGAAGTTTCTCAATATATTTATCGCGCCTTTTGCAAAGAATTGAGCTGAAGAACAGGCGTAAGGAGTAGGAAGTTGCAAGACCATATCCGCGCCATTAAGTATTGCTTGTTGCGCGCGCACGTACTTATTTACAATAGCAGGCTCTGCACGTTGCGTAAAATTACCGCTCATGATGCAGATTATGTGGTCATATTTTTCTTTTATTTTTTCAAATTGGTACGCGTGTCCGTAGTGAAACGGGTTGTATTCGCAAATTATTGCGCAAATTTTCATAATTTTCTCCGTAGGATTAAGACAATTAATTTACTTTTTGTTTTTTTGGTGGTATAATAGACTAGATAAGATAATTATAACACAATTTTTCTTAATTGTAAATACTATCTTCACAAGGAGATTAAAATTATGTCATTATTACAAGAAATCAGAGAAAAAGCAAAACTTAAGAACAAGTGTATTGTTCTTGCAGAAGGCGAAGAGGATAGAATTATCAGAGCTGCCGAAGAAATTGTTGAGCAAAAAATTGCCCGTCTTATTCTTATTGGTAACAAAGATGTAATTCTTTCTAAGGCTCAAAAAAGCCTTGATGGAGTAACTATCATCGATCCCAAGACCGAAGATCTTACAGAGTATGCGAATTTGTTGTATGAACTTCGCAAAGCAAAGGGTATGACTATTGAGCAGGCTTGTGAACTTGCTAAGAAGCCCCTTTATCTTGGCGTATTGCTTGTAAAAGCAGGCAAGGCAGACGGTATGGTTGCAGGTTCGGTAAATTCTACCGGTGATACTTTGCGTCCCGCCCTTCAGATTATTAAAACAGCTCCCGGAATTAAAACTGTAAGTAGTTGCTTTATAATGGTTCTTCCCGAAGGATGCAAATATGGCGAAAATGGTATTATGGTATTTGGCGATTGCGCTGTTAACATTAATCCTGACGCTCAACAGCTTGCAGATATTGCAATTGCTTCTGCTCAAAGTGCGGCAAGCATTGCAGGTATTGATCCTAAAGTTGCAATGCTTTCCTTCTCTACAAAAGGTAGCGCTAAGCATGAATATGTTGATAAAGTAGTTGAGGCAACCAAGATCGTTAAAGAACTTGCGCCTGACCTTAAAGTTGACGGAGAACTTCAGTTTGACGCGGCAGTTGTATCGTCCGTAGCATCTCTTAAAGCTCCCGGAAGCGACATTGCAGGACACGCAAACGTAATGATTTTCCCTGATATTCAAGCAGGAAATATTGGATATAAGCTTGTTCAGCGTCTTGCAGGTGCAGAAGCTGTTGGTCCTATCTGCCAGGGATTTAATATGCCTGTAAACGATTTGTCTAGAGGATGTTCTTCCGAAGACGTTGTAAACGTTACGGCAATGACTGTTCTTCAGTGTAAGTAATACAAAATAAGGAGTTTATAATGAAAATATTAGTTATTAACGCAGGAAGTTCTTCTCTTAAATATCAGCTTATCGAAACAGATACAGAAGCTGTTCTTGCAAAAGGCGTATGCGAAAGAATTGGACAGGAAACATCTCTTTTGAAGCATAAGGGCTCTAAAAACGTTGAGATTTCGGCAAAAATGCCCACACATAAAGAAGCTATCACCCTTGTTCTTAACGCTCTTGTTGATAAAGATCACGGCGTTATTGCAAGCATGGATGAAATTGTAGCTGTTGGACATAGAGTTCTTCATAGTGGAGAAGATTTCAAAGATAGCGTAAAGGTTACCCCCGAAACTCTTGCTAAAATCGAATCTAATATTGATCTTGGACCTTTACATATGCCTGCAAATATTATGGGAATAAAGGCGTGCATGGAAGTTATGCCATCCGCTCCACAGGTTGCGGTGTTTGATACGACTTTCCATTCTACAATGCCTCAGTATGCTTATATGTATGCAATTCCTTATGATGACTATAAGCAGTTTAAGGTAAGAAAGTATGGCTTTCATGGAACCAGCCATCTCTTTATAGCGGGAGAAACAGCTCGTCTTATGGGTAAGAAGGATTTTAAGATGGTTTCTTGTCACCTTGGAAACGGAGCAAGCTTGTGCGCTATCGTAAACGGTAAGTGTATTGATACAACTATGGGCTTTACGCCTTTAGAGGGACTTTTGATGGGAACTCGTTCCGGAGATATTGATCCTGCAGCTATTGAGTATCTTATGGATAAGAAGGGTATGGATATTCATCAGGCTCTTAACTATCTCAATAAAGAATGTGGCGTACTTGGTGTAGGTGGAGTTGGTTCTGACTTTAGAGATCTCGAAAAAGGCGTAAAAGATGGAAATGAGAGAGCAATTCTTGCAATGGATATGTTCTGTTACAGAGTTAAGAAGTACGTTGGTGCGTATGCTGCCGCTATGGGTGGTCTTGACGCAATCGTATTTACCGGTGGTATCGGTGAGCATGAAGCTATTGTAAGAAGAAAGGTTGTAGAGGGACTTGAATTCCTTGGTCTTGACTTTAATTATGAGTATAATGAAAATCCAGACGATGGAATTACCGAGCTTTCTACTGATAAATCTAAGGTTAAGGTTTATATTCTTCCCACAAATGAAGAGCTTGTAATTGCAAGAGAAACTCTTCGTCTTAAATAATGAAATTCTTTGAAGGATTAAGTGAAGTTTTTTTCCCGTCAGACATTAAGTGTATAGTGTGTGACGGGGAACTTTCTTTTAAGACTAAGTATGGTGTTTGTGACAGATGTAATAACTTAGAATACAACACAAAGTACTGTAAAACGTGTGGACGACACGTAGGAGAAATGACTCCTTATTGTATTGAATGTACAAACCGTTCTCATGATTTTGATATTGCACGAGCACCTTTTATTTATAAGGATACTGTTATAAAGTTAATATATCGTCTTAAATATAGACATGGTGCATATTTAACAAAGTTTATGGCACAATATATGTACGATACGTTTGTAAATTCTCAAACGCCTATTGACGTTGTAACTTTTGTACCTATGCCAAAATCAAGACAATACGAAAGAGGGTATAATCAAGCTCAGGAAATAGCTAAAGAGTTTTCGCGGTTGTCGGATATTCCCATTAAGACATTATTAAAAAGAACAAAATATACTAAAAATCTTGCAAGAATGGGAAGAGAAGAGCGTATGAACGCAATTAACGGAGCGTTTGACGTTATAAATAAAGAAGACGTTAAGGGAAAACGTGTTTTGCTTATTGACGACGTTTTTACTTCGGGTGCAACGACAAATGAATGTTCTAAAATATTAAAAAAGAATAAAGCTAGCTTTGTTTTTATACTTACGTTTGCAACTTCTACTGATAAAATTCAAATGTATTAACAAATAATTTTGATTAAATCGTAAAATTTTGTAAAATTTCTTGACAATTACAAAAAATGGTATTATACTTTACTAAAGTTTAATTTCTTGTTAAAGTAGGACAAGTAGGATTTCCCGATTTTTTTCAGAGAGCGTTGATTAGGTGTGAGCAACGTAGAATAAGGAAAAACTGAAACCACCTGCCTAAAGAAGCGCCCCGATTCGTACAAATCGGATATTGAGGTAGGATTTTCCTACGAATTAAGGTGGAACCACGTAATTTTGCGTCCTTAAAAGCAAATGCTTTTAAGGACTTTATTTTTTTGGAGGTATTATGAAATTTATTCTTAAAGACGGTTCGGTTTTTGAAACTGAAAATGCAAAGAATGTGTATGACGTAGCTTTTGCTTTAAGCGCAGGACTTGCAAAAAATGCGTATGCTGCAAAAGTAAATGACGTACTTGTAGATCTTTCTGCGCCTGTAAACGACGGAGATAAGATTCAGATTATAACGTCAAGAGATGAGGAAGGTTTAGCAATTTATAGACATTCTTGTGCTCACGTTTTAGCGCAAGCTGTAAAACAGCTCTATCCGTCTGCGCAGGTTGCAATTGGTCCCGTTATCGATAACGGTTTTTATTATGATATCGATTTTGAAAAGGCAATTACTCAGTCAGATCTTGCTGATATCGAAAAGAAGATGGAAGAAATCATTAAGGCTGATATTGCTATTGTAAGAAGCGAAGTAACTCGCGAAGAGGCACTTGCTGTAATGAAAGAAAGAGGTGAAGATTATAAAATTCAGCTTATTGAGGAACTTCCCGGTGGTAGCATTATTTCTCTTTATACTCAAGGCGATTATATTGATCTTTGTAGAGGTCCACATCTTCCTTCTACCGGCAAAATCAAGGCGTTCAAGCTTACGGCTGTAACTGGTGCTTATTGGAAAGGTGATGAGCATAATAAGATGCTTACGCGTATTTATGGAACTGCATTTGAGAAAAAAGCAGAGCTTGAAGAGTATCTTAAGAAAGTAGAGGAAGCAAAAGGTCGTGATCATAATAAGCTTGGTAGAGATCTTGGAATTTTTATGACTAGCGACGTTATCGGTCAAGGTCTTCCCCTTCTTATGCCTAAAGGTGCTAAACTTTTCCAAATTCTTTCTAGATTCGTTGAGGATGAAGAAGAGAGAAGAGGTTATATGAGAACAAAAACTCCGTTTATGGCAAAGAGCGATCTTTATAAAATAAGCGGACACTGGGATCACTATAAAGATGGAATGTTCGTTCTTGGTGATGAGGAAAAGGATGACGAAGTATTTGCTTTGCGTCCTATGACTTGCCCATTCCAATATACCGTATATAATAATGGGCTTAAGTCTTATCGTGATCTTCCTTGCAGATATGGTGAAACATCCACACTTTTTAGAAACGAGTCTAGTGGCGAAATGCATGGTCTTATTAGAGTAAGACAGTTTACGATTTCAGAAGGACACCTTGTATGTATGCCTTCTCAGCTCGAGGAAGAATTTAAGGGATGCTTGGATCTTGCAATGTATATGCTTAAGATTACTGGTCTTTTAGATGACGTATCCTTCCGTTTCTCGCGTTGGGATCCCAATGATAAGGGTAAATATATTGACGATCCAAAAGAGTGGGCTTACGCTGAGTCTGAAATGAAGAGAATTTTGGACGGAATTGGCATTGATTATAAAGAAGGAATCGGCGAAGCTGCTTTCTATGGACCAAAACTTGACATTCAAATCAAGAACGTTCACGGAAAAGAAGACACACTTATTACCATTCAAATTGATATGTTCTTGGCTGAGCGTTTTGATATGAGTTACGTTGACGAAAACGGAAACAAGGCGCGTCCTTACATTATCCATAGAACGTCTATCGGTTGCTATGAAAGAACGATCGCTTTGCTTATTGAAAAATTTGCAGGAGCATTCCCCGTATGGCTTTCTCCCACTCAGGTAAAAGTTCTTTCTCTTACGGATAGAACTGCGCAAAATGCAAAAGATGTAGCAGAGAAAATGCAACGTCACGGTATTCGCGCAGAATATGATATAAGAAATGAAAAGCTTGGCTATAAGATTAGAGAAGCACAGCTCGAAAAGACGCCTTATATCGTTATTATTGGCGATAAAGAGGCTCAAGAAGGCACACTTTCTGTTCGTCGTAGAAAGACTGGTGATTTGGGTGTTATGACGTACGATGAATTTATCAAGCGTATTGATACCGAAATTGAGGATAAGATTTTAGATTAACGCATTTAAGTAACGGTTAGCAAAAGCTAGCCGTTGCTTTGCATAAAAAGCGTAAAAAAACTAATAAAATTATGAAAAGTCAAGTAAAAACGCTTGACATTGTTCGTTATATATAGTAAAATAATTGGCGTTGGAAGTAGATTTATTCTCACCGATTGGGCTGGCTCGAATCGGTAACACCTAAATATGAACAGTATTTTTAGAGTGGTAGTAGGATATTTCTGCACCGCTCTAATATTTTTTTGTCGGAGGATACGACCATTATTAAGGAAGTAGAAATCAACGGTAAGATTACCGATGCGGAAATTCGTGTTATTGACGAAAACGGACAGCAACTCGGAATTATGAGCGCTGTTGAAGCAAACAGAATTGCAGACGAGAAAAACCTCGATCTTGTTAAAATCAGCCCCACAACAAATCCGCCCGTATGTAAAATTATGGATTACGGTAAGTTCAGATTTGATGCCGCAAAGAAAGAAAAAGATGCTCGTAAGAACCAAAAGGTTACCGAACTTAAGGAAATTTGGTTGTCTATGACTATCGACGTTCACGACCTTGAAACAAAGGCAAAGCAATCTCGTAAGTTTATTGCAAACGGAGATAAGGTTAGAGTATCTATCAGAATGAAAGGAAGACAACAAGCTCGTCCTGAAATTGGTGTAGAGGTTATGAATAAGTTCTTTACACTTGTAGAAGACGTAGCTGTTATCGATAAAAAGCCACTTACAGAAGGTAGAAATATCTTTATGATTTTGGCGCCTATTAAAAAGTAAATTATTAACGGAGGACATAAATCATGCCAAAAATGAAAAGCCACAGCGGTGCTAAAAAGCGTTTCCGCGTAACCAAGAACGGTAAAATCGTTCACAATCCCCAGGGAAAAAGACACATCCTTACTAAAAAAGATAGTAAGCGTAAGATGACTCTTCGTCACGATGCTTTTATGGCGTCTAACAAAGAGACTAAGACCATTAGAATCATGATTCAGAAATAACGGAGGGTGCTACTATGAGAATTAAAAGAGCAGTTAACGCTGTTAAAAAGCGTCGTAAAATAATGAAACTTGCCAAGGGTTACTTTGGCTCCAAGTCCAGATCTTACCGCATTGCTAGAGAAGCGGTTATGAAGTCTTTGACCTATGCTTATATTGGTAGAAGACTTAAGAAGCGTGATTTCCGCAAGCTTTGGATTGCACGTATCAATGCAGCAGCAAGAATGAACGGCTTGTCTTATTCTAAGTTTATGTTTGGTCTTAAGACAGCAGGTGTAGATCTCAACAGAAAGGTGTTGGCAGACATTGCAGTTAATGATCCTGCAACTTTTGCAGCTTTGGCTCAGACCGCATCTAAGGCTATTGCAAAATAATTGATTTTTTGACACCTGAAAATCTTTTTAGGTGTCAATTATTTTATAAGAAATGGATTTAATTACCTCGCAAGCTAACAATTTAATAAAAAAAGCATCGTCACTTCAAGAAAAAAAGTTTCGAGAAAATACAGGCTTGTTTTTGATTGAGGGACTTAGAAACGTTAAGGATAGTATTGGGAAAATCGATATAGATTGTATCTTGCTTTCTGAAAGTGCGTCTAAAAAATATGTAGGCGAGTTTGAAAATTTTTACGTTGTAAAAGATAGTGTTTTTGAAAAAATTTCTACAACGTCTAATTCTCAAGGTGTTGTTGCCATAGCAAAGCAACCAGAGCATAAGCCTCATAATTCGCAGTATTGTTTGTTTTTAGATAGAATACGCGATCCAGGCAATTTAGGCACTATTTTGCGAACGGCAGTTGCGTGTGGGTTTGATGACGTTTATTGTTTTTCTTGTGTTGATGTGTATAACCCCAAAGTCGTTCGAAGCGCAATGTCGGCAATAACTAAGCTTAACATAATTGATTGTGAAGAAGATATATTGTACGATTTAGACGCATACGGTTATGAGATCTTGTGTGCGGATATGGATGGCGATAATATTTTTGAAAAGAATTTTTCCGATAAAAAAGCATGTCTTATTATTGGAAATGAAGCTAATGGTGTGAGCGATTACGTGAGAGAAAAATCACACGTAATAATATCACTTCCTATGCAAGGAATTGAGTCACTCAATGCTGGAGTTTGTGCTTCGGTAATGATGTATCAAATAAAATACAACAAATAAGGAGAATTTTTATGTCAGGACATAGTAAATGGTCAACTATTAAAAGAGCTAAAGGCAAAACCGATGCTGCAAGATCTGCAGTATTTACTAAAATCGGTAGAGAAATTGCCGTTGCAGTAAAAGCTGGTGGAGCTGATCCTAACAGCAACTCTTCGCTTAGAGCTATTATTGCTAAGGCTAAGGCCGCAAATATGCCTAACGATAACATCAATCGTTCCATCAAAAAAGCAAGTGGAGAAATAGGCTCTATTAATTATGAAAGCAACGTATACGAAGGATACGGTGTAAACGGTATAGCAGTTATCGTTGAAACACTTACAGATAACAAGAATAGAACTGGTGGTGATGTTCGTCATATTTTTGATAAGTGTGGTGGATCGCTGGGAACTACTGGTTGTGTGTCGTACATGTTTGAATCTAAAGGTATTATTGTAATTGAAAAAACCGCTAGCATGGATGATGACGAGATGATGATGGTAGCTCTTGATGCCGGTGCTGATGATTTTAGCGTAGATGAAGACGTGTATGAGATTGTAACAACTCCTGATTCATTTAACGAAGTCAGAGAAAATCTTGAAAAACAGGGATATTCATTCCTTAAGAGTGAAGTTTCCAAGATTCCCAATATGACGGTATCGGTAGACGGAGAAGCAGCTGCTAAGTTTACCAGAATGCTTGATATGTTTGAAGAAAATGATGACGTTCAAAACGTTTATCATAACGCAGAACTTCCTGAGGAAGAAGACGAAGAGTAATGAGTAATCAAGAGAAAACGCCAAATTATCACGCAGGTCATAGGGAAAGGTTGCGTGAAAAATATGATGCTGATAGAGAGCTTACAGCGTTTCAGGAACACGAAATTCTGGAATATCTTTTAAGTCTTGTTATTCCAAGAAAAGATACTAACGTATTAGCACATGAAATTATTGATAAGTTGGGATCTTTGCATAACGTTTTTACTTCTACGCCTGCTGATTTGAAAGAGTTTAAGAACATGACGACTTCCGCTGCGTATTTGTTGGCAGCGATATATCCTGCTGTTAGAAGATCTTTAAGAACGACTCGTACGTTTACGGATGCTGTTGAGATTGGTAATTATTCACATATAGCCGAATATATGCAACCTAAATTTATAGGAAGAAAAACTGAGTGTATCTCGGTGTTGTATCTTAGCTATAAATATAAAGTTCTTTTCAATGAATGGATTGAAGGCTCGTATCCTGAAAGAATTCGAGTAGATGGCGAAGCTATTGCTAAACGAGCTTTGAAAGAGGGAGCTAAATATGTTATTTTTGCGCATAATCATCCATCGCAAGAGCTCACACCTTCTTTTGAGGATATTACAGAAACGTCTAAAATTTATGGACTTTTGGCTTCGGTAGGGGTTGATTTGCTAGACTCGTTGATATTCTCGGATACTGCTTTTATGTCATTTAGAAGTATGGGTATTATCGATAAATGTGATAGGGATTATTATACTACGTTCCTAACGAGTAGAAGTAGTTTGCAAAGTCCTAAACACTACGAAGCGTCGTATTTTAAGTCTAAGATTAAAGAGTTTGTTCTAAATTATAACAAGCTTAAAAATGAAAGCCAGCTTGAAATGGAAGAAACTACTAGGCATTTAAGCGATGAAGCTAAAGATGACCCTCGAAATAAATAATTTAGCTAAACAGCATCCACCTGTTTTTAGGTAGATGCTGTTTTTGTTATTTAGTTTTAATGACTATTTTTTCAATAAACGACACCACGGCGTACATTGCTCCTGCTAAAATACAAAGTATGACAGTAGAGAGCATAACTAAATCTAGCTTAAATACTGCGCCTCCATAGATTATTAAATATCCTAATCCTGCTCCAGAAACAAGATATTCGCCCATTATGGTGCCAACCCAAGCTAAACCAATTGTTACTTTTAGTGCGGAAACAATAGAGGGAAGAGCTGATGGGATTACTAGTTTTGTCAGTATTTGAAGTTTTGTTGCACCCATAGATCTTAGTAAAAAGATTTTATCTGGATCGGCAGAAATAAAGCCTGATAACATTGTAGTCAATGCAACGATAATGCAAATAAGAACGCCCATAGTTATTATTGCTTTTTTGCCTATTCCAACCCAAATAATAATCAATGGCCCTAATGCTATTTTAGGTAACGAATTTATTATTACAATATATGGGTCGAGGATTTTTCTTAGGAAATCAGACCACCATAGCAATACTGCCAGCACCATTGCTAAGCACATTGATATTGTAAAAGCGCAAATACATTCAAATAAAGTTATACCAATATGTTTTAATAAGCTGGATTTATCCATACTTATAAAAAGTTTTATTATTCTAGAAGGTGAGGAAAAGAAGAATGAATCAATTATTCCGCATGAAGAAAACAATTCCCAGACAAGCAAAAATAGAATTAAAATTGAAATTCTAAGCGCAATTACGGATATTTTATGGATTTTAAGTGCTCGTAAGTATTTTTCTCTTTCGTTCATACAACCTCCTTCCAAACGGTGTTAAACCATTTTGAAAAACTTGGATCTTCTCTTTTTAGAAATGGAGTAGGTTTGTCAATGTGTATATCGTAAATTTGTTTTATCGTAGCAGGGCGTTTTGTAAGTATTATTATTTTATCAGCAAGCGATATGGCTTCGGAAATATCGTGAGTAACTAATACGGTAGTCTTGTTTTCACTCTTGATAATTTTGTAAACATCGTCGCAAACAGAAATGCGCGTTTGGAAGTCTAATGCAGAAAAGGGTTCGTCTAGTAGTAAGACTTCAGGTTTAAACGTTAGTGTGCGAATAAGCGCAACGCGTTGTCGCATTCCTCCAGATAATTGATAAGGATAGTGATTTGCAAAATCGGCAAGCCCATATTTTTGCAATAAAGACATAGCATAATTTATATTTTCCGCGGTTTTGATTTTTTTAATTTCTAATCCTATCAATATGTTTTCTTTTACTGTGCGCCATTCAAAGAGTTGATCTTTTTGTAGCATATATCCAATTTTTTCTGATACGCCTGTTATTTCGTTCCCATTAATAAAAACTTTACCACAATTAGGATGAATTAATCCTGAAATTAAGGATAAAATAGTTGTTTTTCCGCAACCAGAAGGACCTACAACAACAGCAAATTCACCTTTTTTTACTGTAAAGTTTATGTTTTTTATTGCTTCTGTTTCTCTTTCAGGTGTTTGATAAGTAAGACCTACTTGATCCATCTTAAGTGTATCCATAAATATTCTCCTTTGCAAGTTGATGTATTATTTAAATTCGTCGATTACCTCGCTTGCATACGTATTGTCGACAATGTCTGAAAAATCAACGCGCGCACTTAATTCATTAGCGTTTTCCATAATATCTTGAAGCCTATTGAAAGATTCTTCGTTCATTACAGGCGTGGAACTCCAAGCGTCTGCTTTAATATAGTTTTCTATCGTAATTTTCAATGCTTCAATACTTATTCCGTCAAATGAGGGAGCAAGAGAGCGAGCAACTGTTAGAGAATCGTTTTCGACTGTAAACCTATAACCTTTTACTAACGCACGTATAAATTTTTTAATTTTGTCGGGGTTGTTTTTTATAAAGCTTTTACTTGCGGTAAATGCAGTGTAAGGAACTTCTCCGCTTTCTTGCCCAACAGATGCTATTATATAACCTTTTCCGTTTGCAACAACTTCTGATGCGGTAGGTTCAAATAGTGTGGTAAAGTCCACGCTATCATCAGCTTGAAAAACACCTGCCATATTTGCAAATGCTACTGATGTGTCAAAGTTAAGTTCATTTAGATTTACCCCGTTTTGATTGATAACGTATTGTAAAGTCATTGCAGGGACACCGCCTTTTCTGCCAGCAAGCAATCTTTTCCCCCTAAGATCAGACCATTTAAAATCTTTAATATCAGTCTTTGAAACGAGAAAAGAACCGTCGCGTTTAGTGAGCTGAGCAAAAACAACAGGGTGATCTTTTTGTCCGTTTACTTTACAGTATATAACAGCTTCAGGTCCGCAAAAACCAATATCTACGCTTTTTGAGGTGATGGATGCCATAACTTTATCCGCGCCCTCTCCGCTTGTAAGCTCAATTTTAAGTCCCTCGTCTTCAAAATATCCGTTGTTTATAGCAACGTATAAAGGTGCGTAAAAAGTACTGTGAGTGACTTCAGAAAGTCTAATTACGTTAGAGTCGGTGCTTTTACATCCAAATAAAAACGTTGACGATACTAGCATTAGACAACACATTATAAAAGATACTATTTTTTTCATAAAAACTCCTTTTGTTTTGAAATTCTATATTGCATTGTATGTAAAGATAAATTTATATGTTACAGCATTAAGATTATAAGTTTTAGTTGAAAATAAATATTTTTTAAATATTTGTTTAATTAAATAAGGTTATTTGTTGCGAAAATAAAATAATTATGTTATAATTCCATAGAAATACAAATAAAATCGGAGTATTTATGAATAAAACGTACGAACCTAAAGATTTTGAAGAGAAGATTTATAAAAAGTGGTTAGATAAAAAATATTTTTCCGCTAAAGTTAACGAGAAAAAGAAGCCCTTTACTATTGTAATTCCCCCACCAAATATTACTGGTCAGTTACACATGGGGCATGCTCTTAACGATACAATTCAGGACTCTATTATCAGATATAAGAGAATGAAAGGTTTTGAAGCTCTTTGGCTTCCCGGTACCGACCATGCTTCTATTGCAACTGAAGTTAAAATAGTTGAAAAGATGAAGCAAGAAGGTATTTCTAAGGAAGACTTGGGAAGAGAAGGCTTTTTAGAGAGAGCGTACGCGTGGAAAGAGCAGTACGGCGGAAGAATTGTAGAACAGCTCAAAACAATGGGCTTTTCTTGCGATTGGGACAGACTTGCATTCACTATGGATGAAAGATGTTCTAAAGCTGTAAAAGAAGTTTTCATTAAGATGTACGAAAAAGGTCTTATTTATCAGGGTGACAGAATTATCAACTGGTGTCCTACTTGTTGTACGGCAATTTCCGATGCGGAAGTTGAGTACGAAAACGATAAGGGGCATTTGTGGCATATTAAGTATCCTGCAGTTGATTCTGACGATTATATTATTGTTGCAACTACTCGTCCTGAAACAATGCTCGGAGATACTGCCGTTGCTGTTCATCCCTCAGACAAAAGATACGCGCATCTTGTTGGTAAGATGTTGAAGTTGCCCCTTACGGATAGACTTATTCCTGTTGTTGCTGACAGATATGTAGAAAAAGATTTCGGTTCCGGAGCTGTAAAAATCACTCCTGCGCACGATCCTAATGACTTTGAAGTTGGCGTAAGACATAATCTTGAAGTAATTCGTATTATGAACGACGACGCATCCATGAACGAAAATGCGGGCAAGTATTGCGGTCTTAGCAGAGAAGAAGCAAGAAAGGCAATTGTTTCTGATCTTAAAGAAATAGGCGCTCTTGTTGAGATTGAAGATTATGAACATAACGTAGGACATTGCTATCGTTGTCATACTATTATTGAACCTCTTGTTTCCAAGCAATGGTTTGTAAAAATGAAGGGACTTGCTCAGCCTGCAATCGAAGCTGTCAAGAACAAAGAAATAAAATTCCTTCCCAAACGTTTTGAAAAATCCTATTTACATTGGATGGAAAACATTAGAGATTGGTGTATCAGCCGTCAGCTTTGGTGGGGACACAGAATTCCTGTATTCTACTGTGATAAGTGCGGAGCTATCGAAGTTTCTCGTGATAACCTTACAGTTTGTCCTAAGTGTGGAGCTTCCATGCGTCAGGATGAGGATGTATTAGATACATGGTTCTCGTCCGCTCTTTGGCCATTCTCAACGCTCGGTTGGCCTGATAAAAACCCCGATCTTGATTATTTCTATCCCACAGATGTTCTTGTAACTGCTTATGATATCATAACTTTCTGGGTTTCCAGAATGATTTTCAGTGGACTAGAGCACATGAACGAAAAGCCGTTTAGCGACGTTCTTATTCACGGAATAGTAAGAGATGCTCAGGGTAGGAAAATGAGTAAATCTCTCGGAAACGGTATTGATCCTCTTGAAATTATTGATAAATACGGCGCAGATGCTTTGAGATTCTCGCTTGTAAACGGAATTTCAGCAGGCGGTGACGTTAAGTATAGCGCGGAGAAGCTAGAAGGCTATTCTAACTTTATGAATAAGATCTGGAATGCTAGCCGTTTCGTTCTTATGAACTGCGATAACGTTAAGATTATGCCGTTAGAAGAAGTTGAGCTTACTCTTGCAGATAAATGGATTTTAACAAATCTTGACAATACGGTAAAGAAAGTTACCAAGTTTATGGATAAATACGATGTAGGTGTTGCAGCAGCTGAGCTTTATGACTTTGTATGGAGCAAGTTCTGCGATTGGTATATCGAGATGACCAAACCTATGCTTTATAGTGATGATGACAATAAGAGGAATTCCTCTCTTAACGTTCTTCTTTACGTATTACGCGCTATTCTCAAACTTTTGCATCCATTTATTCCATTTATTACAGAGGAAATTTATGACGAGCTTCCCAATAAGGATGCTGAAGATATTATGATTTCCGCATATCCCGAGCCTGCTAAGAGTAAATTCTATAAGGCAACGGCTGATATGGAACTTGTTATGGATACAATCAGAGGAATCAGAAATATGCGTCAGCAGATGAATGTGCCTCAGACTAAGCGAACTGCAATTTGCGTAATTCCTAATGGAAAGTACGGTGCTCTTATTAAAAAATCCGCTGATTATATTGTAAAACTTGCATCGGGAAGCGAACTTTTGTATGAAAAACCCGAAGGAAAGGTAGCAAGCCTTGTTACTGAAATTGCGCAGATTTACATTCCTATGGGTGAACTTATTGATTTTGCAAAGGAAAAAGAAAGACTTTGCAAAGAGATTGAAACTTGCAAGAGTGAAATAGCAAGAGCTAACGGAAAGCTTAATAATCAAGGCTTTGTAGCAAAAGCTCCCGAAGCGTTAATTGAAGCTGAAAAAGCTAAGGTTGTAAAATACACCGAGCTTATGGAAAAGCTTAATGCTAACCTTAAAGAAATTGAATAATACAAAAAACGGATTCTTTTAAGCAGAGTCCGTTTTTCTTATAAAAAAACCGCTACGAATAAACGTAACGGCTTTATTTTTTTAGATGTTAGGTTTGCCTCGTGCGCTTTCGATACTGTTAATATCAATTTCACCGGCTTTAGTAAGAGCGATTTTAGTAAGGAATGGACCGACGATTTCATAGATTAGAACGGAGAATAGCACAATGTTTGAAACTATTATTCCAACACTGCCTAAAGCTGCAGATTTTATTGCCATTCCTAGTGCAACACCTGCTTGAGGGAAAAGTGTAATTCCGAGGAATTTTTTTACAGTTGGTTCAGCTTTTACAAAAGATGCACTTGCACCTGCGCCAAAGTATTTACCTAGACATCTAAACACGATATAAATTAAGCCAATAATAACGATAAAGTAATCAGTTAGAACGTTAAGGTCAAGCTCTGCGCCGCTTATAACGAAGAATAGAATGAATATAGGCGCTGTCCAACGGTCAAGTCTATCCATAAGTTCGGCAGAAAAATCACAGAAGTTACAGAATATTGTACCTAACATCATGCAGGAAAGAAGAGAAGAAAATCCAATATGTAATCCAATACCCGGAATTTCGAATTTAAGCATTGATATGGCAACGGTAAGCAGAATGAATGCTACTGACATTGAAAGTCTTTTCGCTCTGGAGTGAAAGAATCGTTCGAAGAATGTGAATAATCCGCCCATAATCGAACCTAAAAGCAAGGATAAGAATACTTCTATAAGAGGTTCGACAATAATAGATATAATGCTTGCAGAGCCCAAAACCAAGCCTTTAGCTATTCCGAATGAAATTGAAAATAGTACTAAACCAACTGCGTCATCTAGAGCAACTACCGGAAGAAGAGTGTCAGTAAGAGGACCTTTTGCTTTATACTGTTTTACAACCATTAGCGTCGCGGCTGGCGCGGTTGCCGATGCGATTGCTCCAAGAATTATTGCAGCAGGAAGGGAAAGTTTGTCTGGGAATATAAAGTGTGTTGTAATTAGTGCAGCATCAACAATTAATGTGGTTATTACCGCTTGGAATATTCCTATAATAGTTGCTTGTTTTCCAATGGATTTAAGTTGAGATAGTCTAAACTCGTTACCGATGGAGAAAGCTATAAAACCTAGCGCAACGTCAGAAATAATTGCAAATCCGTCTAAGTTATCAAAATTATTAAATCCAAGTCCTGGAATTTGGAAAGCTCCTAAACAAAACGGACCTACGATAATACCTGCTATAAGGTATGCTGTTACTGCTGGAAGCTTTAGTAACATTGCAATTCTTGATAACATAAGTCCAGCAAAGAGAGCTATAGATAATGTGAAAAGTATTTGTTGTGGTTCCATAAAATTTCTCCTTTGGGGTAGTTAAAAAGCCTTATCGATTTTAATACTTTAAATTTTATTTGTCAAATGAAATAGATGTGAAATTTATTATTTTTTTTATACTTTTAATTTGTAATTATTTTAAGTCCCTAAAAATAAAAAGTGGCAATCACATTGCCACATAAAGTTAGTTTTCTTCTTTATATTTTTTTAACGCTTTTGCTAGTTGATCGGGGCAACTTGTTCCCATTCTGCAAATAGTCCCCTCAAGTAATGATATGACCTCATCAACTCTTCTACCTATGCATAGTTTGGCGATGCCTTGAGTATTTCCCGTACAACCGCCCACAAATTTTACAAATGTAATGACATCATTTTCTATTTCAAATTGAATTTCTCTAGCGCAGGTGTATTGTGTTTTGTACTTAAACATTGATATTCTCCTTATGTTAATCAATTAGGTCTTCGTGAAGGTGTAGGTATATTTGCGAAGCCTTTTTTTCCCAGTTATTACTGATTTGTTTCGCAATACTTCTTGACGAAACAGTAAGCTTTAAGTCAAGTGTGGTTTGGACAGGATCGTCAATTTTTAACTCTACGGTGTACGTTCCGTCGGGGTTTTTATGGTATTTGTGGTGGTATTCCTGTTTTCTCCTAAAGTTCATCCTGTTTTCTTTTATGTATTCGGACATTTCGTTACGAAGAGTGGAGGGGATACGCGTGTAAAAATTGTTAAGACAATTTCTTCCGTCAGATGTAATAGTGTAGTAGCAATCCTTTGAGCGTGATGATTCTATTATAAATCCCGATTCTTTTAAAAGATTTACCGTTACAATGCAATCCATGTACGGCAACCACGTATTAAGGGACGTGCACATAACGGTAAGAGTGCTTTGCGTTACGGGAACGTCCATTTCTTCAAATACGTAAAGAAGAATTAGTTTATTTAAAGTTGTGTTGTCTTCTAACTTCATAAAACCTCCGTGGATAATTATTATAACACATAATTAGAAAAATTAAAAGTGTTTTTTTAGATATTTTTCAATTAATAATACTCAGTTTAGTGATATTTTTTTTATTGTGAACGTAAAGAATAGAAAAAAATAAAAAAATATTGAAAAAATACCCCAAAATGCTTGATAAAATCTTTAAATTGGTTTATTATATATAAGGCATAAATTGCTTTAATATTGTGTAAATAATTTATTTGGAGGACCATAAAAATGGCTAAAAATGTAAAAGTTGCTATCAACGGATTTGGTAGAATCGGTCGTCTTGCTTTCAGACAGATGTTCGAAGCAGACGGATATGAAGTTGTTGCTATCAACGACTTGACAAGCCCTGCAATGCTTGCTCACCTTCTTAAGTACGATACCGCTCAGGGTAGCTTTATCGGCAAGATCGGTGAAGGACTTCACACTGTAGAGTCTACCGAAGATTCCATCATTGTTGACGGAAAAGAAATCAAGATTTATGCAGAAAAAGATGCTGCAAACTGCCCCTGGGCTGCTCTTGATGTAGACGTAGTATTGGAGTGCACCGGATTCTATACCTCTAAGGCTAAGTCCGAAGCTCACATCACCGCTGGTGCTAAGAAAGTTGTTATCTCTGCTCCCGCAGGTAACGACCTTAAGACAATCGTTTACAACGTTAACCACAACACCCTTACCAAGGAAGACAACGTTATTTCTGCAGCTTCCTGCACCACTAACTGTCTTGCTCCCATGGCTAAGGCTCTTAACGATTACGCTCCCATCCAGTCTGGTATCATGACCACCGTTCACGCTTACACTGGTGATCAGATGATCCTTGACGGACCCCAGAGAAAGGGCGACCTTAGAAGAGCTAGAGCTGGTGCTCAGAACATTGTTCCCAACTCTACTGGAGCTGCTAAGGCAATCGGTCTTGTTATCCCCGAACTTAACGGCAAGCTTATCGGTTCCGCTCAGCGTGTTCCCACCTGCAGTGGATCTACCACCATTCTTGTTGCAGTAGTTAAGGGTAAGGACATCACCAAGGATAGCATCAATGCTGCTATGAAGGCTGCTGCTACCGAGTCTTTCGGTTACAACACCGACGAAATCGTTTCTTCCGACGTTCTTGGAATGAAGTACGGTTCTTTGTTTGATGCTACTCAGACCATGGTTTCTAAGATTGACGACGATACCTATCAGGTACAGGTTGTTTCTTGGTATGACAACGAAAATTCTTATACCAGCCAGATGGTTAGAACCATTAAGCATTTCGCAGAACTTCTTTAATTTTAAGTTTAAGAAAGCAAACAAAAAATCTCTTGCAAAGCTTGCAAGAGATTTTTTTATACGCATAACGAAATTATAAATATAAGTAGAGAAATAAACGTTGACAAAAAAGCAATAGGGAGAAGTCTGTTCTTTTTTGTAGCGTAGTAGGTAATAAAATTAATTACGACACTTATGCATGCTATTACCAAAGAAACATAACAAAATATTACGGCAAAAGGAACTAAAAGCTCAATCTTTGTCGCAAAGAGAATAATTCTACATATAAGCGCAAGTAAAGAGATAACGAGCGAAAGTAGTGTAAAAAGTATATTAACTATTTTAAGAAAGATTTTCATATAAAAATTTTATCGTATGTGGCGCTTTTTGTCAAGAAAATTAATTAATTTTTTTCTTTGTTTTCAAAAAGAACCTCTATAATATTGCTATTTTATTTTTTATTTGCTATAATATAGAATAGAAATTTATAAGGAAAAGTGTGATTGATTATGTTTTTAAGTGTAACTGGAATATCAAATGCTGCTCTAGATATATTAATTGGAGTTTTGCTTACCTTGCTTACGGTTGCTGTTTTATTTATCAGCGTTTACTTTATCATAAAGTATGCGGGTAAAGAAAAGGGAGCAAACGTATTAAAGCTTCTTGTTGTTGTATTAGTTATAGGCTTTTTAGTAAGAATTCTTTTATCTATTGCCGTTTTAGGACACAAGATTGATTTTCGTTACGTGATACAAAATACATTAGAAGACCCTGATTATCGTGTTGGTGATGCAACCGAACCACCTTCACTTAGATTGTATCCGTTTACGTATTATGCTATTAGCATGTTTGCATCTCCGTTGTTAAATGCAGGACTTTCTTATGATAATGTAATAGTTAATATGTTTATTAAAATGCCGTTTATGATAGCAGATATTGTAACCGCGTTTTTGATGTATAGAGCAGGTAAGAGATTTGTTAACGAATACGTAGGAGTAATTCTTGCTTCGTTAGTATGCTTTTGCCCAATCTTCCTGTTTGCTTCTTCTCTTTGGGGTAGTATTGTTTGTTTACTTATCCCAATCTTCCTTGGCGCATTTTTATGCCTGGTTGAAAAGAAGTACATTCCTGCAATATTAATTGCGGACTTAGCGCTTATTACAGCAAAAGAAGGCATGATAATATTGCCAGTAATGTTTGCATATTTTCTTATTGTATGGATTAAATCGGTTTACGATTATGCTAAGGGAAATAAAGCATCTACAACTAAGAACGTAAAATCAACAACTTCTAACTACAATACTTTTGTAAAGAAACAAAAAGAAAGTTTGTTAAATATTGTACTTATTCCTCTTACCGCAGTATTAGGTCAGGTTCTAATATATCTTATTGCATTGCCTTATTTGGAGCCAATAAAAAATTTAGGTTCAACTTATGCTGATTTTGTTGAATTATTCTTTATAATGCCAATTAGAGATAGCTGGTACTTTGGAGAGAATGCTCTTAATATTTATGCTGTATTCGGATTTAATACCGAAAGAGTGGTTTCTAAAATGAATCAGATGTTAATTGCTGTAATATTTGCAGTTTTTATTGCTATTATTACAGGAATAGTGTACTTTATAAAGAAAAATAGAGCAGTTGTTCTAGCATTTGGAACATATGCTATCTTTACGGTATGCACTTATTTTGTTGGTTTTACAGCATTATCTATTATTCCTGTATTAGGAATGTTGCTTTTATCGTTTGTTACAACCAAAGACAAAAGATTTTTCCGTAGTTTTTGTGTAACCGTAATACTTCTTATCATTCTAGTTTCGATAATTTACGTAAAAGCAGGTTATTATAATACTTTGCATTTAAGCCAATTAGGAAGTGACTATACTGGTGGAACTTGGTTAAATGTAGGATCTTTTAAAGTTGTTATGATTATTCTTAGCGTTCTTCAGGTTCTTAACCATATTTACCTTACGTTTACAACTTTTGATATCACAATCAATAACAGAGTTCGTAAGTTTACGTTAGACGAAGCGCCAACGTTTAAGAAAGTAATGAAAGAGGTTTTTACAAATCGTAAATAGGAGGAAATATGCTTGCAAAAATAAGCAGTTTCGGACTTCAGGGAATAAAAGGTTATAAAGTCGAGTTAGAAATCGATGTTAACGCAGGGCTTCCTGGCATAGAAATCGTTGGACTTCCCGATGCATCAATCAAAGAATCTAAAGAAAGAGTAAGAAGTGCGGTAAAAAATAGCGGATATATGTTTCCGACTAAAAAAATTACCGTGAATTTTGCTCCTGCGGATATTAAAAAAGAAGGCTCAATGTATGACCTTCCCGTAGCTTTGGGAATACTTTATGCAACCGAGCAAATAAAAGCTAAAAATATTTTCGATTATATAATAGTAGGAGAGCTAGCTCTTGACGGAAAACTTAGAAGAGTAAAAGGCTTGTTGCCCATTCTTATATCCGCTTTAGGCGGTGGGTATAAAAAGGTAATTATTCCTTCTGCTAATGCGAGCGAGGCAAGTTATCTTTCTGACGTAGAAGTTTATGCTTTTGACGAACTTAGGGACGTTGTTGAGTTTTTGGAAGGAAGTAAAATGTCTTTACCTATTCAAAAGCGCAATCTTGACTTGGAATATCATAGCAAATATAAAGAGGACTTAAAGTACGTAAAAGGTCAGTATGTAGCTAAGCGAGCTTTAGAAATAGCGGTAGCGGGCAACCATAATCTTATTATGATTGGACCACCCGGTGCAGGTAAAACTATGCTTGCAAGATGTATTCCAACAATTATGCCCGATATGACTGTGCCTGAAGCTTTAGAAACTACTAAAATTCATAGTGTAGCAGGTATTTTGAGTGAAAGCGACGGTATAGTGTATAATAGACCGTTCCGTTCACCTCATCACACAATAAGCGCGGTTGCTCTTACCGGTGGTGGCTCCTCGGTTAAGCCTGGGGAGATGAGTTTAGCTCATAACGGTGTGTTATTTTTGGACGAATTGTTAGAATATCCTAGAAACGTATTAGAGAATTTGCGTCAACCGCTAGAAGACGGCGTTATTACTATTGCTCGAGCAATCAGATCGGTTGAGTATCCTGCAAACTTTATGTTGGTATCAAGTATGAATCCGTGTCCGTGCGGTTATTACGGTTCTAAAACTCACGAATGTACTTGCACCCCGGTTCAGATATCCAAATATTTATCTAAGCTTTCAGGACCTCTTATGGACAGAATAGATTTACACATAAGCGTGTCTAACGTTACTTACGACGATTTGGCATCAAAGAGTTTGTCTGAGCCTAGCAGTTGCGTTAGAGAACGAGTTAATAATGCCAGACAAATTCAGCTAAAGCGTTTTGAAGGAAGTGGAATTTTTTCTAACAGTAAAATGTCTGGCGAAATGCTTAAAAAATATTGTGTGTTAGATACTGAAAGTGAAAAAATCATTAAAGATGCATTTTCAAAGTTAAACCTTTCCGCAAGAGCGTATACCAGAATACTGAAAGTGGCAAGAACTATTGCCGATCTTGCAGGAGAGGAAAATATTAGTGTAAATCACGTAAGAGAAGCGTTGCAATATAGGTCATTAGATAGGGAGAACATTAGATGACGGAAAGCGAAATCTTATATTGGTTATCAATATCCGGATTAACTGTAAGGCGTCAAGCTCAAATAATATTAAGAGCAGGCGGAATAAAACAGATTGAACAAAGTTTTTGTAAAGACGAGGAATTTAAAAAACTTTGTTCGGATAAATATCCAATAATGAAAAGAGCTTTATCTTCTGACTTTATAAAAGAGAATTTAAGAAAACTGAAAAACGACGAAATTAACGTTGCAACTCAGCTTAATCCGCTTTATCCTGAAAGACTTAAACAATCGGAAGTTTGTGCACCTTTCGCATTTTATTACAAAGGAAATTTAGAACTCTTAAACACAGATTGTATTGCGGTTGTTGGAACACGTTCCGTATCGTCTTATGGTAAACGTATGACTGAAAAATTCACACAGACGCTAGTGGAAAACGGTTTTACAATTGTTAGTGGACTTGCAACTGGTGTGGATGGAATCTCACACGAAGTTGCACTAGATAACCATGGTAAAACGATAGCAGTTTTGGGAAGTGGACATAATTATGTTAATCCCGTTTCTCATGCAGAACTATACAAAAGAATTTTAGATAACGACGGATTGATTATAAGCGAATACAAGCCCGACGTTACGGCAACAAAATATACGTTTCCCGAACGCAATCGAATAATCAGCGGAATATCTAAAGGCGTACTTGTTGTTGAAGCTGGCGAAAAGAGTGGAGCTCTTATTACTGCAAATTTTGCTTTAGAACAAGGACGCGACGTGTTTGCTATTCCCGGAAACTTAGACAGTAGCAGAAGCGTTGGGACGAATAACTTGATTTATTCGGGTGCAAATCTTGTTCGTAGCGGTGAAGATATATGCGCGCATTACGGAATCACTATTGATAAAAAGAAAAACAAAAATACAAATGAGCTTGACGATAATGAAAAGACGGTATATGAATTATTAAAAGACGAAACGTCTTTTGATGATTTAGTTGAGCAAACTGGCATTATGCCACAGGATCTTTCTGTTATACTAGTTAAACTAGAGATGGATGGATATATCAAAAGAACGTCTATGGACAATTACCTTATTACGGAGAATTAAATGAAACTTGTTATTATAGAAGGTATCGGAAAAGTTAAAACAGTAGAAAAGTATCTTGGAAAGGGATATAAGGTTTTCGCAACAAAGGGACATATTAGGGATTTGCCCGAAAAAACCCTTGCGGTTAACGTAAATCATCAATTCGAACCTAAGTACGAGATTATTCCATCAAAGAACGAAGTTGTAAAAGACTTACGAGAGCTTGCTCAAAAAGCGGACGAAATATATCTTTGTACTGACCCGGACCGTGAAGGAGAAGCTATTTCGTGGCATATTGCTTATGTTTTAGGAATAGATGAAGATAAACCGGTTCGAGCTGTTTTTAACGAAATTAGTGAAAAGGCAATTAAAAAAGGTCTTGCAAATCCGCGTCCTATCAATATAAACCTAGTTGATGCACAACAAGCTAGAAGAGTATTAGATAGACTTGTGGGTTATAAACTATCCCCCGTATTATGTAAAAAAATTCAGAACAATCTTTCGGCAGGACGCGTTCAGTCTGTAACCTTGCGTCTTGTTGTTGAAAGAGAGCGTGAAATATTAAACTTTAAGCCTGAAGAATATTGGAATTTCTTCTCTTTGCTCAAATCTTCTAAAGACGGTGATATTAAGGCTAGTTTAGCAACTAATAACGGCAAGAAGATTAAAGTAAAATCGGCAGAAGAAGTTGAACAAATTAAAAATGCGTTAAACGGCAATCCATACGTAGTGAAGAAAGTAACGAAAAAAGTTGCAAAAACACACCCGTTACCGCCTTTTATTACAAGCTCAATGCAACAAGATGCTCTTAATAAATTGGGTATGCCCCTTGCAACAACTACCAAAGTTGCGCAAACGCTTTATGAAGGCGTTGATATTAAAGGTGAGGGTAAAGTTGCGCTTGTTACTTATATACGTACCGACTCTACTCGTATTTCTCCCGAGGCTCAAAAGTCTGCAAGAGAATTTATTGCGAATAAGTATGGAGATAAATTTATTCCAGAAAAACCAAACGTATATGCTGCTAAAAAATCGGCTCAGGACGCGCACGAAGCGATAAGACCTATTTCGGTTGAAAGAACGCCTGAAAGTATCGAAAATAAAGTGGATAAAAACGTTTACCGTTTGTATAAGCTCATTTACGACAGATTTTTAGCAAGCCAAATGAGTGATGCGCTGTATAATACCGTAAACTTAGAGATAGGTTGTTCTACTTACGGCTTCAAGGTTACTGGAAAAACTCCTGTATTTCCTGGTTTTACAATACTTTATGCTCATACTCAAGAAGAGAGCGATGATGAACATTCCGACAAGTTACCTGTTGTTGAAGAAGGTGAAGTTTTAGACTTTAAGGAATATAAATGCGAACAAAAGTTCACCAAGCCTCCGTCAAGATATACTGAAGCTAGCTTGGTAAAAGTAATGGAAGATAAAGGTATTGGCAGACCTGCAACTTATACGCCAACCGTAACGCTATTATTCTCCAGAAAGTATATGGAACTTGATGGTAAGGTAATCAAACCTACTGACTTAGGGTGCGAAGTTACGGATATGCTTATAAAGTATTTCCCAGAAGTTATGGACGTTCAGTTTACCGCTGATATGGAAACCAAACTGGATGAGATTGAAGACGGTGGAAAGGTTTGGCAACGAGTAATAAGCGACTTCTATTACGGATTTGAAGATAAAATTGCGGTTGCAATGGGCGATACTTTTTCTCTTAAAAAGCCTGACGAATTGTCTAACGTCAAGTGTGAAAAGTGCGGTAAAATAATGGTGTTTAAGAATGGTAAGCACGGTAGATTCTTAGCTTGTCCGTCTTTCCCCACGTGTCGCAACACAAAAACTTTGGACGAAAACGGAAATGTAGTTGAAAGAAAGGTAGTCGAGCCTCAACAATCCGACCGTAAGTGTGATAAGTGCGGTAAACCTATGGTTATCAGAAACGGAAAATACGGCCCATTCCTTGCTTGTAGCGGATATCCGAAATGTAAAAATATCGTGAATATTCCTAAAGAGGATAATAAAATCGATAAGCCCAATAATTCCTTTGCCGACGATGTAATTAACCTTACACCTCCTAAAGCTGGTTATGACGATTTACCACCTTTGCCTGGTGGAGGATTTACGTTTACAGATTCTGACGATAATCCGTTTAATTAATGCAGGTGAATATAATGAATAAAACCGTTAAAGTTATCGGTGCAGGCTTGGCTGGATGTGAAGCTTCTTATCAGCTTGCAAAGAGGGGAATTAAGGTAAAACTTTACGATATAAAACCTCAAAAGTTTACCCCTGCTCATCACAATCCTAAGTTTGGTGAATTGGTTTGCAGTAATTCGCTAAAAAGCAATCAGCTTTCCACAGCAGGCGGTTTGCTAAAAGAGGAGTTGCGTACATTGGATAGTCTTATAATTAAGATTGCCGACGAGTGCGCAGTGCCTGCAGGTAGCGCGTTAGCCGTTGACAGAGAAATTTTTGCTGATAAAATTCATGAGTATATAACAAATTGTGAAAACATAGAGGTTATTTGCGATGAAGTAACCGATTGGAACGATGACGAGCTTACAATCATTGCAACAGGTCCTCTTACAACGGATGGACTTAGCGATACTATCGCTAAAAAATTAGGATTAAATTTGCATTTTTACGATGCGGAAGCTCCTATTATTTCGGGTGATAGCATAGATTATTCCCTTACTTTTACTGCGGACAGATACGGTAAAGGCGAAAGCGATTACGTTAATTGTCCAATGACAAAAGAGGAGTATACCGAGTTTTATGAGGCGTTAACAACCGCGGAATGTGCAGTACTTAAAAACTTCGAAAAGAAAGAAATATTTGAGGGCTGTATGCCGATAGAGGTAATGGCAAAAAGAGGGTTCGACACATTGTGTTTTGGACCTTTACGTCCAGTTGGGTTTAGATATCCCGACGGTAAAAGACCGTTTGCCGTAGTTCAGCTAAGAAGAGAAAATGTAAGTGGAGATATGTTTAATATTGTTGGTTTTCAAACAAATTTGTTGTTTGGAGAGCAAAAACGCGTATTTTCGCTTATTCCGGCTCTAAAAAACGCTGAGTTTTTACGTTATGGCGTTATGCATAGAAATACGTTCTTAAACGCGCCTGAAGTTATTGATAAGCATTTCTTAGTAAAAAAATATCCTTTACTTTTTATAGCAGGACAGCTTAGCGGAGTAGAGGGATACGTAGAAAGTATTATGAGTGGATTGGTATGCGGAATAAACTGCGCTAATCTTATAAGCGGTCATCCGTTAGTTGATTATCCAATAACGACTATTATCGGCGCGCTATCAGAGTATTTGCAAACGCCAAATACTAATTTTCAGCCTATGAATGCTAATTTTGGAATTTTGCCTGATTTAGGCGAAAGAGTTAAAGATAAAACAATGAAAAAATTAATGTACAGTGAACGTAGTTTGAAAGATTTAAAAAATATGTTAAATTAACCAATTCTACGCTTGCAACAATTTAGTTTTTTTGGTAAGATTTAAGAAAAACAAACAAGGAGTAATTTATGGAACTTAGAGGCACGACTATTGTCGCTGTAAAAAAGAACGGACAAACCGTTATTGCTGGCGACGGACAGGTTACTCAAGGACAAAGCGTTATTATGAAAGGTAATGCAAGAAAGGTAAGACGAGTATATGACGGAAAGGTTGTAGTTGGTTTTGCTGGGTCTGTTGCAGACGCTTTTACTTTGTCCGAGCATTTTGAAGAGATGCTTAATAAATATAGTGGAAATTTAATGCGTAGTGCGGTTGCTCTTGCTCAACTTTGGAGGGGAGATAAAGGATTAAGACAGCTTGAAGCGATGCTTATTGTTGCAAACAAAGAAGAGCTGTTCGTACTTTCTGGAAACGGCGATGTTATAGAACCAGAGCATGGTATTGTTGCTATTGGAAGCGGAGGTAATTACGCTTTATCTGCAGCTCGCGCGCTTGCTAAAAACACAGATATGTCTGCAAAGGAAATAGCTATTGAGGCTATGAAGATTGCATCTGAAATTTGCGTATTTACAAACGGTAATCTTACCGTTGAGGAGGTATAATGGAACAGTATACTCCACATCAAATTGTAAATGAGCTTGATAGATATATCGTTGGTCAGTCAAAGGCTAAAAAAGCGGTAGCTATTGCGCTTAGAAATAGATATAGAAGAAGCAAGCTTGATGAAAAATCTCGAGAAGATATAACGCCTAAAAATATCATAATGAAAGGTCCGACAGGTGTTGGTAAAACCGAGATTGCAAGACGTCTTGCAAAACTTGTTAAAGCGCCTTTTGTAAAGGTAGAAGCCACTAAGTATACCGAAGTTGGATACGTAGGTCGTGACGTAGAATCCATGATACGTGACCTTGTAGAAGTGTCAATTCGTCTTGTCAAAAGTGAAAAGCTTGCTGAAATTGAAGTTAAGTCTAGAGCTGTTGCTGAAAAGAAAATCATTGACGCTTTGGTTGCAACTCGCGTTAAAAAAGAGCCCGATAAAGCTAGAGAAGTAATCGTTCAAGAAGTTGAAGCGGAACTTAGAGAGGGCAAACTTGACGGTCATATGCTCGAAATAGAAGTTGACGACAATCCTAAACCTATGGAGGTTGTTCCAGGTGGCGCTGAAATCAATATTGGAAGCATTTTCGGCGATATGTTGCCTAAGAAAAAGAAAAAGCGTAAAATGACCGTAAAAGAAGCTCTTAAACTTCTTATCAACGAAGAGAGCGAAAAGCGTATTGATAACGACGCTATCAACGAAGAAGCTATAAGAAGAGCTGAGCAAAATGGTATAATTTTTATCGACGAGATTGATAAGATTGCAAGTGGAGGAAAAGGACACGGCCCTGACGTTTCTAGAGAAGGCGTACAGCGTGATATTCTTCCTATTGTAGAAGGGTGTACCGTTATGACCAAGCATGGAGCAATAAAGACTGATTTTATTCTCTTTATCGCCTCTGGCGCTTTCCACGTGAGCAGTGTTCACGACCTTATCCCTGAACTTCAAGGAAGATTTCCTATTGTAGTAGAGTTAAATTCGCTCACAAAAGAAGATTTTATAAATATTCTTAAAGTTCCAGAAAATGCTCTAACTTTACAGTATAGTAAGCTTCTAGCAGTAGATAATATCAATCTTTCATTTGACGATAGCGCAATTGAAGCAATTGCTGATATTGCAGTTTGTGAAAATGAAAGCAATGAAGATATTGGCGCTAGACGTCTTTACGCTGTTGTAGAAAAGGTTATTGAGGATCTCAGTTTTAATGCAAACGGAGAACATCCTGTAATTGATGTAGTAATTGACGAAGCATACGTAAAAGAACACGTTGATTCTTGTGCTAGTCATGATCTAAAAAAATATATACTCTAAATGGAGAAGCTATGATAAATATTCCAAAAGGTACAAAAGACGTATTGCCTTGCGATAGTTATAAATGGCAATTCGTAGAAGAAAAAGCAAGAGAAACTTGTCGTATACACAATTTCCATGAAATTAGAACGCCTGTTTTTGAGCATACCGAGTTATTTACTCGTTCTATTGGTCAAGACACGGACGTTGTTGGTAAGGAAATGTATACGTTTTTAGATAAAGGCGAAAGATCTATAACGCTAAAGCCCGAGGGAACTGCACCCGTTGCTCGTTCTTTTGTGGAAAATGCTTTGGACGCGTTGTCTTTGCCCTTAAAAATGTTTTATATTACCCCGGTTTTTAGATATGAAAATCCACAACACGGACGTCTTAGAGAGCATCATCAATTTGGCGTTGAAGTATATGGCGGAGATACTCCGTATTTGGATTTGGAAGTTATTAAACTTGCGTACAATTTCCTTACAGATATGGGAGTTAAAGATCTTTCCCTAAATCTTAATAATATTGGTTGTCCTACTTGTAGAAAGCAGTATAACACAGTATTGAAAGAGTATCTTAACTCTCATCATGATTGCTTGTGTGGAACTTGCAGGGAAAGACTTGTTAGAAATCCGTTGAGAATTCTTGACTGTAAAGTTCCTTCGTGTGGAGAAATTGTAAAGAATGCCCCCATTATTACAGACTATGTGTGTGAAGATTGTAAAAATCATACTGACAAGCTTTGTGAGCTTCTTTCAGCAGCCGATATTCCGTTTAAGGTTAATCCTCAAATTGTAAGAGGTCTAGACTATTATACAAAAACAGTATTTGAGTTTGTTAGCGGATCTGTTGGAACAGTATGTGGTGGAGGAAGATATAATAATCTCGTAGAATCTATTGGTGGAAAGCCCACACCTTGCGTTGGATTTGGTATGGGAATCGAAAGATTGCTTTACGTATTGGAAAGTGATGGGGTTGAAATTGAAAACGACGATCATCCCACGGTTTTCCTTATTAGTCAAAATCAAAACTATACCGAATATTGTCTTTCTCTTACTGATTTACTTAGAGCTAACGGCGTTGCGTGTGAAACCGAGTATACAGGCAGAAGCATGAAGGCACAGTTTAAGTTTGCGGACAAGCAAAACGCTGAGTATGTAATCGTAATTGGAGAAAACGAAGTTAAAAACGGCGAATGTGAAGTTAAAAGACAAACGGACGGCGTAAGATTAAGAGTTCGTATTGAGGATTTAGTGAAATTTTTTAAGGAGTTTTAATGTTTTGACAATGCAAAGTAGCATTGTTTATAGCGTTATATAAAGAACAAATGTCGGATAATAATGAATTTATTACGGAAACAGGTACTGTTAACAAAATAAAAGGCAAACTTTATTACGTTAAGCTTAGTAAAAGCGAGAAGTGCGAAGGTTGCAAAATTTGCGATTTTGGTAAAAACAATTCAATAACAGTTCCCGCATTGTCCGACGTTGAGTGTGGCGTTGGTGATAACGTTGTCATACGTTCTCCAATAAAGAAAAATTATTTAAGTTCTATTATTATGTATCTTTTACCCATAGTGGTAATGTTGATATGCGCTATTGTATCGTATAACATAACAAGCAATGATTTGACGGTTTTAATAACATGTGCGATAGGTTTAGTCGTTAGTTTCATAATAGTTTTTGTTTTGGATAAACTTATTCGTAACAAAAATAATATGCCGTTGATAATTAAAAACGTATCAAAATAAACTAGCGAAAGGATAATCATTTGGTTATCCTTTTGTAAAAGAGGATTTTATGCAAAAGATTTATCTTGACTATTCTGCAACAACACCGCTCAGCGACCTTGCGTTTAATGCAATGAAGCCGTATTTTTCGCATGTTTTTGCAAATGCAGATAGTTTATACGAGTGGGGTAGAGAATGTGCGTATGCCGTGGACGGAGCAAGACGAGAAATAGCAAGTTTGATTGGGGCAAAACCCGAAGAAATCTTTTTTACATCGGGTGGAAGCGAAAGTGATAACTGGGCGTTAAAGGGCATAGCGTTTGCTAATAAAGATAAAGGAAATCATATAATAACTACTCAAATTGAACATCCTGCTATTATTAATACATGTAAATGGTTGGAAAATAACGGTTTTGAGGTAACCTATCTTCCCGTTGATAAATATGGTTTAGTAAATGAAAATGACCTTAAACATGCTATAAAACCTCAGACTATACTGATATCAGTTATGTTTGTAAATAACGAAATTGGCACAATCCAGCCGATAAAAAAGCTTGCTAGTATAGCTAAAGAAAAAAACGTTTATTTTCACACTGATGCAGTTCAGGCGATTGGATATGAAGATGTAAACGTTAGCGAACTTAACGTTGATATGATTTCTCTATCCGCTCATAAATTTTTTGGGCCTAAAGGTTTAGGTGTTTTATACGTAAAAAAGGGAACACGTATCGATAATCTTGTGCACGGCGGTCATCAAGAATTAGCAATGAGAGGTGGTACGACAAATACGCCTCTTATCGTAGGAACAGCAACCGCGCTTAAAAACGCCATAAGTGAAAAAGATAAAGTAAGAGCTAAAGTTGAAGCATTGCGCAATCGCTTCGAAAAGCGTATATTAAATGAAATTCCAAACACATATATAAATGGTAATAGTAATCGTATTGCTCATAATTGTAGCGTAACATTTGTAGGTGTCGAGTCATCCGTGTTGTTGTTTAGATTAGATATGGAGGGTGTTTTTGCTTCCGCAGGCTCTGCTTGTTCGTCTGGATCTATCGAGCCCTCGCATGTTCTAAAAGCGATAGGACTATCCGATGTGGATGCTAAAAGCACGCTTAGATTTTCTTTTTCTATGTTAACTACGGTTCAAGAGGTAGATTTTGCTGTTGACGTTATAAAAAAATGCGTTTCTTCGCTTAGAAATTAGCTTAAAGTCGACATAATTTTACATTTTGCGCGCATAATAGCATCGGGAGGTGAATGATTATGTGTTGCAAGGATATGTTAATAGGTTTTGTTTTAGGAAGCGCTGTTGGTTGTTTTGTGTGCGGTATTCCTACCGTGCGAAAGGCAATGAGCGAAATTAAATTCGTGCTAGAAAAGGATATCGTGGCGCCAATGAAGGATTTTATTAACGAAAAAGGTAGGGCTATAAAATCTGAATGTCATTGTCAAGAAGAAGATGACTAACGTTTTTTGGAGGTAATATTTGATTGCCTCCAAAATTATTTTTATAAAGTACTTAAAATCACTATGATTTTGTGTTTTTTTGTGATATAATTATAAAAAATCATTAGGAGTTTATTGTGAGAGTACTCGGAGTGGATTACGGTGATGCAAGAATTGGTATAGCAATGTCTGACGAATTGGAAATTTTAGCATCTCCAGTAGAAACGTATAAATCGCAATCAATGCGTAAAGATATTGATTATATTGCTAATATCGCAAAGAAAAATAATTGCGGTAAAATAGTAATTGGACTTCCTCTAAATATGAACGGAACGGAGGGAGCTAGGGTAGAAAAAACTAAAGCTTTCGGCTCGGTTTTAGAAAGAGTTTCGGGTTTGCCTGTCGTTTATAAGGATGAAAGACTTACAACCGTACAGGTGGAGAGAGCTTTTGATATGGGCAACTTAAAAAAAGATAAACGCAAACAAATTGTAGATAGAACTGCGGCTGTGCTTATATTGCAAAGTTATCTTGATACGAAAATATAATAAAGGAGTAATTATTATGAATAATAAAGAAGAACAGGTTGAAATTTTTGATAGCGAAGAAATAATAACCTTTAGCGACGACGAGGGAAATTCTTATTCTTACGTGCAAGTTGCGTGCGTAGAGCACGACGGCGACTTTTTCGTTTTGTTAGAGCCTGCTGACGAAAGTCAAGCAACTGAAGACGGTTTATACATTTTTAAGATCCTCAATTACGAAAACATGGATGAAGATTGGGAAGTGGAGCCAGTTATGGACGAAACACTTGCAAATACTGTCTATGATAAATTTATTGAGGTTTATGAAGCTCAGTGCGGAGGAGATTGCTCTTCGTGTTCGGCAAATTGTCCTTCTAAAGATGAATAACTGTTAAATATTATATAAAAATAGAGAAAAGTGGCGCAAATCGTTTGCGTTATTTTTCATATTATGATATAATAGTCGACGGTTAATACGCACTTGTGTGGATTTGATTTTCTGTGCGTAACGTAAAATTCTATTTCTAATGCGTTATGTTGAAATCGGAGTTGAAGCACAGGGAGGTAAAACGGAGGTAAAAAATTATGGCAAACGTTGTTTCTATGAAACAGTTGTTGGAAGCAGGTGTTCATTTCGGTCATCCGACTCGTAAATGGAATCCTAAGATGAAGAAGTATATCTATACTTCTAGAAATGATATTTATATCATCAATCTTGAAAAGACAGTTGGTCTAATCGATGATGCATATAACTTCATTAAAGAGGTTGCTCTTTCTGGAAAGTCTATTCTTTTCGTTGGAACTAAGAAGCAAGCTCAGGAAGCTATCATGCAGGAAGCTATCAAGTGCGGAATGTTCTACATGAAGTCTAGATGGCTTGGCGGTACGCTTACTAACTTCTCTACCATGAGAACTAGAGTAGAAAGACTTAATAAGCTTAACCAGATGGAAAAGATGAACGAGTTTAACGTTCTTCCTAAGAAAGAAGTTGCAAACCTTATTGCTGAAAGAGATAAGCTTGAAGAGAACCTTGGCGGTATCAAGGATATGACCACTCTTCCTGGAGCTCTTTTCGTTGTAGATCCTAAGAAAGAGCATCTTGCAATTGCAGAAGCTAAGAAGCTTGGTATTCCTGTTGTTGCAATCGTAGATACCAACTGTGATCCCGATGAAGTTGATTATGTAATTCCTGGTAACGATGATGCAATCCGTTCTATTAAGCTTATTGCTGGAGCTATGGCTGACGCTGTTATCGAAGCTAAGGAAGGCGAAGAAGGACTTGCTCTTCGTCGTCAAATGGAAGCTCAGATGAACGCTGAAAATGCAACTGAAGAAGTTGTAGAAGAAGCTCCTGTTGCAGACGCTGAATAATTTATTATAAGGAGATTATCGTTATGGCATTTACCGCTAAAGACGTAATGAAATTGAGAGAAATGACCGGTGCTGGTATGATGGATTGCAAAAAGGCGCTTTCCGAAACCGACGGCGATATGGACAAGGCTGTAGAAAAGCTTAGAGAAAGAGGAGTTGCTGTTGCTGCTAAAAAAGCAGGACGTATTGCTTCTGAAGGTGCTGTTGCTGCTTATACTTCCGAAGATGGAAAGGTTGCAGCTTTGGTTGAAGTAAACTGCGAAACAGACTTTGTTGGTAAGGGTGATGTTTTCCATGCTCTTTGTGACAATGTTGCTATGCAGGTCGCTAAAAACAATCCCGCTTCTGTTGATGCACTTTTGGCTGAAAATAGCCTTTCTTATGATGGAACTGTTACCGAGCAGGTTAACTCTGTAACTCAGGCTACCGGTGAAAAGGTTGCTGTTAGAAGATTTATCAGAACTGAAATCGAGCAGGGTAGAATTGAAACTTACATCCATATGGGTGGTAAAATCGGCGTTATGCTTACAGTAAAAACAGGTAAAGATCTTTCCGCTAACGAAGAGTTTACAACTGCTTGTCACGATATTGCAATGCATATCGCAGCTTTTGGTCCTAAGTATACTTACGAAAACGAGCTTTCTGCTGAAGAAGTTGCAAAGGAAAAGGAAATCCTTAAGGCTCAGATCATGAACGATCCTAAAAAGGCAAATAAGCCCGCTCAAATCATCGAAAAGATGTTGGAAGGTGGTCTTGCTAAGATGTATAAAGAAGTTTGTCTTATCAATCAGGATTTCGTTAAAGATCCTTCTGTTACCATTGCTGGTCTTATTGCTAAGATTGCAAAGGCTAATGATACCGAAATCTCTATCGTTAAGTTTGATAGATACGTTATGGGCGAAGGCTTAGAGAAGAAAAACGAAGATTTTGCTGAAGAAATTGCAAAACTTTCCGCAAAGTAAGAATGTTTTTGGAACACTATCGTCTATATAGTGTTCCTTTTTTATAGGAGAAAATGACTATGTATAAGAGAATTTTGTTAAAAATAAGCGGTGAAGCTCTTGCCGGAGATCAAAAACACGGAATTAATCCAGAAATGGTTAATCATATTGTAGACCAAATTGTTGAACTTCATAAAAAAGGGGTTCAGATTGGTATCGTAGTGGGAGCTGGCAACTTTTGGAGAGGTAGACAAGGCGTTGATATGGAACGTGTAACAGCAGACCATATGGGAATGCTTGCTACCGTTATGAATTCTTTGGCGCTTCAAGATGCAATCGAAAAAAGAGGGGTAGACGTACGTGTTCAAACGGCTTTATCTATGCCTCAAGTTGCTGAAATTTTCGTATTAAGAAAAGCGCTTAGACATTTTGAGAAAGGTAGAATTGTTGTGTTTGCATGTGGAACTGGTAATCCTTTCTTTTCTACTGATTCTGGTGCAGCGTTAAGAGCTTCCGAAATTGGAGCTAATGCACTTTTAATGGCAAAGAATATCGACGGAGTATATACTGACGACCCCAGAAAAAATCCTGATGCTGTTAAAATTGATGAAATCTCTTATATGGATGTTATTTCAAAACAGCTTACTGTTATGGATACTGCGTCCATTGTTCTTTGCAAAGAGAACAACATCCCAATCGTTGCGTTTGGTCTAGACGTTGAAAATGGCTTGATTAAAGCGGCTATGGGCGAGAAAATAGGTACAATTATTCATTAATAGTTGTAATTATCTATTTTTTATGATATAATATATAAATATAATGTGATTTAGGAGGAATCTTATGATAAACGATCAGGTTACTGAAATTTTTGAAGAATATGAACTTGACATTATGGGTACGGTAGATCACCTTAAGAGTGATTTATTATCAATTAGGGCAGGAAGAGCTAATCCTAATATCCTCAATAAAATCGTTGTGGACTATTATGGTTCGCCCACACCATTAAACCAAATGGCTAATATTTCTGTTCCAGAAGCTAGAATGTTAGTTATTTCTTTGTGGGATGCCAGCATGATTAAAGAGGTAAAAAAAGCTATTATGGCTTCTGATCTTGGCATTACGCCTACCGACGACGGAAAGGTTATCCGTCTTGCATTCCCTCAGCTTACCGAAGAGAGAAGAAGAGATCTTACCAAACAGGTTAAGAAAATTGGCGAAGACTACAAGGTTACATTGAGAAATTTAAGAAGAGATATTCTTGATAAAGTTAAAAACTTCAAGAAAAATAACGTTATAACCGAAGACGACGTAGCTACTTGCGAAAAAGAAGTTCAAAGAATTCTTGACAAAAACGTAGCAGACGTTGATACTATCATTAAGAATAAGGAAGCAGAAATCCTTGAAGTCTAATTTCACGTCGTTAGTAGTACCAAAACACGTTGCCTTTATTATGGATGGGAACGGAAGGTGGGCAAAAAAAAGAGTTCAACCTAGAAGTTTCGGGCACAAAGCAGGCGTTAGAACTTTGATGTCCATATTGGAGGATTGTTTTGATTTAGGTATAAAATACGTGTCGGTATATGCGTTTTCGACGGAAAACTGGAATAGGCCGCAAGTAGAAGTGGATGCTTTAATGGATTTGTTTCGTACATATTTTACAAAACAATTTTCTAAACTTATAGAAAAAAAGATAAAAATCAACGTGTGGGGAGATAAAAGTAAATTTCCCGATGATATTAAAAACGCCATTCACGAAATAGAGAATACTGCTATTAACGACCCGAAAGGCGTTTTTAACATTGCTATGGGTTATGGCGGAAGAAACGAAATTATTAAAGCTGTAAACGACGCTATTAAGGCTGGAATTGAGGTTGATGAGAAAACTTTCGCATCTTATTTATATACCACAGGCATTCCTGATCCCGATTTAATAATTAGAACAGGCGGAGAAATGCGTATTAGTAATTTTTTACTCTATCAATGCGCATATTCAGAGCTGTATTTCACAAAAACGCTTTGGCCAGATTTTTCCAAAGAAGAACTTATAGAAATATTAGAAAATTACAATATTAGAGACCGAAGATTCGGAAAGGTAAAGTAATTATGAAAAGACGATTAATTACGTCAATATTTTTAGCTGTGCTATACGTTGGACTTATTTTGCCAGCTATTGCTTTTAACGCAATATTTTACGATGTACTAGTACTTATATTTATGTTCACAGCATCATACGAAATGATGCACGTAATTGAGGCTAAATTTGCGTCAGCAATGAAGCCTTGTGTTTATGCTCAAGTAGTTGTTGGATACGTTGCTTTTAGAGTTTCTAACTGGGCAGGTCGTGGTAATTGGGGTATTTCGGCAAGCTTTGCATCACTAATTGTGATGATAGTGATAAGTTTTATAATTACTATGTTTAATAAAAAATATAGTATGGCAAACGTTATTAGCACATTATTTATTCTTATCTACCCATTAGGACTTTTATCATATCTACTTGCAGTTAATTACGTAGGCGAAGCATATAGAGAAGCAGGTATTCTTTTTGTTTTTGGAGCAACGTCACTAATCGATTCTATGGCATTGTTTGTTGGTTCTGCAATTAAGGGTAAAAAACTAGCTCCTCAAGTTAGCCCAAATAAAACAATATCTGGTGCAATTGGTGGATTGATTGGTGGAATTTTAAGTGGTATAATTATCTACGTGCTAATGAACGCAAGATTTTTGGGTATGGAGCCTATTATGGCAACTCCGCTTGAAAACCTCTTGTTGTATACTGCAATTGGACTGGGAGTGTCCGTAGCGTGTCAATCGGGAGATTTAATTGCTTCATATATTAAACGTTATTGTGCAGTAAAAGATTATTCAAACTTCTTACCTGGTCATGGCGGTTTTATGGATAGAATAGATGGTGTTCTTGTTGCTGGTATTTTTGTATTTGGATTTTTCGCCATCTTTAAGTTGTTTTAGAGGTTTATATGAAAAAACTTGCTATATTGGGATGCACTGGCTCAATTGGGTTACAAACTTTAGATATTGTTAGACGAAATCCTGATAAATTTAAAGTAGAAGCAGTTACAGCGCATACGGATATAATTTCACTACAAAAAATTGTTGAAGAATTTAGACCATCCATTGTAGGTATAACAAATGAAAATTATGCTAAAAACTTTAATACGTGCTATCCATGTAGCGTTGTTGCGGGAAAAGACGCTTTAGTTGAGTGTGCTTCGTCTAGTTTAGTGGATACGGTTGTTTGTGCAGTTGTTGGTATGGCAGGTCTTGACGGAGTAGTTTCCGCCATTCAGGCAAAGAAGAGGGTTGCATTAGCTAACAAAGAATCGTTAGTTTGCGCAGGAGAATATATTACGGAACTTGCTAGAATCAATAACGTAAACATTTTACCTGTTGATAGTGAACATTCTGCTGTGTGGCAGTGTTTGACCGCTGGAAAAAGCGAAGACGTAGAGCAGATTATTCTTACAGCAAGCGGAGGACCTTTCTTTTCTTACAACAATATTTCTGATTTTGACGGGATAACGGTTGAACAGGCTATTACTCATCCTAATTGGAAAATGGGAAAAAAGATTTCAGTAGACAGTGCAACTATGATGAATAAGGGATTAGAGCTTATAGAGGCTAGATGGCTTTTTGATTGTAATAATGTCGATTATATTATACATCCTCAGTCAATCATTCACTCTATGGTAAAATATAAGGACGGAGCGATTATTGCTCAATTGTCTAATCCAACTATGGAATTGCCCATACAGCTTGCTCTTACTTATCCTGATAGAATACCTACGGCAACTCCAGACTTTGTTTTTGATAAAAATTTAACTTTCTTTCAACCTAAAGAAGATCTGTTTTATTTACCAAAACTTGCTAAAGACAGCATTAAACAAGGAAAAAGTGCGCCGTGTGTGTTAAACTGTGCAAATGAAAAAGCCGTTGAATTATTTTTGAGCAGAAAAATTGGATTTGTAGATATTCAAAAGCTTGTTAAAAGTATTTATGAAAAAACTGAATATTTCAAAATCAACTCTGTTTCCGATGTGAAAAACATATTTGATGAAATAACGGCAAAAACTGCAATGGACTACAAAAATATTTTGAGGATTTAATGCAACTATCTTTTATTTTTTATATTTTAATTGCTATACTTGTGCTAATGGTTATGATAACCATTCACGAAGCTGGACATTACGTTGCAGGCAAAATTTTAAAGTTCAAGATTAATGAGTTTTCTATTGGCTTTGGACCTGCAATATTTAGTAAAACAAACAAAACCACAGGAGAAAAGTTCTCTATAAGACTTATACCTCTTGGTGGTTTTTGTGCTTTTGAAGACGAAGAGGGCTTAAGTGAAAACAAACAGCCTGAAGAGCCATTTGAGGAAGACGTAGTAAAGGAAGAAACTCCCATAGAAGAGGATAAAAATGCCCCTAAGGCGTTTGTTAAACAAGCTCCATGGAAGAGAATTATCGTACTTATTTCGGGAGGGTTGGCCAATATTTTATCCGCATTTATTTTCTCGCTTATTTTTCTTTTAGTTGTTGGTCGTCCATCAATTACCCCTGTGGTTGCTGACATTGCTATAAATCCAGATACAGGTGTTGGGTATAACCAAGAATTAGTTGTTGGAGATAAGATAATTGCGGTTGATGGAATTGCTATTACCGAAGAAAAATCGTATGATTATTTAATTTCTAAAGCGGGCGAAAATCTCACGTTTACCGTAATACGTAATGGGGAAAACGTGACAATTAACGTTGTAAAACAAACTATTAGTTATGAAAATCCAGATGGTACTATAACAACATCTGAGGGTAAAATTGGATTTAGCGCAAGCTATGAATACGTGCACGATGTAGGGTATGCATTTAGGGAATTTGTACCCTTCACGTTTGATCTTTCCTTTGCAGTAATTAAAGCGTTATTTATGTTGTTTACTGGTCAAGTTCCTGTAACGCAAATGACTGGAACAGTCGGAACTATTGACGAAATGGCAAAGATGACGCAAATGAATTGGAGAAACCTGTTCTTATTATTGCCGTTATTAGCTAGTAATTTGGGAATATTTAATTTATTACCTATTCCAGCTCTTGACGGAAGTAAAGTTGTTTTTACAACTATTGAATGGATACGTAAAAAACCTATAAGCAGAAAGGTTGAAAGCTATATCCACATGGCAGGCCTATTCTTGCTTTTAGGATTTGTTCTTATTATAGATGTTCTTCATTTTATCCTATAAGGAGATAGTATGGCAAAAGAAGTCAAAATTGGAAATATTACAATAGGTGGAGGAAAACCTATTGCAGTACAGTCGATGACTAATACGGTTACGTCTGATTATGACGCAACCTTTTTGCAATTACAGCGCTTGCAAGAAGCAGGTTGTGATATTGCAAGACTTGCTGTAAACAATAATGAAGACGTAGAGGTTTCCAAAAGACTTATCAAGAAAATTGATATGCCGTTAGTTGCAGATATTCAATTTGATTATAAACTTGCAGTAATGTCTGCAGATGCAGGATACGCAAAAATTCGATTTAACCCTGGAAACATTGGCTCTAAAAAAAACGTAGCGGAAGTTGTATCAGCTTGTAAGCAAAATTGCGTACCTATTAGAATAGGAGTAAACTCCGGCTCACTGGAAAAAGAAATATCTAAAACGTACGGTTTTGGTGCAGACGCTATGATTAAAAGTGTTCAACGCCACGTTGAAATATTAGAAAAATTCGGATTTTATGATATCGTTTTATCGGCAAAATCTAGTGACGTTAAGACTACGGTAGAAGTTTATCGTAAACTATATTTAATGGGATATCCTCTACATGTTGGCGTAACTGAAAGTGGCTATTCAACTATGGGCATGATAAAATCATCAATTGGCGTAGGATCTTTGCTGTTAGACGGTATTGGCGACACTATAAGAGTTTCTCTTACCGGAGATCCTATACAAGAAGTAGAAGTTGCTCAAAATATACTTAAGGCTATTGGTCTAAAAGAAGACTTTTGTGAAATAGTGTCTTGTCCTACTTGTTCTAGATGTAAATACGATTTAGAATCCATTGTAAAAGAATTGACCGAATACACAAAAAATACTAAAAAGAAAATAAAGATTGCTGCAATGGGATGCATTGTTAATGGACCAGGAGAAGCTCGTGACGCTGATTTTGGATTTGCGGGTGGAGGTAATGGTCAAGCTGTAATATTTGAAAAAGGTAATGTTGTAAAAAAGATTGCAACAGATGAGATTTTGAGTGAAATAAAGAGGAGAATTGATAACTTTTGACGCCACTTCTAATTAGAAAATTCAATGAATTGACAAACGGAGAATTCGATTACATAAAACTTACGGAAGTAAATGTTTATGTAAAAAGTCAACGAATTGAAGTTTATCTTATTTATCCGGAAGAAAAGCGTTCGGATGTTATTTCAGCTACGAAAAAAATTATACTAACAATAAAAAGTATTATCAATTCGCAAGCCGACATTGATGTTATTCTTACTATGAGTCACTTTGATTTAGAGTTTTTTAAGAAGGATTTTATTGAGTTTTTTAAGGTATATCCGTCCATTTCTGCTCTTATCAACGTAAATAATTTGTCATCTACAAAAAATAATAACGAAGTGGAAGTTAGGTTAAAATTGCCTGAAACAGCTTGTGAATATATTAAAGACAAAGGTGTTGATAAAGCGCTTAACGAGTTTTTGTATAATTCTTATTGCGAAAATATCAGATTTTACTTTGATCCTATTGAAGAAATAAAAGAGAAGGATGAAATAGATGAGTTTTTAGAAGAAGTTAATGAGCCTGAAATAACTTTGGTTTTAGAAAGGCCAGATGGTCGCTATATTACACCTGAAAACGTTGAAGAGTTTATTGGTAATATTATATACGATAAAGCTACTTATGCGTGCGACGTTCCAAATCTTAAGGAAACTGCGGTTGTATGTGGAGAAATCTACAACTGGCAAGAGTTGCGCCGAAAACCAAAGGAGGGGGAAACGGAAGGAAAACCTTTTTACAAGTTTACGCTAAAGGATTATACTGGCGAGGTTAAATGCCTTATTTTCCCACGTTCTAACAATATCGAAAAAATTAATATGCTTAAAAATGGCAAGCAAGTCGTTGTACGGGGCGATATAAAAGAGAGTACTTTTAAGGGTGAAACAACACACGATATATTTGTAAGAGATTTATCTTTATGTACCTTGCCAAGCGACTTTACTGAAAATAAGTTTGTGCATGTTGTTGAAAAAGAATACAAGACTGTATTCCCAAAACCTTACGTAGAATTAGAGCAAGTTAATCTCTTTGCTCCTGATAAGGAAGTAGCACCTTATCTTAAAGGTAAAACATTTGTAGTTTTTGACCTTGAAAGTACAGGGCTTAGTCCTACCTTTGATAAAATAATCGAAATTGCCGCGTTTAAGATAGTGGACGGCGTTATTAAAGAAGATTTTTCAACTTTTGTAAATCCAGGTATAGCAATCCCTCAAAGAATTACAGATCTTACTTCAATAACTGATGACGACGTAGCTAATGCTCCTACGATAGAAGAAGTTCTTCCGGATTTTCAAAAATTTGCGGACGGTTCAATTCTTGTAGGTCATAACATTGCAAACTTTGATCTTCCTTTATTAAACCATGAGGGAGAACCGTTTCATATTAGGTTTAATCATCATTACGAAGACACTTTTCCGATATCCAAAACATATATTAAAGGATTAAAAAACAATAAGTTGGGCACGGTTGCAGCTTACTTTGGAATAGTAAATGAACACGCACACAGAGCGTATTATGATACATTAGTAAATGCTAAAGTTTTCTTAAAACTGGCTGAATTTATGTCTTAGACGGATTAAAAATTTTTTTTGAGAAAAAAAACATATATAAAGCTTAATTTTGCTTGCATATATTACAAATATATGATAGAATATGATTGCTTAATAGTTAGTATGCTTAAGAGTGAACGAAAAGGTTCGCTCTTAAATCTTTTTATAGGAGCTTAGAATGGAGAAAATAACTGATAAAATTTTTGAAAAAATTAATCCTGCAATCCAAGAGCTGGGATATGAAATAGTTGATGTGGAATTTGTAAAGAAAGGCAGTGATGCAACGTTAACTGTTTACATCGATAATGTTCCAGCAGGCGTTTCATTGGATGATTGCGAAAAGGTATCGGTTACCATAGATCCGTTACTAGACGAACTTAATCCCACAAATGACGAGCCGTACACTCTTAATGTGTCTTCACCGGGCCTTGACAGACCGTTTAAGAAACAGCGAGATTTTGAACGAAATTACGGAAAGGAAGTGGAAATTAAATTATACGCTCCTATGCTGGGAAAGAAAATATACGAAGGTACACTTTTATCTCACAATGAAAACACAACAGAGATAGAATGCGAAGGCAAGCAAATTAAAATTGAGAATAGTAAGATTGCTATTGCTCGTCCGCTTGTAAAATTTGAATAAAAAACAATTTGGAGGAATCTAATAATGATAAACAAAGACTTTTTCCTTGCATTAGAGGAACTTGAAAGAAGTAAAGGTATTAAGAAAACAGTTTTCATCGAAGCTCTAGAAACAGCTCTTACCATTGCTTATAAAAAGCAAACTGGAACTCCCAAGGCAATCGAAGTAAAACTTGTACCTGAAAAAAATTCTATAAAAGTTATAGCTTTTCAGAAGGTTGTTGAGATTGTAGAAGACAAAGACACTCAAATCAGTCTTGAAGATGCTCGCCTTATCAACAAAAAATACAAGGTAGGTGATATCGTTACAGAAGAAATTAATTCTAAAGATATCGACCGTATTCCTGCACAAACTGCTAGACAAGTTATTATGCAAAAGCTTCGTGAAGTTGAAAGTGAAATGGCGTTTTCTGAGCTTTCTTCTAAAGAAGACGAGATTATTTCTTGCGTTGTACGTAGAATCGAAGATGATAACGTATACGTTGAGATTAGCAAAAATATCGAAGCTGTACTTGCTCCTCGTGATCAGGCTCCTTCTGATAGATACGTAATAGGTTCATCCATTAAAGTATACGTAAAGCGCATTAAGGCTGGTCAGCACGGTCCTCAAATTATGATTTCTAGAAGCGATCCTGGATTTGTTAAAAAGCTTTTCGAAATGGAAGTTCCCGAAATTGCAAACGGACTTATTTCTATTAAATCCATTGTAAGAGAAGCTGGATATAGAACCAAGATGGCGGTTTACTGCGAAGATAAGAACATCGATGCAGTAGGCGCGTGCGTTGGTAACAGAGCAATGCGTGTAAATACCATTCTAGCTGAACTCGGTGGCGAAAAGATAGACATTATTCCTTGGGATCCTGATATTTTAGAGTTTATCGCAAGAGCGCTTTCGCCAGCTAAGGTTGTTATGGTTCAAGTGAACGACGAAGCTAGATCCGCAAAGGTTATAGTTATGGACGACATGCTTTCACTTGCAATTGGTAAAGACGGACAAAATGCTCGTCTTGCAGCAAAACTTACTGGCTGGAAGATTGACGTTAAGCCTTATTCTTCAATTGTTGCAAGTCAAAATGAAGAAGTTGAAGAGCACGTTGAAGAAGAAGTTGCTCAACCAGACTTTGAAAACGTATTTGACGAAGACCTTGGAGATCTTGAATAATAATGATCACAAAAAAAATACCGCAAAGAATGTGCATCGTTTGCAAGCAAATGTTTGACAAGAAAGATCTCGTAAGAATTTTGAAAACTGAAGATGATATTGTTATAGATCTTACAGGTAAAAAAAATGGACGAGGCGCATATGTTTGCAAAAATGGTTGTATATGCAAATGTGAAAAAACACACGCTCTTGACAGAGCTTTCAAAATTGCGATAGCGCAAGAAACTTATCAGAAGCTAGAAAAGGAGTTTTTAGAAATTGTCAGATAAGATACAAACTATGCTCAACTTCGCAATAAGGGCATCAAAAACAGTGTTTGGGGTAGACAATATTCCTTCGTGCAAATCAAAGCACGTTATAATTGCTTGTTCTTCGCTTAGCGAGAATTCTCTCAAACAACTGTTAAAAGAAAATACCAAAACCCCAATAATACTTTCTAAGCGTCCGCTGGAAGAGATTATTCATAGGGGAGGCAAAGCCATAGCCGTTAAAGATAAAAATATGGCTAACGAAATTTTGAAAAACATAAACGACGATTACGAATTGATTTCGGAGGGTAATTAATTTGGCTAATATGACGACTGACAAAAAAATAAACAACGAAAAGAGTATTCAAAAAATTAATACGTTGCTCAGAAACAAGGAAAAGGGTAGCGAATCTTTTGCAACTCTTCAGTATAGACTTAGGGACGTAATGCGTAGAATTGATGGCGCTATTGCTTCGGCAGCTCAAAAGAATAAAACTGAAACGCCTGAAAATATTGCTGAAGAGAAGAAAACAACAAAGAAGCCTTTACCTCCCGTACAGGAAGTTGTTGAAGTTGCGCCCACAGTTGAAGTAACCCCAGAAATTAAAGAAGAGAAGCCTGTTGTACAAGAAACAGTACAAGAAGCTGAAAAGAAGATCGCTGAAACTTCTACTGTTGAGGTGAAGGCAGAACCTAAAGTCGAGCCTCAAAAGCCCACAAAGCAAAAGCAAAAAGTAGAGGGCGTAAAGCTTACTAATACTGAAGTTTCAGTTCCAAGCTACGTAAAGAAAATTGACTTTATTCCTAATACAGCGCCTCCCAAGGCTCCCCGTTCTACATCTACGGATAAAAACGGTCAATTTAATCGTACAAAGAATTTTACAAAAGAAAAGACGTTTGAAAAGAGTGGTAAGCCCTTTGAAAAACCAGCTTTCGATAAATCTGTTGGTGAAAACAAACATCAATCTGCAGGTGCTAGCAAGACATCTCAGCAAAAACCTGCAAGACCATCGGCTACTGCATCTCTTCCGCCTATTACAGGAACAAAGGATAGACGTGTTAACGACAAAAAAAGAGATCTTAATAAGCAAGTTGAAGATAAGAAGAGCATGAATAAGCGTACTCTAATTCGCAAAGGCTTTATTACTGAGGACTTTGATGAAGAAAGAATGGGTACTAGAAAGCTTAAGAACAAGAAAGCTAAAGAGGTTCACGTATTCCAGCCTGTTAAGATTGAAAAGGCAGTTATTACTACTGAAAATCTTACCGTTAAAATTCTTAGTGAAAAAATTGGTAAAACCGCTCAAGAAATTATTAAACAATTAATGATTTTGGGTATTATGACCAATATTAATGGCGTAGTAGATTTTGCAACAATGGAACTTGTTGCAAACGAATTAGGCGTAGAGCTTGAGCTTAAGCTTGAACAAACCAAAGAGGAACAGCTTGAAGCTCTACATGAGGAAGAAGATAAGGAAGAAGATCTTGTTAAACGTCCTCCCATTATTACTGTTATGGGACACGTTGATCATGGTAAAACTTCACTTTTGGATGCTATAAGAAAAACTACCGTTGCTGCCGGAGAAGCCGGTGGTATTACTCAGCATATTGGTGCATATTCAGTTCAATGCAAGGGTGAAACTATTACATTCCTTGACACTCCCGGACACGAAGCATTTACTGAAATGCGTGCTCGTGGAGCGCTTGTAACCGATATTGTAATACTTATCGTTGCAGCTGATGATGGTATTATGCCTCAGACTATTGAAGCTATTCATCACGCTAAAGCTGCAAACGTTCCTATTGTTGTCGCAATCAATAAAATTGATAAGCCTGGTGCTAATATCGAAAAAGTAAAGCAAACATTGACAGACCATGAACTTGTTCCTGAAGAATGGGGTGGCGACACAATGATCGTTCCTATCTCCGCTAAAAAAGGTATTGGTATTGAAAATCTTCTTGAAAGTATTCTTTTCCTTGCTGAGTATAATAACTATCGCGCAAATCCCAAGCGTCAGGCAAAGTGCTCTATAATCGAGTCTAAACTTGATAAGGGCAAAGGACCTGTTGCAAATATCATTGTTCAAAACGGTACGTTGCATGTTGGCGATTACGTTGTATCAGGCGTAACGTCTGGACGTATTAGAGCAATGGTTGATGATAAGGGTAGAAATATTAAGGAAGCAGGTCCTTCCACTCCCGTTTCAGTGCTCGGATTTTCCGACGTTCCAAATGCTGGAGATACTGCATTTGTTGTTGACGACGAAAAGATGGCTAAGCAGGTTATTAGCGAAAGAGAAGCTAAGCTTAAGAATGAAGCTGCAAATCAAAATCAAAAAGTTACCCTTGACGACGTATTTAACAAGATTAATGAAGGTCAAATGAAAGAGCTTAACATTATAGTTAAGGGTGACGTTCAAGGCTCTGTTGAAGCTCTTAAAGCCTCATTGGAAAAGCTTACTAACGACGAAGTAAAGGTTGTTGTTGTTCACGGTGGCGTAGGCGCAATTAATAAGTCTGACGTTATGCTTGCAGGCGTTTCTAATGCAATTATTATCGGATTCAACGTTCGTCCTGACTCTGAAGCTAAGGCGACTGCAGAAAATGCAGGCACTGAAATTAAGCTTTATAGTGTAATTTATGACGCTATTGACGACATAACCAACGCAATGAAAGGACTTGTTGCTCCTAAGTATAAAGAGGTTATTACTGGAAGAGCACAAGTGCGTAACGTATTTAAGATTTCTTCAGTTGGCGAAGTTGCAGGTTCATACGTTCTTGACGGTAAAATCGTTCGCAATTCTCACGTTAGAATTTTCCGTGACAACGTTAAAATTTTCGAAGGTCCTATCAATAACCTTAAGAGATTCAAAGATGATGCTAAAGAAGTTGCAGCAGGATATGAATGTGGTATTAGCGTAGAAGGATTTATTGGATTTAAGGAGCTTGACGAAATCGAGTCTTACGTAATGGAAGAGGAGAAATAATCGGATGAACTTTAGAATGGATCGTCTTAACGGCGAAATGCAAAAAAATATATCCGATATTATAAACAACAAGATTAAGGATCCTAGAGTTGCAGGTAAAATGATAAGTGTATTATCGGTAAACTGCGCAAAAGACTTAAAAACTGCTAAAGTATATTTAAGTATTTATGGTGAAAAATCAGAAGCAAAAAAAGCTTTTGAGGCTGTTTGTCACTGCGCGGGATTTATCCGTAAGGAAATGTCCATGTATTTTAAGGATATTCGTACAATTCCTCAACTAACGTTTTTCCTAGACGACTCTATGGAGTATAGCGCAAAAATCGACTCTATATTGGAGCAGATAAAAAAATAAAGAAAGGATATTTACCTATATATGAAATTGCTTGATTGTGTAAATGGTGCTAAAAACGTATTGATTGTAGGACACGTTAGACCTGACGGTGACTGCTTTGGTTCGGGATTAGCAATGAAAAGGATACTAGAAAATCGCGGAGCATCCGTTGATTTTGTGGTAGATTCTGTGCTACCTGAACAGTATTCGTTTATGAAGAATTTTAATGATGTTAATAAAATTAAACTTTCTTCATATGATCTGGCAATATCGGTTGATTGCGCTGACGAATTAAGATTAGGATCGTATTATACGACGTTTAAGAACTGTAAAGCGTCCATCAATATAGATCATCACGCAACAAATACAAAGTTTGGTAAATTTAATTTTGTTCAAGACGTTAGCAGTACGTGTGAAGTGATATATTACTTACTCAAAGAAGATAACGTTTTTGATGACGTTATTGCCGAAAATCTTTATACTGGGTTGTCTACTGATACTGGACATTTTAAGCACAACAACACAACACCTAAAACGTTTGCTATGGCGGGAGATCTTATAACGTACAACTTTAACCCTCAATATATACACGATATGTTGTACCGTAATAATTCCATAAAAAGAACAAAATTGTTAGCAAAAGCTCTCAATAATATTAGATTTTATAAGGATAACCGTATTGCAATAATTACTATAACATCGCAAATGCTAAAAGATTGTGATTGCATAATGACGGACACTGAGGGTATAATTGATTTTGGAATGGGAATTGGTTGCGTTGACGTATCTGTATGTATGACACAGCAAGCGCAACACAGCTATAAGGTTAGTTTCCGATCTAAAAATGTAAACGTTGCTCAATCTGCACAGGTTTTTGGCGGTGGCGGGCACGTGCTGGCTGCAGGTTGTGTAGTAAATGGTTACTACGAGGATTGTATTAGCAAAATATTAAAATCTATTACGGACGGAATGGAAGATTAATGAAAGGGCTACTAAATATCTACAAACCTAAGGGATTTACCAGTCAAGACGTTGTTTCCGTTATACGAAAAATTCTTTCTACTAGAGAAGTCGGACATATGGGAACTTTGGATCCGCAAGGCGAAGGTGTTTTGCTAGTTGGAATAGGCAAAGGGGCAAGGCTTTTTGACCTTATGTTAAAAAAAGATAAGGTGTATGAAGCAGAGTTTGATTTTGGCTATGAAACGGATACTATTGACGGTGATGGGGTAGAAATAGCCCGAACAGATATTATTCCGTCAGAAGAAGATATTAAACAAGTTTGTAATCGTATGATTGGCGATTGTGATCAAATTCCACCCAAGTATTCCGCAAAAAATATCAATGGAAGACGTGCTTATGACTTAGCTAGAGAGGGTAAGGAGTTTAATCTTAAACCCTGCAAAATTAAAATTTACGACCTGAAATTGCTATATAAAACAGGCGAAAACAAATATATGTTCCAAATTCATTGTAGCGGAGGAACGTATATAAGAAGTATATGTCGTGACATTGCGTATGCGCTTAATTCGCTTGCAACAATGACTTCAATTAAAAGAATATTTTGCAGTAATTTTACAGTTAAGAACAGTATAACTTTAGATGAGTTAAAAATACTTGGCAAAGATGCAATTATTCCATTAGAAAAGGTTTTAGAACCGTATACGAGATATGACGTGCCTGATAGCTTTTACACAAAGCTCAATAACGGACTTAGACCTGACGCTCCTGAAGATTTAGAAGAACCGTTCATTGTATATTGTAAAAATGAACTTTTTGGCGTTGGTGAAATAATAGATGGAAAAATAAGAGTTAAGACGTATTTAAGAGATTAATGAAAGAAATATTGACACAAACAAATAAATCGGTTGCTCTGGCGTTAGGTTTTTTCGATTCTTTGCACATTGTCCATAGAAAAATAATTGGTAACGCTATAAAATATGCGCAATCTCATGGATGCGAGTCTGCGGTGTTTACGTTCAAAGACAATGGAATATCTCGCTTTAAAGGTGATATGATATATGTTTATGAAGAACGAAAAAAATTAATGGATGAGATTGGTGTAGATAACGTAATTCCTTTTGTTTTCAACGAAGAATGTATGACAACGCCTAAAGACAAATTTTTGAAAAAAATTACAGATTTAGTTGACGTTAAAGCAATTTTTTGTGGTTATGATTTTACTTTTGGTTATAAAGGCGAAGGAAACGTAGAATATTTATCTACCTATTGCAAACAAAATGGAATTGATTTATTCGTTACCGAAAAAGAATCCGCTTTTAATGATAAAATTTCTAGCTCTATGATAAAGAGTTTCTTGCTTAAAGGAAAGATAGAAGAAGCTAATCGTTTATTATTTAGTCCATATTCGATAACTTCTAAAGTTATAAAAGGCAGAGGTGTTGGTCATCTATTTGGAGTTCCAACAGCAAACCTATTACTTGAAAGAAACAAGCTTATAATCAAAGAAGGCGTGTATGGCACTTATATAACAGTAAACGGAAAAGAGTACGTATCGGTAACAAACGTCGGTAAAAAGCCTACTTTTAACGATATGACTATATCTATTGAAACGTTGATTAAGGATTTTGATAGCGACATATATGGTGAAACCGTTACGGTTGTATTTATCAAATATTTACGCGATATAAAGAAATTTGACTTAAAAGAAGATCTTAGAGATCAAATAGCTAAAGATATGAATTGGGAGAAAGCTTTATGATAAGAATCGGACCTTCGGGAAATTCCATAGCATTTTATGAGAGCGGGCGCGAACATACTTATCAAGCCCCCGCATGGCTTAAAGAAATTGGGCTAAATGCGTTTGAATATTCTTTTGGACGAGGAGTGAAAATATCTGACGCAACGGCTCAGAAGATCGCGGTAGAAATGGGAAAATACGATATTGCGCTTTCAGTTCACGCGCCATATTATACCAATTTGTCAAATCCGGATCCGGAAATGATTAAAAAAACTTTCGGATACGTTTATGACTCTATAATTGCTGCAAAAAAAATGGGCGGAAACAGAGTTGTTTTTCATCCGGCAAGCTGCGGTAAAGATACTAGAGAAAACGCGGTGGCAAGAGCAAAAGAGAATTTAATTGCAATGATGCATATGTTTTCAGAAACTTTGCCTTTTGACGATTACGTGCTTTGCCCAGAAACAATGGGAAAAACTATGCAAATTGGCACTTATCAAGAAATAGTTGATTTTTGTAAAGTAGACAAGCATCTTATTCCGTGTTTTGATTTTGGACACATTAATTCGTATTCTCAAGGATCGCTGAAAACATCTGACGATTACCGTAAAATCATTGATTATACGTTTGAGCATCTCGGCGAAGAGAAAGCTAAAAACATACATATTCATTTTTCAAAGATTATGTTCGGAAATAAAGGTGAAATTAAACATCTAACGTTCGAGGATGAAAAATACGGTCCCGAGTATGAACCGTTGGCAAAAATTATAGATGAATATAATATGACGCCTGTAATTATTTGCGAATCCGACGGAACAATGAGCGAAGATGCATTAAAAATTAAAAAATATCACAAAAACATTTAACTTTTTTATAAAAGTATGATAGAATATATTTGTAGGTGGTTTAATGTTCAATAACTATGATACCTTACTAATATTTGACGAAGACAACCGATACTATTTTTCGGGGTTTAGATCATCGTTCGGCTGTGTAATTTTATCGGCAAAGAAGAAAGTTCTTATTACCGACAGTCGTTACGATAGCGAAGCCAGAAAATTAGCGGTTGGTTTTGTTGTGATTCAATCAAGCGCGTCAAATATGTATCAAGTTATTGCAAAACAGCTAGAGTTAGCAAAAGCAAAAGTTTTAGGTTTTGAAAACGATGCTATGACTGTATCTGATTTTGAGCATCTAAAAAATGAACTTCCAGGCTATGAGTTTGTGCCAGCTAGCAATGACATTGCTGATAAACGTGTTATAAAAACTGAAGCGGAGATTGAAAAGATTACGATAGCTGAAGAAGTTACCATAAAAGCATTTAACGATGTAATACCTTCCATAAAGATAGGTATGTCAGAAAAAGAAGTGTCAGATATGATAACTTACGCAATGCTCAAAAACGGAGCTAGTGAACCAGCGTTTCCCAATATAGTATGTTTTGGTAGTGCGTCTGCGTGTCCTCATCATGTTCCATCTTCAGATAGAAAGCTTGCTAAGAACGATATAATTCTTATCGATATAGGTGCTAAAGTTAACGGATATTGTGGTGACATGACGAGAACTTTTTGCTTGGGTGAGCCAGATAAAAAATTGGCTTCAATTCATAAAATTGTATACGAGGCACAACAGTTTGTCCTAACTAACTTAAAAGCAGGACTTACCTGTCGCGAAGTTGATAGTATGGCTCGCGAATATTTGTTAGCCCACGGTTATAAAGATGAATTTTCCCATTCTTTAGGTCATGGCATTGGTATTAATGTGCATGAACGCCCTTACACATCGCAACGAAGCGAAGAAGTTTTAAAAGAAAATATGGTTATTTCAGTCGAACCCGGAGTTTATTTTGAGGGCGAGGGTGGAATCCGAATCGAGGATATAGTCGTTATAAAAAATGACGGTATTATAAATTTAACAAATTTAAGCAAGGAAATTAAAATTTAGGAGGTTTTTATGCTTACAGCAGGTGATTTCAGAAAAGGTATGACATTCGAAATGGATGGCAAGGTTTACAGTGTTGTTGACTTTCAACACGTTAAACCCGGTAAAGGTGCGGCTTTCGTTCGTACGAAGCTTAAGAACGTAGTAACAGGACAAGTAATTGAAAACACTTTCAATCCTACTGACAAGTACCCCGAGGCAGTTATTGAAAGAAAACAAATGCAGTTCTCTTACCGTGATGGAGATATCTATTACTTTATGGATATGGAAACGTTTGACATGCTTCCCCTTAATTATGACATTGTAGAAGATGCAATGCAATTTGTTAAGGAAGAAATGGACGTTACAATTCAGTTTTATAAGGGTAACGCATTCAGCGTTGAAGCCCCCAACTTCGTAGTATTGGAAGTTACTGAAACAGAACCCGGTATTCAGGGTGATACTTCTAAGGCTGGAAACAAGCCCGCAACTCTTGAAACAGGATATAATATCCAGGTTCCTCTCTTTGTTAACATCGGCGAAAAGATTCGTGTTGATACAAGAACTGGAACATACATGGAAAGAGTTAAATAATCGTATTAAAGGAAAAATTAGACGGTTACGGCGTAACCGTCTGTTTTTTCGTGTAAAAAGGAGATTAGCTATGATTGGAATAATTGGTGCAATGAGCATTGAAATTGACGAGATCATAAAAAAATTAGACAATAAATCCGAATATTCCTACAAAGATTACGCTTTTACTTGCGGAACTATTTACAATAAGGAAATTGTTGTTTGTAAATGCGGTATAGGTAAAGTTAACGCATCGACAGCAACTATGCTTATGAAAGTCAAATATGATGTTGACGTAATTATTAATATTGGCGTTGCTGGTGGCTATAAAACCTTAAAGCAAGGCGATATTGTTATTTCAACACAGACTGTAGAGCATGATTACGATGGAACACCTGATGGGTTAGTTTTGGGACAAGTTCACGGATTTGACAGTCCATTTTTGGATTGCGATGCTAATCTTGTGGATTCTCTGTCTGAAATTGCATCAGAACGCGGTTATTCGTTCGTCGCAGGCATTGTTGCAACAGGCGATCAATTTATTGCCAGCAGTGCAAAATCAGCTTCTATAACACAAACATTCGGCGCAGTTGCTTATGATATGGAAAGTGGAGCTATAAATCACACATGTAAGAATTTAGGAATTAGATTTGTTGCTATTAGAGCTATATCTGATAACGGAAACGATGAAGCAGTAGATAACTTCTACGCCTTTGTTCAAAAAGCTGCAATAAAGAGCGAAGATCTCGTTTGTTCGTACATTTCTTCCCTGTAATTTGTATAAATAATATATTAAATGTCAAGACTACCAATATTATGTTGGTAGTTTTTATTAAATCTATAATCATTTTCTTTCTTGTATTTATAACCGTTAGGATTATGGGTAAGCGTGAACTTGGACAAATGCAACCACACGAACTAGTAATAACATTAATTATTGCAGAGGTTGCGTGCTTACCAATGAATGATCCATCAATTCCGCTATATTTTGGTATTATTCCCGTTTTTACATTAGCTTTTCTTGAAATATCTATTGCTTTTTTAAGTAAAAAAAGTGTATTTGTTAGAAAACTTACTGCAGGCGATTCGGTACTAGTTTTCGATAAAAACGGCATTAATAGTGAAAGCTTATCTAAGCTTAATATGAGTGCTAGCGATCTTATAGAATCAATTAGTGGTATGGGAACAGCTGATATTATGGATGTAGCCTACGTTATAGTTGAAACTAACGGCAAATTATGTATAATAAAAAAACCTAGTCAAAACACTCAATCTGAAGTACTTTTACCTATTTCTATTATTGAAAACGGAAAATATAATGACGTTAATCTACTCAAAACAGGAGTAGAAAAAGTCAATATTTCCAACTTCTTGTCTAGTAATAATATCAACTCAGAAAAACAAGTTTTGTATGCAGACGTAAGACAAGATGGAACCATATATGTAGCCGTTGCAAACAGGTCTGATATTAGTGGAAAAGTTCAAATAAAAGAGGGGGTTAGCTGGTGAAAAAGTTAATAATAATATCATTAATTATTGCTATTATTTTAGGTTTTGGAGTATCTGAAAATATAGTTACTGTAAAAACTTATAAAGAGCTTATTGAGCATTGCGATAACATGGAAATTGCGTTAAAATTATCTGATGAAAAGATATCAAATAACAATAACGTTACTGAAATTTTTAAAAAAATCGAAATAAAATGGAAAGATTTTCAAGGATTTTCTCTAGCCTTTGCAAACCATAACACAATAAAAGATTTTTCTCAAAAACTAAATATGCTAAAGGGATATTTGTATGAAGATGATAAAAAAGAAGTAATAGTGTGTTTGAATATGCTAAGATCATCCGCACAATTTATTATTGAAGAATTTGCGATAAATTATGCAAATATACTCTAAAGAGTATTTTAATAAAATATTTTTTAATTTTCACAAAAATTTTAAAGTTTTTTTATAAATATAATTGCAAAAAAATTAAAATTATATTACAATAGGATTGTACCCTGTACGATCCTGTTTTTTTGAAGGTTTTAGCATGAAATTTACAGAACTAAAGCGACATCTTAAGAGCGAACAATTACGTTCGTGTTATATTATTACTGGAGAAGATGCAGGCGTACGTTCTTTTGCTCACAGGTTATTTACAAGACACATCACATCTTTCCCTGAACTCAACATTACGTATTTTGAAGGAAAGGTGGACGCTGTTGATATTGTAGATGCTTGTTATGCATTGCCGTTTATGTCAGATAAAAGATTAGTCATTGTTACGGATTTTTCGTCAGATTCAAAAAAAATAGAGGAGTATTTAGCAAACCCGTCTTCTTCATCAATTTTAGTATTTGAATCAGACAGTATTGGAAATAACATGAAGAAGATTGCCTCGCTTGGCGAGATAATAGATTGCGGTAGACAAAGCGAAAGTTTTTTGTACGATTACGTAGCAGCTGTTGCAAAACAAAACGGAGCTAAAATCACAACGAACGCGACTAAGCTATTAATTAATTATACTAATAGGTATATATTCCGTATAAACGGAGAAATAGCTAAGCTTGCATCGGAAACTGATCTTATTGACGAACAATCTATAAGAGAAAAAGTCAGTCCTGATTTGGAAGTAGCAACATTTGCTCTCACAAACGTTATTGCAACAAAAGACAAAGAAAAAACTTTGGCATATCTTGATAAAATGATTGCCGATGGTAATTCGGCTTTTGCTATAACGGGAATGCTTTACTCTCAGTACAGAAAATTGTTTTACGTAAGCATAAACAGGGACTCTGACACGCTGTCTGCCGATCTCGGAGTTTCAGAACATTCGTTAAAATTTATCATTCCACAGACAAAAAGCTATACAGTAGTTCAATTGAAAAAGATATGTGACATTATAGCTTTTGCTGATTATGGAATTAAAAGCGGACAAATAGCCGAGAAAACTGCTCTATACACGTGCGTTCTCGAAATTTTAAACATAAAATAAGGAAAAGGTATATAAAATGGGCGAATTTTTTCAAAACTTTTTTAGTAAAATCGGTTACGCATTTAGCCAACCGCATTTAATAATTTTTAGCATATTAGATTTAATAGTAACTTTCTTCATAGTGTATGGATTAATGATGTTTTTAAAGCGCAATAACGCTATAAGACTCTTTAAGTATATCGCAATTTCGTCTGTTATTGCAATAATTCTTACAAATCGTCCTGAGATGCCCATACTCGGAAAGCTTGCAACGTACTTTTTCTTAGTTTTACTGTTAGGAATATTTGTTCTTTATACGGACGATACGAAGAGAGTTCTTCGCAGATTGTATAGTGGTAAAGAGTATCAAAGAGCATACAATATTCAATATAACTGCTCGGAAGAAGATTTAAGAACTGCGATTGCAGATATTGTAAAAGCAGTACAAAGCATGTCTAAAAAGAATACCGGCGCGCTTATTATTATTGCTCCCGATAATATCCCTGAAGCAATAATCGAAAGTGGAACAACAATCGATGCAAATTTATCGGCATCATTAATAGAGTGCTTATTCAGTACAAAAGCGCCTCTTCACGATGGAGCCGTGTTTATTAGAGGCAATAAGATTATGGCGGCAGGATGTTTCCTTCCCCTTACTCAAAATACAACGCTTGACAAAGAACTTGGAACTCGTCATAGAGCAGCAATAGGCGAAACGGAACAATATGATTCACATCTAGCAATTATTGTATCGGAAGAAACTGGCGTTATTTCGGTCGCAAGACGCGGTGAGATTGTTAGATATTATGATTCCGTTATGCTTAACGAAGTTCTTGAGCAGATTTATGGACTTAAAGGAACTGTTAAGTCTGATAGAAAATAAGGAGATTAGTTATGGAAACCAATAAAATTGTTATAAATGAGTCCGACAACTCTAAAAAAAGCAAAATTAAAAAGTTTTTCTATAATATTTTCGTTAAAAATATTGGATATAAAGCAGTTGCTTTAGGTGTAGCAGTAGTAATGTGGCTACTAATCGTAGGGCTAGCGGGCTAGTATTGCAAATAAGGAGTATATATGAAAATTTACAAATTCGGAGAGATTCTTCTTCCCGAAGACATAAAGGTTGGGGAATGGGGCGTAGTAGCTTGCGATCAGTATACATCTCAGCCTGAGTATTGGAATACTTTAGCAAACAAGACGAGTGATCCCACATCACTCGCTCTTATTTTTCCAGAATGTTTTTTGGGTAAAGATAATAGCGAAAGAATCTCAAAAATTAATCAAAAAATGCACGAGTACGTGGAAAAAGGCGTATTCAAAGAATATAATGGCACTATACTAGTTGAACGAACAACAGAGGCTGGTACAAGACGAGGAATAATGGCTTGTATCGATTTATCTGCATATTCTAACGACTTTGAGCAAAGAGCGCCCATTCGCGGAACTGAAGGCGTTGTTGCTGACCGTATCCCCCCCAGAGTTGAAATAAGAAAAAACGCTTTGTTAGAGCTTCCTCACGTAATGCTTCTTATCGACGACAAGGATAAGACAGTAATTGAGCCTCTTATTGGTAAAGGTGAGAAGGTATATGATGGCGAACTCAATATGAACGGTGGACATATTATCGGCTACAACATAACTGACACAGAGAAGGTGTGCAATGCCTTAGATAAGTTATATAACGATTCTAAGGAAAAATACGGCAGTCCCTTACTGTTTTTAGTTGGCGATGGAAATCACTCCTTAGCAACCGCTAAAGCGTGTGTAAAAGATGATAACCCGCTCAGTAAATACGCTTTAGTAGAAATTGTGAATATATACGACGAGGGGCTTAAATTCGAGCCTATTCACCGTTTAGTGTGCGGCGTTGATAAAAAAGCATTTATCAATGGATTCAAAGAGGCTGTTAAGGGCACTAGTGAAACAAGCATTATAATGGACGGAAAGACAATAACTATTCCATTCGTAAAAGATCCTATTGAAGGAGTAGCTCTTACTCAACAGTATATTGACGCCTATCTAAAGCAACACGGAGGCACGGTTGACTATATTCATGGCTATAACTCATTAGTTGAGGTTGCAAAAAATAAAAATGGTATTGGTATTGAATTAAAACCAATAGATAAAAACTCGTTCTTTGATTATATTGCAAAGAATGGTCCTTTGCCCAGAAAAACATTCTCTATGGGTGAAGCTAACGAAAAAAGATATTATATGGAAGCTAGAAAGATAAAATAAGGAGATTATAATGAAAGTTGCAAAATTTGGCGGAACCTCAATGGCTAACGCTTCTTGTATTGAAAAGGTAAAAAACGTAGTATTTGCGGATCAGGATATTCATTACGTTGTAGTATCTGCTCCCGGAAAACGCGAAAAAACCGACACGAAAATTACAGATTTACTTTATAAATGTAACGACAGCATTAAGTATGGACAAAGCGTAAAAGAAGCTTTTAAACCTGTTGCTGATAGATTTTACACAATTATTGAAGAATTAGGAATAGAATTTGATATTTCGGGCGAGATTAACACAATAAGAAAAAATATCAGCGAAGGCGCTTCTCTTGATTATATAGTAAGCAGAGGTGAGTACCTTTCTGCAAAAATTGCAGCTGCATATTTTGGCTGGGATTTTATTGACGCTATCGAGCTTGTTAAGTTTGACGAAGACGGCAACTTTGATGCTGAATTAACAAATAAAGTTACCGCTAAAAAGCTTAAAGGCATAAAGAATGCAGTAATTCCCGGATTCTATGGAGTTCTCCCCTGCGGTTCAGTAAAAACATTCTCCAGAGGCGGATCGGACATAAGCGGAGCAATTATTGCAAGAGCAGTAAATGCAGATATTTATGAAAACTGGACTGACGTTGACGGCTTTATGAAATGCGATCCTCGTCTTGTAGAAAATGCTGAACTTATTGACGTTCTTACCTATAAAGAGCTTAGAGAGCTTTCTTATATGGGCGCTAACGTTTTACACCCCGATTCTATTTTCCCCGTGAGAAAAAGTGATATTCCAATCAATATCAAAAACACCTTTAACCCTTCGGCAAAAGGCACGTTTATCGTTCCTACAACGCATTTCTTTGACGGAAAGTATAAAAGGGAAGATAGCATAATTACAGGTGTTGCAGGCAAAAAAGACTTTATTGGTATTGCACTTGAAAAGTCTATGATGAATAATGAGCTTGGTTTTGGAAGAAGAGTTTTGAACGTTATCGAAGACAACGGTTTGTCATTTGAACATATGCCAAGTGGTGTTGACACTCTTACCGTTATTGTTGACGGGCATAAGCTCAGCGAAGAACTTCTTAAGAAAGTTATTTTCGAGATTGAAAATGTTTGTGAGCCTGATTCTATCCACGTAATCAGAGATCTTGCTCTTGTAGCCGTTGTTGGTCATGGCATGACAAGTAAGTCTGGAACTGCTTATAAGGTTTTTGAAAGCTTAGCAAAAGCTGATATCAATATCAAAATGATCGACCAGGGAAGTAGCGAACTTAATATTATCATTGCAATTGAGGGTAAAGACTACGAAAAAGCAATATCTGCGCTTTATAACGGTCTAGTTTAATTAAAGAGGTTTTATGAAAAGAAAAAGTGGAATATTGTTGCATATATCTGCATTACCTACAAAGTACGGTATAGGTAGTTTTGGCAGTGAAAGCTACGAATTTATTGATTATCTAGTAAAAAGCAAGCAAAAAATTTGGGAGATTTTACCTCTAAACCAAACAGGTTTTGGCGACTCTCCATACTCTTCTTGCTGTTCATATTCTTTTAATCCTTACTTTATCAGCTTAGAATCGCTTTTAGGCCAGGGATTATTAACTAAAAAGGAATTGAAAGAATGTGAAGATACAAATAAATATATTGACTATGGAAAACTATATAACGAGCGTTTCGCAATCTTGAAAAAGGCGTTTTCAAGATTTGATAAAACAAAGAAAGAATTCGTTTCATTTGTTAAAAAAGGCGAATATAAAGACTATGCGCTATTTATGACGCTTAAACTAAAATTTAATAATAGAGGTTTCTACGATTGGCCCTATGAGTTTAAGTATAGGAATCCTTGTGCGTTAAAAGATTTTGAAAAAGAAAATATTGACGATATACTTTTCTGGCAGTTTTTACAATATGAAGCATCTTCCGCTTGGATTATGCTAAAAGGATACGCTAAAGAAAATGGTATTGAAATTATTGGAGATTTACCATTATACGTTGCTTATGATAGCGTAGACGTATGGTGCAATCCTCAACTATTTAAGTTAGACGATAATCTTACGCCTAAAAAAGTAGCAGGAGTTCCACCAGATTATTTCTCAGCAACAGGACAGTTGTGGGGCAATCCTGTTTATAATTACGAGAAAATGTCCGAAGACGGTTATAAATGGTGGGTAAACCGATTCGTTTCAGCACTCAAGTATTACGATTACGTTCGTATTGACCATTTTAGAGGGTTTGATCGTTTCTATGAGATTGATTACGGCAAAAGCGACGCAACCGAAGGCGAATGGATTACAGTGCCGTCTGACGAGTTGTTTGAGCAAATTCACAAGCGTATTTCTAAAAAACGCATTATTGCAGAAGACCTTGGAATTATAGATGACGGAGTAATTGCTCTTCTTAAAAAAACAGGATATCCCGGAATGAGAGTTCTTTCGTTTGCATTCAACAGCGAAGATACAAATCCATATCTTCCTCAAAATCTCGAAGAAAACAGTATTTGTTATACAGGTACACATGACAACGATACTTTAATGGGATTATTAGAACAGTTTTCCGAATGGGATTATACAAACTTCAGAAATGGCGTAAAAAATAGCCTTAAATCGCTCAATATAAAGAAAACGGTAAATTCCTCACAATCAGTAGCAAAATCTGTTATAGAGCTTGGTTTTGCGTCTAAGTCGCATTTGTTTATAATTCCCATGCAAGACGTAGCATTACTTGGTAAAGATTACAGAATGAATACTCCAGGTAGAGAAATAGGAAACTGGACACTAAAAGTACCCAAGAAATGTTTTTCTGATAAAAACTCGGAATATTTAGCAAATCTTACAACTCGATATAAAAGAGTATAATGCAAAAAAATCCAATGCGTATATCTCGCATTGGATTTTTATATAGAAAAGTTAAAAGATAAAAAAGACTATTGATGTGATGTGAACCCAAAAGTTTAGACAAAAAATTAAATTAAATATATTGGAATTGAGTTCGGTATTTACTGGACTCATTTTCAATTTTAAAGGTATTTCGTTGTTGTAATAGTTAACGTATTCGTGTAACTTTTCTATGAAAGCGTTAACGCTTTCATATTTTTCGCCGTAGTACATTTCTACTTTAAGTCTTCCAAAGAGATTCTCCATTACGCTATTTTCCAAACAGTTCCCTTTTCTTGACATAAAAAATGCACCGCCTAAAAGTGTCTAACTTTTGGGGTGCATTTCAAATGTAGCAATAGTCTTTTTTAATCAATTATTCAGCTTTTTCTTCAACAACTTCAGCCTTTGCTTTCTTAGCTTCTTCACGAGCAAGCTTAGCAGCCTTTGCCTTTTCAGCAGCTATAGTCTTGTTGTCTTTCTTAATTTCAACAACTTTCTTTCCGTTCTTAACGTCGGAAATTCTCTGCGAAATAGCAGAAATCTTATTGGAAGCATTATTTCTATGAATAATACCCTTAGCGACAGCAGAGTCCAATACAGACATAAGAGTAGGAAGGTACTTCTCAGCATCTTCGATATTGTTGGTATCAATATAGCTGTTGATGGTCTTAATGCTGTTCTTTACTGCAGTAAGAATAGGTCTGTTTTCTGCATTCTTTTTCTTATTTGTTTCTACACGCTTAATAGCAGATTTAATATTTGGCACGGTTTTGTACTCCTTAAAAATATTTTTTGATTTAACAACTAAGATATTTTAACATAAAAAAAATATAAAATCAAGTATTTATTGCCATAATTTGAGATAAACTTATAAATAAATGAAAAAGATTCTAAAAAATTCAGCAAAAACTTTATCAAGTGATTTAGCGTGTGAATTTATACGCGCAAAAAAAATAAAACAAGACGATATATTAAGTTTAAGTGAAGTCTATCTAAACGAAGAAAACGCTAAACTTATAGGTAAAAATAAAGGGAAATACGTAACTTTAGACACTTCTGCTGTAATTGAGGGACGTGAAGAATATTATAATAGAATAGCCAGTGCTATAAAAAACGAATTAAAAAAGCTGGTAGTAGGCAATACTATACTTGTTGTAGGACTCGGTAATTACAAGCTAGAAGCGGACTCTTTGGGCTCGAAAACATGCTCTATGCTTAACGTAACACGAAAAATAGTAGATAGTGAGTTTTGCGTTTGCTCGGTTACTCCAGGCGTTATTGGAGCAACTGGAATAGAGAGTTTTGAGGTTGTAAAAGGCGTGTGCAAGACAGTTGAACCTAGTACGATAATTGTAGTCGATAGTTTGTGTGCAGGCTCTGTGTCAAGGCTTTTAACGTCGTTCCAAATTAGTAATGCCGGAATAGTACCGGGAAGCGGAGTGGAAAACCATAGAATGGAATTGAGTAGTCGTACTTTAGGGGTAAATGTTATATCACTGGGTGTTCCAACCGTTGTATATATGTCTACAATAATAAAAGAATACTCTGGAATTCCGGGAGAGCGTAATATAGTAGTTTCACCTAAAGATATAGATTTTATGATAAAAGATTGTTCAATTATCATTGCAAATGCGATCAATTCGCTTTTCTTAACACAATAAACAAAACATTCATATATTAATTATATGAAAATAGGTCTTTTTGATAGCGGAGTAGGTGGAATTAAAGTTTTAGAATCCTTACGTCAACATTTTAGTTGTTGCGATTATGTTTATTTATTTGACAAAAACGGACTGCCATATGGGAATAAAAGTGTGTTAGAAATTCGTAATCGAGCAATTAATGCTTGCGATTTTTTAATAAGAGAAAAACATGTAGATGCAATCGTAATTGCTTGTAACACCGCATCGTGCGTGGCTTTGAGCGAATGTAGAAAAAGATATAAAATACCCATCTACGGCTTAATTCCTCCCTTAAAAAAACTATCCTTAAAATATAATAAGGTATTGGTTTTAACAACTGAATTAACACATAATATTTTATTAAAAACAATAAAAGGTTTGCATAATAGTAAGAATCTTGTTTTGACGCCACAAAAAAATTTGGCAATTTATATAGAAAAATATGCTACAAATAAATTTATGCTTAAAAAATATGTGGAAGAAAATTTAGCAAAGTATAAAGGAATTGTTGATTGTGTATTTTTAGGATGTACGCACTATTATTTCATTAAAAACGAATTGAAAGAAATATTAGGTTGCGACATCGTAGACGGAAGAAATGCTTTAATTAATAAAATGCAAAGAGAAATTTTTAATTTTATAAAAAATTCGCATACTGATTTTTACTATTTATAAAATAGACGTTGACACTTTAATCAAAATGCTTTATAATATATCTAATAGCGTTTTAACTCATATTAAAAATTTTAGATACTTTTATATAGTTTTCGACAAAATACTACATAAAAAACCTCAAAATATTAAATAAATTACACTTAACATACATCGTTTTCGTAAATATTTTTTATTTAGTGTGTATTACATAGTAAAATATTTAAAATATATTTTATTTTTTTTAATAATAGTATGTTAAAATGCTTGCATATTAAAATAATTAATGATATAATACCCCTATAAACATAGGAGGTATTATATACAAATGAATGAAGTAAAATACAAAGTGGTCAACTCGGAAGAAGCGCAGAATGTTTTATTAGGATGCGGAATTTACCCAACCAAGAAGGGTTATAATTATCTATTAGCTGCAATAGAAATTTTTAGAGGCCCAACTCACAACCTGTGTGATTTATATAAACAAGTTGCCAACATATTTCAAGTAACACCCGCTAGCGTAGAAAGATGTATTAGAACATGTATTAACGAAGCTTTTTACACAAGCTCGTTTATGTATCTTAATAAATTTTTCAGGTCCGATATTTTCAAACAAAATACATATTTATCAAGTGGAGATTTTATTGGAATTATAGCAACTTATCTAGATATAATTGATGCGCCAGCAATGAAATGGATTCCGACAGACACGAAGGAGTAAAAATGTCAAACGAAAAGTATAATGAAATAGAAAAACTTGCTTATAAAAAGCAAAACGTATTTTCTGTTTATGATAAAACAGATGTATTTTCTTTCGCAGAAAAATATAAAAGTTATCTAAACATAACCAAAACCGAACGCGAAGCAGTAAAAGTAACTGTTGATATGGCTAAAAAATACGGTTTTTCCGAATATAAGATTGGAAGTAAAATATCTATTGGCGATAAAAAATATTTTATCAACAAAAACAAACAACTTATCTTATTTATAAAAGGAAAGAAGAACGCCCCAGTTAAGATTGTTGCCTCCCATATCGATTCGCCCAGATTAGATCTTAAGCAAAATCCTCTATATGAAGATAATGGATTAAGTTTTTTTAAGACACATTATTATGGCGGTATAAAAAAATATCAGTGGACAACCGTTCCACTCGCTTTACATGGTATAGTTTATAAAGAAAATGGTGAGGCTATTGATTTTAGCGTAGGAGAATCCGAATCTGATCCCATTTTCTACATAACAGATCTACTACCACACTTAAGCAGAGAACAAAACGAAAAAACTCTAAAAAACGGAATTACTGCTGATAACTTAAACGTATTCGTAGGAAGCATACCTCTTGACGAAGACTTAAAAAAAGCTATAAAATTAAACGTACTTAAAATTCTTAACACGCAGTATGGCATGGTAGAAGAGGATTTTTTAAGCGCAGAGTTATGTTTTGTCCCTGCATTAAAAGCACGCGATATTGGTTTAGATCGTTCACTTATTGGAGCATACGGACACGATGACAAAGTTTGTTCATATCCTGCAATAGTTTCAACGCTTGAATATACTGGCGATAATACTATTATTACAATCCTTGCTGACAAAGAAGAGATAGGCAGTGAAGGTAATACTGGTATGCAGTCAGGGATTTTTGTTGACATTCTCAACAAAATTGCTGAAGCTGATGGTGTAGACCCCTCAATATTGCGCTATAATGCCGAATGTTTGTCAGCCGACGTAACTTCAGCATTTGATCCCAATTATGCCTCAGTTTACGAAAAAAACAACTCTGGAATCATTTCTTGCGGTGTAGCTATGAGCAAATATACTGGAAGCGGTGGAAAATCTTCGTCTAACGACGCATCCGCTGAATATATTTCAAAAATTCGTAAGATATTCAAGGAAAATAACGTAATCTGGCAAACTGCAGAACTTGGTAAAACAGATGCAGGCGGTGGTGGCACTGTTGCTAAATATATTGCAAGACTTAATATTGACACAGTAGATCTTGGCGTTCCCGTGCTATCAATGCACGCACCATATGAAGCAATTTCAAAAGCCGACGTTTATAGTTGTTATCTTGCATTTAAGGCGTTTATAAAATGAAAAATGTAATACAAAGATTTTTAGATTACGTTAAAATCGACACAACTTCCGACGAAAGCTCAAACTCTTACCCCTCCACAAAAAGCCAAAGCGTATTGCTTGAACAATTATCCGAAGAACTTAAGAATTTAAATACTGAGGTGGATTTTGACGGTAAATACGTTATAGCAAAGCTTCCGCAAACCGAAAGCGCAACAACAATTTGCTTTATGGCTCATGTAGACACGTCTAATGCTGTATCGGGATGCAATATTAACCCAATAATTACAAAATACAACGGTGGTGATTTGGTTTTACCTTATACTGTAATTCCTGAAAATCAACTTATATCGGCTATTGGAAAGACAATTGTAACTTCCGACGGTAGCACTCTTCTTGGCGCAGATGATAAAGCTGGTGTTGCCGAAATTATGAGTGTTGTTGAATATTTTTACAACAACACTCATGTTAAACGTTGTAACATAGTAATAGTATTTACTCCAGACGAAGAAATTGGAAAAGGCACCGAATATTTAGACGTAAATAAGCTAGGCGCAGATTTTGGATACACTATTGATGGAGGTTTATTGGGAGAACTGGAATACGAAAATTTCAACGCAGCCTCTTTAAAGTTAACAATAAACGGGCGTAGTATACATCCTGGAAGCGCAAAAGGAATAATGAAAAACGCCATAGATTTATTTTGTGAATTTCATGCAAGTTTGCCAATTGCAGAGCGACCTGTAAATACTGAAAATTACGAGGGTTTTTATATGGCGTCAGATATAACCGGAAATGTTGAAAAACTAGAAGTGTCTTATATTATTAGAGATCACGATAAAAGTAAATTTGTAGCAAAAAAGGAGCATGTTGAAAATACGATAAAATCTCTAAATAAAAAATTTGGAGAAAACACTTTTGTGTCTAAAATACAAGATAGCTATTATAATATGAGAGAAGTTATCGAAACACATCCTCACATTATAGAAGTAGCAAAACGTGCTTATTTAGACTGCAATGTTATCCCTCAAACAAAACCAATAAGAGGAGGAACAGACGGAGCAATGCTTTCATATAAAGGTTTGCCCTGTCCTAATTTATCAACAGGTGGAGCAAATTTTCACTCTAAAGAAGAATACGTTGTAGCCGAAAGTATGGAAAAAATGGTCGAAGTTTTAATTAAACTAACTAAAAATTTAGCTTAATTTTCTTAAAATTAAATATTGGATTAAATGTCACTTTTTGAAAAAAAGGTGACATTTTTGTTGTAAAAACGCCATTTATGTCACACATAGTATATTAAAACAATTAAAACCATAAGTATTTTCGGAGGATTTTATGTTTTGGATATTTTCAAATCAAATAGCTTGTGCATTACAAAATATATGCTTGGACAAACTAAATGAAATAAGAGTAAGAAACGGATTACCAATAAAAATATTGGTTGCGGACAAGTGGGGATATTTATCTAATCAAGGATTCTCAATAAGTTCACGAAACGCAATAAAAGCAGATAAAAATGAAGCTCAAAACATAGCTGTAAAAGCTTCGGAAAATTCGCTATACTCTGTTTGTGATGATATTTCTAAAGGATTTCTAACTTTGTCTAATGGTTGCAGAATAGGTCTTTGTGGCGAGTGTGTAAATATTAATGACAAAGTAAAAACCTTTAAAAATTTTACTTCTGCAACGATAAGAATTCCCCATCAAATATTCGGTGCATCTAATAGTTTTTTTAACTATATACACACTTCTGAGATGATTAATAACACTTTGATTGTTTCGCCACCTGGCGGAGGCAAAACAACAGTGCTTAGAGATATAGCTCAAAAATTATCTTTTCAACAAAACACTCTAATAATTGACGAAAGATATGAAATTGCAAGCATACGCGACGGAATGTCTGTTTTCAATATTGGTGAGAGCGACGTTATAAGTGGATGTAATAAGAAGACCGCTATCGAAAACTCAATAAGAAGCTGTGCCCCTAACGTAATAATTACAGACGAAATATCAGAGGAAGACTACGAACCTATAAGACTAGCAGTTTCTTGTGGTGTCAATATCATTACATCCATTCACGCCTCCTCAATAGAGAATCTATTAAAAAAGCCAAATTTCGAAAATTTTTTCAGTAATAAGATTTTCGACTTGTTCATTGTATTGCAAGGGAGGGAAAATCCGGGAAAATGTGTTGGCATATTCAATGCAAATCTTGAACGGATTTATTAAAATATGATAATAAAATTTATATTTATATTACTTTGGGGCGTAGGCGGAGTATTTGTAGGCATTCATCTAAAAAAGCAACTACTAATAAAAAAGAATTATTTTTCCGACATTTACACGTTTTGCGAAAATTTCAAACACAACTTAATGTATAAACAAAGCAAACTTAAAGAATTTATAACTAAATTTAATTTTACAAGTGAAGAGTTAAAAAAAGATTTTGATAACTTTTTACAAATTGAAGGTAAAAACACTACCTTAACGCTAAAACTCAGCAACGACGAAAACAATGAAGTGAAAAAACTGTTTGAATCTTTAGGAAACGTAGATATACAAACTCAGCTTTCACTGATAGAAGAGCGCAAAGCCGTTATGGAAAGTTTATCTAAAAAATATAAAGAGAAAAGTGATAAAGAAGGAAAACTATATATCAAACTCGGTTTGCTATTTGGATTATGCGTGGGGGTATTGTTAGCATAATGGATATTACAATTATATTAAAAATTGCAGGCGTAGGACTTCTTACGGCAATAGTTAACCAAATATTAAAAAAAGCAGACAAAGATGAGATTGCAACTTTTACAACCCTTGCTGGTTTAATTATAGTTCTTGTTATGGTTATAGATATGGTTTTGAGATTATTCACGTCCCTTAAAGACATATTTACTCTATTTTAATGTTAATTCTAAAAATCTGTATATTTGCAATTTTAGGCGCGTTTGCCATTACAGTTGTAAAAGAGCAAAACAAAGAAGTATCTGTTTTACTCACTGTCGCATGCAGTCTTGGTATCACCTTTTCAATTATCGATCAAATTAGTGGAATTTTATCTTACGTATATACGTTTATTGAAAAATCCGGATTAAATTTAACACATGTAACATCTATAATAAAAACCGTCTGCATTGGTTATTTTGCTCAAATATCAATCGATTTACTGGAGGATATGGGAGTTAAATCTATTGCAAACAAAATAGCATTGTGCGCCAAAATTATAATAATTTCATTATCTTTTCCCATAATTGCAGAATTAATTAACCTTATAGAGGAGTTGATATGAAAAAAAAATTACAAATCATAACAATTCTTTGTGTTGTGCTTTTACTTATAATTCTTTTATCTTGCACGACTGCGTACGCTTACGAAAACATTGAGATAGAAGATCTTTTATCAAAAATTAATTTAGAGGAAATAGAAAAACTTTTTAATGATCTAAGCAAAGAAGAACAATCACTTCTTGGCGGTAGTTTCAAAAACCTAATTACAAACCTGACAAATGGAACTAACGTAGCAGTAGAAAACGTTACACCTTATATCTTTTCGCTTATTCTTAGCGCAATTAAAGAAGTTTTACCATCTTTTACTTTGCTAATTATAGTAATTATTGTTACTAGTTTATTAAAAGGAATTAAGGCTAATTTTGCACATAAAGCTATTCACGAAGTAATTAATTTTGCTTCAGCTTGTATTGTAGGAGCTATATTATGCTACTCACTAATATCAATAGTTACTCAATCTTATCAATTAGTAAAAAAAATATTTTCTCTCGTACAAATCATTTTCCCCATAATATTTTCTATACTAATAACAATGGGTGCAAGCACAAGCGCAAGTATTTTTCAAGGTTGTATAACGCTTTTTTTAAGCTTAATATCATTTTTAATAAACTCGTTTATTATGCCAATAATTATAGCATCATGCATATTATCCGTAATAACAAATATATCAACCTCACTTAACCTCGGGAAAATACCTGATTTTTTAGTTAATACAGGAAAAAAAACAATAAATCTAACCTTTATTGGGTTTTCATCTCTAATCACAATACAAGGTATTTCCGCACAAGTATACGACAGCGTAGGAATACGTATTGCTAAATTTTCTTTAAGTAAATACATACCCATTTTAGGAGGATATTTATCAACTGGATTTGATTTTCTTTACACTGGTAGTGTTTTGTTAAAAAACTCCGTTGGAGTTGCGTTTCTTTTTATACTAATTATTACAATTCTACCTACAATATTAAAATTACTATGCTTTAGTTTTTTAATAGAGTTACTTTCAGTTATTTCATCCTGTGTAGGAAATGGCTGTGTTGTTAAAATGATGGAGGGAATAAAAAAATGCATTTCTTTAGCAATTACATGCATAGTAGGATTATCTTTAACCCTATCTGTTTTTACCGTAATGACTGTTTTGTCATTTAATTCTCTTGCATAATGAAAAGTTTTATTTTAGGTGTTGTATCGTTAATTATTATTTGTTTTATTGCTAGTCTAATCTTAGAAGGAACAAGGTTTGAAAAAACAGCAAGTAAAACTTTAGGGATAATTATAACGGTAAGTTTGTGTTTTTCTTGCTCATCGCTAATATTTAATGTCAAGAATGGAGTTTTGCCACAAATAAACTTACAAACAGATAAGGATTATATCAATAATATTAACAGCTATAAACTTACAAATGCAAAAAATGCAATAATTTCAGAACTTGAAAAAAACGATATAAAAAATTGCGAGGTGTATTTTACAACATCTTTTAATAATAACGAATTTATTATCGAAAAAATTCATTTAGATTTAACGAGTGCGGAATATAACTCGTCCACAACGAATATAAATACACTACAAGAATATATAATTAAGATATTGAAAATTGATAAGGAGAACATAATTGTTTATCTTTGATAAATTTAAGGAAAAATTTAAGAATTTAAGGCATAAAGAAGTTGTTTTCTTCGTAATAATTATTGTTCTCATCTTGCTTGTTTGGTTTTTCATGAAAAACCAAACAAAAACAACCAGTACCAACGTTTCGTTTTCAAACATGTCCGCAAAAGACGAATTAACTTATAGAATAACGGATGCAATAAACGCAATATCTGGTGACAATAACAGCAAAGTAATTATTTATTGGGACAGAAACGAAAACTCAACAGAACCATCTTTTTCCTCTTTGTTTGAAGGAAGTAGTTCAACAGCTGATAATAACACTAAAATATCAGGAATTGCAGTTGTTTGCAAAAATGGCAATAACGCAGAAACAAAAGTACGTATAACGTTTATGTTATCCAATGTGTTTGGCATAGGCGCAAACAGAATTTCGGTTTATGGTAAAAAATAATTTGGAGGTAAATATATGAAAGTAGGAAAAAAAGGTAAAATTTTTGCGCTTGCAGGAATGATTTTATTGTTAGTTGTAACAGGATATCTAAACGTATTCCTAAACAACAATACAAGTTCTCAATCAGCACCAGCATCAACAGTTACGGTAAGCAATTTTTTTGAAACGTATCGTAGTGATAGAATTGCAATGAGAGAGCAAACGGTTATGTATTTAGATTCTGTCATCAACAGTGAATTATCATCAGCCGAAACAATCGCTCAGGCGCAAGAGAACAAAATGCAATTGGTTAATAGTATCGAAACGGAACTAAAGTTAGAAAGTGTGATTAAAGCTTTGGGATTTGAAGACGTTGTTGTTTCAAATTCTGACGAAAATTATAACATAATTTTAAAATCCACAACTCTAAACGATGATGAAGTAGCAAAAGTTTTGGAAGTTGTTACCACTCATACTGGGGCTCAACCCTCAAATGTTATAATTATTCCTGTGGAATGATAAAAAGTATTTGTCAATTTAACAAAACTGTGGTATAATCAAAAAAAGAGTGCCGAGGAGTTTGTTAATGCATACAAAATACACAGCTGAAAATTCTGGAAACGTTAATTATGGAGCCAAGGTGGTAGAATCCATCATTTCACTTGCAACGTTAGAGGTGAGTGGTGTAGAAAGCCTCCAAGGGAAAAAAATCGTAATAGATAAAAACGGCGATATCTATAATATCGACGTTTTTATCAACGTTATGTCCGACGTTACTTGCGCCGATGTTGCATTTAGAGTTCAAGAAAATATAAAAAGAGCTTTAGAATCCATGACGTCGTATCGAGCTAACCATATTAACGTAAATATTTTAGGTGTGTGTTTTGAGGAAAAAAATTAAGGAAATTACTATTATGAGAAGAAAAGCGAGAGAAAATTCAATTAAGTTTATATTTGAAAAGCTGGTAAACGGTTCGGAAAGTGAAATCACCTATGAAGTTCTTATGGAAGATTTATCTGACGATGCGAAAGTTTATTATCAAACAACAATTGCTCAGGTTAATACAAAGTTTGAATTCTTAAAGAGCACTATCACTAGATATGCTACCGCATACAAAGAGGACAGGCTTTATAAGCTCGATCTTGCAATTATGAGCGTAGCTACGTATGAAATTCTATTTACTGATATTCCAGATAAAGTTTCAATAAACGAAGCTGTCGAGATTGCAAAAATTTATTCTACTGATAACAGTCCAACTTTTATTAATGGAATTTTGGCTGTAATTCTAAAAAACAAAACGGAGTTAATTGAGGAATATGAAAGCACAAATAATTGACGGAAAGGCAATAGCATCGCAAGAAAAAGCTAAAATTAGAAAAGAAGCAGAGCTTTTTAACGAGAAATACGGAAGACAAGTTGGTCTTGCGGTTATCATCGTCGGAGAAGATCCTGCAAGTAAAATCTATGTAAGCAACAAAATAAAAGCTTGTGAAGAAACAGGAATTCGCTCTTTTTCGTATAGACTTCCCGAATCTGTTTCTGACCAAGATGTTATCAACCTCATTGAAGAGCTTAATAAAAACGAAGCTGTAGACGGACTTTTAGTGCAGGTCCCACTCCCCAAACATCTAAACGAGCAAAAAATTCTTTCTCATATTACGGTTGACAAGGACGTAGACGGCTTTTGCGCTACAAACGTAGGAAATTTATTATTATCTAGAGAGTGCAATAAAGCCTGTACCCCAGCAGGTATTATCACGCTTATTGAATCCACTGGCGTAGATATTTGCGGAAAACGCGCTGTTGTCATAGGTCGTAGCAATACTGTCGGAAAACCCGTTGCCCTTATGCTCTTAGAAAAAAATGCTACTGTTACAGTATGTCACTCAAAAAGTAAAAATCTTGCCGACATTTGTAAAACTGCCGACATACTTGTTTGCGCTGTTGGCAAAAAACATATTGTTACTGCGGATATGGTCAAAGATGGCGCAATCGTTATCGATGTAGGTATGAACAGAGTAGACGGCAAATTATACGGCGACGTTGATTTTGATAACGTATCCGAAGTAGCAAGCTACATTACGCCCGTTCCAGGCGGGGTAGGACCTATGACTGTAACAATGCTACTTAATAATACCGTAAAGGTGGCTTACCGTGGAAAATAAGTTGTCGGTATCCGATCTTAATTCATATATTAAGGGTGTATTCGATGACGAATTAGTGTTGCACAATATTAGTGTATATGGCGAGTTATTTCAATTTTCCGTATCAGGAAATAATACTTACTTTGTTTTAAAAGGCGACGAGTGTTATTTACAATGCCTAAAATTCGGTAGAATAGAAAAGCCGGAGCTCGGAACACAAATTACCGTTTTTGGCTCAGTGGAATTTTATAGAAAATCAGGTAAAGTAACCTTTATCGCAAAAAACATACAAGAAACAGGTAAGGGTAAACAATACGCTGAATTTTTAGAACTTAAAAATAAATTAAGCGCTGAGGGTTTATTTATAAATAAACACGAACTCCCAACCTTTATTGAAAAAGTTGCAGTTGTAACAAGTAATAGAGGCGCTGTAATTCATGATTTTTTGTCAGTATTAAGCCAAAACCATTCATATATTGATGTTAAAATCGTTCAAACTAAAGTGCAAGGCGAGCACGCAGACGAAAGTCTTTCGTCTGCAATTTTATCAGCTGACACACTAAATTGCGATCTCATCGTCATAGCACGAGGTGGAGGCTCTGCAAGCGATTTAGAGAGTTTTAATACTGAAAGCGTAGTTCGAGCTATTGCAAAATGCAACACTCCCACATTATCAGCTATTGGGCATCAAACCGATTATACGCTTTGTGATCTCGCTTCCACGCAAAGAGCAGGAACTCCAAGCTTAGCAAGTGAAATGATTGCTAAAATAAACAATACTGTTATTCAGAGATTTTTAAATGTTATTGACAATTTAGATTTTGCAATCAAAGATAAATTCAACAAATTTTCTACTCGTTTGTACCATTATTCCACAAAAATAGCGCATACTGTAGAAAAGAGCAACGAAAAACAATTCTACAAAATATGTTCTATATTGCAAGCATCTAAAGATTATTGCTCAAAAAAAGTTTTATTTAACAAAACTAAGATTAAATACGCATGCATAAACAATCAAAAGTCAATTAAAAATAAATATATGGAATTTGATAAAAAATTGGCGTTATCCGTATCGGAATTAGAGGCAAGCAATCCACTAAAAATACTCTCACAAGGATACGCGTTCATATCAAAAAACGGCAGTAACGTCAAATCCTCAAAAGAATTAAAAAACGGCGACGTGATAAATATTAGGTTTTATGATGGTCAAGCAAGTGCCGAAATAAAGGAGAAATAAATGAAATTCGAAGAACGTATTGCAAGTTTAGAAGAAATTGCAAAAAAAATTGAAAACGATAATCTTTCGCTCGAAGAATCTATTAAACTTTATGAGGATGGAATTAAGACTGCAAGAGAATGCGTTTCGTACCTAAACGAAAACAAAGAAAAAATCAACAATCTAACCAAACAAATGGAAGAACTTTTTGCCGGAGAAGATAATGAACTTTAAGAGTGTTTTTGACAACTTAAAACAAACTTTCGAGCAATATTTATTTTCCTTAATAAAACTACCGGACGTCCCCTCGCCTCTTAAAGAGAGTATGCAATACGCGCTAGAGGGCGGAGGAAAACGCGTTAGACCGGTATTGTTCTTATATACGTATTCTTTGTATAAAGAAATTGACGAAACTGCATTACTTTTTGCATCCGCTCTCGAAATATTACACAATTATAGCCTTGTACACGACGATTTACCGTGCATGGACAACGACGATTACAGACGCGGAAGACTCACCGTTCACAAAGTATTTGGCGAAGATATAGCAACTTTATGCGGTGATGCCCTACTAAACTTTGCCTTTGAAAAAGCAGGACAAGCCTTAGCATTATCAACAAACAAAGAAAATGCTATTAAATGCTTTAACGAATTTGCAACTCTTGCAGGAGCAAGTGGCATGATTGGTGGTCAGATTGTTGATATTTCACCAAACAAAACATTATCTATGCAAACGTTAGATTATATTTATAAAAACAAAACTGGAAAATTGTTTTGTTATTCTACGAAAGGCGCCACGATTTTGGCGGGTAAAGACGAAAAAGATGCTGAGAAGCTTGGATATTTAATTGGATTTATTTTTCAACTTACGGACGACTTACTTGACGATGACAACGCTTTTTCGATACTAAAAGTGATAACTAGAAAAGAAGCTGAATGCATTCTTGAAAGCAAAAAACAAGAAGCAATTTCGCTTGCTGGAGAAATTGATAATAAAGGATTTTTAACACAGTTTATACAAGCTATAACGGAGAGAAAACATTAATTTGGAAAAATTTATTGACAAAATAAAATCTCCCACTGATTTAAAAAAGCTTTCGATTGAGCAATTAAACGAGTATGCTGACGAAGTACGAGAGCTTATAATCAACTCGGTAGAAAAAAACGGCGGACATTTGGCTTCTAATCTTGGTGCCGTCGATTTTGTCATTGCTTTACATTACGTTTTTGATTGCCCTAACGACAAGCTAATTTTTGACGTAGGTCATCAAGCGTATGCCCACAAAATAATAACGGGACGAAAAGATGGGTTTGAGAATTTACGTCATGATAACGGCGTGAGCGGATTTGTAAACGTTACCGAAAGTATTTACGACTGTTGCACAATGGGGCACAGCTCGACGTCTTTATCCTTAGGTGTTGGTTTTGCAAGAGCCAGAAAGCTGAAAAACGAGAAATATAACGTAGTTTCGATTATTGGCGACGGGGCGCTTACAGGAGGAATTGCTTTTGAAGCTCTTAACGATATAGGCGAATGCAAAACTCCCATGCTTATCGTGTTAAACGACAATACAATGTCCATATCCAAGAACGTGGGTGGCATTTCCAAGCATCTATCAAAACTTAGACTTAGCAAAAAATATGTTGCGTTCAAACACTCGTTAAAAAATGGCCTTTTAGCAATACCGTTTATTGGAAAAGGATTGTCAAAACTAACTGAAGCCATAAGAGATTCGCTTAAAAATATTCTTATGCGCAACAAAATTTTTGAGGATTTTGGTATAAAATATCTAGGGCCATTTGACGGTCACGATATCAAACTCCTCGTAAGCATTTTTGAACAGGCAAAAAACTATAATAGACCCGCATTAATTCATTTGGTTACAAACAAGGGAAAAGGTTCTGAATATGCGGAAAACGATCCTACTGCATATCACGGAGTATCAGCAAACAAAAATAACGTAGAGAAATTATTCGCAAAAGCATTTTCAGATAAACTAATGAATATTGCGGATAAAAATAAAGATATTGTTGCAATTACAGCCGCCATGACCACGGGAACTGGACTTACAGATTTTGCGAAAAAATATCCCGACAGGTTTTTTGACGTGGGTATTGCCGAACAACATGCCGTATCTTTTGCCTCAGGGCTTGCCAGAGGCGGTGTAAGACCCGTATTTGCAGTTTACTCAACGTTCTTACAGCGAGCTTTTGATGAGGTTATGACCGATTTATGTATTGATTCTGTACCGGTAATTCTGGCAATAGATCACTCTGGTTACGTCGACGGCGACGGTGTAACCCATCAGGGTGTATTTGATACCGGATATTTGGGAATGATTCCCAATATTACAATAATGTCCCCCAAAGACGGGGAAGAGCTTTCTAATATGTTAGATTTTGCTCTAAAACTAAATTCTCCAGTTGCCATTAAATATCCTAAATCTTATTGTGAAAGCTATGCAATCCACACACCAATTGAACTAGGCAAATGGGAAACGCTTAAAACAGATGGCGAAACCGTTATTTTAGCAAACTCTGCAAAAGCTGTGGAAATTGCAAGCCAGATTGACGGAGTAACGGTTGTAAATGCAAGATTCAACAAACCTTTAGATTACGAAGTTTTAGACACGCTTACAAATAGTAACATTCTAACTATCGAAGACGGCATGCTAAGAGGTGGCTTTGGAGAGAGTGTTTTAGCTTATCTTAACAAAAAAGGCTACAATAAAACGTTCAGATCCATTGGTTTTGATGATAGATTTATAACGGAAACGGAGAATGTAAACGCTTATGAAAAAGCTGGACTTACCGTGGAAAACATTAAAACTGTTATAAATAATATGAATAAAACCTTATAAATTGTTGAATATAATTTTTTAATAGTGTATAATATAGGTATGAAAGTTGGAATTTATACAAATCTAAAAAAAGCACAATCGTTGGAAGTTACAAAAAAACTAATAAAGTGTTTTATGCTTCACAATGTAGATTATTACCTTTATAAATCCTTTGACGGAAAAATTAAAGGTAAGTATTTTTCGTTCGAAAATTTTGATTTTGATATAATGTTCGCGCTGGGTGGCGACGGAACAATATTAAAGCTTGCAAAACATTGCGCTAAAAAGAATATTCCAATTTTCGGAATAAACATCGGAACAGTAGGATTTTTAACAGAAATAGAACCCGAACAAATTGACGAGCTTGTTCCTAAGGTTCTAAAAGGCGAATACAGCAAAGAACACCGCAGTATGATTACGTATAACGATGGCGAAAATGAGTACACAGCTCTTAACGATATTGTCTTAAACCGCGAATACAATTCAAAGCTTATGCTTTTAGACTTATATATCAATGGCGAAATTGTAGATAGATATTACTGCGACGGTTTTATTGTAAGTACACCTACTGGATCTACGGCATATTCGTTATCTGCAGGTGGAGCAATTTTATCGCCTCACGCGCAAGCTTTAGCTCTCACTCCGATAAACTCACATTCTCTACATTCTAGACCAATAGTCGTAGATGACAACGAAAAAATAACACTAAAAGTCTTAAAAAAAGAAGCATTTAATATTATTGCCGACGGCGATGTCGTTTTAGACAAATACGTAGGCGAAGTTACAATAGAAAAATCAAAAAAATCAGCAACTTTCATTAGATTGGATCATCACAACTTCTATAACAAATTGCTCAAAAAGCTCAACAAGTGGAGTGTTGCAGACATAGAGGAGAAACATTAATATGGCAAGAAGCGCAAGACAAAACAAAATACTCGAGCTTATTTCGGAAAAAGCAATCGAAAGACAAGAAGACCTCGTTAAAGAACTTAACGAGTCAGGATATGCAGTAACCCAAGCCACGGTATCGAGAGATATTAAGGAACTTAATATCGTTAAAACTGTTGTTAACGGCAAGCAAAAATACGTAAGAGAGCAAAGTAGTGGAAACGTTTCGAGCAAGCTTGAAGATATGATCAGACATTCAGTGCTTTCTATCGATCACGCGTCGAATATCGCAGTAATAAAAACAATCTCCGGTAGCGCTAACGTTGTAGCTCTTCTTATTGATAATATGAAGGACAAAGATATTTTAGGAACTATTGCTGGAGATGATACAACCTTTGTTGTTGCACGCGATGAATATTGCGCTATCGCAATTTGCGACAAAATTAGTTCTATCGTTTATAACTAAAGCGGAGTAGTTTATGATACGCAGTTTACATATAAAAAACCTTGCTCTTATTTCTAAGCTAGATATTGAATTTGACAGTGGTTTAAACGTTTTAAGCGGAGAAACTGGCGCAGGTAAATCTATAATTGTAGACAGTCTTACGTTATTGCTAGGTGGCAGATACGATAAGACTTTTTTGCGTTACGGCGAAAAATCAGGATACGTAGAAGGCGTTTTCGATTGTGAGCGCGTTAAAAATGAAATGGCTCAGCTTGGACTTGACGAAGACGACACTCTTATCGTAACACGTAATTTTAACGCTGAAGGTAGAAACGATATCCGCCTAAACGGTAGAAGTGTAACACTTTCTATGCTAAGAAAAATCACTCCCAAGCTAATTGATATTTGCGGGCAAAACGAACATCAATCACTATCGAATATTGATAATCATATTAGGGTTTTAGATTACTATGTCAGACATAAAACAGCAAAATCCTTTGAAAAATTGGAAATTTTGTGTCAAAATCTTAAAGAAACTAATAAATTCTTAGAACACGTTGGTGACGCAAAAGATAGAGAAAAAAATATAGATTTTCTTAAATTTCAGATAGAAGAAATAGAAAAAGCAAACGTAAAGGAAAACGAAGAGGAAGAGCTTGTTGCTCTAAGAAAAAAATACTTTAGCGCAGAAACCGTTTGCGACGGACTTAAGACAACGGCAAATCTTCTTACCGAAGACGATGATGTTAACGTTTCATCCCTTTTATACGAAGCAGTAAAGGCTCTTAGGAAAATTGAAAAATATGGTGATGAATATTCCTCTCTCTTACAGCGTCTTAACGATTTAAGTATAGAAATTGAGGATGTATCTGAAACTGCTAAAAACGAGCTTGACAGTATGGATTTTTCAGACGAGGACTTAGATAAGCTTGAAAAAAGACTAGAAACAGTACGTAATATTTCCAGAAAATACGGAAGCGGCAAAAATCTTATTGACAACCTTACATCCATGAAAGAAAAGCTTAATGAGCTAGAAAATGCCGACGAGCTCTACGAAAAACGCTCCAAAGAAAAACGAAAATTATTAGCTGAGATTTATGAAATTTCGTCAGATATTTCTTTAGAGAGAAAGAAGGGCGCTGTTCAACTTAAGGAATTTATCGAAAAAGAACTTGCAACTCTTGGTATGCAATCTGAGTTCGAAATCAAATTTAACGAATTTCCCTCAATTGAAAACTGCGAAAAATTCGTTAGCACAAGCGGTATGGACAGTTTAGAGTTTTATTTATCACCAAACGTAGGACAACCCCTGAATCCGTTAGTAAAAATTATATCTGGCGGTGAACTTTCTCGTCTTATGCTTGCATTAAAGGTAGTTTCCAGCAACTGCGACGGAACTCCTACAATGATTTTCGACGAAATTGACACTGGCATTAGCGGTAAAATCGGCTTAGAAGTTGCTAAAAAACTTGCTGTTTTGTCTAAAAACCATCAATTATTGTGCGTTACACATCTTCCTCAAATTTGCGCAATGGCAGATAAAAATCTATATATCAGCAAATCCAACGACGGAACTGCAACGTTCACAAATGTTAAAGCCCTTGACGAAAAAGACGTTGCTGGCGAAATTGCCCGTCTTACAGGTGGCGCGGACATTAGCGAACAATCATTGCAAACCGCAAAAGAAATGAAAGAATGGAGTAATTCGTTTAAGAAAACCATATAAAAACACAAAAGGAAAGTGTTAGTCGCACTTTCCTTTTGTGTTTTTATAGCACCGATTCCTAAAATAGCAGTTTTTCATCATTTACTCCTTTGTAGGCAAGACACTCCAAGCGTAAACCGTTTAGGGGTGTTTTGCTTTTAAGGTGTACAAAAACGCTATTGACAAAACAGTAGTAGGTGGTGTATAATCAATGTACAAATGCGTTAAAGGACATTTTACCAATAAAGAACACGACGGCAAGAACTGTCCGTACGACAATATGTCAGCAAGCGAGCTGTCTTCTGCTCTTGTGATAGATACCGAGCAAAAGGAACGTGAGAAGTATCAGGCAGTAATGAGTGGGGCACGAAGTGGTGCTTTAGATTCAGAAAGTAAAAGAGCAATCGCTCATGCAGAATTAATCTATGAAACTTTTAGGAACAGTAAAGTTGATACAGTAAAAATATCGCAAATAACAGGATATCCAATAGAAGATTTGGAAAAAATAAAAGAATACATTTTTAATAACGATGAGTTTTTGCCGGATTACGACCAAGCACAAACTTGGGATAGGTTAAGAAAGGGAAATCCAATAGAAGCAGATTATATCTTTTTGAAACACGAGTTGTTAGAATTATCCTATCGAAATCAAGGGTATTCTTATAAAAAGGCTCATTATTTAGCAGAGAAAGAATATAATTATGCGAAAGCTATAAAGGAGTGGAAAGATGGTAATATTAAGAAAAAAGGAAGTAACAAAAAATAGTATATCGTATTATTATAAACTGTATGACCACTTGAAAGAGGGTGTTTTAATATACTACCCTAAACAAGGAACTTATGAGGTTGAAATATTAGCAGAAGAAGACGATTTGGATTATCCAAAGTATAGGGATTATGCTATTTATAAAATAGAGCAATATTATTTAAAGAACAATTATCCTGAAGAAGATTTGGTTGCTTGGGGATAATTAACAATTTTAACAGCTAAACCAAAAATAAAAGCACTTAACATTACGTTGGGTGCTTTTTACGTATTAAAAAAGACTTATCAATCGATAAGCATTAGTTTAAGAAGTTTTTAGTATAAAAATCATTACAACTATTATATTAAAAGTCAAGGCAGAGTGTCTTAAAATGTAAAAACTATACCTAAACCATTATGTCATTCATAGTGGTTTTTATTTTGCTAAAATACGGTATTTTTCACTAAAAAATCACATTTATATTATTGACATAATTAATCGTTCGTTGTATAATATTGTTCGTAACCTAACAAATATTTTTTATCGAGGTATCTTTATGGAAAAAACGTTTAGATTAGGTGGAGAAATACGGTGTTTGAGCAACCTTATAAAGCGAAAAATCGACTCAGATCCAATATTCTCCGAGCAAAACAAAGTTACGGGAACACACGGATATATTTTAGGATTTTTGTGCCGTAAAAACGATGCAGACGAAACGGTGTATCAAAAAGATTTAGAACAAGCTTTTTCTATAAGACGTAGTACTGCCACAGAAGTTTTGAACACTATGGAAACAAACGGACTTATCGTGCGCGAAAATTCAACCACCGATAAGCGCTTAAAAAAACTAATCGTTACCGAAAAGGGAAAACAAACGCATAAACTTATCGTAAGCAGACTTAATGCTGTGGACGAAGAATTAATCAACGTTCTTTCAAAAGATGAGTTTGAAGCGTTTAAGACAACTTTAGAAAAACTTAAAAACAATTTGCTTGAAAAGGAGGCTCTATGGCAAAAACAATAACAAAGCTTGCCGGTTCTATACGAGAATATAAGAAAGAGGCGATTCTAACGCCCATTCTTATGGTTATAGAAGTTGGCATGGAAGTACTTATTCCGCTAATAATCGCACTTTTTGGAACATGTATTCAAAAAGCCGATATGCAGGGAATGTTGATTTACGGCATTTCAATGATTGTTGCAGCGTTAATTTCTCTAATGGCAGGAATGTTAGGCGGTAAATTCTGCGCAAAAGCATCAACAGGATTTGCAAAAAATCTAAGAAACGATATGTTTGAAAACATCCAACATTTCTCATTTGCAAACATTGATAAATTCAGCTCTTCATCACTTGTTACACGTCTTACAACAGACGTAACAAACGTACAAATGTCGTACATGATGCTTATCAGAACGGCTATCAGAAGTCCACTTATGCTAATTTTCTCTATTATCATGAGTTTTGCAGTAAGCCCAACCCTTCCTACAATTTTCTTTGTAACAATTCCTATCCTTGGTTTTGGAATGTTTATCATTACTAAAAAGGCAATGCCTATATTTAGAAGAGTATTCAAAAAATACGATAATCTCAATAATTCTATCCAAGAAAATATTAAGGGAATGCGAGTAGTAAAAGCATACGTAAGGGAAGATTATGAATCTAAAAAATTCCAAAAAGTTTCAGGAGAGCTTTCAAAAGACTTTATCAAAGCGGAAAAAATTCTTGCTTTTAACGGTCCTTTAATGCAATTCTGCTTACAAGGTGCGCTCGTTGTTATTGGTTTTTTAGGCTCAGCAATAATTTTAGGCATGTTTGGAGAGAATGAAAACCTTTCTATTTTTAGTTTGCAATCCATGCTTACGTATTCATTGCAAATTCTTATGTCGCTTCAAATGATTTCTATGATTTTCGTTATGCTTACTTTATCAGGCGAATCTGCAAGACGTATTGTTGAAGTTCTCGACGAAAAAACCACACTTTCTAACCCCGAAAACCCTGTAACCGAAGTAAAAAATGGCGATATTAAATTTGACGGCGTTTCTTTCAAATATTCGGAAAAAGCCGAGAAAAATGCGCTTGACAATATTAATTTAGATATCAAATCGGGCTCTACCGTTGGAATTATTGGTGGAACAGGTTCGTCTAAAACAACGCTAGTAAACCTTATTTCGCGTCTTTATGACGTCACTGAAGGATCTTTATACGTGGGCGACGTAAATGTAAAAGACTATGATATGGAAGTTCTTAGAAACAACGTTGCGGTAGTTCTTCAAAAAAATCAGCTTTTCTCGGGTACTATTAAAGAAAACCTTAGATGGGGCAATAAAGAAGCAACTGACGAGCAAATGATAGAAGCTTGTAAGCTTGCTCAAGCCCACGACTTTATCATGTCTTTCCCTGAAGGATACGACCACATGATAGACCAAGGTGGAGCAAACGTTTCTGGTGGTCAAAAACAAAGACTTTGTATTGCCAGAGCATTGCTAAAAAATCCCAAAGTACTAATTTTGGACGATAGCACAAGCGCTGTTGATATGAAAACCGACGCTTTGCTCAGAAAAGGCTTTGAAAAATTTATTCCCTCTACAACTAAAATTATTATTGCTCAAAGAATAGCTTCAGTTATGGACGCAGATATGATAATAGTTATGGAAAACGGAAGCATAAACGCCGTTGGTACACATAGCGAACTTCTTGCTTCAAACGCTATTTATCAAGAAGTTTACCATTCACAAAACAAAGCCAACGAAGAAAAAGTAGGAGGTGACGAATAATGGCAGGTCCAATGCGCGGTCGTGGAGCAGTTCCTCCAATGAAAGGCAGAATGCCTATGAAGAAAGGACTTCTTAAACGACTTCTTAAAATATTATTCAAAGAATACAAAGCATTACTCGTTATTATGGCAACGTGCCTTGTTATCTCCGCAGTTGCAGGTTCTGTTACAGGCTTATTCTTAAACAACGTTTACTCAACGCTTGAAGATGCAATGATTAAAAACGACTCTGGAGCAGTAATCGGTCTATCAGGCGTGGATATTGCCTGGAGAAAAATCGTAATAACGCTTATAATTCTTGCTTGTATTTATCTAATCGGTATAGTTTGCAACTTTATAATGCAACGTACAGGCGCAGTTCTTACTCAAACGTTCCTTAAAGATATGCGTGTTAAGTGCTTTACAAAAATGCAACGCTTACCCATTAAGTACTTTGATAGAAAAAATCACGGCGACATTATGAGTACTTATACTAACGATATTGACGCGCTCAGACAGTTGATTTCTCAGAGTTTACCGCAAGTTTGCTCAACAATCATCACACTCATTGCATTATCATGCATTATGATGTATCTTTCTATAATGCTTTTCTTAGCAGTTTTAGTCGGCGTATTTTCCATTTTGCTCGTAACCAAATTTATTGGCGGAAAGAGCGCTAAATTCTTTATGGCGCAACAGCAAGCCGTTGGTAAAATGGAAGGCTACGTAGAAGAAATGATGCACGGACAAAAAGTTGTAAAAGTATTCTGCCACGAACAAGAAGCAATAAATAAAATGCACGAAATAAACGGACATCTTTTCAACGTTTCCAACAAAGCTAACGCATTTTCTAATATGCTAATGCCTATAATTCATAATATTGGAAATATTATGTACGTTGTTATTGCTTTTATCGGAGGAAGCATTTATATTTTCTCTCAAGGTAGTGGTATTAATATCAGCTTAGCGTCACTGTTTAACAATGGAACGTTTATTGAAGTTTTGCAAATAAATATTATAGTTTCGTTCTTAGGTATGGCTCGTCAATTTGCAAACATGATTGGACAAATTTCCAACCAAATAAACTCTGTAATTATGGCGATGGCAGGCGCGAACAGAATATTCGACCTACTTGACCAGCCCGAGGAAGAAGATAAGGGCTACGTAACCTTAGTTCATGCACACGTTGACGAAAACGGTAATATTACCGAAAGCAAAGAGCGTACTGGCGTTTGGGCTTGGAAGCATCCTCACGGCGACGGAACTATCACGTATACGCTGTTGAAAGGCGATATCGTTATGGACGACGTTGACTTTGGCTACGACGAAGACAAGATCGTTTTACACAATATCTCACTTTACGCTAAGCCAGGTCAAAAGATTGCGTTTGTTGGAGCAACAGGCGCTGGAAAAACAACAATTACAAACCTTATTAACAGATTCTACGATATTGCAGACGGTAAAATTCGTTATGACGGTATAAATATTAATAAGATTAAAAAATCCGATCTAAGACGTTCTTTGGGCATTGTTTTACAAGATACAAACCTATTTACTGGTACTGTTATGGATAATATTCGTTACGGAAAACTTGACGCTACGGACGAAGAATGTATAGAAGCTGCAAAACTTGCTAACGCTCACGACTTTATAACGCGTCTTCCTGACGGATACAACACAATGCTTGTAAGCGACGGAGCAAATCTTTCTCAAGGTCAACGACAGCTATTATCTATTGCAAGAGCCGAAGTTGCAGACGCTCCAGTAATGATACTAGACGAAGCAACCTCGTCTATTGATACCAGAACGGAAGCATTGGTAAGCAGAGGTATGGACTCGTTAATGAGAGGAAGAACAGTATTCGTAATCGCTCACCGACTTTCTACCGTACAAAACTCCGACGTTATTATGATGCTTGATCACGGCAGAATAATAGAGCGTGGCACGCACAACGATCTTATCGAAAAGAAAGGAGAGTACTATAAACTCTATACTGGAGCATTAGAGCTAGAATAGTCAATAAAAAAATTATTGCCGTTATTGAAATTTAATTATAATTAAAACAAAATCGACACGATAAGACAAAACGTTATTATCGTGTCTTTTTTATTACAATTTTCTTATGCAAAAATATATAGAACAAAAAGGAGGAGAGTATGGTTGATTGTAGAAAAGGCTCAGACGCGCTGTATTTTAATTTTAGTGGCGAAATTGATGAGAGTTGCGCTCACAAAGTGAGAAGTTATATGGACGATATGTTAGAAAGATTTCCTACAAAAAAAGTTGTAATGAATATGAAAGACCTTAAGTTTATGGACAGTACAGGTATTGGTTTGCTTTTAGGAAGATATAAAAAAATTATCAGCAAAAACTCTGTTGCTTATATCCTAAACCCGTCTTCGGGAATTGACAGACTGCTAAACTTATCGGGAATTTATCAATTAATGCCAAAGGTGGAAAAATAGTATGAAAAATTTTATGTTACTCAGAGTTCCTGCGGAAAGCAAAAGCGAAGCTTTTATAAGAAATACCGTTGCTTCTTTCAGCATTGAGCTAAACCCAACGATTGACCAACTTGAAGATATTAAAATGGCTGTATCGGAAGCCGTTACAAATTGCGTTGTTCACGCATACAAAGATAGAATACAAGGCGAAATTGAGGTTTTTGCCGAAATTATCAATAGCGAGATACATATCCGAATTACTGACTTTGGTTGTGGAATAAATAATATCACTGAGGCTTTAAGCCCGTATTTTACCACAGACAACACAACTGAAAGAGCAGGTATTGGATTTACCGTCATGCGTTCGTTTATGGATGATTTAAGCGTAAAAAACAACGAATATGGGGGTGTTACAGTATTAATGCGGAAAAATCTCATTAAAGAGGACTAGGAATTGTATATCAAGGAAGACAACGAAAAGTTAATAACGTTAGCGCAAAGTGGAAATAAAGAAGCAACTGAGCGACTTATAGAATTAAACACACCACTTGTTAAAAGTATTGTTAGACGATATAAAGGACGTGGCGTAGAGTATGACGATTTATTTCAACTAGGAAGCGTAGGTTTACTTAAGGCAATAAGGAATTTTTCTATAAACTTCGACGTATGTTTTTCCACGTATGCGGTTCCTATGATTATGGGTGAGATTAAACGTTTTTTGCGTGATGACGGCTATATTAAAATTTCAAGATCCACAAAAGCTTTATCATATAAGATTAATCAGTTTTCCGAACAATTCAAACTAAAACATCAAAAAAGCCCTACAATAGAAGAAATAGCAAAGGAATTTAGCATAGAACCTCATGAAGTAGTATTTGCTCTTGATTCTACATTATGCCCAGTATCTATATATGAAAAAACGGACGACGAACACGGATTAGCGGTAGGGGATAAAATAGCTGACAAGTTTTCTTTTGAGGACGAAATAGATAAACTAGCAATTAAAGACGCAGTTTCAAAACTAGACGAGAGAGAACAAAAAATAGTCTTTTTGCGGTTTTACCGAGATAAAACACAAAGTGAAGTTGCAAGGGTACTAAACGTTTCACAAGTGCAGGTTTCGAGATTAGAGAACAAAATTATAGAAAAACTTAAAAAGAATTTTTCTCAATAAAACCACAAACAAAAAAACATTTAGCAAGACAAAAATAAATATTATGTCTTGTTATAATAAAGAACAAGCGTAACATTAAGCGTTTGTTCTTTTTTTGTTTAAATTCATACATATTAAAATTTTTCTTGCTCAAAATAAATATATGAGAAAAGAAATTGTACTTACTTCCGACTTTTCGGAAGACACAAATGAAAGACTTATAAAGGAGATTAAAAGCAATGAAAAATTCAGAACAAACTAAGCGTAGAAACGAACGTTATAACGAATACGTAAAATCTATAACACCGTTATCTTCCACGTTAAAATCATTATTTCACGCGTTTTTAATTGGTGGAACTATTTGTATTTTAGGACAACTGATTGCCGAAACGTATCATTTTTTCTTACCCGATTTAGATCTTAAGATGGTAGCATCGTACACCTCGTCAACATTAATAACTTTAGCAATAATTCTCACAGGTTTAGGATGGTATGATATTATCGCAAGAGCAGGTGGCGCTGGCGCATTTTTACCTATTACTGGATTTGCAAACGCAATGTCATCGGCATCCATGGAATTTAAGACGGAAGGTTTAATTTTTGGAACAAGCGTAAAATTATTTTCAGTTGTAGGCCCCGTCGTTGTAAACGGCATAGTGTGGTCAACTATTGCAGGTTTGGTTAGATTATTATGGAGCGTGATTTTCTAATGGAAAAAATATTATGCAAAGCTAAAAATATGCTAAGAACCGACACAATAAACCCTGTCATAGAAAATAAAAGTCTGTCACCTAAAAAACAAACGATATCATTTAATAATCCAGTATATATAGTAAGTAGTATGAGTGTTGTTGGGCAAAAAGAGGGTAAGGGGCCACTGAAAGATTATTTTGATATTGTATATTTAGACGATAAACTAAAAGAAAAAACTTTTGAAAAAGCTGAAACTATTATGTTAAAAAAATCTATTGACGGAGCAATAAAAAAATCAGGACTTGAGTTTACTGAGCTGGATTGTATGATTGGTGGAGATCTTTTAAATCAAATAACGAGCTCACAGTACGTTGCAAGAGAATACAGCGTACCTTTTTTAGGCGTATATAGCGCGTGTTCAACCATGACGGAATCGTTAATACTTGGCTCTATTTTAATTGACGGAGGGTATTTTAACAATGTCGTTTGCTCAACCTGTAGTCATTTTGCAACCGCGGAACGACAATTCCGTTATCCCCTAGAATACGGATGTCAGCGTCCTCCTTACGCACAATGGACTGTAACAGGTGCTGGAAGTATGGTATTATCTTCTAAAGATAATGGTGATAATATAAAAATTAAGCAAGCAACATTAGGTAAAGTTATAGATTTCGGAACGTCAGATCTTAATAATATGGGGGCTGCGATGGCTCCAGCAGCATGCGATACGTTAGTTGCCTTATTTACAGAAACTAACACTCGTCCTGAAGATTACGATTTTATTATAACTGGAGATTTAGGCAAATTAGGCTCGGATATATTAAGAGAGCTTATTCGAGAAAAGGGATTCAATCTAGGGAAAAATTACCACGATTGCGGATGCCTGATTTTCGATATTACTCAAAAGTGTTATCAAGGCGGAAGCGGAGCAGGATGTTCTGCAACAGTTGTGGGATCGTTTATTTTAGATAAGCTTAAAAAAGGTGAAATTAAAAACGTTGCATATCTGGCAACAGGCGCATTAATGAGCAGTCAAAGCTGTTATCAGGGAGAAACAATTCCTTGTATCAGCCACGCTGTAATTATAGAGAGGTGTTAAAATGTGGTGGGAATTAATTCTTAAATTATTATTAGTTTTTATTTCTGGCGGTTTATTATGTGTTCTTGCCGAAATTTTAATCATAAAAACAACCTTAACTCCTGCAAAAATTCTAGTTATATTCCTTATTGCTGGAATTGTATTAGAAACATTTGGCATATACAAACCTTTATTGAATATCTTTAATGCAGGAGTAAGCGTTCCTATCGTAGGATTTGGCGCAGGACTTGCTGAGGGCGCAATAAAATACGCAACAGAATACGGATTTATTGGTGCATTTGCAGGCGGCTTATTAAACACAGCGTTTGGCGTGGGCGTTGCGGTTGTTGTAAGTTATATAATTACTTTGATATTTTCGCCTAAAACAAAAAAATAATAAATTCGCATATATTTTACGCATATATATAATGTATGATAATATATAAGCGCAAACGCGGAAGAAAGCTAAAAAGATTTATAGTTTATACAACTCTTATAATATCAATTCTATGTGTTTTTTTCTTTTATTTTATCCGCTCTGTATCTCCCATAATTATCAATATTTCAGAAGAAGAGGTAAGAGCGGTAACAGCAAACGCTGTTAGAGAAGCAACCATAGACGTTCTTACTAAGAATTCACAACAATCACCAGAAATTATTACGTACGATAGTAACGGAAATATTTCATCGGTACAAATAAATCATTCTCTTATAAATTCTATTGTTCAAGAATGTGGTCTTGCTACTCAAAACAAACTAGCTCAGCTTGGAATGAGAGGAATTGACATTCCTATCGGCTCTCTGTCTGGATTTGTATTTTTAGCGGGAAAAGGACCTAACGTTAATATTAAAATACTCCCCGTAGGTTCAGTACACGTAGAAATAAAATCTGAATTTATATCAAGAGGAATAAATCAAACTAATCACAAAATTTACCTTTCAATCAACTCAGACGTAAATATTGTTTTACCCGGCTCCAACAACTCTATAACAGCTCTTGCGGAAATTATAATTTGTGACACTGTAATAGTAGGAAATATTCCTTCAGTTTATTTAGGTTCTACTCAATATGGATATGATTTTATTGCTTAAAACGCTTGCTTTAAGTTGAAAATTGTGTTAAAATACTGTAGATGCGTTTGAAAACGGCATAAGAGTAGCGAAAACAACAGAGAGCGTCGGTAGCTGAAAAGATGCAATTCGCGATGGATTTTCACCGTTTGAGCAGGTATTTTGAACAATTAAGTAGATTTACCCGTAACCTTGCGTAAAGAGGATAAACGAGGTTTCCTTATCGGAAACGAATTTAGGTGGTACAGCGTTTATGACGCCCTAAAGTAATCTTTAGGGCGTTTTTATATTTTTGGAGGATTTATGCAAAACAAAATCAACGTATTGGTTGCGGAAACAATCGAAAAAATCAATTCCGCTCAAACCCAAAAGGAAATTACGGATATCAAAGTTGAAGTTATGGGCAAAAACGGCGCTTTAACTTCCTTTATGCGTAATATGAAAGATTTACCAAATGATCAAAAACCTCTTGTTGGTAAATTTGTTAACGAAGCAAGAGTAAAGATCGAAAGCGTTCTTGACGCAAAATTTAAAGAGATTTCTGAAAAAGAACTCAAAGCAAAACTCGATGCTGAAAAAATCGATATAACTATCGATAAACACGATCGCAAAATGGGCGGTATTCATCCCATTAACATTGTCAGAAGAAAGGTTGTAGATTTCTTTACTTCTATGGGATTTATCGTTGCAGATAGTCCCGAAGTTGAAACCGATTACTATAATTTCGAAGCACTTAATATTCCTAAAGATCATCCCGCTCGAGAAATGCAGGACACCTTTTACGTTGTCCCCGAAAAAATTGTTTTGCGTACACAAACGTCTGCAGGACAGATCAGAACAATGGAAGTAAACAAGCCTCCCATTAAAATGATAAACGTAGGCAGAGTATACCGCTCGGATGACATTGACGCAACACATTCGCCTGTTTTCCACCAAATCGAAGGTCTTGTAGTTGACGAAAAGATTACAATGTGCGATCTTAAGGGAATTTTGGAAAAGTTTGCAAAAGCTTTCTTTGGAAACGAAACCAACATTAGATTCCGTCCTTCTTATTTCCCATTCACCGAACCTAGCGTAGAAGTTGACGCGTCTTGCCCTCATTGTAAAGGCAAAGGTTGTAGGGTTTGTAAGGGAACCGGCTGGATTGAAATTTTGGGCGCAGGAATGGTTAACAGAAACGTGCTTAAAGTATGCGATATCGATCCTGACAAATATACAGGATTTGCTTTCGGCGTAGGTCTTGATAGAATTACAAGCATTATTTACGGTATTAACGACTTGCGTTTGGAATTTGAAAACGATATTCGTTTTCTTAAACAGTTCAACTAAAGGAGAATAGCAATTATGAAATTACCATTAAGTTGGCTTAAAGATTATGTAGATATTGGCGATATTTCCGCAAAAGAGCTTGCGGATAAGCTTCTTAATATCGGTTTTGAAGTTGAAGAAATCATTGAGCTTGGAAAAGATATAATAAACGTTAAGACTGGAAAAATCATCTCTATTGAAAAGCACCCCAACGCGGACAAGCTTAAAGTTTGCGAAACAGATATGGGTGATTATAAAACAATTATCGTAACAGGCGCGCCAAACGTAGCGGAAGGCGATATTGTTCCCGTAGCACTTAACGATTCTTATCTTCCCGGAGATAAACATATTGTAAGCAGTCCTTTAAGAGGCGTTATGAGTAACGGTATGTTTTGCTCGGGATCAGAGCTTGCAATCGACAACTCGGTAATAGAGGGCGCGGAAATAAATGGACTTTTAATTCTTCCTCCCGAAACCCCACTTGGAGTAGATATTCGTGAAATTTTAGGACTTACCGAAACAATTCTAGACGTATCGGTTACGTCTAACCGTCCTGATTGTCAATCCATTTATGGACTTAGTAGAGAAATTGCAACAATACTCAACAAGCAAGTAAAACAACCTGATTTATCTTATAAAACCTATCCTGCAGAGCAAGCAATTCCCTCGGTTGCTATCGAAAACACCGACATTTGCCCCTTGTACACGGGTAGAATGATAAAAGATATCAAAATAGAGCGTTCTCCTAAGTGGATGCGTGACAGATTGCGTTATATGGGTATAAGAGCTATAAACAACGTAGTAGATATCACAAACTACGTACTTATGGAAATCGGTCAACCTCTTCACGCTTTCGATATAAATTTGGTTTTGGGCGGAGTACAAGTTCGCTCAGCTAAAGAAAACGAAACAATTGTGGCACTAGACGGCAAAAAATATAACCTTACAACTGATATGCTCGTAATTGCAGACTCTCAAAAGCCCGTAGCTATTGCAGGTGTAATGGGTGGAGAGTATAGCGGAATCAATGACGATACACATACGGTATTTTTAGAAACTGCAAGATTTGCAAAAGGCTCAGTTCGTTCCACATCCAGAGAATTAGGATTGCGTTCTGACTCTTCCGCAAAATACGAAAAAGGCGTAGATTTTTACTGCGTAGAAACAGGAAGAGAAAGAGCTCTTGCGCTTTTTGATAAACTTGGCGCAGGTAAAGTTTGCGACGCAAAAGTAGACGCTGGCGTAACTATTCCTGAAAAGAAAGTTATCACAACCACAGCTCAAAGAATTTGTGATCTTATCGGCATTGATATCGACGTTAAGGTTATGACAGAAATTCTTACAAACCTTGGTATTGAAGTTGTAGAAAAAGACGGAGTAATGAATTGCACGATTCCTCTTTACCGTGAAGATATTGACAACTATACAGATCTAGCTGAAGAAGTAATTAGATATTACGGTTATGATAACATAACTTCTTCTTTTATTGCTTTCGCTCATCCCACTGTAGGCGGAATGTCGGCAAGACAAAAGAACGTAGAAAACGTAAAGGATATTATGGTTTCTTACGGAGCGTATGAAGCGTTGACTTATTCGTTCATTACCCCCAAGCAATACGATTTGTTGGGATATGACAAAGACAGCGACATGCGTAAGTGTATTCCTATTCTCAATCCTTTAAGCGAAGAGCTTTCAGTTATGCGTACTCAACTTATAGGCAGTATGCTTAATTCGGTATATATCAACCTTAGTAGACGTAACAACAATTTCAGATTGTTCGAAATCGCTAAAGCATATATTCCTGAATCATTACCCATAACAAAGCTTCCTAAAGAAAATGAAACGCTTTCGTTTGCATTTGTTGGCGATAACGAAGATTTTTATCAGGCAAAAGAAACTGTTAGTGCTGTATTAAATTCGCTTGGAATTGATTATAAGTTAGAAAGAAGCAATAAACAATTCTTACATCCTGGAATCAGCGCAGATATTATCGACAACGAGGGCGAAGTTATTGGATCGTTTGGTAAACTTCACCCCAAAACTGCAGACGCGTTCAAGATTGAAGGAACCGTATTTGTAGGCGAAATTACACTCGAAAAATATATTGAAAACGAGAAGAAAATCAAAAAATTCTCCGCTTTGCCCAAGTTCCAGGTTATTGACAGAGATATCGCAATGGTAATCGACGAGGAAATCACAATCGGTGAAATTATCGAAACAATCAAAAATGCTGGCGGTAGCTGGTGTGATAGTGTTGAACTTTTCGACGTATACCGTGGCTCTCAAATCGAAAAAGGCAAAAAGAGCGTTGCATTTAAGATTTATATCAGATGCGACGAAAAAACTCTTGTAGATGCGGAAATTCAGGAATTTATGAGCAATATTATAAATTCTCTTACAAACAACTATAATGCACAATTGCGTAGTTAAAAAACCAGAAATACTTGCTCCAGCAGGAAATATGGAGTCATTAAGATTCGCTGTAAATAATGGAGCAAATGCAGTGTATCTAGGCTTAAGAAATTATAGCGCTAGATCTAAAGCTGGCAACTTTTCTTTCGAAGAACTAAAAGACGCAATAGAATACGCACATTTTTATAATGTGCGTATCTATTTAGCAGTAAATACTATATATAAAACTGAAGAAAAGGAGCAACTTTTTAAAGATATCCAAAAAGCGTATAATTTAGGAATTGACGCCATAATTATACAAGATTTAACAATTTTACCCCAAATTCGAAGTATTATGCCTGACATAATTGTACATTTTAGCACACAAGCAGGTATTCACAACGTGTATGGAGCCAAGATTGCAGAAAAGCTTGGAGCCGACAGAATCATACTTTCCAGAGAAGTTACAATCGAAGACATAAAAGAAATTAAGGCAAATTGCAACGTTGAAATAGAGTGCTTTGTACAAGGCGCGTTGTGTATTTCATTTTCCGGTAATTGCTATTTTTCTTCGTTAGTTTCAGGTTTTAGCGGAAACAGAGGTAAATGCTTACAGTTATGCAGAAAACCTTATGTAATAAACGGAAAGGAAAAATATTGGCTTTCCGCAAAAGACTTATGCATGCTTTCACACATTAAAGAATTGCAAGAGGCAGGTATAGACTCATTTAAGATAGAGGGAAGAATGCGACGTCCCGAATACGTAGGCGAAGCAGTTAACGCTTATAAACGTATTTTAGATGGACTTCCATACGACATATCCAATCTTGAAGCCATGTACAATAGGGGCGATTATTGTACCGCACACTTATTTAACCCCACAGAGAACGTAATTTATCCCCATATTCAAGGACATATTGGTAAAAAAATCGGTAAAATTGTTTCTCTTAAAGGGAATAAGGCAATACTATCAGCACCCGTTAAAAAGGGTGATGCTATTAAGTTTATAGCAAACAATAACGAGGTTGGCACTGCATTAATAACTGAAAACGGAAATTCTACAACTTATGTTGGAAAACCAACTATTGGAAGCGAAGTCAGACTTACAACCGATAAAGAACTAGTCACTGCAATATCCGAGCGTAAGATTTTTGTTCCCATAAACGTAGATATTGACTTTGAGCATAATAAAAAAATTCACGTTAAAGTTTATAACAACCGTGCGTCTATTGACTGTTTTTCTGATTTTATAACACAAAATGCCTTAAAATCACCAATTAGTAACGCTGATCTTAAGGAAATATTCTCTAAATGCAAAGATTTTGGATTTGAAGCTAAAAACGTAAACATATCAAATGACGGTTTATCTTTTGTTGTAAAATCAATGCTAAATGCTTTTAGAAGAAATGTTTTTGAAGAATTTTTCGAAATTTATAAATTATCATACCAAAAACCTGTTAGACAAAATAATAAATTTGAATACGACAGTGTTTACGCGCCCACATTAAAGCAACAATTTCCACCCAAAGCGATATTTGCCGAAACTGATAAATTTGAATTTATTGAAGACCTGCTAAAAAAATGCGATTACGTAGCATACTCTCCACGCTCTTATAAAGAATTTTGTAATAAATTAGACACATTCAATCAAGAATGTTTCTTAAAATTACCACCAATCGCAAGAGGAAAAGACCTTAAAATTCTAGAAGAGATAGCTAAAAACGATAGAATTATAAACGTTATCGCCGAAAACATTTACTCGTTGGAGCTTTTTAAGGATAAAAACATACTACTTGGCTCGTTTTGCAATATTATCGACAAGTCTTTCCCGTCAAACAAAATATTGTCAGTAGAAGGTGGTATATCTCCAAACGACTTTGTTTACTCATATGGACGCTATCCCATTATGACTTTTTCACATTGTCCTAAAAAAACTCTCTCGGGTAGTTGTAAAAATTGTGCTAAATATGATACAATAGATATGATAGACGAAAGAGGCAATACTTTTACCTATTCGCATTATGAAGTTTCGTCTTGTTATAGCCAACTTCTCAACTCTTTGCCGATAGATTTATCCGGGATAAACGCTAAATCTCCAATAAATAAAGTCTATTTAGACCTAAAAGGCAAAACAATAGAAGAGTGCGACAAAATCATAAACTGTTTTAAGAATAAAACTCTCACAAACGAGAAAGGAATGACAGCTTTTTGTAATAAAACACTCGAATAAAAAAGGATAATTATGAATAAAAAAACGTTAGATTTGCTCGAATTTAATAAAATCGCCGAAAAGGTTGCCTTTTACGCACTCTCCGAAAGTGGAAAGCGCGCCATCTTGCGTGAAAACCCATCTTCAGAATACGGCGACGTAGTTTATGCCCAACAACTAACGTACGAAGCATCTCTTATAGTTGAAAAATATTTATTATTACCCGTTGTTGCATTTGATCCTGTTGACGAAATTATTAAAAAGGCTGAAATTGGTGCAACTCTTACAATGGGCGAGCTCATAAAAATAGCAAGAATGATAAGAGCGGGCAGAATTGCACGTAGCACAATTTTATCTTCGGGTGACGACGTAACCTTCCTTAAAAGCCTTATTGACAACCTTTACGTTGACGAAACTTTAGAAAAAGACATCAATATCGCAATCGTTAGTGAAAACGAAATGAGCGACAATGCAAGCGACAAGCTTAAATCCATTCGCCGTAAAATCGCATCAACCAACATTAAACTTAAAGAAAAGCTTGCAAGCTACACAAGAAACAACTCAGTTTCCAACTATTTGCAAGACAACCTAGTAACAATTAGAAACAACCGTTTCGTACTTCCCGTTAAGGCAAATTTCAAAAGTTTTGTTCCTGGTCTTATCCACGACCAATCCGCAACAGGTTCTACTGTGTTTATCGAACCGTTCGTAGTTGTAGAGCTTAACAACGAATTACACACCTTACAAGCTGAAGAGCAAGCCGAAATCGAGTTCATTCTCTCCGAATTTACAAAGAGAGTTTACTCCAACGCAGAAATGCTAAAACTTGCTTTGGACGTTTGTACAACGCTTGATGCGGTTTTTGCAAAATATTCTTTTTCGGTTAAGAACAAATGTTACAAACCCGAACTTAATAAGGACGGGGTGGTTGTTTTAGAAAACGCCAGACATCCGCTTTTAGACAAAAATAAAGTAGTTCCGATCTCCGTACGAGTTGGGCAAGACTTCGATGTTTTACTTATAACAGGACCAAACACAGGCGGTAAAACCGTAACGCTTAAAACTGTCGGACTATTTTGCATTATGGCATATTTTGGGTTATGGCTTCCTTGCGACAATGCCATTATAAACACATTCGACGGCATTTACTGTGATATCGGTGACGAACAAAGTATCGACAACGAACTAAGCACGTTCTCGTCACACATGGTAAATATTCGTAATATTACCAATAAAATCACACAAAACTCGCTTATATTATTTGACGAATTAGGAGGAGGAACAGATCCTGTCGAGGGCTCTGCTCTAGCACTTGGAATTATAGAATTTATCCTAGAAAACAAAGCAAAATCCATTATTACAACACATTATAACGAACTTAAAGAATACGGACTTACCACAAATAGAGTTGTAAACGGATGTATGCAATTTGATTCTAAAACCTTTGCCCCCACATACAAGCTTATTATAGGAATGCCTGGAACAAGTAATGCTATCAGTATTGCTTCAAGACTTGGGCTAAAAAAAGAAATAGTAGAAAAAGCTCAAAAACATCTAAACCCCGAAAAACAAGAATTTGAAAATCTTCTTAAAAACGCCGAAAGAATACGTAACGAATCTCTTAAAGAACTAGAAACAGCAAAAGCAGAAAGAGAAGAACTCAATAGAGAACGCATTAGAATTACCCAAGAAGGCAAAAAACTCGAGCAGGCAATGCAAAAAGTTAAAAACGGAGCTATTGCCGAAACAAAACGTCTTGTTTCTTCCTCTATGCAAAAAGCTGACGAAATAATAGAGCGAATGAAAGAGCTAAGAGATAAAACCGACGGCGGTTCATATTTAGAAGTTAAAAAGCTAAGAAAACAGCTAGAAAGCATAGAAGACGAATACAATAAAGAAGAAGATTTTACGCAATATATTCCTCTAAGTAAAAACGATATTCGAACTGGAGCTAACTGTATAGTAAAGAGCTTACAAGCTAACGGGGTTATATTGTCTTCGCCCGATAAAAAAGGTTACGTTCAAGTCAGATGCGGAAATATTACCACAAAGGTAAAAACCGACGATTTAGCCGAAGCAAAAGCCGAAAAAGAAAAACCGAAACCTCAAATTAAAGCCTCTGTAAAAGAGCGCAATATAACAACATTCCTTACCGAGCTTAAAGTTTTAGGAATGACGGTAGACGAAGCCATTGGCGTAATCGAGCCGTATCTTATTAATATGTTCGAAAACGAAGGCAATAAAACCATTAAAATAGTACACGGAAAAGGAACAATGGCTCTAGCTAAAGGCTTACACAGATATTTTAAGGACCTACCCATTGTATTAGAGTTTAGATACGGAAGATACGGTGAGGGAGATAACGGCGTAACTTTTGTAACCGTAAAATAAAATTAATTCCACTGTAAACGGAGAAAAATATGAACTTATATTTTGAAAAAAATGTAATAAACGAAAAAATGCGAGATAATCCCGCAAAGGGAAAAAGATATGAGGTTTTACGTATTGTAGTTACGGTCATTATGCTTGTCCTTGTGCTGGTACTCGCAAACACTCTTCCCTGGTCAAACAGCGGTTGGATGTTCAATATTGCAATATTCGCCGCAGTTATCGCCCCGTCTATTACCATTATTCTATTTTGCGGACAACAACTCAAAAAACATTGTTGCGAATACGATTATATTATAGCCAACAATGAAATAAAAGTTATAAGAATTTTCAACCAAAAAAAGAGAGAAACTATTCTCACTTTCGACATATCTAACATTGAACGATTGGGCTTTGCTTCCGAAACTGCAGAATATCAGGAGTACGAAAAAAAAGCCGATAAAAAATACTTAGCTTTTTGCAATAGTAACGAAAACTATTTATACATCTTCGGCGCGGTAAAAAGCTTAAAAACTTTGCTGGTTTGCGAATTTGACGCTGATTATATTTCAGCTCTTAGAAAATCAGTTGCGTCATACGGAGTATTTTCTGAAGAATTTAAAAAATTTAAAGGTTAGTAATTATGATATTTTTAGACAATGCAAGCACAACCAAAGTATACGATAAAGCAATAGAAGCAATGGATAAAATATATCGCGAAGACTATTTTAACCCATCAGCAACCTACAAAGGCGGTAGAGAAGCGCTTTCACATATTACTAAAGCACGTGAAACTATTGCATCATATCTAAGTGTAAAAAAAGACGAAATATATTTCACTTCGTGCGCAACAGAATCAAATAACTGGGTACTTAACAATGCTTTTAAAAACAAAAAAGGCAATATTGTCATAAGTTGCGGAGAGCATGCTTGCGTTTATGAAACTGCAAAAAATCTTGCAAGCAAAGGACTTGACGTTCGTTTCGCTCCAATCAACGAAGATGGCACGGTTAACGTAGCTGAACTATTAAAACTCGTAGACGACAAAACAAATCTCGTGTCCGTTATTCACGTATCTAATGAAACAGGCGTTATTAACGATCTTGCTACAATATCAAAAAAAGTAAAATCAAAAAGCCCCAAAACACTTATACATAGCGACGGCGTACAAGCCTTTATGAAAACAAACACTAATCTTATGCGTTTAGGCGTTGATTTTTACAGTATTTCAGGACATAAAATCGGAGCGCCAAAAGGCGTAGGCGTATTATTCATAAAAAGCGGTATTCATATCGCCCCATATATTTATGGTGGCGGACAAGAGAAAAACATGCGCAGTGGAACGGAAAACGTAGCCGGAATATCTGCTCTTGGCGTGGCATCACAGTGCTATAAAGAGCTTTACAACCTCACCACGATAGAGGCTAACTACAACCTTTTACTAAGCGAAATCAAATCCATAGACGGCGTAGAAATTATTGGCAACACCGAAAACAACAGCAAGCTCATCGTTTGTGCTTCCATAAACGGTGTAAGAGCTGAAACATTGCAATCGATTATGGCGGACAGTGGAGTTTATATCGGTAGAGGCTCGGCTTGTTCTAGCGCGCATAGCGGTAACCGTGTTTTATCCGCAATGGGTATACCTGACAGCAAAATTGCAGGTGCTATACGTATAAGTCTGTCACCTCAAACAACACAAGAAGAAATAATCACAGCAACAAACGTATTAAAAGAAAATATAAACAAATTGAGAGGATATCAAATTGGATAAAGTTATTCTTATTCGCTACGGCGAAATTCACCTTAAAGGACGTAATAGAGGATTCTTCGAGTCTGCTCTTGTAAAAAACATAAAGCACAAACTAAAGGATATTCAATGCGAATTTACCTGCAAAAGAGCAAGATATATGGTTTCTAACTTCTCCGAAGAAGACGAGGACATAATAATTGAAAGATTGAAGCAAGTTTTTGGTATTCACTCAATATCGGTAGCTCAATACATAAAAACCGATTTGGACGAAATTGTTAAAACTTGTGTAGCTTTAGCAAAAGATGAAGGAACGTTTAAGGTTGACACCAATAGAGCCGATAAAAAATTTCCAATGACTTCCGTTCAAACCTCACAATTTATTGGTGGAAAAATCCTAGAAAAACACCATAAACTCTCGGTTGACCTTTTTAATCCCGATTTTATTGTAAATATCGATATTAGAGAAGACGGCGGTACTTTTGTTTATGCAGATAAAATCCTATGCGCAGGAGGAATGCCTGTTGGAACAGCTGGAAAAGGCATGCTTTTACTCTCTGGTGGAATTGACAGCCCTGTTGCAGGTTATATGATGAGTAAGCGCGGACTAAATCTTGACGCTATTCATTTTCACTCCTATCCATATACTAGCGAACTTGCAAAAGAAAAGGTAGTAGATCTTGCCAAAATAGTATCTTCATATGCAACAAGAATAAATCTTTCTTGCGTACCTTTTACCAAAATTCAAGAAGAAATCCACAAAAACTGCGATTCTTCATATATGATAACACTTGTTAGATGTTTTATGATGCGCATTGCCGAGCGTGTAGCATTAATGCGTGGATGCGGATGCATCATAAACGGCGAAAGCCTTGGTCAAGTTGCAAGCCAAACACTAGAAAGTATTAATATTACAAATTCGCAAATCAAAACTCTACCCATTTTTAGACCGTGTATTGGAATGGATAAGGATGAAATTATTGCAATCGCGCAAAAAATAGGCACTTTTGAAACTTCCATTCTCCCCTATGAAGATTGTTGTACCGTATTTTTACCAGATTCTCCTGTTATAAAGCCCAATCCGCAAAAAGTAGAGGAAGAATTAGCTAAAATCCCCAATGCTGAAGAATTAATTAATGAAGCTATCGAAAATATCGAACTCATAAGAATAAGCTAAATCGTACTTTTCAATAAAATCATTATAAGAGTTGTTTTGATATTCTGGAATATTATCCCTAGAGAAAAAACAGCTCTTTTTATTTATTTCTCTTTCATAAAACGGAGCTAAAACCACGTTACCATCTTTTAACTTAGAAAGCATAATATCCTTTTCAACAATGTCATCAGGCACTCTAAACTCGGTTTTATCATTAAGATACTCAAAAATTTCATCAACAATTCTTGTTGGAAGCGTACCTCCCATAATATTCAAGGGTAAAGGATTTTCGTTTTTAGAAACGTGACAAAGCACAGTGTAAGCGGGAGAAAACGCAATACAGTAACACTCGCTATTGCCGTTTTTATCACCAACTGTTCCCGTTTTTGCTCTCACGTTTTTATGCTTTTTTAACGTCTTAGCAGTACCGTAATCTGCGCAATCTCTAAGCATTTCCGACAATAAAAATGCAGTTTCTTCCTTCATAATATTTTTCCCATTAGCGCAAGATGAAAAGACAATCTTTTTATTTTTGTCTATACAATTGACGTAAGAGGGAGTAATTTTATTACCATTTCTGGCAATACACATATAACTCGTAAGTAACTCGTTTAGCGTAAAACCGTACTTTACACCACCTAGCGCAATCGCATAATTATCCTTATCAGCATCACTAAAATTAAGTCCCGATTTTTGGGCAAAATTCACTGCTTTTTGCAAACCTATTCTCTCTAGATTTTGTAATGCTACTGAATTTGACGAATATGCAAGAGCCTCTCTTTGCGTAATATTTCCTCTATATTTTTTATTGAAATTCTCAGGAGAATAGCTTCCTATAGAATAAGGCTTGTCGTTTACTGAACTAACCGTATAAATCAAGTTCTCTTCAAGCAATGGTGCGTAGCACAAAATAGGTTTTATTGTAGATCCCGGCATAAACCTAGCTTTAGACACGTCATACTTAAATGTAGACATGTTACACAAAACGTCCCCTGTTGTATTTTCAGCAATAATTACATTAACGTTATAATCACAAGCACACTCGTTAATAATTTCTTCTACCTTTTTACATAAAATCTTATCTATGGGCAGTGTTACAGCAACCTGTGTGCTTTTATTCTTATAATCAAAATTAAGCTTTTCCAAACAATCAATAACGTTATTGTAGTATTGATTATAATTAACCTTAGATTTTACAACACCTAAAGGCTCGTTTATACTAGTTTCGTATTGTTTTTTAGTGATTATATCTCGCTCTAACATTTTTTGCAATATAAAATTTCTTCTCGATATTGCATTTTGCGGATTTTTGAACGGATTATAAACCATTGGGTTGTTTATAATTCCTGCAAGCAACGCGCTTTCACTTATGGAAAGTTTTGTAACATCTTTTCCAAAATAATGTTCACTGGCATTTGCCAAACCGTATACGTTAGATCCAAAATATATCACGTTAAGATATTTTTCTAAAATTTCTCTTTTTGTGTATTTTTGTTCAACTTTTTGAGCAAGCTTTATCTCTTTAATTTTACGTTCTATCGTTTTATCACCGTCAAGCAACGTATTTTTAACCAACTGTTGAGTTATAGTGGAAGCGCCCTCTTTAAATTTTCCACTCTTTATATTGTCAAAAAACGCCCCCAACATTCTATAATAATCTACCCCGGAATGTTTATAAAAACGCTTGTCTTCCACACTAACAAAAGCTTCATACACATGCAAAGGAAGTTCATCTATTTTTACATAACAGCCGTTATTATACAAAGAAATTTCGCTCTTACCGTCTTTATCGTACATTTTTAACGTTTTACTGATATATGCAACCTCGGATATATCTGTATCATAATTCTTATAAAGGTCTATATATGGCGAAAAAACTATAAAACCAACCGTAAAAGCACACAAAAGCAAGCAAGTAGCTGTCAAAAGTATAATTTTAAGTTTTTTTCGTAACTTTATCATATATTTATTATGTTTTACAAAGTAAAAAATATTATAAATTCGAACGGTTTTGCTATACTTTTGACAAAAAATATATTATAATGTTATAGGAGGAATTATGCAAAAAACTTTCTATATACATACATACGGATGTCAAATGAACGTCCACGAATCAGAGCAACTTGCTGGAATGTTATCTAAAAGAGGTTTTATTCCTACGGACAAGCCTGAAAATTGCGATATAATGGTATTCAATACCTGTTGCGTAAGAGAAACAGCCGAAACTAAAATACTCGGCAATCTTGGCATTGCTAAAAAAATGAAAGAAAACAAGCCCGATATGATTATCGCGGTGTGCGGTTGTATGGCTCAAAAGGAAGGAAACGCTCAGATGTTAAAGAAGCGCTGTCCTTTTATCAATATTATTTTCGGCACGCATAATTTATCTCAGTTTGGTGAGTATTTAGACAGTTTTGACAACAAACGCATAATAGATATTTGGGACAAAGAAAAGGAGATTGTGGAAAATATTCCCGTTTTACGCAGTAGCGGAGTTAACGGATGGGTAAATATTATGTACGGATGTAACAATTTCTGTTCATATTGTATTGTTCCTTACGTCAGAGGAAGAGAACGATCACGTGATCCAAAACAAATTATAAGTGAAGTAAAAAATCTTGTAAACGAAGGCTATAAAGAAATAACACTTTTAGGTCAAAACGTAAACTCTTACGGAGCAGGCTCGGATACCAATTTTGCATCGCTTTTATCAAGTCTTGCTGAAATTGACGGAAAATTCAGACTCAAATTTATGACTTCACATCCTAAAGACCTGTCTGAAGACGTTGTAAAGGTTATTGCTTCAAGTGAAAAACTTGCAGACTATATTCATCTTCCCGTTCAAGCAGGAAGCGACAGAATATTGTCCATGATGAACCGTAAGTACACTCAAAAACAGTATTTAGACACCATTGATATGATAAGAAAGTATATTCCACACGTAGGACTGTCCAGCGATATTATGGTAGGATTTCCCACCGAAACCGAAGAAGATTATCTCGAAACCGAAAAGGTAGTAAAAACCGTTGGATTTAATAATCTTTTCACCTTTATTTACTCACGACGTTCGGGAACTCCTGCGGATAAAATGGAGCAAATTCCATACGCAATAAAGCAAGCGAGAATAAAGCGTCTTATCGACCTTCAGTTCGAAATAGGCAATAAGCAAGCATCAGATTGTGTAGGAAAAACGTTTGAAGTAATTTGCGAAGAATGGAAAGACGGCATCGCAAAAGGTAAATCATCCTGCGAAAAAGCTATTACGTTTGAAAGCAAAGACAACGTATACGGAAAATTCGTGAACGTAGAAATAACAAAGAGCAAAAACAATCAACTTATTGGAAAAATAAAGGAGTAATATTATGGCATTATCACCAATGATGCAACAATATTTAAAGGTAAAAGACAAATACAAGGATACTATTGTATTTTATCGTCTTGGCGACTTTTACGAAATGTTTTTCGACGATGCAATAACTGTCAGCAGAGAGCTTGAACTCACTCTAACAGGTAGAAATTGCGGTCTTGAAGAGCGCGCACCAATGTGCGGAGTTCCATACCATGCTGCAGAAACGTATATTAATAAACTTTTATCTAAAGGATATAAGGTTGCAATCTGTGAACAAGTTACAAAACCCGGCGATCAAAAAGGGCTTGTTGTAAGAAATATAACACGAGAAATTACTCCAGGAACTAAAATCGACAGTTCTATGCTTGACGAAAAGGAAAACAACTATCTTGCGTCAGTTTTTCTTAAAGATAACGCTGTTGGCGTAGCATGGATTGATATAACGACAGGCGAGTTTAATAACGCGTTTATCGACGCTCAAATTAATATGCAACTCAACGAATTGCTTTCGAGAATTTCGCCCTCAGAAATTATTTGTAATGGTGAAATGCTTGCGCGTTCAGTTGATTTATCTTTAGTTAAATATGGCGGAATTTGTAAGTTTTCGCAATACAAAGAAAGCATGTTTGTCTTTTCAACCGCAATAGACAAGCTTAACCAGTGCAATATTAAAACCGAAGCGTTTGAAAATAACGAACACAGCATTTCGGCTGCTGGCGCGCTTTTATCATACATTGAAGAAACTCAGAAAAAGCTACCTGCCCACATAGACTCTTCAACTCACGAAAAGAACAATCAATATATGGGCTTAGATTACAATGCAAGACGCACTTTAGAAATTCTTTCCACCACAAGTGGCAAAAAGTACGGTTCTTTATTGTGGCTGTTGGATAAAACTTCCACCTCTATGGGTTCTAGAACGTTAAAACAATGGCTTGAAAAACCGCTTTTAGACGAAGTTGAAATAAATGACCGCCTAAACGCTTTAGAGTGGATTAACGGAGATATAATCCTTAGGGACGAAGTTATCGAAATTCTAAAAGGTATAGAGGATATTGAGCGAATCGCTGGTCGCTGTGCGTTTGGAAACATCACTCCAAAAGATTGTGTATCGCTAGGATCATCGCTTAAAAACGTAGAAAAATTACTCTACACGTTAAAAAGCGCTACTAATCCGCTAGTTAAGACATTACTGTCAGCAATCCACGATTTTTCTACCGAAGCAGAGCTACTTATTAGCGCAATAAAACCCAATCCACACGTCAATATTCACGATGGTGGCGTAATAAACGACGGATTTGATAAAGAGCTTGACGAGTATCGAAACATCAGAAACAACACTCACGCGATCCTTGCGCAAATGGAAGCTCACGAAAAAGAAGAAACCGGTATTAAGAACCTTAAAATCTCTTACAACAGAGTTTTTGGTTATTATATCGAAGTTAGCAAATCACAAACAAATATGGTTCCTTACCGTTACGTAAGAAGACAAACTCTAACCACGGGCGAGCGTTATATAACCGACGAGCTTAAGGACTTAGAATCCAAAATTTTTAACGCTGAAGAAAATTCTAAAAAACGCGAAGAATTCTTATTTGAGCAAATAGTTCAAAAAATCACCCTAAGAGCATTGGAAATTAGATATGCAGCGCATAGCATCGCATATCTAGACTGTCTATATTCTTGCGCTATCGTATCTGCCGAAAACAACTACGTAAAGCCAACCGTAAAGGCTGAATTTAACCACATAAAGATATTAGAAGGAAGACATCCTGTCGTTGAAAAGATATTACGCAACGAACAATTTGTACCAAACGATACTTTCTTAGATAACAGCGATAGTAGAACAATGCTTATAACCGGCCCCAATATGGCAGGAAAAAGCGTATTTATGCGACAGGTTGCCCTTATTTGCATTATGGCTCAAATAGGATGTTTTGTCCCTGCTGTAAGTGCTGAACTTTGCATTGTTGATAAAATTTTCACTAGAGTAGGCGCAAGCGACGATCTTTCCACAGGACGAAGCACCTTTATGGTGGAAATGAGCGAAGTTGCGCACATTATGCAAAACGCAACAGACAACAGCTTACTTTTATTGGACGAAATTGGTAGAGGAACTTCCACTTATGACGGACTAAGTATTGCTTGGGCAATAATGGATTACGTTTCAGCTAACCTTAAAGCAAAAACTCTGTTTTCCACGCACTACCACGAGCTTACCGAGCTTGAAGGCAAAATGGACGGGATTAAAAACTACAAACTTAGCGTCAGGGAACTTGCAGGTAGCATAGTCTTTGTAAGAAAAATGATGAGAGGAAGCGCAAACAGGAGCTTTGGTATAGAAGTTGCTCAGCTTGCAGGACTTCCCGATACTATCATTAAAAAATCCAAAGAAATCCTTAAAAAATTGGAAAACAGCGATATTGTTAAGCGTGAAAAAGAAAACGCTACCAATAACTATCAGCTATCAATTTTCTCAACAGGCAAACAAACTGAAGTTTCAAAGATTTTGAGAGAATTGGATATAGACTCAATAACACCCCGATCAGCGCTGGATATTCTTGCGGATCTTAAGGAAAAAATAGAAAATGAATGATATTAAAGTATTAGACAAATCAATATACAATAGAATTGCCGCAGGAGAAGTTGTAGAAAAACCGGCGTCTATCGTCAAAGAGCTTGTTGAAAACAGTATTGACGCTGGAGCAACCGCAATTTCTATCGAAATTAAAAACGGTGGTGTAGACTACATTTGCGTATCCGACAACGGAAAAGGCATATCACCTCAAGACGTTCCTACAGCATTCTTAGCACACGCAACCAGTAAAATCAAAGATATTTCCGATCTTGACAGCATTGCAACTTTAGGATTTAGAGGCGAAGCTTTGCCATCAATAGCTGCCGTTTCTAAGGTTACTATGATATCTAGAAAACACGACTCACAAATGGGGTATAGACACTGCATTGACCACGGAGTAGTTGTAGATAGCGGAGAATACGGCGCACCTAAAGGAACGTCGGTTACGGTAGAAAATGTTTTTGGCAACATTCCGGCAAGAAAAAAATTTCTACAAAAAAGCAACATAGAAGAAAACACTATAACTGCACTTATTTCTAAAATCATTTTAGCAAATTACAACATTTCTATTGCTCTTACTATTAATGGTAAAACAGTATATCGTTCCGCAGGAACTGGACTTGAAAATGCAATATATTGTGTATACGGTCCCGACTTTTTGAAAGATCTTATCAAAATTGACGCAGAAGCTAACGGAATTAAAATTTACGGATATATAGGAAACCCCTCGTTTACAAAACACGCAAAAACGTACCAAACCGTTATTGCAAACGGGAGATACGTTATTAGTGACGAAATTTCTTATTGGATGTATGGTTGCTATCAGGACTTTTTGATGAAACGTCAATTTCCTGTATTCATTCTTTATATAGATCTACCATACGATTTAATTGACGTAAACGTTCACCCGAACAAACTTGAGGTTAAATTTGCGTGCGTTGGCATTATTAAAGGGCTTCTTACCAACACGGTAAAAGAAATAATAAATCAAAACGCGCGTATTGCAAAAGAAATTTCAAACGTAAACACCGAAAACGTAGGCGAAGAGTTTATTTTGTTAGACGAAACAGAAAACGAACAATCTTTTATTCCTGCAAATAAGACGTTTGAGGATAAAAAGGAAACGTTCGAATTTCCCTCAACCCGCACGATTCTTTCTAGAGAAACCGAAGAAAAGGCTCAGCTTAAAGAAACTTCAACTTTTACTTCATTGTTTACACAGGATTTATTTAATTCTATTGCAGACCACTCATCTACAAAGGGATTTGATTTTAGCGACAAAAACAGCGAAGTTATCAAAGAATCCAAGACAGATGCTAAAAACGAACTTATTGAGGAATCAAACAACTTAATAAACACCGATACTTTTACTCAAAACGACTCAGAATATGAATTTGTTGAAACTAACGAAGTTTGGGTTCAGGAAAAATCTGATATTGGGGAAGAACAACTTACTTACGTTGGCAAAATATTCAATACGTACCTTATTTTCGAAAGTGGAGCATACGTATTTTTCGTTGATCAGCACGCTGCACACGAACGTATACTATACGATAAATTGGAAAAAGATTTTAAAGAAAAGCGTATTGCCGTTCAAAACCTTCTTATCCCCTATACGTTTACCGTTACAACCGACGAATTTAACGTAATAAACGAATTTATCCCCACGCTTAAAGATTACGGCTTTGACTTAGATACGTTTGGGAACAACACATTCTCACTAAAAGGCATTCCTGCAAGATGTGGCGAAATGAGCGTAGCGGATTTTATGACAACATTGCTATCAGATATTACCAACAAACGTACTATTGACAATCTTAGTATTTTTAAGGATAAATTAATGCAAAATGCGTGCAAAAGCGCAATCAAAGGCGATATGAATATCAGCAATGACGAGATTAAAATGCTTATTGCAGACATGCAAAAAAATAACGTTGTCTTATATTGCCCACATGGTAGACCTATTGTAATTAAAATTTCAAAAACTGAGGTAGAAAAGTGGTTCAAGAGAATTGTCTGAAACCTAAAATCATAATAATAACAGGCCCTACTGCCGTTGGTAAAAGTGATCTTGCGGTAAAAATAGCAAAAATGCTTAACACCGAAATTATCAGCGCCGATTCAATGCAAATATATAAAGGGCTGGATATTGGCACAGGTAAAATTACCGAGGAAGAAAAAGACGGTGTAGTTCATCATATGTTGGACATTGTTGAACCTTATGACGAATATTCTGTAAGCGATTACGTTGAGCAAACAAAAGTTATTATTTCAAAACTAAATTTACAAAATAAAATTCCAATCGTAGTGGGCGGTACGGGTTTTTATCTAAACGGACTAATTAACGGTTATAATTTTTCCACATCAGCAAAAAATGATGAAGTAAGAGAAAAATGGAATAATTTATACAATGAAAAAGGCGCTGATTTTATTTACGAATCACTAAAAAGTATAGATCCAATATCTGCAGAAAAAATAAACCGCAATGACGTTAAAAGACTTATTCGCGCAATTGAAATTTACGAAACAACAGGAAAGCCCAAAAGCGAAGTTGCTTTAGCATCGGAAGAAAGCGAATACGACGTATTAATGCTAGTTATCACAAAAGACAGAGAAGAACTATATAAAAAGATAAATGCAAGAGTTGATAAAATGTTCTCACTTGGACTTGTTGACGAAGTTAAATCATTTATTCAGTATGAAAATTGTCAATCAATGCAAGCAATCGGATATAAAGAGGTAGTAAAGTATCTAAAAAACGAAACGTCACTAGACGAGGCAATAGAAGAGGTAAAGAAAAATTCACGCAATTATGCAAAGCGACAAATGACTTTTTTTAGATGGATAAAGCATAATAATAAACACTTTATTGACGCTTCTGAAATTAATAAAATTACATCAATTATTGAAAATTTTGCCTCAAAATAAAGTACTATGCTAGACATAATTGCACTATTTTAACAAAAATAAAGGAAATTCTTATGATTATTGACATTATTAATGAATGTGAAAAAGAGTTGGAAAAATCATTTAAGACAGTAGAAAATACAGCTCTTTACAACCAAGAAAAAGTATTAAACGCGTTTCAAAACAACAGAATTGCTCTCAGACATTTTGCACCAACCAGTGGATATGGTTATGACGACATAGGAAGAGATACGCTTTGTGATTTATTTGCTGATGTTTTTCATACTGAAAAAGCAATAGTTTCCCCTCTTATTGCAAACGGAACACACGCTCTTACATTGGCGCTTTTTGGAATTTTAAGACCAAACGACACACTTTTGTATATTTCAGGAACACCTTACGACACTCTAGAAAACGTAATTGGCGGAAAAGACATAGGTTCGCTAAAAGATTTTGGAATTTCTTTTTCACAAACAGAACTAAAAGCAGATGGAAGTTTTGATAAAGAAGCGATATCCAAAGCCATAAAAGAGCATAATCCTAAAATGATTGCAATACAACGATCAAGAGGATACTCTTGGAGAAATGCTCTTACAATGAGCGAGTTTGAAGATATTATTTCCTTTGTAAAGAAGATTAAGCCTGACGTTGCAATAATGGTAGATAACTGCTATGGGGAATTTGTTGACATTATCGAACCGTCTGACGTTGGCGCCGATATTGTTGTTGGTTCTCTTATTAAAAACCCTGGTGGAGGACTTGCCCCAACAGGCGGATATATTGCTGGAAAAGAAAAATACGTAGACTTGATAGCTGGTAGACTTACAGCCCCAGGAATAGGAATGGAGGTAGGCTCATATCTTTCTACTTATCAATATTTTTATCAAGGATTATTCCTAGCTCCTCACGTAGTTTCTCAAGCAATTAAAGCCTCATTGCTTTTCAGCTCCGTATTTTCTAAGCTTGGCTATAAAGTTTTACCAGCCCCAAACAAAATTGGTTCTGATATCATAACTTCTATCGAGTTTAACGAAGCAGACGAACTTATTAAATTTTGTCAAGCAATACAAGCCTGCTCACCCATTGACAGTTTTGTAACACCCGAACCATGGGATATGCCCGGATATAACCACCAAGTTATAATGGCAGCAGGGACTTTTGTTCAAGGCGCATCAATTGAAATGAGCGCTGACTCTCCCATTAAAAAGCCATATATCGCATATTTTCAAGGCAGCTTAACGTACGAACACGCAAAACTAGCCCTCAAAAAATGTTTAGAACTTTTAGGAGTTAACTAAATTATTAAATTAGCGCGCATCTTATAAAAGAACGCGCTTTTTTTATATACTTAAGCAAACGCAACGCGTCCAAAATTAACATAATTTTGTCTGATTTTCCTATTGATTTTTCTATTAATACGTGTTATACTGTATTTATTGCTCAATAATATTGGGAGGAAAAATAATGAAAACAAGCGTACCTATGAATTATAATATCATTACGCAACAAAACAAATACACTGTCTTGGATTATCTTAAAAAAGGAGAAATAGACCGTGTTTTTCTTGTTTTTATGGCAAATGAAAAATTATACGCCGAAGAAAAAGAATTTGAAATACTAAAAGAAAACAGTGATTTTCTAACTTCTAACAATATAGAAACAACTTGTTGGACAAACGCATATATTGGACACGGCGGAGTGCTTTCACACGACGTAAAACAAACGTTTAACTTTACAGAGATTACGTCAATAAAAGGTGAAACAATATCGGGAAATTATTGTCCATTAGATCCTGATTTTGTAAAAACCACCTGTAAATTATACAAAAGAATAGCTCAAACAGGTGTAAAAACTTTAGTTTTAGACGATGATTTTAGAATGTCGCAAAGAGATGGTAAGATAAATTGCTGTTGTAAATATCATCTTAATCTTATGAGCGATATTGCTGGCGAAACAATCACTCGCGAGCACATTGAAAAATATGCTTTTACAGGAAAACCCAACAAATACCGCAACGCCTGGATAAAAGCGCAAGGTGAAGGCTTAAAAAGATACGCACAAGCCATAAGAAGAGCAATCGATGAAGTTAATCCTAAAACCCGCGTAGCATTTTGTTCTGCAGGATCGCCTTGGTATTTAGACGGAGCAGACGTGCTTGGTATTTCTAGACTTATGGCAGGAGAAGGCAATAAGCCTATTTTAAGACTTTTAGGTGCACCATACACCTATCATTATGGCGAATGTAGGTCATTTTCTAAGGTGATTGATCAAGAAAGAATGTTTTATTCATTCTGCAAAGATGCTAACGATATCGAATTTTTATCAGAAGGCGACACATATCCCAGGCCAAGATACCGTTGTCCTGCAACGTGGACTGAAATTTTTGACGCAATATTGCGAGCTGATGGAAAATACGATTGCATACTAAAATATATTTCCGATTATTCCACACCATTCGAGTACGAAACAGGATATTTTAATTCTCATATCAAAGCTTTGCCAATGCTAAAAAAAGTGGAAGAATTCTTTAAGGGTGGAGAAATTGAAGGCGTAAGGGTTTATTCTTATCCCCACAATCTAAAAGATACGGAAGTTTTGGAAAACTACACACCTGAAGTATATATGAACGCTTTACCCTATGCTCACGGCGACTTTTTATCTGGAAATAACGTTCCAACCACTTATGATAACGATGGTATAACGGCGTTTATTGCAGGCGAACACGCACGACACGTGGATTTAAGCGCAATTAAAAACGGAGCAATTTTAGACGGAAACGGAGCAAAAATACTCACAGAACGCGGTGTTGACGTAGGCATTAACAAAATACTTAAGTGCGACTACGTATCGTTTAATAGCGAAAATTATCAACAAGGTAAGCTCCTATATACTGGGAATTTCCGCATTTTGCAAGCTAATTTTAATAAAAATATCGAAATTCTCTCGTACGTAAATCATGACGGAAAAGACGTTATAACTGCTTACAGATATACAAATAACGAAGGTAAAAAGTTCTTAGTCTTTACATTCTTCACTGAAGAACTTCTTGCAAAATCAGTACTTAAAGCAAATTATTATAGAGAAGAGCAAATTATTAACGGAGTGGAATGGATTTCCGATAAAAAACTTCCTGCAAAAATTCGTAAAAATCCCGACACCTATTTACTATGCAAGCGCACAATAAATTCGCTAAAAGTAGGAGTATTCAACTGTTATCCAGACGAGATTATAAACCCCGAAATTATTCTCGATAAGGAATACTCGGAAATAAAATTCCTAAACAGTAGCGGAAAGATAGTAAACGATAAAGTAGTTTTAGATAACGATATTCCGCCGTTTAAGTACGTATGCTTTGAGGTTTTTGACTAAAACAAAGTAGTAAAAAACGCAACCGTTAAAAAAATAACGTTGCGTTTTTTTTTATTAATATAAACGGAATAAAATAAGCAATAAAGAAGTAAAATGTAATTTCTTCAAAAAAATAATGAAGTAATTCATCAATAAGAGAGAGCAAAAATAAATCAATAAAAAGTTTACGCTATACAAACATTAAACGGAGTAATAATATAATAACGGAAATTAACCATTAAAATTTTCTCAAAAATTAGACGGAGTAAAATTTTTACGCGAATGGACGGAGAATAAACTATGCGTAAAATCACGGTTTAGATTTTTACCCCACCTTGCACCAGGAATAAAACGTAGTGTAACATAACAAAATATGCAAGCGTACTTTAAAATACGGTTGTGTTCTTATCAAGACAAAAAGCAGGGCGAACCCTGCTTTTTTTTACTTGTTATGCACTTCAATATTATTACCGAAATAATTTTGACTATATTTAATTCTATCGCTTTCGGATCTTCTGATGCAAAGGATCTCGTTCGCATCCAGATCGAGAATTTCGCATAACGTCGCAAACGTATCCAGCGCTGGTAAAGCTCTTCCAGATATGTATTGATTGATTGTTTGTTGAACCACTCCTATGCGTTTTGCAAGTTCAGTTTGAGTTAAGCCAGATTGTTTAATAGCTTCGCAAATTTTAGTTCTTATAGCATTTAATTCTATCATAAAGTACTCCTTATTAAAATTTTTTATATAATTTTACAGGAAATGCCTGTAAAAAGCTTGACTTACAGGAATTGCCTGTAGTATAATTTAGATAACAGGCATAGCCTGTAATAAATTATAAACTTTACGTCAAGCCTGGAAGAGTTCGCTGTGTTCCTTCGGAATAAATTCCAGGCAACAACGTAGAGGAACGGAGGAACAATAATGAAAAAATCACAAAAATATAAGCCAATAAAAAGAGAAGACTATGAGCTTTTATTAAAAAATGCAACAGGAACTGATTCAACTAAAAGAGATCGTTTACTACTATGGTTTTGGTTTAACAGATATGGCGATCCAGAAGATTTTGACGGAGAAGGATATCAAATAAGTTTTTCTAGACGAATTTATCCAGCATATCAGATGATCAAGGACTTTGACGGAGATGTAATTGGAAGAATTATAACTGACGCGGTGATAATGTGAAAAATCGACCACAAGAACCCGAACGTAACAAAATCTTACTTACAGCGAAGTATAACCTATTCACCGTTGTATACAAACTTGAAAAATACGGTATCAGAAATTGGTGCAACGTGCACTTTACACCGAACTACTCAACCGTATTATATCAGATAGCAGTACACCCGGAAGTTTTCCTTGTATGCCAGCGAACGTGCAAGACGAATTTCCACCTTATAACCAGTTTTGGAACTCTGGAGAGTAGGAAGAGTGTATCCGAAACGATCGACTACATATACGAATTTTTTACCAAACAGCGCGAAGATATTATTTATCAATGGCGCAAAGATTTTATTTATCAATTTGAGAAGGAGCAAAAACAATGCAAGTATTAATTAAAGCATATCCCTTAGCAATGGGAACTACAACAAAAACAAACAAGAACAACGTTCTAGCAATCGTAATCGAAGACGAGAAACAACGCGACGACAAGACTAAAATGTATCAAGGACTATCAACCAACGCTCCAGAACCAGTTAGTTTCTGGTGTCCTCATGAGATCGTAGAAACGTTACAATGTATGAAAGCAGTTGACGTTATAGCTGACGTATCAATCCGAAACGGTAACTTACAAACTTTCGTCCGAAAAATCTTTTATAAAGGCGAATTTGTCCCGGTAAAAGTAAAAGAAGACGACGAGGACGAAAGCAAGAAAAAAGACTAATTCTTTGTTTGGCAGTTTTGCCTAGTGTTCATATTCTCTCCTTATTTGTAGAAGGCTGTCGCCGGTGTGTAGCCTAAAAATAACCGGCCCATACAATACTAATTTTTTTGTGGAGGTGCCTATGGCATTTTTTAGACGAAGTAGTCGTTCTCGATCAACGACAAGAAGACGAAGAAGCAGTTATACAGGTAGAAGACGTACATACAGGTACGGAAGACGTAGAAGATATTAATCGGAGGTTATAAAAATGAGAAGAAAAACAAAAGGAATTTTGACTACTTTGGTAGTCAGCGCGTGTGTAGGCGTTGCAGGTTTTGCACTTGCTGGAGGATTTAGTCCTAAGGAAGAAACAAGAGATATGACTAAAACAGATAGTTCATACACACAAAATGTAGACGGAGTTTCGTATTCGATGTCAAGTAATATTGAGGGTGTAACATTCGAGCTTCCGGACCCCTTAGTAGTAAACGGTACTTATTATTTTACGCTTGAGGCGCCGGCAGAAGTCCCTACCATAGAAGGCAGTACCGTCGAGTTTACATTTAGCCATTTCGAATATAATTACGGAACTGCTGAGCTCATGTCCGAGGATCCTTTAACGTTTAGACTTACGGTAGCAGAAAAAGACGTTTCAAAGTTGAAAGTTAAAGCAATCTTCGAAGCTGAAGAGAAAATTAATACCGGAAATAACTCAGCAGAAGTTTAATAAACGGAGGTTTTTATGGAACTTGCTATTGTTGGTGGAGGCGTTGCTTTAGTAGGTTTAGGATATTTATTTTATATTGCCATTGCTGGATCAGGTTCTGGCAGTGGCAATTTTTTTCCGAGTTATAGTCGTCCTCGTGAATGGTCAGACATCGTAGAATCTTTACCTAAACCTACAACAGTTTACGAATATGATTTCGAAGGTAGATTTCAGGATAGTTTAGACGGTAAACCTATAGATTTAGGAACAGATGAGTTTTTTTTATTAAATATTGAATATAGTAGCAACAATATTTGTTTTATTTACCAGTCTTCTTTATTTGGTTTTATCCAAATACGAACATATTATGATTATGAAGGTAATTTTTTAGATAATAAAGTTGATTATACAACCTCAATTTATGAAAAGCTTATACAAGTAATTCCTTATTATTCTACAACTGGAGAATTAAATAAATTAGAGGTTTTTGATAATACTACTTCAACTGTTTTAGCAACATATGTATTTGTAAAAAAAGAGGAAGAAGGAAGCATTGCCGGAACTCTTACTGAAACACTTCCCCCGGTTGAAACGCCTAAAAAATCTGCGAAAGATTTTGATTTTAAGTTTATTTTTATTCCAATACTACTTATAGCGATTATTGCTCTTGTTATATCTTACACGAGAAGAGATAAACATAAAAAAAGAAAAAAGGAAAAAGGAAGTAAGTGACAATGAAAAGATTTTCAATATTAATTTTTATATATTTAATTATGATTTTAGTTTTTCCAATATCTGGATGCACAAAAACTCAGGAAAATATAACTTCCGTAAAGAACTATATTCGAGTAGAAAAGACACAAGAAAAGGTTCTTTGGGAATTTAAAGGTCTTAATGACGAAAACACAACAGAAGATAACGGAATAGATTTTTTACAGTATGTAATATCTGAAGCTCAACCTCTTGGCCTTATAACAGTATCTGACGTAGATACAGGTAGCTATTCTGAGTTATACACCAGGTTAACTCTTCCTTCCAATTATTATGGAAGGGTTTACACTGTAAATTATAAAGATTTAGGTTGGAAACTTTCGTCGGATTTGTATATTCTGAATGGTACTAAAGGCAAAACTTTTGCTGAGGTAGGCGTTCCTGTAATATTAAGATGTACCGGCGCAAATAATTTATGTCAATCGCCTAGTCATCAGAATATTTATTGCGGTGTAGATTGGACTGATTCTCAGTTAAAATTCTATTTTATAGCTGAAAATGGTTTGAGTTGCCAAATAACTAAAGATTTAGAAGATTGCACTAACTATTGGTTGTTTTTCGGTGGGAAAATAACCGTACTAGAAACTTATTACGAACTTGTGGAGGTAGTAGAATAATGACAGGTTGTAACGGTTTTGGAGATTATATTCTCGGAATTTTCGGAACTTCAATGAATGAAGTGAAGTATTTTTTCTGGGCTATAGTTTTCCTTATAATTGTAATTATTTTTCACGATCAAATAAAGGTCTTTTTAGACATTTTCCTGCAGGGGTTTAAAAAAGTTCTAAAAGTATTATCTAACGGTATTAAAAAAATATCTAACACGTTTAAAGGCAAAAAGCGTAAAAAGTCTGAGCGACGAGATAACCGAAATAAGTGAGGTTATAAATGAGAAGGAACATTTATACTTTTATATATTATTTTATTCCAGTTTCAATTTTTGGTACCTTAATGTTTTGTACGTGGGATTATTCTTCTTGGTATGCCTGGCTTCAAAGGTTCGTATGTCCGTTCCAGATCTTTTTTGAAATTTTTACAGTAAAGTACCTTATTCGCTTTTTCAAGTGCTGTATAGCAATAAGGTCTGCATCCAGAAGACAAGACGCTTATAGTTCTAATTTCACGGTTATAAAATGCGGTGAGAACGGAACAGGAAAGACGTTAACAGGAATAGATTATGCAATCTCTTTAGCTGAAGAACAGGACGACGTTATTCGTAAGACATACAAATTATATAAAGCAAACCGTAAAGCAGTCGAGAAAGACGAAATTTTATCTAAAGACTTCAAAGAATTGGAGGAATATATAGAATTTTGGGATGCTCACGAAGACTGCTTTCCCGGTTTATTTTCGACTGTTCCAATATTTGTTGACGGCTTAAAAGTTATGGAGCTGAAACGTGATCATGTTCTTCAGTATATCCGACTGCCGTACGGTAGCGTGTGTTTATATGACGAAGCAAAGCTAGACTTTCCTGCCGTTGGAACTCCGACAGCTGAAGAACGTGCGGAAGAGTCGCCTGGAGCAGACTTCATTTCTAAAGTCAGACATTACGGAAATTTCCATTTTATTTTCGTAAGTCAAAAGTCTTCAGAGCTACGTAAGTTTATTCGTAACAACGTAGCAATGAATGAGTACATTATTAAAAATGAGAAAATTTTGCGTCCAAATTGGATGTTAGATTTTATAAATTGGTTAGAAGATTACATCTACGATTTCCCTATAAATGTAAATTTCTTATATAAACCCATATTCTATATTAAAAAATTTCTTAACAAGATTGGTTTTTTCAAATTCCAAAGTGTAACGTATTCTAATACGGAAACTGAAACTGGAAAAACCGAGCTTGAAAAGAAAGTGTATTATATGCCCTTAAATAAAGATTTTATATATGACAGTAGATGTTATAGAACAAATTATAAAGCGAAGAAGGAAACTTTGAGCTATAACAAAGCTTTTTCGGGGCTTCAACGCCGGGATTTATATCCCTTAGTTAACCCGGAAAAGTAAAAGAACAAATAAAAGCATACCCCCGCATATTTATGGGGAGTTCAAGAGGGGAGCGCCCTCTTGTGATCAAGCCTATAAAATGTACGTACGTATATACGTAAACGGCTAATGCGGGGCGAACGGCAGTTTGTGAACTAACGGACTAACTGCGTATCGGTGCACGCCAGGGCGGGCGACGGTGCGCAGCTGCCGTGTTGCCGTTACTCGATACTGGCAACACATAAGTAATAGAAGAGGTGTATCCTCTATTTTGTCGTATAATGGAGTAGAAAATGTTAGATAAATTCAAAAATAATTATTCCGACAAAAAGACGGAACTCTTAAAACTTATAGAGTGTGAGTGGTTTTGGGTATGCGGCGACGACCGCATACTGTGTAATCTTTGTCCTCACAATAGAACATGTACAAAACTTCGAGAGAAAATAACAAAATATGACGGAGCTACCAGTCAAAAATTTTACGTAAAATATAACTGTTCAGTTAGATACGAGCCAAACGGCGAAGTAGAGTTTGTAAAGTATAATAAGCCTTGGGAATTGGAAATTAAAGACGAAATTCTAGGTAATAATTTCGTTGAAGCTGATAGATCAAAACTCTTAGCTCCTCGCGAAGACGGAACGTATGAAGTAATAAAAGATAGTTTTACATACCAGAAGCTTTATCGAAGTATGAAAAACAGCCGTAACCGTTCAATACAGAAGTTTTTCAACTACGCAATATCTAACGAGTGGCAGTATTTTATAACGTTAACGTTCTCTCCAGAGCACGTTAACCGATATGATGATGCAGAAGTAATTGAGAAGTGGAGCATATTTCAGAAGTGGTTAAAAAAACATAATCCAGATGTTAAAATTTTGGTTGTTCCAGAATACCATAAAAAGGAAAACGAGGACGGAAAAAAAGCTTTACATTTCCACGGTTTTCTAAACGAATGTCCAAACATTCGTCTGGAGCCAGCAAAAGACGAAAAAACTGGTGAGTTTTTATATTCTAGCGTGGATAAAAGTCCGCTTTTACATCTGATTGACTGGAAGTACGGTTTCAGTACAGTGGCAGTTATACCTGTGGATAACAACAATCGAAGAATAGCGAATTACATGACAAAGTACATGTTCAAACAATCTGACAGAGTAGGATACGGAAAAAAGCTGTATTACCACACACGTAACTTAAACATGAGTGAGAGTATTAACTACTTATTCCCGGATAAAGATTTTCAAAAAATTATAGTGGAGTATGGTCTTGAGGAAGTAAAAACCGTACGAGGAATGACAGTTTACCGAGGTAAACTCAAAAGGGAGGACGGAAAATAAACTATGCGTAAAATCACGGTTTTGCGAATAGTTTATTAAAATCGGTTGACTTTTAGCAATCTTTGTTGTATAATTTATATATATTAATTTCAAGCTTTGGAAATTTAGTAAGTTCTATGTCTGACACAGTTGTAAATTTTTCTTAACGTTTATTAACAAAAGCTTAGTGTTTTTTAGTTGTTTATGTCGCAAATAATATGATTAATTAACGTTTTTACTCCGTTTTTGTACAAAATTCAGTAAAAACTTGAGAATTTACCATATTTTTTTATTAAATCCGCGTTATTTTTATGTTTTATGTAAAACATACTTAAGTTTTTGTAAAATTTACAGTATTACATAATTTTTAAGCAAAAATTTATACTGTTTTTACAAAAAAATTAGATTTTTATTATTTTTAATTAGTTTTTACTCAAAATTACACATATTTTAATTATTTTTCTTACAAAACTATTTACAAAATAACTTTATAAGAGGTTTTTATTATGAATGAATCGTATTTTGACAACCGAGATAAGAATAATATCGACAAATTGAACCGAATTTGCGAAAAATTGCCTGATTTTGTAGAAGATTACTTTTTATCAATCCAAATGCGAACAACTCCACTTACCCGAGTTAATTATGCAAGCGATTTAGATATATTCTTTGACTTTTTAGCTCAAAAAAAGTTCAAAAAAGATCTAAAATCCATTACAATTAACGATATGGACTTTATAACGTCAAAAGATTTGGAACGTTATTTAGCTTATTTGTCATATTATACACGTAACGGTAGAATTTACAAATGCAACGAGCACGCAAAAGAACGCAAATTATGCTCCGTTCGTTCTTTTTTGAAATATTTGTTCAAAGAAGACCTAATTACCGCTAATATTGCCGAAAAAGTTGATTCTGTTAAAATTCACGAAAAACCCATATTGTTTTTAGAAAATAACGAGGTTAACGATCTTTTGGATACAGCTGAAAGCGGTTTTGGATTATCATCCAGACAAAAAAGCTGGCATGATTTAACACAAAAACGCGACGTTGCCATTTTATCCCTATTTTTAGGCACAGGAATGCGTATTAGTGAACTTGTTGGAATTGATAAAAAAGACGTTGATTTTGCCTCGAATGCTGTAAAAATCACCCGAAAAGGCGGTAATACATCAATTGTATACTTCCCGGAAGAAGTTTCTATTGCTTTAGAGGAATATTTGGAATGGATAGATGAATACTCCAAGAAAAACGCGGATTTTGCAAAGAAAACTGCCAATATTGAGGCATTTTTCTTGTCATTACAAGGCTCTAGAATTTCGGTAAGAGCAGTGGAAAATCTTGTAAAAAAATATGCTCAAATAATTTCTCCTCTTAAAAAAATCACACCACATAAACTTAGAAGCACATTTGGTACAGGTCTATATCGAGATACTCGCGACATATATATAGTTGCAGATATTCTTGGGCATAAGGATATAAATACCACAAAAAAACATTACGCAGCCACAAGTGATGAGCTAAGACGCGACGTTGCTAAAACACTAAAATTAAGAAAAGACGACTAAATTTGCGGTATCTTTGATAATTTTAGCATTTTATGTCAGACACAATACTTATTAAAATACATATTTCATTGACTTTTTCGAGATAATGTTTTATAATATAGTAAATAATAATTTATTTAGGAGAATTGGTCCATGGCAAAAACCATTAATAGCGATCTAATTCGCGGAAACATCAATACCATTATCTTAAAAGCCTTATATGACGGCGATAGATATGGTTATGATATTATAAAAGAAATTGAATTAAAAAGCCATGGGCAATATATTCTCAAACAGCCCACCCTTTATAGCTGTTTGAAAAGATTGGAAAACCAGGGATTTATCGAAGCATACTGGGGCGAGCAAACATCTAATGGCGGTCGTAGAAAATATTATCGTCTTACAGAAGCAGGTAAAGAAATTTTCAAACAAAGCCAAGACGAATACGAATATTCTCGTACGGTTATAGATAATCTTATCTCGGATAATCAATATGATTTATCCTCTCTTACTCCTTTAGTAAACACTGAAAGTGACGACGAAACAGAGGATCTCTCCGAAAAAGACGCCCCAAAAACACTAATCTCAGAACCACAACAACTTTCTATGGACGTTTCCGAACTAGAAGTTGCAACTCATACCGAATCCGAAACTGAAGAGGTCATAATTGAAGAAACTGTAGAAGTTGAGGACTCTGTATGCGATTCTAAAATTATAGAAACAGTCAACGAATATGTTCAGCCTGCACCTGTTTTTGCTGAGGTTGAATCCAACGATGCTAATAATAAAATCGAAAATAATGTTGAAGCGATCAAAAATGAGTCGACTGCAAAATTAAGCGAAAATGCTGATACTAATTACGAAATTCCTAAAATTAATAACACTGAATATATTAATTCTTTATTAAATCAAAATACTGGTAGTTATTTTTATAGAACTGACGATAATATTGAAATTAAGAATAACAACAATTCAATCAACACTGTTCAAACTAGCAATGATGTCGACGATGATATCGAAAAGCGTTTAGAAGCACTTAGAGCTTCATACCACCAAGAGATTGAACAATCGGATGAAAATTCTAATCAAACTACATACCAGCCTCAAAACGTTTTTGCGACACAAAAATCAAACAATACTACACCTCCGCTCAGTTTTTCAGCTAATGAAAAGGCAGAAAATTATGAAAACGGATTTTTTAGATACAACGTACAACATTCAGGCATTACAGATCAACAAAAAGAAGAACCTATTACGTATAGATCGTTGGCTTCTCTAATCAAAGAAGAGCCCTCTAAACCCCAAACACAACCTATTATTCCAAATCCAAAACCTGTTTCAATTAAAGAACAAATTAAAATACGTAATTTTGGCAAGCTTAGTGAATCCATTGAAGAATTGGGCGAAAACGTAAAACTTAGACCTCATTACGATACTAAGCACGATTATAAAAAGCAATATTATTATCGCGATTCATACCTTAGACTTTTCCACTTTGGAATTATGTTTTTAATGATGCTAATGGAAGTCTTTATGATATATATTATAGGAAAACGAGCTATCGGAGCAAATACTTCTTATGATATTCCATTTTATATAATATCTATCATAGCATGTTTTCTTCTTCCTGTTTTTGCTGGAGCAATTTATATATACCGTCCAAATAGCAAAAAACGTAACGACTTCAATCTCAAATCATCAATGATATTCAGGCTTGTTGTTACAATTCAACTTATTCTAATTGTGTATGCTTTGAACATTTGGATGGGAATGCCAATTACTTTTGACGGAAAATACTTCGTTACATTAGCTCTTCCTCTAATTTTCGCAATAAACTTCCCTGTAAGCGCTCTTATTTTTAACATACTTAGAAAAAAAGAAAAATTTGCATTAAAAGAATAAAAAAATTCCTCTCAACTATTGAGAGGAATTTTTTCTTCTAACGTTTTTACGTAATTGGAAATTTCACCACGTGCAAATTCATCACATTTATTATTAAATTCGTTGTCGCTATGACCTTTTACTTTAATAAACTCTATTTCATGATCTTTCATTTTTGCCAACAACGCATGCCAAAGATCTATGTTTTTTACTTCTTTTTTATCCGAACCTTTCCAGTTATTTCTCTGCCAACCTTCTAACCATTTATTATTTATAGCATTTACAAGATATGCAGAATCACTGTAAAGCTTTACACGGCATTTTTCTCTGAGTTGAGCAAGCCCTTGAATTGCCGCAAAAACCTCCATACGATTATTTGTCGTATCCTTATTGTATCCGCTAACAACCTTAGAATGTCCGTTATACATTAGAATTGCACACCATCCACCTACTCCCGGATTTCCGCTGCATGCTCCGTCTGTATATATTTCAACAGTTTTCATAATGAACTCCAATAATATTTTCGTTAAGATTATATCATAAAATAACATTTAGAGCAATTATTTTAATTAGAAATTTAAATAATTTGCTATTATTACTCCAATCAACTTACTTTTCTAATTTACAATAGCGGTCTTCGACCTTTGGGATACTTTGTATCCGCGAACGATTTTTTACTCCGTAAAAACATCGTTCTCTGTCTTTGCTCCCACTACGATAAAAACCATACCATCGTTTGATGGTATGGTTACTCAGCATTCATTTTATTCCTGTGCGATAGCG
>SVHU01000001.1:0-32282 GCA_015055625.1 Clostridiales bacterium | reverse complement strand
GTATCCGCGAACGATTTTTTACTCCGTAAAAACATCGTTCTCTGTCTTTGCTCCCACTACGATAAAAACCATACCATCGTTTGATGGTATGGTTACTCAGCATTCATTTTATTCCTGTGCGATAGCGGTCTTCGACCTTTGGGATACTCCGTATCCGCGAACGATTTTTTACTCCGTAAAAACATCGTTCTCTGTCTTTGCTCCCACTACGATAAAAACCATACCATCGTTTGATGGTATGGTTACTCAGCATTCATTTTATTCCTGTGCGATAGCGGTCTTCGACCTTTGGGATACTCCGTATCCGCGAACGATTTTTTACTCCGTAAAAACATCGTTCTCTGCCTTTACTCCCGCTACGATAAAAACCATACCATCGTTTGATGGTATGGTTTTTATGGCAGGGGAGACGCGATTCGAACACGCAACCTACGGTTTTGGAGACCGCTACTCTACCGTTGAGCCACTCCCCTAGAGCATACATATTATAATCTAAAATCAGAAAATAGTCAAACGATTATGGGGTAAAATATGCAAAATTTATAAAAAAGTATTAACGGGAAACATATTTAATGCTTCCCGTTAACTAATTATCATTTAAGCATATTTTTTGAGATAGAAATTACGTATTGTTCTATTCATTCTATGTTGATAGAAATCAATTTGAGTGATAGGTTGCGTAATTGCCACACCATTAGTATTTATTAACTCAAAATTCATTACTAAAGTGCCATCTATCCAAATTTTCATTACAGTGCCTCGCTTTTCCACACGCCATTTTTGAAATCCTGTTTTTAGTTTCTCCATACCTGAAACCGAAGGACCGTTCAAAATTTTACTTACTAGCAAAACATTTGTGCCAGTGTTAACACGAACAACAAAATTAGCAGTACCGTAAATAAACTTCATATGAATTTGCTCGCCACCATACGATGCAACAGCTCCTGCAATAGACGTAAATGTCATATCAAAATCAGTCATACTCATAGCCGTTCCGTCTGGCATTTTGTTAATTATAACTCGATTTGCACTAATAGAACCATTGCCATCATCATAATTTTTAGCCACATACGTTACCCCAGTAATATTCTCATCTTCCGACTCAGGAAGTCCGCCTGCGACCCCTCCAACGTAAGTTGCAAAATCTGCCTCAAGAGTGGACTTAAACCAATTATATCTATTAGTTAAGAACGAAAGTATGCTATTCATCCTGCTTCTTATCGTAGTTAATGTCATGTTCCAACACCATCTAGCCTTTGAATCATCATAAATCGGTGCAAGTTCGGCATGCATTTCATCAAGCTTTTTAGCAACTCTAGTTGGCTCAAATACTGTTTTTGCGATGTATTCTAATCTTTCCAACAAACGCGCTCTAAACAAATCGGATTTCATAAGAGCTGCGAGAAGATCGTTAACCTGATATGATCCACCCTGAGTACTCTTAATATACTTTGATGCGTTAGCTACGGATACTAATCGGTTGTTAGCGTTATACGCTTGCGATAATGCCATGTCAAGATCGTGCAAGGAAAATCTTAGTTTACCATCACAATATGGGTTTGTAGGATCAACCTTGGGATTGGTAGGATCAACACGCCACATACGATAGTTATTACCATTGGTCATACAGTCCCAGTTGTCACAATACGCCTCAATAAGAACGTAATCAATAAAGCTATCAACGTCAATATACTTGCTTATAAACTCATTATAAACCGCCTCGTCGTGGAAATCTTTGCCGAGTGCCGATACAACGGTTTTAGTTCCATCTGCGTTAGTTTTTGTGGAAGAATGTCCGATATATGTATACATTTCTTCTAAGAAGGGCGTAAACGTATCTATATCACCATCTTCAAGATAATATCTATTATATATATTGTTTTGAGGCGCTCCTCGATGATCCACGTACTGAACAGCGCTTTCCGGCACGTCATAATTATACTTATAGAAGTCGTTACTATAATGCTCACGCATCAAGTAATAACCCCAGTATTCGCCGTTAAGATATACGATTGCAGGTCTGTATTCGGTTGTTGAAACGTTTGTAACGTTCTTACAAAGTTCATGAATAAGCGCGTCGTTAACGTTTGCAGAACCATTTGCGCCGTCATGACAGCTTCCTCCGTTATGCAAACGGAATCTAGTAAATTTATCAAGGAAATCTTCACCGTCCTCAGTAAGAGTGTCTTCTCCAAACATTTCAAACTTAATTGATTCTTGCTTGTTACCGTTTTCATCTTTACTGAAGTTTAGATGCATTGTACGTTGAGGCCAACCGATAGACCAACCTCCACCAATCTTAACTTGTGAATTTACGGAGAATCCATCACCATTCTCAAAATATTCAAGATTAACTCTTTTTATTATATCTTGAGTATAAGAGTTGTACATTCCCTGAACTCCGACTGATCCAATCCAATCCTCATAACTCATATAAAGCGATATAATTGGATAATCACCATACTCAGGCTTATCACTTTCCGCTATATATGTATTTGTTGTAGAAAATACAATTTCACCTTTACGTACTACTATAAGATTGATAACAGTTCCTACGGATATCATTGGATAACTATTCTTATTGTAGTAATTATTTACGTAAGAGCCGTGTACGTTAGCATTTCCGCCAGTATGAGGAATAACTGATACCATTAATGGTGTTGTTGCTAAAGTATTTCCTCTTTGGTTTAACGCAATTTTAATAGAATCGCTTCTTGTAAAAATATTAGAGTTGACAGTAGCTGCCGTTTTATTTGTTGTGTAATATACTGTTGCGTCATTGTATGGAGTAAAATACTTAAGCGTCAACTCACTTGTATGATATCCTGGTCTATGACTTACATATAAATAATCGCTTAGCTTGTGATACCCTTCTGGTGCTTCTTCTACTAATCGATTGATTATAAGCGTCATATACGTTACACTTTGAGGATTAACCTCTGCATATAGCTTAAATACTACTTCGCCTTCTATAAGCGCCGTTACCCTGTATGGGTTGTTTTCAAAAACAATTAAATCCTCACCAGATTCAACTTCAATTATAACTTTTGAGGATGCCGGAGAAATAGAATACTTTAATTCTGCAGACTCAGAATCATACAATTCGAAATTACTAGCTGTTATAATGTAATTAATATTTTGAACATCTACTAGAACTGTAACATATCTTCCGCCCTCTACGTAACATTTAACCTCTGCTATACCTACTGCTGTTGCTGTAATAACGCCATTATCATCAACAGTAATACAATTACCTGCACTAACAGTATATTTGATGATCTCATCTCTGCCATCAGGAATAATTTTAGCATTAAGTTGATAGGTTTCAAAAATCTTCATCGTAACGTATGAAGTTACATCAATAACATATCCTCTTTGATCTACGTGAATAGTGAAGATTTTTTCCTTTCCGTCTTCTACCTTGCAAAGAAGTTGCACGTTTCCAACTTTTAATCCTTTTATTGATAAAGTTTTAGGATCAAATTTTACGTTTTCAGCACCAGATATAATTGTTACTTCATATTCTTTATTTGGATCAAAATCACTATGCTCACTAGTAAAAATAAACTCTAATGTTTGCGAAAAATCCACTTCCAAACCTTCAACGGTAAGAGAGATGTCATAAGGAATATTTTCTACTGTTATTTCAATCACCTTTGCACATTCAGGCGAATATATGGGCGTAATTTTGATTTTTGCAGTACCAGGCGTGTTTGCAACAATAGTCAACGATTGTTTATCAAACGTAATACTTTCGTTTTTATTCTCAATAAGCTCTACAGTATAATTATTTGTTTTAGGAGTAATTGAATAAGATATTGTTTCACTTCTTCCTACGTACAATAAAATAGGATCGGGAATTTGCACTTCATAGTTTACATGAACAACATTTACGGTTACAAACGCATATCTTTCGTTTTTAATAAAACACTTAATAACAACCGTACCAGCTTTTTTTGCAAAAATAGTTCCATCAGATTGAAGATCAATAGCATCTCCGCTTATTATTTCATATTCAATTGTTTTTGTAATTGCTGAATTTGATATTTGAGCATCCAAAGCTCCGTATTCGCCCTCGTTAATAGTAATTTCAGAGGTTACGTTAATTTCATAAGCCGGCTTAATTACCGATACATTAACAATTTTTTCTTCTTCATTTTCAACGTATAATCTAATTTTTGCAACACCAATCTTTTTTGCAGATACGCACATAGTATTAGGATCATACTCGACAAACTCAGTGCCCGCTACCAATTCACTCTTTAATACTTTTGACTCTACATTAAAAAACGGACTTGATGATTTATAAGAATACGTAATGTTTTTAGAAAAATCACGTTCTATATAAATCGTGTCATCAGAAACAATTTCATACGGCGCATAAGCAATATTAACACTAATAATGCAATAACTTGCAGGAAAATCTTTAGAGGTAACTCTAATTTTTGACAAACCTACTTTTTTAGCCGTTATGGTATTACCCTGTAACGAAACGTTTTCTTCCCCCTCGATAACTGCGTAAGTAAATTCTTTGTATCTAGACGAATTAATCGTTGCGATAATTTCTCTGCTCTGATTTTCAAATAAAGATAAATTGTTTGCTTTTACAGTATATGAGGGTATAATTGTAATAATAAATTCAATGGGCGCTCCAAAAGGTACGTAACCTCTTAAAGTTACGCTTCCAATTTGATTAGCAGTTAAAAGAGCGCCATTCAAATTTACGTTTTCTTTACCATCAATAATTTCATAGACTTCTTGTACAGGTGAAACGTTAAGCATTGTGAAACTATTAAGATCAACAGTTTCACCCCTACACATTACCAAAGACGGATCATACATATTTGTAGAACCAACGACATAAACAGTAAAATCGGTTTTATAATCACCCGAGCTTGCTTCTACTTCTACCGAACCTGTTCTTATTGCTGAAATTTTATCTTTGGAAATAGTAATAATTCCAGTTTGACTTGAATCTTTCAAACTTAAAGTTACGCCTTCGGGGATTTCCAAATCGACAAATGTTACACTCTGCCCGCGACGCAGACATAAATCTTCTATCAAATAATCTTTCGGTTTTTCTTTAGATGATGTTTGTTGACAAGCACCAAGCGAAAATACCATTAATAAAAGCACTATTGTCCACAAAACAATTCTAATTTTTTTCATAGTTAACCCTCTTATAAAACAGGGTATACAAATTATTCAATTGTATACCCTGCATTTCTGACTACTTAGCGTATTCTACGCTTCTCATTTCCCTCACTACATTAACTTTTATTTGACCAGGATATTCCATCTCTGATTCGATTTGTTTTGCAACCTCTTTAGCAAGGAAGAGCGTCGTTGCATCATCAACCTCTTCAGGTTTAACCATAATTCTTATCTCACGACCAGCCTGAATAGCAAATGATTTTTCAACACCCTTATGAGAGTTTGCAATTTCCTCAAGTTTTTCAAGACGTTTTACGTAATTTTCAATCGATTCTCGTCTTGCTCCAGGACGGCTACCACTTATTGCGTCGGCACACTGAACAATTATTGCCTCTACAGTTGTAGGCTCAATATCGTTATGATGAGCGGCAATACAATGGATTACTTCTTTACTCTCCTTATACTTCTTAGCAAGGTCTGCACCAATGGTAACGTGAGTTCCGTCTACCTCATGATCAACAGCTTTACCAATATCATGCAAAAGTCCTGCACGCTTAGCTAAAGCCACGTCTACACCCAACTCTGATGCCATAATACCTGCAATATAAGAAACTTCTAACGAATGGTTAAGAACGTTTTGTCCATAGCTTGTACGATATTTAAGTCTTCCTATAAGCTTAACAAGGTCGGCATGAAGTCCAAACACTCCTGCATCAAACATCGCGGATTCACCCGCTTCTTTAATAGTAGTTTCAACCTCTCTCTTAACCTTTTCAACGGTTTCCTCAATACGCGAGGCATGAATTCTACCATCCGAAATAAGACGCTCGAGCGATAGTCTTGCAATTTCTCTTCTAACGGGATCAAAAGACGAAAGAACAACTGCTTCAGGAGTATCGTCAATAATCAAATCAACTCCCGTTGCGTTTTCAAGTGCTCTTATGTTACGTCCTTCCCTACCAATAATTCTTCCCTTCATATCGTCGTTAGGCAAAGCAACGACAGAAGCGGTAATCTCTGAAGCTTGATCAACAGCACATCTTTGAACGGCAAGAGAAATAATTTCCTTTGCTTTCTTTTCTGCATTTTCTTTCGCTTCAGCCTCTATATCACGAACAATCTTGACAGCCTCTTTTTTAGCTTCGTCTTCAATCGCAATAACAAGCTGAGCTTTTGCTTCTTCTTTCGTCATTTGAGAAACTTTTTCAATTTCGGCAAGCATTTTATCGTGAGCAAGACTAACGTCCTGCATTTTTTGATCAATTACTTTGTTTTTCGCCTCAATTTCAAGTTTCTGTTGTTCTAACGTTTCAATTTTTTTATCCAATACAGCTTCTTTCTTTTCTAAAGATTCTTCTTTTTGCTGTATTCTCTGCTCAGAACGCTGAACTTCAGATCTGCGATCTTTAATCTCTTTATCAAGCTCAGCTTTTTCTTTTTGAATTTCGTCTTTTGCTTCTAAAATAGCCTCTTTCCTGAGATTCTTTGCTTCCGATTTAGCATCGGATATTAATTTGTTAGCATACTGATTGGCATCTCCAATCTTTTTTTCGGTATTTTTTTTGTTGATATAACTACCAACAAAGAAACCTATAGCTCCACCTACAAGTATTGCAATAATACCTGTAATGATTCCTGTAAGAACCGCAGGATCAACAGCCGATAACATTGTTGTAAACATTTTTTGATCCTCCTATTAATTTGAATATGTTTTGTTGTATCTGCTTAAATCTATATTTTTTGCCTTAAAAACTTAGGAATAAACAAATAAGTAGATGATAGTAAAATCACCTACTTATTATAATACACTATTTAGTAAAAAAAGTCAAGATATATTTATAAATCTATTATAAGAAATTATTCATCAATAGAAGAATCGTCATCATCTTCTTCGCCAATACTTAACCCATCTTTATTTATAGCGATTTCTTTAATTTTTGCAACAACTTCGTTTGCAAAATCCTTATCCGCTTCAAGCTTTGCCTTAACTGCTTCTTTACCTTGAGCAATTCTTTCCTCATTGTAAGAGAACCAAGATCCTGCCTTTGTAAAAATTCCGTACTGAAGAGCAAGTTCGAAAATCGAGCTTTCGGACGAAATTCCTTTTCCGTAAATAATATCCACTTCAGCAGTTCTAAAGGGTGGTGCCATTTTATTCTTAACGACCTTGATTTTAACATGATTACCAACTACTTCTGTTCCCGATTTTATAGAATCAACCCTTCTTACATCTATACGAATACTTGAGTAGAATTTGAGTGCTTTACCACCAGTAGTAACCTCAGGACTTCCAAACATTACTCCAACTTTTTCACGAAGCTGGTTGATGAAGATTATACAAGTTTTAGATTTAGAACAAATGCCAGTAAGTTTACGAAGGGCTTGCGACATAAGACGAGCCTGAGCTCCCATTACTGAATCTCCCATCTCTCCCTCAATTTCAGCTCTAGGCGTAAGCGCTGCAACAGAGTCGATTACTATAACGTCAAGAGCACCTGTGCGAACAAGCGATTCAACAATACTCAATGCTTGTTCTCCGCTATCTGGTTGCGATATATATAGCTCTCCGATATTAATACCAAGTTTGCTTGCATAAGAGGGGTCTAACGCGTGTTCAGCATCAATAAACGCTACGTTTCCACCATTCTTCTGAGCTTCGGCAATAACGTGAAGAGAAAGCGTTGTTTTACCACTTGACTCAGGACCAAAAATCTCAACAATTCTACCCCTAGGAAGTCCGCCAATTCCTAACGCTAAGTCCACAGACAAACAACCTGTAGATATAACTTCTACCGCACCAAGATTATTTTCTGAAAACTTCATAATAGAGCCTTTACCGAAATTCTTCTCAATCTGTTCAATTGCAGACTCTAATGCTTTTAGTTTTTGTTCTTTTGACATATTCGGATCAATTACCGAATCGTTTTTGCTACTTTTTGCCATATCAACACCTCAATTATTTATTATCTTCTTTAAGTACGGAACGGTTTTTTACTATATAGTTCACTGCAGATAAAACCGTTAGGAAAACTGCAAAAACAAGAGCTACAAGACCAATCATAAGCACAATAACTCCAAACATTGGAAATTGCGCATAGCTACCCTCTTTAGGCGCTGTATACAAAGAAAATGCAAAATTAGTTAAGAGCAAGGCAATAATCGAAATCATTTGCATCACTGTTTTCATTTTTCCAATTTTGTCAGCCGCTAATACAAGATTCTTTTTTGCTGCAATGGTTCTAAATCCCGTAATAATAAATTCTCTTGCTAATATTATTATCGTGCTTACAACAATTAATATTCCAATTACACCATCAAACACAATACCTAGAACACTATTGCTAAAGTTCATAAACTCTACACTGAGTAAAACAAGTGCGCTCATAACAAGCACTTTATCTGCAACAGGGTCAAGGAATTTTCCTAAATCAGTAACCATATTATACTTTCTTGCAATATATCCATCAAGAAAATCCGTAAAAGATGCTAAAAGGAATATTCCAGTAGCTATAACATCATGGAACGGAAATTCGATTAAATATAATGCGACAAACGCAGGGATCATAATTAATCTTAAAACTGTTAATTTTGTTGGTAAATTCATTGTTCTATTTCTCCTATTAAATCGTAACCGTCTACTGCGGTTATTTTTACATTATAAAACTCGCCCACATCGGCAAAATCACCTGTAAAATACACTACACTGTCAATTTCTGGTGCATTGTACTGAGTTCTTCCTACAAACATATTTCTTTCATAATCAATATCTTCGTAAAGAACTTTTACCGTCTTGCCAACGTATTTTTCATTAGCCTCGCGGTTGTTTTCCTCCAAGATAGCCCCCAATACGTTAACTCTTTCCAGCTTAGTTTGATCATCAAGATGACCTTTGATTTTCGCCGAAGCAGTATCATCTTCTTTGCTATAAGCAAAAACACCCACATGGTCCAGCTTATACTCTTTTGCAAACGCGCACAAATTTTCAAACTGTTCTTCCGTTTCTGATGGAAATCCAACCATAAAAGTCGTACGTATTGCAATATTTGGACATTTTGCTCTAAGTTTGTTAATTATAGAAACAATATCAGCTTGTCTACTACGCCTATTCATGAGTTTTAATACGCCATCATCAATGTGCTGAAGCGGTATATCTATGTACTTTACAATCTTTGAATTTGTACAAATCTCTTCTATGAGTTCATCCGTAACCAGCTCGGGATAGCAATACATTAGACGTATCCAATCAAAATTATATTGAGATAATTTTTTTAGTAACGAAACCAGTGACGGCTTGCCATATATATCTTTTCCATAACTTGTAACGTCTTGAGCAATAAGGATGATTTCCTTTACTCCCATTTTTTCTAATAACAATGCTTGCTTTAAAACATTATCTTCAGAAACTGACTTGTATTTACCTCTAATTGACGGAATTGTGCAAAACGTACAATGATTATCACAACCATCAGCAATCCGAAGATAGGCGTAATGTTGAGGAGTTGTAATAATTCTTTTATCGGTTATTTCGCTTTCTTGATCACTCATTCCGACAACTTTTGCGATTTTTTCATATTCTCTTACACCTAAAAAGGCATCTACTTCAGGCAACCCCTCAACAAGCTGATCACGATATTTTTCGGGTAAGCACCCCGTAACAATTAGTTGCTTACAATTACCTGTTTTTTTATATTCCGCCATATCAAGAATTGTATCAATCGCTTCCACTCTTGCCGATTCTATAAAGGCGCAAGTATTAACAATGATTATATCTGCCAAAGCGTAATCATTAGTAATTTCAAAATTTCCATCTTTCAGGTAATAGAGCATATTCTCGGTATCAACGCGGTTTTTATCGCATCCTAAAGATACTACTCCTATCTTCTTATTCATAACTTTCGTCATCCGGATCTTTTCCGAATAGCTCCTTAAATTTTTCACTGGTGATTAAAACTTCGCGTTTATTTGATGAGGTTAGAGGTCCAATAAATCCAAGACTTTCCAACTGGTCCACAATCTTTACTGCTCTAACATACCCCATATTAAATCTACGTTGAATCATAGATCCAGACGCATTTCTACTCTTAAGTACCATACGAGCAACAAGTTCAATATCCTTGTCATAGCCTTCAAGAGCACCTCCTGACGACTCACCTCCAACTTCAGAAATTTCTTCCTCGTCTTCAGAAGGTTCAGGCTCGGATATACTAGTTTGAAACTCTTCGGAAAAGTCTGTATCGTTATTTGATTTTATAAACTCAACAATGTTTTGAACTTCTTCGTTCTCAACATACGCACCTTGAACTCTAATAGGCTCTGAAGAGGTTGGATCTAAGAACAACATATCTCCTCTACCAACCAAAGACTCTGCACCAAGTTTATCAAGAATAACTTGTGAATTAATTCCGCTAGACACCTTAAAGGCAATCTTTGCAGGTAAATTAGATTTAATCGTTCCAGTTACAACATCACGAGAAGGTCGTTGAGTTGCAAGTACAAGATGAATACCTGCAGCTCTTGCTTTTTGAGTAAGGCTTTGGATATGCTGTTCCAAAATCTTCTTTTTATCACTTCCACCAGTGTTGCACATAAGTTCGGCATACTCATCCACGATAAACACGATATAAGGAAGCTTGTCTATCTCTTTATTTTTTACTTTAGAGCTATTGTTATACTCTTCAATATTTCTAAAGCGATGCTCTTGCAAAACCTTATAACGTCTATTCATTTCATCTCTAACCCAAGAGAACGCCTTTATAGCCTGATTTACGTCAGTTATCGCATTAGGTATAAGCATATGAGGCAATCCATTATACGAAACAAACTCAACGCACTTGGGATCTACAAGAATAAGCTTAACGTCTTCGGGAGAAGATTTGTAAATCAAACTTATTATCAAACAGTTTAAGCATGCGCTCTTACCACTTCCTGTTGTTCCAGCTATGAGCAAATGAGGCAATTTATCAAGCTTTGTCGTAATAATATTTCCTTGTATATCCTTACCCAAAGCAAGAGTAAGAGGCGAAGACGATTTTCTAAACACGTCAGAATCTAAAATATCCTTAAGTCCAACCATTGCAACGCTATCGTTAGGAACTTCGATACCAACCGCTCTTTTACCTGGAATTGGTGTTTGAATACGAATATCATGCTTACAAGCAAGGTTATATTTGATATCCGATGAAAGTGACTCAATCTTACTAACTCTCATTCCTGGAGGCATATCAAGCTCGTATCTCGTAACAGCAGGACCTTTTGTTATTCCAATAACTTTTGCTGGAATACTTAAATTTTCAAGACAATACTCCAAAAGCTCGATCTTCTCTTTTGCCTCATCTTCGTCAACAACAAGTGGCGTAGATTCGCATGTAAGCATCTCTAGCTTGGGGAATACGTATGGTCGTAAAACCTTTTTAGGTGCAGGCTCAGGCTCTTTTTCAACTTCAGGAGCATAATCAGCAATGCTAATTTGTCCCTTAATAGGTTGATTTTTGCCAGTTTTTACACCCTCAAGTTTATTCACTTTAGAATTAGGAATGTTATAATTTACATCAATCTTTTCCTCTTCGGGAATGTGAACCATTTCGGAATAATACTCGTTAATCGCCTCGGAACTTTGATTGCTATTTTCAGAAAGATCTTCAACCTCATCTATAATTGTAAAGGACGTATTCTTCTTGAACTCTTCTTCTCTTAACTTTTCTTTTTCATCTTCAGTTAAATGCGCAGTGAAATCTTCTTCTAGCTCAACCTCATCGTTTTCAACAGCTTCAGAATAAGAAAACGGCTGGTCTTCATGCTCAATAGTATCGTTACCGTCAAATACTATACCACCTGCAATAATATCCGATTCTTCAGGTTCTTCTAGGTCAGAAACTGCATGGTCTGTATACAGATTTTCACCTTCCTCACAATTCTCTTCTTTACCTTCTGCTTCAATTTCGTTATCATCGGAAAGATCCAAAGCTTCGTCAATAATTTCTTTTGAGTTATCATTCGAATTCACATAAGAATCCCCAACGATTATACCAGTAGGCTTATTGAGCATATCAATATCTTTTTGGTCTGTAATTTCCACGTAATCGTCACAACTGTCCGAAATTTCCTCTTGCATTACGGGAACTTGTACAGACATGCTCTCTCCACCCATCTTGGAATCCTCAACTGTTCTATTCTCGTTAAGAATATCGTCTACTGATTTATCACCATCAAAGAAATAAGTTTGTTTAGCCGTTTCATATTCAATATTAGATTTATACGTATCAGCATTTATAATAGGTGAAATAGGAACTATCTGCTCTTCCTTTTGAGGTTTAAGAACCTCGGGATGGTATTGATACGGATCACTGGTAGGAATTTCTTCCTCTTTGTTTTCAAACTTATCACCATTAATAATGGGGGGTAAAGAAGAAAAATCGAACCCCTTATTAATATTTTCTGCAACGGGCATTTCTGTTTCAAATACAGAAGAAACTGACTTAACTTCAGCTTTTATCGCCGCAAAATTATTTTCATCGCCAGTCGTAGATTGAACGGTACCAGACGCTAAATCATATCCTGTCTGCTCAGCTATCTTTTTAGATTCAGCATCGCCATTTATAATTTCACTTGCATTAAAATACTGTTGCGGTTCAGGACGGCTTATATCTTCAATAACGTTGTTACTTCCACTTGTAGTAAAATAGTTATTTGTCAATGTAGACGACTGATTGTTACCCCACTCAATTGAGTTTTTAGGTTCTTCGGGAGTACTACCGTTAAATTTTTCATAGACTTTATCATTATCTTCAAAAAGCGTTTTACGAGCATTCCTACGGTTTATCAACTTTTCCCAATATTCGTCTGTTTGCGTTCTAGTATAAGAATCAACCTCGCTATATTCGTTAAAATTGTTCTTAACCAAAGGAGGATTACTCTCATAAAAATTATCGCGTCTAGGTTTTATTGTTTCAATAAATAATCCGTTTGATCCGTCAGCAGTAACCTCTTCCGAATTTTCATTAGCTTCCTGATTTTCGGTTGCTTTATTATTGGTTTTAGCTAAAAATCTCTTAACCGTAGGCGATAAAACCATTAAGGTTGCTAAGATTATAATACTTAATACAACGTAAGCGCCTATGTCTGAAAGCAATTTCGCAAAAGGATATGCAAAAAGTCCAAATAAAATTCCACCAGCTGTTAAATCCGCAGTATATACCGCACCCAAATAATCACCATATGCTAAATACTTTATTGCCGAATTATAAGTGGTTGCAATTTGCAAAATTTGCATGACGCAAAAAAATACAACTGAAGCAATAATAACGTATTTTCTTTTTACAGAAAAAGTCATATTTCTAGTCTTTACTATTCCCCAAACAAGCGTAAATAAAAATAATGGATATGCAACACACCCAATCACACCTGTTATCACTTTATAAATAAATTCTCCAACTACACCGAGAATTAAAGATCTTGTAAGGATGCAAAAAAGAAAGAAAACCGATGCAATAGAAACGATTAATCCTACTTTCTCGTTTTTGTCAGCTGTTTTCCCTTTTGTATTTTTTTGTTTATTCTTCTTGTCTAACACGTTGCGCACCTCAAATATTTTCTAAATATTATTATAACATAACTTGCGCACAAATTTCAATGATTTTTAAGTAGATTTATAAATATATTTAAAATAATTTATATATGGCAGATCTTTGAAAAATATTGCAAAATAAAACAACCGCGCCCATTCTTAAAAAAACAGACACGGCTATCTCATTTAGCACCTTGATATTAATTTTGGCTCTGTCCCAATCTACGGTTGATTTTGGACGGAAAGTCCACTACGAAATACTGCGTAATTTACTCAGTTACGTACCCTAACAGGTACGCGCCTTCGTAAATATACTTGTCTTTCTTGTGATTTTCTCGTCAAATCGCCTTATGGCTAATCAACCATATTTTGTGACATAGCCTTAATTTTTTAAAACGTTATGCAAATCTACATTAATTTCTTTTCCTACGTATGCACAATATGATTTATCCAAATCAAATGTCAACTTTGCAAAATCAATAACACTATCAACTGTACATTTTTCAATTTCATTAATTCTTGCGTTTATATTATACGGATCAGTGTGAGCTTTAGATAAAAGCCATTTTCCCTGAGAAAGCATAACGGATTGAATATTTTCTTGTGAAAAAACTAACGACGAAATTAACTGCACTTTAGATCTATCTATTTCTTCCTTCGTAACACCTTTACTTAACAACAAATCAATTTCTTCACGCGTTGCCTTAACTACTTTTTCCGAATTTTCCAATGAGTTGTTAATATAAATGCCAAAATAACCCGAATCAAAATACGCAGAAGGAGAAGAATAAACACTATATGCAAGCCCTTTATTTTCTCGTATATTTTGAAATAACCTGCTACTCATTCCTCCACCCAACAAAATTGAAAGAACCGCTTGGTTTGCCGATATCGGATTTAAGACAGAAGCGCCGGGAAAAGCAATCGCTATATTACTCTGCTCAAAATCCTTAAACCTATACGAGTAAGAACTTTCACAAAACATATTAACCGGCTTTTCAAAATTAACATACTCTTTTGAATAATTTTCCAACACATACTCTTCAACAAGTTTCTCTGCATCTTCAAAAGTTATGTTTCCTGCCATGGAAATTACCGTATTATGCGACACATAGTACTTCGAAATATGGGTTTTTATATCGTTTTTAGTAAACTTTTTAACATTTTCTTTATTTCCAATAATAGTTTGTCCAAGAGAATTTTTTCCATAAATCGCTTCGGATATCAAATCGGAGCATATCTCCTCAGGCTCATCTTCCCCCATATTTATCTCTTCGATAACTACGTTTTTTTCTTTTTCCATTTCTTCTTCAGTAAATGCCGAGTGAAAAAATATATCCGAAAGTAAAGAAAAACTTTCCCTTACATATTTATCTACCACTTTAAAGTAATAACAAGTTGCCTCCTTTGAAGTAAAAGCATTTATAATAGCTCCCATATCCTCAAACTTACTTGCTATCTGAAACGGATTAAGATTATCCGTTCCCTTAAACATCATATGCTCTATATAATGAGAAATACCATTATTACTTACATTCTCATATTTACTACCTACTCCAACCCAAAAACCAACAGATACAGATCTTACAGACGGAACAGTTTCCACACACAATCTTAATCCATTTTTATACTCTTTCATTTGAGCCATAACACAAATCCTCTCTTACAGTATTTCCGAAACCTTAGTAACAGTTAATCCTTTTACTTGCAACTTATCAATAATATTTGGCAATGCTTCTAAAGTTTCTTTTGTGGGATGCATAAGAATCAAATCGCCACCACTAGCTTTTTCAGTAGCTCGTTTTATAATTAGCGAAACATCTTTATCTCGCCAATCAATCGTATCCAAACTCCACATAATAGTATTATACCCTATTTCTTCAGCAATATCAAGCGTATCAGCAGAAAAAGATCCTGAAGGTGGCGCAAATAGTTGCATATCAACCCCAAGTACAGATTTTACTATTTTATGGCAATTTAAAATTTCATTTTTATTAGCTTGCCTGCTCAACGCTTTGTGATCTTTATGAAAATACCCATGATTTCCAACTTCATGTCCCCTTCTCACTATTTCTCTTGCTTCATTATGATTTCGCTCAACCCAACTACCACCAAGAAAAAATGTAGTTTTGATTTCATAACTATCTAAAACGTCTAACATTGGTTCTATATACTCTGTTCCCCAATACACATTTATCATAAGCGAAACTTTATCCTTACTAGTCCCCTTATAAATAGGAAGACCGACCGTGCTCACAGGAAACGAGCTTTGTGGCAAAAATATAGACGCACATAACACAAATAAAACCATAGTACTAATAATAAAATTACTTAGAAACTTTTGTCTTTTCATAACCACTCCGTTTAATATTATGAAAATTATTACGGAATAATTACAAATAAAATAGAAGTAAAATAAAATAATGCGAACCAAAAGCATAAAAACTTTAGGCTCGCATCAAAAATTAGGTGTTCGTTAATTATTTTATTTTAGTAATTTAGAACTTTTTTCTAAGACGAAGATCAATCTTACCCTGATTAATTTTGATTACTTCAACTAATACTTTATCACCAATATTTACAACATCGGTAACTTTTTCAACTCTTTCTTTTGCAAGTTTAGAGATATGAATCATACCGTCCTTATTGGGAGCAAGCTCTACAAACGCACCAAAGTCAAGAATTCTAACAACTTCTCCTTCATAAAGATTACCAACTTCTACATCCTCAACGATAGACATAACAATAGCTCTCGCCTTATCTGCCATATCGATATCATAAGAAGCAATAGATACTCTTCCGTCATCCTCGATATCCATCTTAACACCAGTATCCTGAATAATCTTGTTGATAACTTTACCGTTCTTTCCGATAACTTCACCAATCTTCTCAGGATCAATGTTGAAGGATATAATCTTGGGAGCCCATTTAGAAAGCTCCTCACGTGGAGCAGGAATAGTTTCAAGCATTCTATCAAGAATAAATAATCTACCCTGACGAGCCTGCTCGAGAGCTCTTTCAAGAATTTCCTTGTTAATTCCCTTAATCTTAATATCCATTTGGATTGCGGTAATACCTTCCTTGGTTCCTGCAACCTTAAAGTCCATATCGCCAAGGAAATCTTCAAGTCCCTGAATATCAGTAAGAACTGCAACCTTACCGCTCTCTTCGTCCTTTATAAGACCCATTGCAACACCTGCAACAGGAGCCTTAAGAGGAACACCTGCATCCATAAGAGCAAGAGTAGATCCACAAACAGACGCCTGAGAGGTAGATCCGTTAGAGCTAAGAATCTCAGATACGGTTCTGATCGCGTAGGGGAAATCTGCCTCCGAAGGAATTACAGGCTCCAAAGCACGCTCAGCAAGCGCACCGTGTCCAATTTCTCTACGACCTGGGCTCTTAAGTGGCTTAGCTTCACCTGTGCTATATCCCGGGAAATTATAGTGGTGCATATAACGCTTAAAGGTTTCTTCATCAAGATTTTCAAGCTTCTGAACTTCGGAAATAGTTCCTAAAGTACAAGTTGTCATAGCCTGAGTTTGTCCTCTTGTAAATACCGCGCTACCATGAACTCTTGGAAGCATGCCAACTTCTGACCAAATAGGTCTAATCTCGGTAAGCTGTCTTCCGTCAGGTCTAAAGCCATCGTTAATAATCTTTGCTCTAACCTTTTCTTTGGTCATATAGTAAAGAGTGTCGCCGATTTCTCTACCGTTATCAGGATAGATCTCAGCAAAGTGAGCAAGAACATCCTCAGAAACAGCGTCCTGCTTTGCCTGTCTTGCCTGTCTATCAGTTTCTGCTAATGCTTCATCAAGAAGCTTGTCCGCATAAGCTCTTACGCTCTCGTTGATATCCTCAGGAATCTTATAAAGATCCATCACCTTCTTTTCTTTACCAACAGCAGCAACAATTTCGTTAATAAACTTAACGATTTTCTTAATTTCTTCGTGAGCAAACAAAATACCGTTAAGCATAACTTCTTCGCTTACAATGTTAGCGCCTGCTTCTACCATCATGATAGCATCAGCAGTTCCACTTACATAAACGTGCATTTCGCTCTTAGCTCTTTGATCAGAGTCAGGGTTGATAACATACTGACCATCAATGTATCCAACAACAACCGAACCAGTAGGTCCTGCAAAAGGAATATCTGACACGGAAAGAGCTACGGACGAACCAATCATACCCCAAACCTCGGGAGGAATATTGGTATCAACCGAAAGCGCAGTAGCAATAACTACTACATCATTAAACAAACCTTTAGGAAACAAAGGTCTAATAGGTCTATCAATAAGTCTGGAAGTAAGAATAGCCTTATCGCTAGCTCTACCTTCTCTCTTTTTAAATCCACCAGGGATTTTACCTACGGAGTACATCTTCTCCTCGAAGTCTACACTAAGAGGGAAAAAATCCATACCAGGACGAGGAGCGTCAGACATTGTTACGTTTGTCATAACAACCGTATCTCCACATCTTACAATACACGAACCATTTGCTTGTTCGCAATACTTGCCAATTTCAACGGTAACTTCTCTTCCGCCGATTTCTGTCTTAAAAATACTTGCTTCTTTCACTGTTAACCTCCAATTCCGTAACTCTCTTTACGGAAAAAATACTCACCAAATTTTCGAACTCGCCGAAAATTCTCAAATCATACTCCGCTTAAGAAGTTTACGAAGTACAATCATTATAACAAAAATTAAGGGCATAATTTCTTAAAATTATACCCTTGAATTTTTTGATTACTTACGAAGATCAAGTCTTGCAACAATACTTCTATATCTTTCGATATCAATTTCCTTAAGGTAGTTAAGAAGACTTCTTCTAGAACCAACCATCTGTAAAAGTCCACGACGAGAGTGGAAATCTTTCTGATGCTCCTTAAGGTGCTCGGTAAGGTGCTTAATTCTTGCCGTAAGAAGAGCAATCTGAACTTCAGGGCTACCAGTATCACCTTCATGTGTTGCAAACTTTGCAATAATCTCTGCTTTCATATTCTTATCCATTTCTTTTACCTCCGTTAATTTATTTTATATAATGGATTCGCCTTGCTCCTAAGTACTCGGCTGGAGAGCCCGAAACCTGTGGACACAAGGTACGCAATTAGTATAACAAAATCTAATTAATTTGTAAACTGTTTTAGCACCTATTTTGAATAGAAAATCTTCTTTTTTTGCAATCTTTCATCAAATTGTTCTAAATACAGCTTCACGTCACGCAAATTAGCTAATCTTTCTATACGATTTTCACTATTAAATACTCTTTTTGAAATTGCCCCTGCACCACACGCATCAACTGATAAAAACTCTTCCATTGTGGTTATATTATTAACACACTGCTTACCTGCTTTACAATATCCCGTATTTTCCAAATTTCCAAGCATTGATTTTTGACGGTATAAATAGTACGGGAAATAACCGTTTTTAGGAACAACTTCCGAGGAATACTCTATCATTCGCTCAATATCAAAATTATCATACTTTCCACTATTTTTAAGTTCTGAGCCATTTTTCCTGCTAAGCGTATGAACAGTTAAATTTTCGGGTGCAAGCTTTATCGCACAATCTACCGAGTATATAAAATCAGCAACACTCTCTTGCGGCAAGCCCGCAATTAAATCAATATTAATGTCAAAGCCATACTTTTTAACCATTTCATATTTTTGATAAAAATCGTCTATTGTATGCTTTCTGCCAATCAATTGTAAAGTCTTTTCGTTAAACGATTGCGGATTGACACACACCCTAGTAACCCCACACTTCTTCATTACATCAAGTTTCTCTTCAGTAATAGTGTCGGGACGTCCTGCCTCACAGGTAAATTCCACACCGTTTGTTTTAACAACAGAAAGCACTTTATACAACTGATCCGCATCAAGCGCGGTAGGCGTTCCGCCACCAACGTATGCTGAATACATCTTGTTTCCAAACTTTTCTTGATAATTTTGCGACTCAATAATTTCTGTTACAAGCTTGTCAACGTAATCGGGAATTTGTTTTTTACACCGCTGCGCATCAAACGTTATAAACGAGCAATACGAACACTTTGACGTGCAGTAAGGGATATGAATGTATAAATTATACCAATCGTCACCCTTTTTATAAAAATCCTTTTGATTTAGAATAATATCACTAACAAGCTTTGCTTTACTATCATATAATGTGAACTCACTTTGGAGATAAGATGCAACATTTTCAATCTTTCCGCCTCCGTTTAGAAACTCATACCCAATTTTAGTAGGCCTTATACCCGTCAACGACCCCCATGGGTGATTTTGCCCAGTAAATGAAGATAGTGCCGAATAAATAGCTTTTTTTGCAGACCTATTATATGCTCTAGCCTTCTCAACGTCGTCTGAATATATAACGCTCTCATTAAAAATATATTCTTTGCCGTCAACTACTACAACGTTATTACATTTTTCATCGCTAAAATTGCCGATATGATCAATAGACATATCGGCTTCTAAATCATAAAAAAACAATTTAACTTCATTTAGAAGTTCGTTTTCCATTTCAGGATGATTTGTTACAAATTTAAGCATAAGGATTGTGATTCTTTTCAGTTGAAAGCTTAGATGGTAAACCGTGACCGGGGAAAATCGTATAATCTTTTTCTAAAGAAAAGAGCTTTTTCAAAGACTTTTTCATCTGCGAAGCATTACCTGTTGGAAAATCAGTTCTACCAATAGACAAATTAAACAATGTATCGCCGGTAAAAATAATATTATCGTTAAGAATATAACAACAACTTCCAGCCGTGTGCCCAGGAGTATGCATAATCTTAAAATTCAAGCCATACAAACTAAGAACATCTCCATCTTTAACCTTTTCATCAACTACAAACCGATTAAAATGTACAGCAAACTTATTAGCAAGATTATAAACCGTCTTTACCAATAACTCATCCTTTTTATGCATATAAACCTTAGCTCCACCAGCTTGAAAATGCTTACAAGAATTGCAATGATCAAAATGCGCGTGAGTTACAAGCATTGCTCGACATTCCATATTGTTTTCAACAAGAGCATCGTTGATCGCCTGAATATCGTCGCCTGGATCTATAATAACCGCATCACTTCCATTTTCGGATACAATATACGTATTTTCCGAGGGTTTTCCTGTTACTAATTTAATTAAATTCATACTAATTACTGCTTCTAAATACCTTATCAATGCCGGGTATTTGCGACAATTTTCTACGTAGAGCCTCATACTGCTCTATTGACTTTACTCGTATTGAGAAATTAACTATTCCATTATTACTTCTATCAACTCTGGCGTTAAAACTTGTAATCGACAACTCAAAATCACTTACCGCCGTAGTTATTTTTTGTAACAATCCAGTTGCATTTTTACCTTCAACCTGAACTGCAACAATGAAAGAATCTACATGTTCGCCCGTCCAATGAGCTTCTATAAGACGAAAATCCTCTACATTTTTAAGGTTAGGACAGCTACGTCTATGGATTGCAACACCCTTTCCTCTGGAGATAAAACCAACAATATCATCACCAGGAACAGGGTTACAACATTTAGATATATGGACAAGCAAATCGGTATGTCCTTTAACTTCGATACCCGAAGAAGTTGACCTGTCTACAACGTCATAATTTTTAGGTTCTTTCGCCTTTTCTTCCTTTTTGTAAAAATCAATAAGTTTAGAAAGAATTTGGTTAACAGTAAATCCTCCATAACCAACCGAAGCATAAAGATCATCAAGCGAAGATATCGAATATCTTTGCATAATTACGTCTAACCACTTGGATTGCATCAAAGCCCCTAATACGTAGCCACGAAGTTTAGCTTCTTTTTCTAGCATTTCATGGCCTCTACGGATATTCTCTTCTTTAAGTTCCTTCTTGAAAAATGCCTTAATCTTAGTTTTTGCCTGAGTAGTCTTAACTAATCTTAGCCAATCTCTAGACGGACCTTTAGAATTATTAGACGTTATTATTTCAATATAATCGCCAGTAGAAAGCTTTGTTTCTAACGGAACCATTTTGTTATTGATTTTGGCGCCTACACATCTATTACCTATTTCGGTATGAACGTAATATGCAAAATCCAAGGGATTAGACCCTTCTGGAAGAGTTACAACGTCACCTTTGGGTGTAAAAACAAATACTTGACCACTATACAAATCAACTTTTAACGATTCATAAAACTCTTGAGGTGTAGAGTTGTCACTTTGAACATCCATAACCCCTCTAAGCCACTCCAATTTTTCATCATCGTTTGCGCCACCCTTGACTGCATTTTTATTATTTTCTTTATATTTCCAATGCGCCGCAATACCATACTCAGCTATCTTGTGCATTTCGTAAGTTCTAATTTGTATTTCAAACGGCATTCCATATCTTGTCATAACCGTTGTATGCAAAGACTGATAATTGTTAGGCTTTGGAACTGCAATATAATCCTTAAATCGTCCAGGAATAGGCTTCCATATAGTATGAATCATACCTAAAACTTCATAGCAATCTTTAACGTTCTCAACAATAACACGCACAGCTGTTAAATCGTAAATTTGCTCAAAAGTTTTATTACGAGTCTTCATTTTACGGTAAATACTGTAAAAATGCTTAGGACGTCCACTTACTTCACCTTTAACATTAAGATCAATAAGCATTTGAGTAAGAGCTTCACAAATAGAATTAACAAGTTCTTGACGCTCGTTACGTTTTAACACAATATCATTTGCAAGTTTATCATACTCGTCTGGGTATAAAACCTTAAGACACAAATCTTCAAGCTCACACTTAAAATAACTCAATCCTAAACGGGATGCAAGTGGTGCGAATATCTCCAAAGTTTCAGATGCAATATTAACCTGACGTTCATGACTAATTCCGTCAATCGTTCTCATATTATGAAGTCTATCTGCAAGCTTTATTATAATAACTCGAATATCTTTAGCCATAGCAAAAAACATTCTTCTAAAGTTTTCCGCCTGTGCTTCTTCTTTTGACTTAAATTGAATTTTATCAAGTTTCGTAACGCCAACTACAAGTTCTGCAACTTCAGGACCAAATTTTGTTCTAATATCTGCTTCCGTAGCCTCAGTATCTTCTATACAATCATGTAACAATGCCGCCGACACAGTATTTACATCTAATCCGTAATCAAGCAACATTGTAGCGACTGAAATAGGATGCGTAACGTACGGCTCTCCAGAATCTCTATTTTGATTTCTATGCATAAAACATGCATATTCTAAAACAGTATCAAGTTTTTGGGCTTGTCTTGGCGTGTAAATTTCATGGTAATTTTTCCTAAAATTTTCTTTAAAAGCACAAAACTCAGCCTCATTAGACACATAAAAAGGCTCGTCGGGATTAAATATTTGTTTTTTATTATAAGCTTCCGACATTCAAGTTCTCCTTACTTTTAAGATAATAATTTACAAATTTTTGACAATGAAAGATCCACTTTTGCAGTTGGAATAATCTGCAATCTGTATGGCATCCGATTAACTTTCAGTATACCCATCTCTTCAAAAATTGCGACACATACTGCTAATTGCTGTATATTTATGCCAGGCATAGTACTTCTAATTTTCTTATAACATGTAAAAAAATTAGTAAAATCAACCCCAGCCACACATCTCACAGCTTCATAATACTCTGCAAATACTGACCTGTCTAAAGAAATATTATCTGCACTATTACTTCTATCAACAACATATATTCTAGCTCTCGTTTTAGAATTTATGTAAGAAATTACGTTATTTGAAAACGGCTTTCTTAAAAACAAGATTGTATCATATAGCGGTAAAGACAAAGCTTCATCTCTAAAATCAGGAGCTATAATCACCTTTGAATAATTATTCTTATTTGATGAATAAATATACTCACTAAACCCTATATTACAATTAGAAATAAAATCCCTATAATCTTCCACACAATCAGCAACAACCAAAGAACCAAAAACCGAAGAACCAATAACATTACAAATTTGCTCCTCTTTTATAAGGTCATACTTTGCCTCATTCTGATTATTCTTATACGATAACAATTCGTACCGATACGCAGGAAGATACGTCTTATTTATATAAATATTTTTTGACTTACAAACCTTCAACACACCCTTAGGCGTTCTCGTATTATACGTTGACGATTGTAATTCAAACACAAGTTCTTTCTCCCCATCAGATAAAAGCTGATAGGACTGTTTTGCATAACTAAATGCAAACATCTGAAACCCAGATTTTGTTGTTATAGAAATATGATTTGAATTGTTTTTACAAGGTGCAACCGTTAATGATTTTTGAACCATCCTCACCAATGGACGGCTATTATTATTTCCCACAGGCTCTATCATTTCAAAAGCTTTAACAAGCCCTACGGTTATATCAGAATCTTCTAAATCTAAATCATACTTAATTGTTGGGATATATATACTATCATCTATATTCTTGAGATAATCATTAACTTTTGCCTTAAATAACGGAATATTTTTTTCGTATATGGAAAAACCGGCGGCTTGATTATGTCCTCCAAACTCAATAAGACAATCGCTACAATGCGACAACAATTCGTGAACGTTTATTCCGTCAATGCTCCTGCAAGTACCTTTATAAGCCCCATCCCCCGAATTCACCATTATAAAAGTAGGTCTATTATAATCGTTAGTAAGGCGCGCCGCCACAATACCCGTGATACCTTTTTCCCAAGTAGGATGGCTAAGAATAATTGCTTTAGAGTTAACCATATCCTCCATGGCTAAATCTCCAACAGCCTCCTCATACATCTCATCACATAATTCTTTGCGCTTTACGTTATCTTGATTAATTTCATTTATTATGCTTCGTACTTCGTCTATATCCTTTTCGGTAAGCATTCTAAACGCCCTGAAAGCATCACCTACTCTTCCAGCAGCATTAATACGTGGTGCAATTTTATAGGCAATTTCAGAAGACGTGGGAACTTTTATCTCAAGATTTGCAAAAAGTTCTCTAAGTCCAATATTTCTACCCTTAGCTAGTTGCTTAAGACCTAGCTGAACAATTAGACGGTTTTCATCTAAAAGAGGGACTAAATCAGCAATAGTTGCCACACACGCAAGGTCAAGATAATCCTCCATTACGCTCTCGCCACCCAAAGCGTGCACCATTTTTAATGCAACTCCAGCCCCGCAAAGCATATTGTACGGATAATTACAATCTTCCTGCTTAGGATTTACAACTACACACTCCGGAATTTTGTCACCAATCTCATGATGATCCGTAACGATTATATCAACTCCAAGATCCAACACGAAATTTACTTCATTATAACACGAAATTCCACAATCACAAGTAATTATAAGGTCGGGAAAAACTTTCTCAATTATATTTCCCAAACTTTCTTCATTAAGACCATACCCCTCTCCCACACGGTTAGGAATATGAGCATAAACATCTAACCCACAAGATGAAAGATATAAAGCTAAAATAGCGGTCGCACACACTCCATCTGCATCATAATCACCATAAACAACTACTCTTTCATTGTTTTCTATTGCAAGCTTTATACGCTCAACAGCCTCTTTCATCCCTTTCATAAGAAATGGATCGTAAAAATTTTCCTTGTTAGGATAAAGGAATTTCTTAATCTGATCAATATCAGTCAAACCTCTCGAAAACAACAGCTCGACAAGCTTATTATTAATATTGAGTTCGGTTGCAATTTTATTCACTTTTGAATAATCGATATACGAACCATTTTTAACGATATTAATAGACATAAAACAACCTCTCCAGAACAAAGAAAGGCCTACGAAAAAATTCGGAAGGCCTTCTTGATTTTTTATTATTTAACCCTAGATTTCTTTAGGTTTTTCTTAACTTTTTTAAGTTTTGCCTGTTGCATAGTAGCCCACACAGAAGGCGCTATAACCATAGACGAATATGCACCAGCAATAAGACCTACGATAATAGGCAATGCAAAAATCTGAACATCGGGTACACAAAGAATTGCAAGGCACACGATAGTTGATAACGTTGTAAACGTTGTATTTACAGAACGCCAGAACGTTTCTTTTACTGACTTATTTGCAATTTCAGCAGGCTTAAGCTTACCCATATACAAAACTTTGTTCTCTCTAATTCTATCAAATATTACTATCGTATTATTGATAGAGTATCCAAGAATTGTTACAAGACCTGCAATAAACGAACTTCCAAGCTCTACTCTAAATATTGCCATAAAGCAGAACATAATAGCAACGTCGTGCAAAAGAGCCAAAATAGTTGCAACAGCAGCGCTTACACCAATCTTAATAAATCTAATTACAATGTAAATAAACATCAAGATTACAGCAAAAGCAATAGCTCCAATAGCGCTCCAAATAAGCGTATTACTTACACTTCCACTTACTTTTCCACTATTAATAACTCTACCAGCATATAGATCTGCAATAGTTAAAACACTAACAAGTTCTGCTTGATCTAACGTTTTAGATCCGTCAAGTACAGCCTTGAAAGAGATAACTCCGTCAGCCTTAGGCATATTAGTTACATCCCCGCTAACTGCATAACCAGCCTCGCTAAGCTTTTCCTTGATTGTCATAACCGTTTTATCAGTAACAGCTAAATTGTCATAAGAAATAGTAATTTCTTGACCATTGATAGCAACTTCAGGCACAATGTTGAACATTTTTTCTTCAATCTTAAGCGCCAAGGCGTCATTAAACTCTTCCATCTGTCCCTCAGAAACCGAAGCAGGCTTTTGATAGGAAACAGCAAAAGACTTATCGCTTCCTTCACTTTGAGTCGTTATCTTAATTTTTTTAACAGTTATCTTAGTTTCTTCACCAACATCATCGAACGATTCGTAAATTTGGTCAACCAATTCATCGTAATTATCGCTCTGAATTTTATCTCCAAGCTGAACGGTTACTTTATATCCGCCAGTAAAGTCCATGCTAAGATTAAATGCAGATGCAGCGTCTTTATCTACGTTAATATGAACAACCATAAATATCAATGCAATTATAATAATTACAATAGGTACTAAAAACAAATATCTACGGTTTTCGACAATTTTGAAATCTTTCTTAAGAAAATCACCAAACTTAGCCATTAGTTATTACCTCCATCATTATTTTCAGGAGTTACGTCTTGATCGGCAACATCTCCCATTTGCTCGGGTTCTTCAACCGACTCTTCTACAACTGCTTCAGTAAGAGCAACTTCTTCATTTTCTACTTCAACTTTTTCAGGTTCTTTATCACTCTTAGCTTCTTCAAAAGTAAGGTTTGCCTTTGCTTCTTTAAGTTCAGCCTCAACTTCGGGGCTTCTCTTAAGAGCAAATATTCCCTCGCCTTCAGGCACAAGGTTAACAAACGCTTTTACAAGGAATCTATTGAGAAGCAATGAGGTAAACATAGAAAGGATAATACCAACAAGCAACGTAAGACCAAAGCCCTTAATTGTACCTGCACCAAAGATAAGCAATGAGATAGCTGCAATTACAGTAGTAATATTACCGTCCAAAATAGAGCTAAACGCCTTAGAGAATCCTGCGTGATATGACGCTAACAGAGATTTACCCGACCTATATTCATCCTTAATACGCTCGTAAACGATAACGTTTCCATCAACTGCCATACCCAAAGAAAGTATAATACCTGCGATACCCGCCAAAGTAAGCTGTACCCAAGGAAGAGCAGCAAGGAAGAAGAACATAAGCTCAGTATAGATAGCAAGCGAAATGGTTGCTACTACACCAAAAAGTCTATATCTCCAAATAAGGAATGCAATTACAATCAAAAGACCAATTGCACCAGCAACAAGACCAGTTGCTAAAGCTTGTTCTCCAAGAGTTGCTGGCATTGTAGAACTTTCGATAAGACTTAACGTAAGCTCAAACGTTCCACTGGCAATCTGAGTTGCAAGGTTTTCTACGGTTTCTTGATCGAAATCGCCAGTTATAGTTGCATTTCCATAAATAGCTTCGTTGATAGTTGCAGTAGTTACAAGCTGAACATTGTCCGAATAATCTGTAATCTTATCTCCAACCTTAATATTCTTATCATAAGACAAATAAATGCTCATTTGTTTATTAACGTTAGCACCTGTTACCGAACCAAATTCATTCTTACCAGCAGAAGTAAATTGCAATTCTACCAAATATCCAGCGGAACCAGACTGTGCCGAATATCTAGCATTTGCTCCCGTAAGCTTATCCTTTGCGTTCATAACAACTTCGTCATCAACAACAAACACTACTTGACAAGGCTTTCCGATAAGTTCGAAAATAGAAGAAGGATCCGAAACGTCAGGAACTTCAACACGAAGTTTATTTGTTCCTTCTGTTGTAATTGTAGGATCATAACCTTTTTCAGTCAACAAACCAGTAAGACGGTCTTGAGTCTGACTCAAACGCTCGCTAAAATTATTTACACCGTTAGAATCAGCTTCGTAAACAGCATAAATACCGCCCTTCAAATCCAAACCAAGCTTAATGCTACTTGCAAAAGAATTGAAATTGTAATACGTACCGGGTACGCGCCACGAGCAAAACGTAAGCAACGCGCCTATAATTACTACTACGGCAACGATAGCAAGTTTTACTATGGAAGATGTCTTCTTTGTCATCAATAGCCTCCATTCTGCTACATCTTTATATTAGTTTTCTTTTCAAATTATTTCCTTATAAGGATTGTTACATACGCTACAATGCGCACGCTAGGCATAATTCTCATTAAAACTTTCCGTATGATTATAACACAACTTTCAATTCTTTGCAAGTATTTCAAGCGAACTTTATTTATATTTATAATATAATATTTAGTTTTTATCCTATATTAACATTACATTATAACATTAACACATAATAAAAAGCCTTAACTCAATGGTTAAGACTTTTCGCTTTTCTAATTAAACTCTTCGCTTTTTCAAATTTACCGACAAAATACCGCCCACTAATCCGCTTACAACACCTAACACCAAATCTGGAAAAAATGACAAACCAAAGGTTAGACTTGAAGAAATTATTCCATATAAAACGTGAGAAAATAAAATGAATAATCCTCCAAATACTATTCCTCTAATCCAACCATCGCTAGGCGTCTTAAAACAAACTATTGAGGCAATTAGTATGGATAAAATTTTTATTACTACGTTAAACACAGACACAAACTTTGCGTCAAAACCAAAAATCTTAAAAAGCATTGCGGATAACAATACCAACACCAATGAAAAGAGTATAGACACCACTAACGCTAAAGCACATTCTCTTATATATTTTACAAACTTACCTCTCATCTCATCAAACCTCCGCTACATTAAAATATGCAAAGGTTTAACTTTTAATAACTAAATAGAAAATAAAAAACCTGCCTTTATCAAAAAAGCAGGTTTATAAAAAAATCTTATTCTGATTTTTCTTCAGTTTGAGCAGGCGCTTGTTCAACTACCTCTTCTTTAACTGTTTCAACAGCAGGAACTTCAGCGGGAGCTTCAACAGGCTTGGGCGCATTCTTCTTTTCGAGAACAGCATGAATTGCCTGAACGTCAAAAGTAAGAGTACTCTTTCTTCCTTCGATACCAGTTTCTACTGTAACAAACTTTTCACCGGTAATTGTTGTTTCTACCTTTACAACATAACCCACAAGTCTGCTAATAAGATAAACTTTATCGCCAGGCTCTAAAGAATTAAGCATTGTAGTATAACTATCTTGCTGTTTTTTATTCTTCTTTCTGGAGAAAATAAACATAACAACCATAAGAACAACAAATACACCGATCAAAATATACATCATAATGCCACCACCAGCACCACTGCTAAGCATTGCAATACTATTAAACATCTTTACTAACTCCTTTTCTAACAAATCTTTTTTTTGATATTGACAATATTATCATATTTTATCCTCAAAAGCAAACAAAAACACGTCGTTTTTTTATTTTTTTTATATTTTACACAATTTTAACACTAAAAACTCTATTAATTTGCTCAACAATACCAGTCTTTGAAGCCACTTTAGACACAAGCACGCTGATAGGAATATTTTCTACAAGCAAACATACCACGTCTTCTATGTTATTTGCTAAAAGCTCTTTACCTTCTCTAAACACTAATTTATATTTATCATCCACATAGTCAATAAGTACGCATTCGCTTACAATTGGCAAACACGATAACAAATGTTTTATTAGCATAACTAGAGCATATTCATCGCTTATAAGGTCTATATTATTATAAGTTAATACTAATAAATCATTCCATTTTTCTTTTAAAATTCCAAGCCTAAACTTATAAAAACCATCCAACGAAAAATTTGAACACATGCGAAAGCGATCTAAAAAAAGTCTTTTTTCTTCATCTACGTTAAACATTTTCAATACTTTGACATATATACGTAGTAGAAAGTTGTCTTTTATATATTTCTTTATATTTAATAAAAGATAGTCTTCCTTTAGATCAAACAAATAAAAATCGCGTAAAACTTTAGATACAACTTCATTAAAATTTATATCATCATTTACTCCCACACCCAACAAAATCCGATTTCTATCTTCTTCGAGAACAATTACTCCATTATTTTTAACAAACGGTCGCAATCTTTTATCTACTAGCGATATCCAGCTTTCTAACCTCTTTTCTGCCCCAATTGTAATTTGATACATATTTCACCTAAACTTATTGTATGTAAAATACTTAATTTTAAGTATGCGGTATTTGTTATTAATTGTAACAAAGTGATTTATTTATACGAATTTGCTAATTTGACAAATAAAAACATTCAAAAAAATTTATTAAAAAAAATTTGAAAAACTAGTTAAAAACGCTTGATTTTTTATTTTATTCGTGGTAATATATAGAAGCTGTCAGCAAGATAGCAACCGTGTGTGGGAGTTTAGCTCAGCTGGGAGAGCATCTGCCTTACAAGCAGAGGGTCATAGGTTCGAGCCCTATAACTCCCACCACTTTTTTTAAGCATATATGGCGCCATAGCCAAGCGGTAAGGCATGGGCCTGCAAAGCCTCGACCCCCAGTTCAAATCTGGGTGGCGCCTCCAAAACTCTGAAATAATTTCAGAGTTTTTCTTTTTTGAAAACAGTAAATCATACACTACAATTATCAAACTGACAATTTTTACATATTTTTTGACGCAATTTACATATTCACAATGTAATTTATGTGATATAATTAATATACCCTAAACTTAGAGGAGATAAATTTATGGATTTAACATCTTTTAACCCCAACGGATATGAATATATAACAAATTTAATAAAAACTGCAGTCTTTAACAAAGAAAATGTTGCTACCGTAAAGGGAAAATGGGTAATAGACCAAGCCATAAGGATTCCTTCAAACTTCACTCTTATTTTAGACGGATGTCATCTTGTTTTAGCTAATAAGTGTTACTCTAACGTATTTGTAAACAAAAACCACGATACTGAAATAGGAAAAACAATTAAAGGAAGAGATATAAACATCAAAATTAAAGGAATAAATAATCCAATAATTGATGGTGGCAACTATAACGGATTATCCGAAAAAAATCATAATCGCGATGGTTTACCGCCTATTTGGAAAAATAACCTTATTCTCTTTACTAACGTTGAAAATTTTACAATTTCAGATATTAACTTCCGCAATCAACGCTGGTGGGCAACAAACTTCGTGTACTGTTCTAACGGCACTTTGAAAAATCTTGATTTTTGCGCTTGTGATATTGGAATCGATTCAAACGGCAACGAGTATCACGGATTAGATATAGATAAATACAATGAAGTTTTAATCAAAAATGCGGACGGAATTGATTTAAGACAGGGGTGTCACGATATTTTAATCGAAAATATTACTGGATTTACTGAAGACGATACAATTGCACTTACAGGACTTTTAGGTAAACTCGAAAAAACGCATGCAGTTGAAGGGTTATGCTCGGATATTTGTAACGTAAAAATCAAAAACGTTCGCTCCACTGCCTTTTGCACGATTGTAAGACTTCTAAATCAAAGCGGTGTAAAACTGCATGATATAGAAATTGAGGACGTTTATGACACAAGTAAAAACTCTCCCCACGTTGTGGGTGGCGGATTATATTCTGTAAGAGTGGGCGATAACCACTTATACGGCACAAGACATTCCACACCCGACGAAACATACAATATCTCTATAAAAAATATTGTTGGCAACGGTAGATATGTTCTTTCCCTTGCTGGTGCAACTAAAAACCTTACTTATGAAAACCTGTCTACAACATCAAACACCCCCATTTTAATCGACGATAGAACCGAAGTCGAATAATAATTTCTTACCATATAAAAAACACGTATACGTTCGATTAAGATGTATACGTGTTTTTAGTTATTGACGGAGAACATCCGTAAAATTTCTTATATGCGCGAGAAAATTGATATATATCCGAATATCCAACGCTTAGAGCGATCTCGTTAATAGGTCTTTTTTCTTCTATCATAAACTTCGCTTGCTCCATTCTAATCTTTGTAAACATTTTAAATGGAGTTATACTTACATATTTTTCAAATAGCTTTCTTAAATATATTTCACTAACACAACAATTTATCGCAACGTCTTTAATGACAATATTAGGGTTTG
>SVHU01000012.1:14974-72759 GCA_015055625.1 Clostridiales bacterium | reverse complement strand
TGTCAAGTATTAAAATTAACGGGCGGAAGTTACCGCCTAAGAACTCATCGAAACATATTTGAAATCGAGAGTTAAAAAACTCTTACCCAAATTTGAAAATGTTCGTTCGAAAGAACGTTGACATATACGATTTTGTGAAACGCCGAAACGGTCATTAGGGGGTAGGTGGGATAAAAAACCCGGGTAAAAACCCCCTCTAACGGGGCCGCAACTCCGCGCGAAAAATCGCAAAATCAAAAATTGTCCCACACACATACCCTAAAAACGAGATTTAGTCCCACACATGCACTAGTATGGGTCTATAAGTATTTTGCTTATAGACCTGTATTTTTATTTATGTGTTCACGCTAAAATCGGTGTTTAATAGCAAAAATTAAGACTTGTAAGAGCATTTTCACGCTTTTATGGGTCTTTTTACGTCAAATAGGAATCTGATTAAAATTTTAGGCTATTTTTCTTAAAAATTACTATTAAATATTACTGCTTTATCTTCTTCTTGAAAACACAATACAACTGTGGGTTGTATAAAAAGTTAATTAAGGGTGCTTGCTATTTTTGTGTACAAGAGTTATAATGTAATTACAGTTTTTACGGAGGTGTGTATATGGAAATAGGATATATTATCAATAAATTAAGAAATGAAGCGAAGCTTACGCAGGCGCAATTTTCTGAGATAGTTGGAGTTTCTCAACAATCGGTACAAAAATGGGAAAGTGGAACATCTGTTCCGGATTTAGAAAAAATTATATTAATCTCAAAATATTTTGACGTATCGCTTGATGCTCTTGTATTGGGCAATGATAATCGCGTTGTTGAAGAAATGAATAAAACGCGCGCGATCAAACCGCAATATCAGAATATGCATGATTGGGAATTTTATTCGTCTAATCTGCAGACCGAATATCAGCAGTCGATAGAAGAAGGATTGGATATTGAAAGATATAGCGACGTGTTTTTATCCGTGTCAAGACTTCCCAAAAATGAATTAAAAAAGAAACTCGGCGACGTTTTATTTGAAATTGTAACTACCGCAAAACAAAAAGAAGGTTATCCATATATCGAGCCTTCCGACCTTGAACAAATCAGAGGGCTACGGAAAAATGCAAAAACTCTTCCTGCATATGATAAAAATAAGCTTGAAGATAAAATACACGGGGCTTGGATGGGTAGAATTTGCGGATGCATGCTTGGCAAAACTGTGGAAGGGATTCATACCAATGAGCTTGTTCCATTTTTGAAGGAAACAAACAACTATCCCATGCACAGATATATTTATAGGACTGATCTGACGGACGAAACGATTAGTAAATACAAGTTTGGTTTTAACAGAAGACCTTATGCTGACGAGATCGACGGTATGCCGGTTGATGATGATACAAACTACGTGGTGCTAGCGCAAGAGCTTATTCGGGATTGCGGAAAAGATTTTACTCCGACTGACGTTGCAAAAACATGGATGAAATATCAAGGCAAGGACGCTTATTGTACGGCGGAGCGAGTGGCTTTTTGTAATTTTGTGAAGGGTTTTTATCCGCCTGAGTCTGCTGTTTATAAAAATCCGTACCGAGAGTGGATAGGAGCGCAGATCAGAGGCGACTATTTTGGATATATCAACCCCGGAAATCCTGAACTTGCAGCGGAAATGGCGTGGCGCGATGCTTCTATTTCTCACGTTAAAAATGGAATTTATGGGGAAATGTTTGTGGCTGCAATGCTTGCAGTTGCGGCAACTACCAATGATATTGAACAAATTATTCTTGGCGGTTTAGCTCAAATTCCATATACTTCTCGTTTATATGAATCTATAATGTCTATAATGAAAGCGTATAAGGACGGAGATTCACAGCAAAAGTGCTTTGATATGATTCATAACCAATACGACGAATATACCAGTCACGGTTGGTGTCATACTATATCTAACGCAATGATTGTTGTTGCATCATTGTTATACGGCAAAGGCAATTATGGTAAATCTGTTTGTATGGCAGTAGAAACAGGTTTTGACACGGATTGCAACGGCGCTACCGTTGGCTCTGTATTGGGTATGGCAAATGGAATTCAATCGATTCCTAAGTGTTGGAGCGAGCCAATTAACGATACGTTGCATACTTCTATTTTCGGTGTGGATACAGTAAAGATTTCGGACCGAGTAAAGATGACGATGCAACATATACGATAGTTGTTTTATAAGTGTAAGACTAATAAAAATATCCGCAAATATCTGCGGATATTTTTTGTAAAGATTATTCTTGCTAATACCTTATTTTTTATAATAAGATTTTTTGCTAATTACTTAAAACTTACATACGTATGCGAGTTTTTGCGTAAATTATGCGTTTTTTATGGGTGTGGTATATAAATATTTTGTTTATATTTTACGTAATTGTTGATAAATGCTTTTTTATATGATATAATTTGTAGTAGTAAAAGTAAAATGATAGAGGGATTGTAGATGAAGATTGAAAGGCAAATGATAAACACAAACTTCAATGGTAAGTATTGTTTTACTCACGCGCGTGGAGTTATTACGCCTAGTGGGTTTGGTTTACTTACAGCTCAGCCCTTACTACTTAGCGGAAGCGACGTGTTTTACGGCATGTATATATCCACTACAAACGATTTTGGACAAACCTGGTCGGAATTGAAGCCGAGTAAAACGCTTGTACGTCGCAAATTGGGGGATTGAGTGGAGATTGCTATGAGTGACGCAACCCCAATTTTTCATAAAAAAACAGGCAAAATTCTTTTGCTTGGGCATTATGCTACGTATACGGACAAAAATGCTCCAAGCGCAGGAAAGCCTCGCCACACAACGTACGCAGTTTATGACGAAAAACTTGGGGATTTTACGCCGTTTGAATTATTGCAAATGCCTAAAGATAGTAAGCAAACGTATTATAATTGCGGTAACGGTAGCGGACAGTCTTCAGAACTTGAGAGCGGAGAACTGCTTATTCCAGTGTATTATATGGATAAGGAGCAGGCTGGGCTTGCTTGGGGTACTAATTGTTATAATTCGTCCGTTATGCGGTGCAGTTTTGACGGAAGTAAACTCAATTTTCTTGAAATCGGCAATTCTTTGACTGTGGGCGTGCCTCGTGGACTGGGCGAGCCGTCGGTAATAAAGCATAACGATGAGTATTTTTTGGCGCTTCGCAATGATAAGTCGGGGTACGTAACTAAGAGCAAGGACGGCTTGCTTTATGACGAGCAAAAAGAGCTTGTGTTTGATAATTGCGAAAACGTGGGAAATTATTGCACGCAACAGCGTTGGATAACGTGTGGCGGAAAATTATATATGGTGTATACGCGCAAAAATGCGAATAACGATCACGTATTTAGACATAGAGCGCCTCTGTTTATGGCGGAGTTTGACGCAGAAAGAATGTGTTTGATAAAAGATACGGAGCAGGTGGTAGTTCCCAATCGTGGCGCGAGGTTAGGAAATTTTGGATGTCAAAGTTTGGAAGATGGGAAAACGGCGTTTGTTTTTGCGTCAGAATGGATGCAACCTGAAGGTTGTGAAAAATACGGAAGCGACAATTCGATTTTTGTTGTAAAGATTTCTGTGTAACGTTGGATTTAACAAGCTCTAACAACTTTGGAATTTGACAATAAAAAATAAAAGTAGTATACTTTTTATAAAGAAAAAACTGTATGAGTGGAGGAAAATATGAATCATTTAGCGGAAGATTTTAAGTTGGTTGTAAGATCGCCGGAGAGTAAGGATACTTTTTGTTATAGCCCGGGAATTCTTAAGCTTGATAGCGGAAGATTGATTGCAACTATGGACTTTTCAGGTCCCGGAGTAAAGAGGTTGGAGGGATGTGCTCAGCGTTGGCCGGGAGATAGAAGATATAACCTCGGTAAGATTTTTATATCTGACGACGATGGCGATACCTGGACGGAAAAAGCTAGCATTCCGCTAATTTGTATGCGTCCATTTAAGGCAGGAAAAAGCATATACGTAGCAGGATTTTTGCGTGATCTTGGCGTTGCGCGCTCTGACGATGACGGAGAAACTTGGACGCAAGTTTGTTCGCTTACTGAGGGCGAATTTTGGCATCAGGGTCCCACTAACGTTTGGTATAAAGACGACAACGTTTATCTTGTAATGGAGAGAATGACGCATACAAAGGTAAGTTGGCCTATTTGTTCTATCGCTCCCGTGCTTATGAGAGCTAACGTCAATACGGATTTAACAAAGCGTGAAAATTGGACTTTTGCGTCCGAGATTTCTTTTGATGCGCACGTGTTTGAAAACGAGCTTAAGGACTTTGGCGTGCCGTTTTATAATGACGACAATAGCGCGTTCTTTGCGGGTTCGCCGTGCGGTTGGTTGGAAACTAACGTAGTACAGCTAAAGAAAGAAAACGATATATTTTATGATAAAACAGGTAAAACGTTCCACTTGTTTATGCGAGCTTGGACAGGTTTGCCTTGGACCGGCGCATTGCTGAAGGTTGTGGAAAAGGACGACGGAAGCATGGAAACCATGTTCGAAACTGCGCCGTCGGGAAAGCGTATGGTATTTATCAATATTCCCGGAGGTGGAAACTCGAAGTTCCATATTCTATACGACGAAAAGACCAAGACGTACTGGCTTGTTACTAACCAGGTTACCGATTCTATGATCGATTACAGTACGCTTACTCCAGCAGAGCGTCATGGACACGGAAGAAGCAGACTTGTGCTTTACTATTCGTACAACTGCTTTGACTGGATTTTTGCAGGTGTAGTTGCGACAGGAAAAACAACGCTTCAATCCAGAAGTTATGCGTCAATGCAGTTTGATGGCGACGATTTGCTTTTTATGGTAAGAACGGGCGACGAAAACACGAGAAGCGCGCACGATACGAATATGATTACCTATCATAAGGTAAAGAATTTTAGAGAGCTTATTGACGATTAGACGTTAATTTGTCTGAGATAGAATAAATAAAAACAATTTGGCGAAACACAGTGGAGAAAAGAATGGATTTTATACTAAAAGAAGCTAAAGCTTTAGAGGGCGAGCTTATTGAGTTAAGGCGGAGTTTGCACAAAATTCCGTCGGTATACTTCTTTTTGCATACTAATAATGGTGAGGATGTTTGTTATTCAAACCATAATCCCAAGTTTGACGTGGACGAAAGCGTGCTTATAAAGGGAGTAGCCTCGTATCTTGCAATCGTATTCAGTTATCTGAAATAATTGATTATACAAAAACTGTTTTAACCGTTTTAGAGCATACGTATGCGAGATTTTGCGACATTTTTGACGATTTTTGCGGTGGGGAAAGAGAGTAGGTTGGATACAAAAATTCGTTAGATTAAACAAATTTATGAAAAGGCGTTGAAAAAAACGGAAATATATGATATAATGTAACCAAACTAAAATATGGGTACAAAAATGAAAGCTGAGAGAAATAAGACAATCGATATTTCGGTAGACGAAGGTCGAGAGTATTTGGGAAAATGCATAAATGTAAAAAAGGGTGTTAAGGTAGAGGATATCCTTAATAAAACTATATGCGGAGATACGTTTAAGGTGCTTGACAAGCTACCGCAAAATTTTGTTGATTTGCTGATAGTCGATCCGCCGTATAATCTGGATAAAGAGTTTGCTTCGGGTAGATTTAAGAAAATGACGGACGAAAACTATTATGTTTATACGGAGTCCTGGATAAAAAAAGTATTGCCGTTACTAAAGAATAACGCATCAATTTACGTGTGTTGCGATTGGAATTCCAGCATTGTTATCGGGCAGATATTAAAGAAGTATTTCCATGTTCAAAATCGCATTACATGGCAAAGGGAAAAGGGCAGAGGCGCGCTTTCTAACTGGAAAAACGGCATGGAAGATATTTGGTTTGCAACAATGTCGAAAACGTACACGTTTAACGTGGAAGACGTAAAGGTAAGACGAAAGGTTATGGCTCCGTACAAGACTGACGGAAAGCCAAAGGACTGGGAAGAAACGGAAACCGGTAATTTCAGAAACACGTACCCGTCCAATTTTTGGGACGATATTTCTATTCCCTATTGGTCAATGTCCGAAAATACCGCTCATCCTACGCAAAAGCCGGAAAAGTTACTTGCAAAAATAATATTGGCAAGCTCTAATAAAGGCGACGTTGTGTTCGATCCGTTTTTAGGCTCGGGATCTACCTCGGTTACCGCAAAAAAATTGGGAAGAGCGTACGTTGGTATAGAGAAAAACGAGCAGTACTGCGTTTGGACACAAAAACGTCTTGAAATGGCGGACAGCGACGCTTCTATTCAGGGCTATACCGACGGTGTATTCTGGGAACGAAACACGCAAAACGAACAGCAAAAAGCAGGTAAATAATATCTTAACTATTTGTGGAGAGAATTAGAAAATGTACAAAAGAGTGTTGATAGCGTTAGATCTAGAGGGCGTAAATAACGTTGTAGGCGAGCCTTATCAGGGGCTTTCGAAACATAGTGAGCAATGGCAAATTGCGGTAAAACAAGCCGAAAAGGAAGTGAACGAGGCTGTAAAGGCGCTTTTTGACGCAGGCGTTGAAAAGGTGGGACTTTGGGATAATCACGGCGGTGGCGGAAACGTCGATCCGTCGGCTTTAGACGAGAGAATAATATTGCACTTCCACGATAATGCTTTGCCTCGTATGAGCTTTGCAAAGGACGAGTACGATTGCATTTGCTATTTTGGTTATCACACAATGGAAGGAACTTTAGGCGGAGTGCTTGCGCATACTATGAGCAGTAAAGAGCTTCAATACTATAAGCTCAACGGCAAGTATATAGGCGAAGTGGATATGGACGCGTACATTGCGTCTGAGCACGGTATGCCGTCGGTTTTCTTTTGTGGAGGCGACCTTTCGTGTAAGCAGGCAAAACGCTCTATAAAAAATATCGTAACAGTCGTTACTAAAAACGAAATTTCTAGGAATAAAGCAATCTTTAGAAGCAACGAAGAATTGTTTGAAGATATCAAACAAAATATTGTAAAAGCGGTAAAAACAGAGTTTGAGCTAAAGTGTTTGACTTTTCCTTCCGTTATGGAAAAGTCGTTTAAGAGAGTGGAGGATGCTTCAAAGTGGATTTTACGTTTGCGTGCTTATAATATGGAGGCAAACTACCTAAAAGACGAAGTTTTGGGATACGACGCGCACACTGTTGTATGCAAGGTAAATAATATCGATGAGTTTATAAAATCGATATAGGAAAAATTTTTGGACAACACAAAAGAAATGGAGCACGAAAACTCACGGTATAACGCTAAGTTTGCCGTGAGTTTTTTATGCTTGTTTTGTCGTAAAAACTCGCATACGTGTTGCTGTTTTGTGATATTTTGCTTATTTTTGGCGTTTGAAACGCAGTACTTTTTCTCTTTTGCGATTTGTAAAATTAATCTAAATCGAATATTTTCCTTTTACAACTACCACATATAATATGTATATTATTTTATAAAATATATTAAATTGTACAAATAAATCATTGAAATATTTGTCGAAATATGCTAAAATAATAAAAGTATGCTTTAATTTGCATAATTTAACGCCAAAATAAGACGCGAAGGAGTAAGATTTTATATGGCTATAAATTCTAAAGTTTTGGATATTACTATCGACTTGGGTGGAGATTCGCTCAAGCTAGTTTGTGGTTGCATAAATCAAGACGGGCAATTAGTTGTCGGTAAAATTGTGGAAGAGGGTTATGTAACGCAAACGGGTATTCCAGCGGTAGCGTTTTATAGCAAGAAGCAGTCTAAGTGGTTATACGGATACGAGGTTGACGAGTGCGGAGAACTTGATTTTACTACGGTTGTTCATATTAAAAAACTGTTTATGCTGTGCGCAGTAAAGAATAAAAATGCAGGCGGACAACTTTCTAAGATGGACGAGCACAACCGTTATTATTTTTTCAATTATAACCATTTCCCAAAGTTTAGTTTGCCCAGCGAAAATAAATCTACTGAGAATTTTGATGAAGAGATAGATAATGGACGTACGTTTGAGGCGAATTGTACTCCGCGCGAAGTGTGTTTGGGTTATTTTAGGTACATAAAGCGTATTCTTTTCAAAAGATTAGACGCGTTGTATAGACAAATTGGCAACAATTACGTTTTGCGTTTTTCGGTGGTGTATCCTCCAAAAGTGGGTGACGCGTACAAGGTTGTTTTTAATAGAGTTATCGAAGAGGTTTTTAATAGTACGGTTCATAGAGAGCTTGGTACGACCAGAGCTCTAGGTGTGTATGCATACCAGGGCGCGTCGGAAAACGGATATTCTATGGTTGAGCCAAACGAAAATATTCTCGTTTTTGATATCGGAGAAGAATTTATTTCCACGTCTAAGATTTTTTATGAAAACCAGCAAATGCGAATTGACGGAGCTAAGGGACATAAAAGACCTGAAGCTCTAGGTGGTGTTAGCGTAGACGAGGCTATTTATTCGTACTTAGAGTCTGGAGTTGAGGATAGAGCTGTTTTTGCAGAAGCTATGGATGAAAATAGGGCTAACGAGGGTTGTCCTGATTCTAAAAAATATCAACTCTTAAAAGACATTAAGAGCGCTAAAACTATTTTAAGTAACAAAAAAATTCAAAGCACTGGGATATATGAAAACGGTGTAGATATCGTTATTCCTAGAGAGTTTCACATTCAAAAGTCGCTTAAGGAAAACGAGCTAAAGAGCTGTTTGGGTATAATAGATCCTCAAGACAACAGTGTTGCCGATAGAATATACCGCTATATAAGAGAAGAGGCGGGAAGTCCGATTAATAACGATACGCGTACGATTTTAATAGCGGGCGGAGTAATAGAAACGCTTGGCTTGGATATGTATATTAGACAAAGGCTAATAAAAGATTTAGGCAAAAGGGTACTAACTTGCGAGCTAGAGCCAAGAGCGATTAGCGACGACTTTAGGATATACGCTAACGAGAATAGTGTTTACGCCTCGGCTATTGGTATGACGCTAGCGTCTGTGAAAGATATGGAAATATCTACCGTTCTTTCCCTTTCTTACGGAACGTACGTTAACTGTGAATTGGGGTACGGAAGCAAGGCTAGATGTTTTTCTAACTTCGTTAATCGAGGGGAGCTTCTCACTAAAGAAAACAATGAGTTTTCGGGAGTGTTCTTCTTTAGATGTATTCCAAATCAGTTCGGCTGGATAGATTCGGTGGCAAATAAAGAAGAAATGTTTTCTATTGCGTTAAATAGGAAAGAGGAAGAGAATCAAAAATATGGCGGATATGAGCTCGTAGTTGATAACGGATACAGGGGAAGAGTTGCGTATGCGTATGACCACAAGCGCGAAAGTAGACTTATTATAGGCGAGCCTCCCGAAACAAAATATGACGTTCAAAGAAGAATTGCTCAGGCTCAATTTGGATTAGAGCGCGTGTTTTACGATGATATTTATATTTGGGATAGCGAAGATAGGAATAGTCGTAGACGTTTGCGCGTTAAGTTCCTAAACTGTGAAAACGAATTTAAGTGTAGAGAGGGTATTATCGTATCTAAAAACGGAGGAAACGTAATACCTTACGTTAGAAACATAACCTCATCAGCTACGGTTGTTACCGAGTACTGGGATCCCATGCTTGGCAGATGGATGTCTGGACGTATGATGGACGTAAGTTCGTTGGTATTTGACTTTAGAGAGGGCAAGAATTTCTTAGCAGAAGTAAGTGATGACGACTAGAAGAGTGTATTGATAGGAGAATCAAATGTCTGATTTTGAAAATAACGTAACAAATGAAAATGACGTTAAAGCTGTAACGGAGCAACAATTCGGCGAAAAAAGGCTGGAAGCTATAAGGTTTGATAAGGACGCTTATAACTTTGCAAACGCAAAGTCTGCCCTTCAGTTTAAGCACGAATTTAACGGCGAAGTTCAGGAATGGAATAAGTATGCCGAGATGCTCGACCGTTACGATCCTTTTTCCGAGCTGTTGATAGACGTAAATTCTTATGAAGAAACGTACGTAGACAAGAATAATGGGATAAGCTACGGTATTAAATATGATGCGGAAATCCACGAGGACGGTGTTATTTTAAGACATCAAAGAACTTCTACTGCGGAATTTTTGAAAATCCATAGAGGTTTTGGACTGCTTGCCGACGTTGTTGGAAGCGGAAAAACTTTCGAAGCAGGTTTAGTTTTAAGCGAGCTAGCTATTCGTGGATATATATCTTCGATGTTGCTTATTGTTCCCAAAGACGTTTATAGCGCTTGGGTTGTTGCGATGGAAAAGCTTTTTGGCTTGGGTAAGTGCGTAAAGGATAAAGATGGCAACCCTATAAGAAAAGCTGACGACGAACCTGCAACTTTCATAAGAGTGGGAAGTTCTTTGGACGGAAAGCTTTTTAACCAAGAAAGCAAAGGCTTTATGACGCCCAAAGCTCCGCTCATTGTAACTATGGACGATTTCGTTAAGTGGGATAAAAGCTCTTTGGAAGGAAAGCTGTTTGACGTAGTGGTAGTAGACGAGGCTCACCACCTTAATTGTGGAGTGGGCGATGATGCGAAAGCCATGATGCTTTTGTCTAAGCTTATGCAAACTAAACAGCTTGCAAAAAAGACGTACTGCTTGCTTCTTTCGGCTACGCCACATGCGGGAAATCTTGAGGATATGTTTAGACTTTGGTACTTTATTCGCTGTAAGGGCGGTTCTCCCGAGGATTTCGATCCGACTAAATCGGATGAGGAAAAATCGCCACAATTTTTGGCGGAAAAGAAGTTCTATCTTAACGATATTTGCCGTGGGGCAAACACGGTAAAGGACTTTGTAAGAAAAGAGAAAATAACCACGGTTAGAGGCGACTATGCTTCGCATTGCGTGGATTTTTATGCGTACATAGCTCAAAAGTCCGCTCAAAGCGCGCGTTCTTTTACTGTAAACGAGTTGTCCGATACGGAAAAAGAATATGAGGTACGCGAGTTCTTGGATAGGTATTTACAAAATAAAACGTATTGCGATAAGGATAGCGTGCGTAAGTATATTTGTAAGCACGCGGGGGAGTACGTCAGCGAGGAAGAAAGAGAAATTAGAAATGCGTTCCAATTGTTCTTAAACGCAAAGGCAAACGCTGTAAAAGCGGAAGAAAAGGAAAATTATCAAAATTTCGATTATAGTTACGACGGTAATAAGGAAAAGGTTATCGACGAGTTTTTGAGTGCTACGGAAACGGATTTTTGCGAGCTGGGATTGCAATCAATAGCTAGTTTTGCGCGTAATGGAGCGATACGTACTAAGGTTAATCGTATAATTGCCGACTTGTACCATAATACGATTTTGCGGTCTATTATGACAAGACAGCCCGACAATAACGTAAAGAGAACGTCTAAAAAGAGAAGTGTTGTAAACATGATGATGTTTAGAACGGATAAGCTTCCAAAAGAACAACTTAGGTTGGATTTTCCAACAGAGTCCGCGATTGTAAACGTAAATCCTGCAAAATTCGATTATTTGCGCGATGATAATTCTATTACGAGAATTAAAAACGGTATACCCATAACCGATGGTGTGGGCAAACCGCTCCCACCATATTCGTTTGTCGATTATATAGAAAATCAACGCGCTCGCGGAGGAATTATTTCTTACGGTGGATTTTTCCAAAAGTTTATGGAAAAGTTTGGAATAACCGATGCAAACTACGTGTTCGACGCAAAAGATAAGAGCTACCCATATCGTTTTCATAGAGCAAAGTCGGTGGATTTTTATGCTCAGCAAATGGATGCGATCAATACGGAAAACAAACTCTCTAAAGTCTATTATAATTTCTTGCCTGTTTACGATAGCGAGATAAAAAATATCGACGCAATCATTGATGCAAACGGTAAGATAACTGACAACGAAGCAAGGGAAAAACGTCGTTCGTATTATTTGAAGTATATCCGCTTGGTAGAAATTCTTAAAAGACATAAAAACGAACGCGTTATCGTGTTTTTTGACTATCTTTTGGGCGAAGAGGAAAGCGTTGCAAGTTCGGTAAATAGTGCGTTGCTTTCAAACCCCGAATTTGCCGATAGAATAATAGACGCGAATAATTATAGCGCGGATAACGATGACGCTAAGACTAATCTTACAAAAGCTTTCGACGCAAAGTCAGACGCTATTTTGGTGGTAACTGACAAGGGACTAACAGAGGGAACAAACTTCCAGTCGTGTAGTATTGTAGTAAATTTCCAGATTACTACCGATCCGCTTGCTATGCAACAAAGTATAGGACGTGTATTCCGTATTGGTCAAAAGAACGACGTTACGGTGTATTCGATTGCGGATATGTATAAAATTGAGGGATATTTGCTTGCATACTATTCTAGAATAGGTCTTATGAGTAGTGATACGGGCGATGCGGAAATTTTGGCGGGCTGTAACAACGCGGATATGATTGCGATGCTTTGTCCGGATCCTAGATGTCAGCATTTGAGATTATACACTAAAGAGGACTGCGAACAGCTTACTATGATGGAAGAGTTAAAACGTGGCAATAGTGTAAAAGATAGTAAGAAGAGATATTACGTACGCTGTGAAAAGTGTAATGGCGATAAGTATATGATTCCTTTGCTTACCAGTAGCGTGCGTTGCGATTCGTGTGGCGCGTCGGTTGTTCGTGTGGATAGAGAGGACGGCGTACCAACGTATGCGTGCGTAGGAAGCGGAGAAACAATGTCTGCAAAAATAGACGATCAGATTTATTATTGCAACAAGTATTGCGCTATGTCGCATTGTAGAAGATTGCAACGTCTAAACTGTAAAGCGGTGCAGTTGTACCTTACTAAACAACGCCCTGCAACTGATATAAAGGCGGAAGCTTGTGCTTTTTGCGAGCATTTAGAAGAATGTAAAAAGATGGGCTGTATTTACGAGATAGGCCCGTCCGCTATCAAAAATTGTAGTACGTGTAGAGAAAATGCGTGTCTTGGTGTTAAGCCTCACGCGTTAGTGTTCGATCAAAATTGGGAAACCGATTGTCCTAAGTGTAAAAAGGGTAGACTTAAGCCCGAAAAGACGAAAAGCTTTAATACGTATATTAGAAAATTGTTCGCTTCCGGTGATTTAGATCAAGGCGAAAGTTTTTGTAGTAGGTTTATGGAAGAGATTGATAAGGTTGTCGAAGTGCAACAAATTTTGCGAGCGGACAAGCTGAGAGAAAACTAGGAAGGAGGGCGTTATGAGATTATTAATCGGAAGAAAATATGAACAAGAATTTAATAGCGCGTTTCTTCTTATTCGCGGGTGCAGTTCGCTTAGCGAGTATAAAATAAGCGGAGCGCTTGAGAACGGTTCGGCGGAAATTGCATATGGCGTTAACACATATCGTTATGACGCTAGTATAGAAAACGCGCAATTTTACGGAGCGGATATTGATAATGAAGGAATAGATCAGGGGTTTACTGTTTGGGGAGCTACTTGGTTTAGTAAATTGCGTGGCGAGCAAGCAAGAGAAAGTGCGGACGCTTTGTGGCTGGACTTTATGAAAAATCTTGCAGACTTATATCACAACAAGCACGCTATTCTAACTTATGAACCACAAAACGGACAAACGATAGACGTTTTAGATGTAGAACCAATAGCGTATAGATTTTTACGCGCTTTCCATCCTGCGTTTTATGGCGTAGCAGATCCAAGCCGTCATCCGTCTATTCGCGTTGAGCCTGTTACTGGTAAAAGTATTGACGATACTAAGGATATTTATTGTCTTTCGTTGCGTCTATCGCTAAATTGTGGCGGACAGTCCGAGTATGTTATAGGTAAGATATATTTTTCGCAGTATCTACAAGATATGCGTCCTATGCCCTTTGCAAGCGCGGTAGCTTTGGATAGACAGCTAAGTAGCATGCAAACGAGTGCGAACAAAAAGGTTAATTACAATCAAAGCTCTTTTGCTCTAGGCGAAGAGGAAACCAACTTAACCAATAAAGATATGAACGCTCGTGATAATGCGTTAAAGGCGTTAGGTTCTTGCATTAACGGAACTATTGAGGGAAAGGATAATTTCCTTGACTATTTGGTTATGGGAGATCAAAGGGATATTCGTACCGTAACTAGATTATTGTCGCGTACAACGGATAGTACTCACGAGCTTCAGTGTGACGGAGTAAAGGTATTGTGTATATCGCATTTGCAGTGGAAAAGCTCGTTATTTAACGTGTATATTAACAACTCAAAAGCTTTGCGTTTTTCGTTTGATTTAGGCGACGTGCTTACTGTTAAGTGTATAAATTGCTACACAAGGAGTGGCGACGACGTGATTAACGAAATTCTTGTAATGGATAACGAGGTTTTGCTAAAGAACGCGGAGGGCGAGATCGCGCAGTCGGTAAGATTGCGTTCTTTAAGCGCGGATGATTTTGGAATTAGCAAGGAAGAAACAGAATTAATTCGTTCGCAAAGTTTGCTAAACGATCACATAAAAGTACGTAGTTGTTCGCTAGAGGCTTTGGGTGTGGGAGATTCCACCTGTAATTGTATTCGTTGCGCGTCCCAGCTTTTCTCGGTATACTACAACGCTAAGGGCGTTATTGTGGACGAGCCTTCCCTTGCAAAGAGAGAGGAGATAATTTGTAAAGAGTGTAAGTATCCCGAAAAGGTTTATTACAATCCGCTAAATGGAAGCCGAGATCTAACGGCAAGCTTGGTATTGGACGTAAATTCTATGAACTTGGTTAGAAGAGATAGAGCTAATCAGTGTTCGTGTTGTAAAAGACATTACGTTGGAGATGACGCTACGTGTAACGTTTGTGGTTTGGTTAATCGCGTTGTAAAGTCTGCGCCTAATAGCAATCTAGCGGAAAAGAAGAAAGCTAAGGCTTTGTATAAACAGTACGCGTCCGTATTGCCCGTATTGTTACGCGCGACGTATTGGGGTAAAAAATACTGTTTTGAAGACGACGGAATAATAGTGTTCGTCGTGGGAAATCGCAAGTATCGTTTTGATAAAGTTAATGCAAGCCCCACAGGCTTTATAGATTCGGTAAAGCGTATGTATAGATAATCTTTTATGAAGATTATTGTTGTAACGCAAAACCAATGAATAGGAATTCAGTTTCGGAGAACGAAAAATGAGTAGAAACGAGAAAAACAATAAAACAAGTCTAACTAAAAGCATCATAGATAGTCCAAAACGGTTGCTAACGGCAAGCGCGATTTTGTCGTTGATGGCAAACGTAATAACTTTAGTTGTGCTAATTGTAAGCGGTTATGCTTTTGATCAATATATTATTCCCTTAATTTTATTAGTAGTGGACGCATTATTCCTTTTGGCGGTTCTAACGTCAAATTTCCGTTTCCGCTATTCTATGCTTTTACCTATTTTATATATTATTTTTACGATAATAGGCGCGCTAATAATGTGGATAATAAACGGAGTGAATACCCTAACCGTAAGATTTACTTTGCCTGCAATGTGTATATGGCTTGTATTACACGGAGTGAGCTGTGTGGCAGTTATCGTATCCGCTTTAAGAGCAGGAAAGTTTGGTGCTAACGGTAAAAGATTTAAGATATTAGCTTTAGTATGTGTTGTTGCGCTTGTTGGTGCGGTAGGAATGTTTGGGTATTCTACTATCACTTCGGGCTTGTACGGACAAGGTGTGCCTGGAGAGCGTAGAACTATCGAGTATACCTTTGACGAGCTAAAAGATTATTACCGAGTAACGGGCGTAATGCAAGGAAGAGGGGATACCGTAGTGGTGCCTGCCCAGTTTAACGGAAAGCCAGTATGTGAAGTGGATTGTTCGGTTTTTGCTGACAAGTCCATTAAAAACGTGTATTTTGATAACGCTACCATAAAACTTAATAATTCTATAAAATTAATTACAGATAAAACGGAAGGACGAAAGATTTACGTTGACAAGAACGATTGCGACGCGTTTCGAGAGCAGTTTTTTCAACATGCATTGATATATAAAGACAAGGACTATATGCGTATTGCGGACTCTACGTTGCCCACAAATCTAGATAAGAACGAAGTGTACGTTACTTTTAGTTATGATTGGGAGGATTTTATTGCTGTAAACGGCGCAACCTTGGATACGTGGTTTGCTAAAAAGGGAACTGTTTTGACAAATGCGTCTTTAAGCGGAGCAAAATACGCAACTAAATTCGACGTCGAAAATTCCGATAATTTGTACTGGTCTTACGACAACTTAGATAAGCGCATTTATAACGGCGTTTACCTTGATAACGCAAAGATAAATGGTAAATCCGTCAACGAGAGTAAGGCAAACGTTAAAGTTAAATTCGACGAATTGTACGAAATAATTATAGTAAACGATAACGATAATTTGTACGAAACTTCTAATGATTTTAAGTATAAAACTTATGAAGGTCAGAAACGCAACCGCATTGTAACAAAGGCTATGGCGGACGATTTTATAGGTTCGATAGATAAACGAAGCGGTTTTAGTTTAGAGTGGAAGTACGGTGATAACAAGAAGACATTTAGCAGTCTTAGTACCGTTATAAGCGACGGCTTGGAGATTTGTCCGCATTGGACGCTAAACAGACCTGTTATTCAACAGATTGCAACTACTGCGATTAACGGAACGTCCATTTACGGCGACAGTGTGTTCTTTACCTCGTCTGCAACTTCGCCCGATTATTCCATTAATCTTAGATACGAGTGGAAGAAGAGCGGAGTAGTGGTTGCAACTTCGAACGATTGGAGTAATAGTTGCGTAAAGCCTAGCGATACGGGATCTTACGTCCTTACCGTTACGGCGTATTCTAATACGTTAACTTCGCTTACAAGCAGTGTTAGCGGAGCAGTAAGCTTGACCGTAAACAAGAGATCACTTGATTTTGATTGGATATTGCCTCAAAACGCTACGTATTCCGCTCAAGATAAACCTATTTATTGTGATTACAAAAAGGCGGACGTAATTAATAACGATGCAATTACGTTTAGTCTTGACAGGAATTTTGTTAAAGATGTAGGCGACTATACGTTTAACCTAACGCTTACAGGAGAGTGCAACGAATTGTACGAGATTCCCTCAGAAGATAAAACGGCAAGCTTTACCGTTGTTCCTTATAATATTACCGCGATTTGGCGAAACACTTTGTTTACCTACAATACTCAAAATCAAGCGCCTTCGGCTAGCGCAATAGGCTTGGGAGCGGACGGAGAACTTGATTTGACAATTGAGGGGGCAAAGAAAAATGCCGGCGTGGATTATATCGCTATGGTAAGCACATCTAACACTAACTATAATATTATAAATCCCACGCAGAAATTTACTATTCAGCCTTACGAGGTGGAGGCAAAGTGGGGAAGCGCAACGTTTACGTATAACGCAAGTAATCAACATCCTACCGCTAGCGCAACAGGTTTGGGAAGTGATATGGTTGCGGTTAAAGTGGACGGAGCAAAGAGGGACGTAGGTAACTATACTGCAACTGCAATTTCTGAAAACGATAATTACGTTATCAAAAACAACACTTATGGCTTTGAAATTTTTCCCTTTGATATAGCGGTTGAGTGGGGAAATTCTACTTTGACATACAACGCTAACAACCAACATCCTACCGCTTCGGCTAAGGGGGTGGGAAGCGACGGACAACTTGATTTAACCGTATCTGGAGCAAAGAAAGACGTGGGTAGTGATTATATCGCAAGGGTAATTACCTCGAATAACAATTATACAATCACCAATCCTATGCAAAGCTTTACTATTATGCCTTATAGCATCGCGGTTAAGTGGAGCAATACTAGTCTTGTTTATAACGCTAACAACCAATCGCCTACCGCTTCGGCAACAGGCTTGGGAGCGGACGGTCAGCTTGACTTGACAATTAGCGGAACAAGAAAAGATGCAGGCGATTATACCGCAATTGTTACAACTTCAAACGCAAACTATACGATCATTAATCCAGAGCAAGGCTGTGTTATCAAACCTTACGGATTGACGGTTGAGTGGGGAAATACGTTGTTTTCTTATGATAAAGCGTTCCATAAACCAACCGCAACAGCAACCGCTCTTTCAAGCGACGTTATTAATATTTCGGTTAGTGGCGAAAAGATTGATGCTGGAAATTATACCGCAGTAGCTAGCGTGGATAATAGTAATTATTCTATTAATAACGCAACAACGTCGTTTAGCATCGAAAAGCTTGCTCTTACGCTTGAGTGGAATGACAGTTCGTTTAAGTATGACGGAAGTGAACATCCTGTTAGCGTAAAGGGTATAATGGGCGAGCTTAGTGGAGATGAAAGTGAGATTTTAAGTGGATTGAAGTATTCGGCAAAATCCGTAAAGAACGTAGGTTCTACCAATATCGTTGTAACACTTTCAAATGAGGGTGTTTCTAAAAACTATTATATCAAAGCTGGGGCTACCTGTGTTTGCACGGTATCGCCTGCTCTACTTTCTCTTAACTGGTCAGCTTGCGCAAACGAATATCAGTATAGTGGTGCGGTAAAGACAGTTCAAGCCGATGTGTCTGGTATTATGGGCGCAGATACAAACATTGTAAAGTTTGAGTACTTTGACAATAACGGGGCTTGTAGTAATAATCAGGCTATAAATGCGGGCGAATACACGGTAAGAGCTAAAATAATAGGCAATAACTACGTGTTTACTCAAGGCACGGTAACTGAGTTTAGTTTTAAGATTAGTCCAATCAGCATAACAACGCAAGCGGATAAAACTGAATTTATCTATAATGGAAATGCGCAAACTCCCGTAGTAACAGCATCAGATGATAATGCGGAGTTGGTGCTTAGCTATTATAAAAAAGGTGAAAGTCAAAAATTAAGCGGAGCTCCTAAAGATATTGGAGAGTATACGGTTGTAGTATCCGTAAAAGGTAATAATTACAGCATTTTACAAGGGTTTGACAGCATAGATTTTGAGATTGTAGAGTCTGTAAAAGAATAAAAAACGACAAGCTAAGAATTTGTAAAATTTTAGAGGATAAATTATGGCAAACAACAACGAAAATTATACGGGAGCGCGTGGAAAAAACGTAACGACAATGCTTTGTCTTAACGACAGATGTCCCAAGCCTAATATCGACCAGCCGTTAGAGTTGTTCGACGGAACTTTGGCTTGTCCAAATTGTGGACATATTTTAAGCAACGTGGAGTTTGAGGTTACGGAATATAACGACGGTTTGTTCAAGCTTTCGCAACTGTATTATTTTAATTATCTTACCGAGCTTTCACAAAAGAAACTATCGCCTAAAGAGGCTGAGAATATGGTTAGTATGGCTATATCCTACTGTCGTCAAGCGTCAAGAGCCGGACATCCTGAGGCTCGTGTTAAGCTTGGATATTATTGGGAAATGGGGTACATGAAAAAAAGTAGCGATGCAAACCGTTATAAAATGGCGTATCGTTATTATAAAGACGTGCTTACTATGGACGAACGCAGAGTAAAGATTGAAAAGGATGCAAACCGTAAAGCCACTGTAAGCGAATATGAAAGCTCAGCTAAGCTTAGCGAGGTAAGAAGAGAGTCTGCTTCTCGTATTGCATTAATGTGTTCTAACGTAGATATAGGCGCGATAACAAGCGATATTCAAAGCAAACTTAACGAGTTTGGTCTTAAAATAACCAAGAACTTAGATTATGGTGAGTATTCGGTTGAGGATAGCATTTATAATATTTTAGCTAGGTGCAAGCTCAAAAACGATGCTCAACCAGTATTTGGATATTTTATAGTGTCGATAGGAAGTTTGAGAAACTTGTACCTAAGAGAAAAACGTTCGCTAAAAAGTATTATAAGAAGTAGTAAAAAGTTGGACGTCAAATGGATAATTAGAGATGATTTGTTTGATATGGGTAGCGATAATGATAGCTTTTATAATCTTACCGATTCTGAGGATTCGTTGCCTAGCGTAGGAAAAGACTACCCCACAAATGATACTCTTGTGCTTTTGTATTTCTTTAACGGCGACTACACTGGAAAGAACGCAAAAGATTCTAAATACAAAAAGAGTATCAAAAAATTAAAGGATGTATTGTTCTATAAAGGTGATAGAGATTCGGAGATGACGGACGAACTTGTATACCTTTTGAGCGAAAAAGAAAGATTAAATGAGAAAAACGGTTTTTTCGAGAGGGTATTTTATGCCGACGACGTTTATTTTGCGTGTTTGAAAAACCATGTAAATCCCATTTTGGCAATAGGCGAATATTTGACGAATAAAGAGCAAGGAGAAGACGAATGAGTTTGGAGATTGAGATTTTAGATAAAATACTAGAAAAAAATCTAAAGATATCTTTACATAAAATCATGGTAAAAGGTTATAGTAGCGCTACTGCCGGCTTTGTAAAAGGTGTTTTAAGTGAGGATTTACTTGGACGTCTTACCATAAACGCAATCAATTTCGGATTTGAACGTAAGGTGAAAAATTGTCTTTTAAAGATGCTAAAGTTTTATAAAAACATGTACAATCCGTCCGCTCAAATTACAAAGCTAAAAAAAGAGCACGACAAACTCAAAGAAGAAATTGAGAAAATGGACGTTTTAAGCGATGGTTATTTGTTTAAGGACGCATTGGTTTCTCAGGTCGATTTAGCTGTTTGTAAGGTGGAAAAGCTAAAAGATCCAAGCGCGGAAATGTATTTGGAAGAGCTTGTGGGGTTGCTTGATAGATGTAACGACGCTTTACAAGCTTTGAAAGTTCAGCTAAATAGAGTGATTGATTGGTCGTCTGAAAAAGCGCTTGATAGAGCTAAAAAAGTGTTTGAATATATCAAAGAGTGGGGAAATCTCCGTATGGTATATTGTTTTACGTCCACAAACGGCAAGGCGGACGAGGTTGTTGCTCCGCTTAACAAAGCAGTCGAAGAGTGCGCTTTGTGGGCAAACGTGGAAGAGGGTGTAAGCGTGGATAATCCAAGATGTGTCAATCAGCACGTGAATGCGTTTGCATGGAATGACGATCAGTTAAAGGTTTGGTGCGGACTGGACTAAAAAGGGTCTTGACAAACCAGAGAGCGTATTATATAATATAAAGAATGACAAAATTTTACAATAAGATATAAATTACCGTTTGCACATTGCAACGAGGAGGATTTAATGGGGTTTGAGGATAAGCGCAAAACGTTAGACGCGCTAAGAGTGGATAACCGCAATTTGACCGCGGGGATTTGCAGTAAAATCGAAAAGATAGATATAAAAACCAAAAATCGCTCTATTATTGACGAGCTTAAGGAGAATTTTCAAAGTTATGAAAAATTGGCTTTTATATTTATTCCCGAATCGGGTGAAAAGTACTATGATGCCCTTATTGCTCACGAAAAGAAAGTGAACGTATTTTTGGGCGAAACTTTTAATATTATTACGCATGCCGAAAAGATGTCGGATAAGGAAAAAATAGAAAAATACTTAATCATTAACGAAAATTTACAAGAGTTGCAAAGGGGAGGAACACTTATGCAAGACAGCATATTAAAACAAGAGCTTATAAAGGTTTTGGAAAAAACGGTAAAAGACGTTCAATACTACAACGAGGCTTTGAATAATTTGGAAACCAACGATGAGTATACGGATGAGAAAAAGGCGGAATCTTTGCAGATGATAACTCTTGTTGCGGATGGTTTGCAAAAAACTATTGATAGCATTGGTAAGGCGGTTATTGAGGATACTGCAGAGTTTAAAAAAGCTGTGGACGGTATTGTTAAAAATATGCTTGAACTCCGTTCTGCGTTGCCTGTTGAGGGTAATAGTTTTACTTTACAAGATAAAATCGCTTTACTATTAGATAGTATAGATGGATTAAAGAAGGTAAAAGTGAACGGTAAAAAAATCAAGGAAAAGGATTGTGTTCTTCCTGATACCGTGCTTCTTACCAAGGATAACGTAGATAGTGAGTTTAAAAATGCCGACGAGCTATCTAGCGCAATTTTCATCCTAAAGTTCGTAGCATCTAATACCTCGTTTTTGTCTTCGCAGGAAAAGCACGCTGTTGCTGAAATTCGTAAAATAGCTCAAAAGTACGATTTGAGCAAAGACCGCGTTTATCAGGAAATGCTTCGTTTAGCAAACGAATTAAAAGAAAAGGTTAAGGGAATGAATCCCAAAGATCCCAGATACGTTCAGCTTGCAAGACTGGCAATCGCTAAACAAAAAGAGTGCGTTGAGTACGAACAAAGAGTAAATGCAAAGAGCGGAAAAGTTCTTAAAGTGCTTGAAAAAATGGAAAAAGAACTACATAGCACCTGTCTTGACATCAAAGATATTTGCGAAATGTACGGATTTGATTCTAGAATGACGTACAAGGCGCGTTTGAACGTTATGGCGGAAACTAAGGTTTATGACTTTAGAGAGCTGTTCAATAAGTACGTAGAAGCTTTGTACAATAGCGATACTGAAACTATCGATAAAGTAAAGGTTAAGCTTGAGGTTATAAAAGAGAAGTACATAGAAGAGCTTGGGCCTGAGATTGAGTTTGAGTACGATGATGCGGAAAATATTGCTATTGAACAACCCGCTGAGCTTACTGCCGAAGAAATAGAGATGATGAAAATATTTGGAATTACCGCAGACGAGGAAAAGCCCGCAGAGGAAGAGAAAGCTACCGAAGAGGTGGAGATCGAAAACGACGACGTTTTGATTGCGGAAATAATGGAAGAACTTAAGTAACGTTTAGTAAAGAATAAAGGACGGAAAATAATTATGGCAAAAGAGCAAAAACAAAAGAGTAAGATAGAAGAAGCGGAAAATCAAAAACTTCAGGAAAGAGAAACCAAGAGGTTGATGAAGGAAATTTATTCTGCTAAAACTCGCGCTCATCAGCAAATGGATAAAGAGTGGGAAAAGTATACGCAAGCTAGAGAAAAAGGTCTTGCAAAAGAAGCAATGCGTTCGCTTAAAATGTGGAACTTTTTCCGCAAAATGTGCAAACTTTCGGATGCTTTTACTGAGAACTTAGAAAGAATCGAATCTATTCAGGACTTGTTGAATATGTTGCAAGGTACTTGTCAGTTGTTCAAGAACCTTGTTGGTATAAACAATATGGGCTTGTTCAGATCTATGAAGTCCAACCTCAGAAAGTTCAAAAAGAAGCTTAAGCAGTACGAAAGAACTATGGACGAAGTGTTTGAGCTTATTGATACCGTACTTGACGATAAACCCAACGTGTTTGTCAGATTTTTCAACAAGCTTCGTCGCGTAAAGCCCAAAACTGACGAGGAAATTCTCAAAGAGCAAGAAGAACTTCTCAGTAAAGAACGCGCGGAGTATACGGCTATGCTCGAAGTTAATAATGCGGACGTAAAACCCGACGCGTCTAAGCCTGCTTCTACTGCGCCTGCGGATGATTTTGGCTCGGGATTGGTTTTCTAGTTAGGAGATTTATATGAGTTATTCCGACAAAATACAGGCGTTAATACAAAAACACGCTGTGATAAGTCAGCAGTACAGTATAATGTTGCAAAAACAGGAAAAATCGAGAGATGACGACGATTTGCGCATTGAGATCCGTACTGTTGCGCAAGACGCGCTCAGCGTTGTTTTAGAGCTTAAGCATATTTATGAGGATCTTTGCTCGGTCGATAACGAAAAGTATGCGGAAAGCTTAAAAAAGACCGTTGACCAAATGAACTTGTGGATAAAGCGTTTGGAAAAACAAGGCTCGTCTATAAGTGGTGTTCCCAATACTAAGTTTGAGGAAATTGCAGGACTTGAAGACGTTAAGCAAACGGTAAGAAACTATTTATTCGCGCTAAAAAATCCTGCTGTTGCGAAAACTTATAACATAAGCACAAACGTGGGTATGCTTTTGTACGGCCCTCCCGGTACAGGTAAAACGCTTATTGCAAAGGCGATTGCTCACGAGCTTGGAGTAAGGTTTTTCGTAATTACGCCCTCTATGATTTTCGGTTCGTATATTGGCGAGTCGGAAAAGAACGTAAGGGATATATTTACCGAGCTTAGAGCTTGTAAGGACGGAGTTGTGCTTTTGGTGGACGAGTGCGAGAGTATTTTTGCAAGAAGAACGGGCGACTCTAATAGGGCTGCTATTGGCGTTGCTAATCAGCTTTTGCAAGAAATGAACGGCGCTACCGATAATCCTGAGGGTGACAAGCGCGTAATTTTGGGCGCTACTAACCGTCCTTGGCTGATGGACGAAGCGTATCTTAGATATAAGCGTTTTTCAATGCAGTTTTATATCGGTATGCCCGAGCTTGAAGCCAGAAAAAAGGTTATCGACTTAGGACTTGCAAAGCTTCCTTATGATTCGGAGCTAAAAGACGAGATGGTAAAAGTTTTGGACGATACATATACTTGCGCGGATATAAGCGGAATTATCGAACAGTGCGCATACTTGGCTATGGAAGAGTTTCAGTCCAATACTCAAGCAAACGGCGGTAACGTTAAAAATACAAGTATAGTAAACATTGGAATAAGACACTTTAATAAGGTTATGGAGTCATTCCAAAAGAGTGTAAAGCCAGAAGATCTCGTACCGTATTTCCAATTTAGGGACGAAAGAAGAGGATAATAAAAAAACAACCGCAATTTTTGCTTGACGTGAAGATTGCGGTTTTTGTATTGTTTTATTGCATACGTATTGCATTTTTTGCTACAAAGTATGAGATTTTGCGCAGAGTGAGCAGAGAATTTTATATAATTTGTAAAAAGTATTGATTTTGGTTGTTTAGGTGTGATATAATCTAGTAGGTAGCTAGATTTAATAGAGGTAAATATGAGGGATTTGAATAAAGTTTATACAAAAGCGGAAATAAAAGAGCAACTAAAGAGTATGAAATTACCACAAGACAAGGTTGTTTTAGTTCACTCTTCGTTGCGCCTTGTAGGGAAAGTAGAGGGTGAAGCGCAAGGGCTTTTGGATGTAATGATAGAGTATTTCACCGAAAAAGGCGGGCTTTTGTGTATACCCACTCATACCTGGATGAACTTTAACAAAGAAATAACCTTGGACGTAAGCGATCCAAATACTTCGCTTGGCGCGTTCTCGTCTGTTGCCGTGCTGGACAAGCGCGGTATCCGCTCTAAAAATCCTTCACATTCTATGGTTGTGTTTGGCGATAGGGATAGGGCTTGTGAGTTTATTAAAGACGAGCTTGATATAGACTCGGGTACACATCCAAACAGCTGTTACGGAAAGATTTATCGCGACGGTGGATATATTCTTCTGGTGGGCGTAGCGCACAATAGAAATACGTATCTGCACTGCGTGGAAGAGCTTATAGGAATGAGCAACAGGCTTGCAAAAGAGGCGGAAAACGTTACGGTAAAGACGGAGGACGGTCAGGTTGTAAAGAGTAAAATCCGTCCACATAGAACCGATTTTACTTCCGACGTGTCTTTGCGTTTTGTAAAGTATGAAACGGCTTTTAGATATCACGGCGCGATAGTGGACGGCTTTGTGGGAAATGCGCCCACTCAAGCGTGCGACGCCAGGATTATGAAAGACGTTATGGAACTTATTTATAAAAGAGGAAATGGCGTAGATCCGCTTTTAGACGAAAAGTCCATTCCGCCCATGCTTTATCGTTAAAACGTGCGAATTGTGCTAAAAAGTGGCTAACGTATTTGAGATTTTTGTACGCAATATTCGTAATAGAGGAGGAAATTATGATAGAAAACGAACTTAAAAAACGCAATTTACCCGATTTGTTTTATATTGATGGAAAGCAAATAAAAACAAAAGAAGAGTGGGAAAAGATAGGCAAAGAGTATTGGAGAAATATTATCCAAAAGGAGGGCTACGGCTTTTATCCACCCATTGTAAAACCCGAGATTTGTACAAAGATTAATAGAGTAGACTTTGCGGGCAAGGCAACGTGGGAAGAGGTGTATTTTACTTTTAATGTGGATGGCAAAACTCATACCGTTCCCACCAATCTCATATATCCCAAAAACAAGAAAAATATTCCGTTTTTTATCTACGTTAATTTCCGTCCCGATATCCCCGACAGGTTATTGCCCGTCGAAGAGATTATTGACAACGGCTTTGGAATTTTTTCGGTATGTCATAACGATATAAGTACGGATAACGGCGATTTTACTAATGGACTTGCAGGTCTTTTTCAAGAGGGCGAACGTAAGGAATGTGACTGCGGAAAAATAGTATACTGGTCGTATATGGCGTCAAGAATGATGGATTACTTGCAAACTTTAGAGCAGGTTGATAAAACCCGCATAGGAATTTCGGGACATTCGCGCCTTGGGAAAACCGCGCTTCTTACCGCCGCGTTTGACGAGCGTTTTGCTTTTACTTGTCCCAACAATTCGGGTTGTTCGGGCGTTGCTTTAAGCAGGGGTTGCTGTGAAAAGGGCGAGAAGGTTGCGGATATCTGCAAAACGTTTCCGTATTGGTTTTGTACAAACTATCACAAGTACGCTGACAACGAACAATCGCTTCCCTTTGACCAGCACTGTCTTGTAGCTCTTGTTGCGCCCCGTCTTGTGTACGTGGGCGGAGCGTTAGAAGACGTTTGGGCTGATAACGACAGTCAGTTCTTAAGTTGCGTAGAGGCTTCTAAGGTTTGGAAAATGTACGGTAAGGACGGATTGATTTGCCCTGACAGATTGCCTGTTTGTGGCGACGTGTTTACTGAGGGCGAGGTGGGATTCCACCTAAGAGCAGGAACACATTATCAAAGCAGAGAGGACTGGAACGTTTATATGTCGGCATTAAAAAAGAAATTATAATTCTGAGATAATTAGCTTAATAAATTTAAATATATATGTAATTTATCCTTATTTTGTTGTTTATAATATTGTTTTTTAATATGTATTATGATAGAATAAATTTGAAGTTCGTAGAGTAAGAGGAGGGTATATAATGTTTGAAAAAATAACACCGGAAAGTGCGGGAATTTCAACAAGATCGATAATAGATTTTATTAAAAAGTTAGAAAAACGTGGCGCTAGTATGCACGGAATTTTGTTTATGAAAGGTGATAAGATTTTTACCGAGGCTTATTGGAAACCGTTTAATAAGGATTTTTGCCATAGGATGTATTCTCAAACTAAGAGTTTTGTGGGTATTGCAATAGGGCTTTTACAAGACGAAGGAAAACTTTCGATAAACGATAAAATTATCGACTATTTTCCCGAAAAGGTGGATGGAGAAGTTTTGCATTATCACAAAGAGCTTACCATAAAAGATATGCTTACAATGTCCACCGCGGGTGATTCGTCGCCATATTGGTTTTTTATAGAGGATAAGGACAGAACACACGCGTATTTTAACGGTAACAGACCTTTGCATCCGAGTGGTACTATTTGGGAGTATGACAGTACGGGCTCTCAGGTGTTGTGTTCGCTTGTAGAAAAGCTTTCGGGTAAGAGCTTGCTTGCGTATATGAAAGAAAAGCTTTTTGATAAGATGGGAGTATTTGGAAATGCTACGGTGCTGAAAACACGTAACGAGGATTCCTGGGGTGACTCGGCAATGATTTGTACGTTGCGGGATATTGCAGCTTTCGGACGGCTTTTGATGAATAACGGAGTGTGGAACGGAGAGAGTCTTATCAGCGAGCAGTACGTCAAAGAAGCTACGTCTAAGATTGTAAACAATGAGTACGCTCCGCATTATTCTTCGTATCATCAAGGGTATGGATATCAGATTTGGAGAGTGTGCGGTAACGGTTTTGCTTTTAACGGTATGGGAGATCAGCTTACCATTTGTTATCCCGACAAGGATTTGCTTTTTAGTTGCACAGCGGATAATCAGGGAACGCCAATTATTCGCCATATGATATTTCAAATTTTAGCGGATGAGTTTGTTGATAAAATAAAAGCCGAGCCGATAAGAGAGAATAAAACGGCACAAAACGAGCTTAACAAGATGATTGCGTCGCTAAATCTATTTAGTGTAAAAGGAAATGAGGATTCGCCGTTTCGACATGAGCTTAACGGTAAGGAATACGTGTGTAACGAAAATAAAATGGGTATAACCAAGTTTTCGTTTGTGTTTAACGATGCAAAAAGCGGAGAGTTTCGCTATACCAACGCGCAAGGGGATAAGGTCATACCGTTTGGGGTAAATTATAACGTGTTCGGCAAGTTTCCTCAATTCGGCTATTCTAACGAGCACGGCGGAACAGTTACGACCGACGGTTTTACATATGATGACGCGGTATCTTTTGCTTGGCTTAAAGATAACGAAATACTTATATACGTTCAAATAATAGATAGATATTTTGGCAATATGAACGCAAGATTTGCATTTAAGGGCGACGAGGTGTATGCAACGTTTATAAAAAATGCCGAGGATTTTTTGAAAGAGTATGAAGGTTCGCTTGTAGGTAGGGTAAATATATAGAATATATAGGTAATTTTAAGCGTAGCCATTGATATTAGTGGTAGAAAATTTTATAAAAAGCAATAAATGAAGTATATCTCTATACTTCATTTATTATTTACTAATTTTTCCATTTTCCAAAATATTTTGCAGGGGATATTCCAATGTGTTTTTTGAAGCTTTTAGAAAAGTAACAATAGTCCGAAAAACCCACAGCGGAAGCTATTTCTGAAATTGATTTATCACTGTTTTTATATAGTTCAGTAGCGCGAATACAACGGAATTTACAAAGATGATTGGAAAAACATACGCCGAAATTGCGTTTGAAAGTGTGACAAAATTGCGACGTTTCCATAAACATTGCTTTTGCGACGGTAGACGTTGTTATGTCTTTAGTGTAGTTATTGTTAATAAACATTGCAAGGTCGCGTAAAAAATTTATATTTTTGCAAGATGATGAATGGTTGTTAGCAGGATGAAAATGTTTGGCGAATAATTCTTCCAAAAGTTCGTACGTTAGTGAAAGCGCGCGACATTCGTTAGCGTTGTTTTTTTTCGGGTAAACGGCAAGAAGTTCTTGGAGAATATGGGGAATACGGCTAGTATTTGCAGGATAAAATTCGTCGAATTTGCATTTGTATTCAAACAATTCTTTACAACTTTTAGCAAGTGGGGATAGCTCGAAATTGAGCATTTTACCAAGGTCGATACTAAAGCCAATAAAACTTTTTTCTCCACTTGACGATAGCCACTTTCCAGAGTGAACTGCAAAAGGATTGCACAAAACAGCGTCGTTTGGGCCAAGTTGATACGAACGGTTTTCTACGTTTACAATCATTTCGCCACTAATCATCAAATTGATTTCTAATTGTTCGTGCAGGTGAGAAGTAATGGGCGTAATTTCAAATCCAGGTTTTTTAGACGAGTGTAAGATAACGTTTATTGGTAAAGTTGTGTATATGGGCTTTGAAGAAATATGATAATGCGACATAAATTACTCCTTTTCTTTATTATATTATTTATTCAGTAAAAAATCAAGAGTAAATTAGCATCTAGTCAATTTAGAACAACTTTTTACCAATACGGTACTATAATTTATTATAAAATAATAGTAAAATTAATATACAATTCAATATTGTACAAAAACTATGAAAACCACAGTGCAAATTATATAGCGTGGATAATGCGAATTAAACGCGATTTTGATATGTTAGAGATTTTATTATATATTTATTAGTAGAAGTAAAGGAGTAGAGTATGAGCAAAAGTTATTGGATATGGAACTATGGTGATTATGAGATTTTTCACACAATGAGTCTTCATCTTCGCAGAGAAGAACAAGGATATCATAGACCACCGGTATGGAAGATATCTGCACCTTACGTGTCAATACAATTTATAAAGCAATTTTATTGCGAAAAAGGTTATCTAATTTGTTATATGAACGGATGTGGATATATTGATATTGACAACCAACGTTATGGTGAAAAAACACGCATAGAGTTGTCCAAAGGCGAGCATACGATTAAAATATTCGTGTCTAAAACGAGTGGACTGCCTGCAATTTTTGTGGAAAGCGACGTTTGTCCGAGTGATGGGACTTGGATTAGTAATCATTTTGCAGGAGAATTTTCGCCTGTTGGATATAACGTTTTCTTTAATAGTGTACAGCGTAATCCTGAAAATTTTCCGTTCGAATACAAAAACGTATTACCTATCTCGAAAGAGAAAATAAATAACGGTATTTTGTATGACTTTGGTACGGAGTATTTTGGTTTTCTCAATATAACTAATGCGTGTAAGAATGAAGAAATAAGAGTGTTTTACGGCGAAAGCAAAGAAGAAGCTCTTGACGTAGAGAATACGTATATTACCGATAGGGTATGTGGAGAAAATACTTATCGTCTTAAACAAAGAGCGTTTAGGTACGTTTATTTAAAGACTTTATTGGATGATATCGAAATTTCGGCAGATTATGAATACTTACCACTTGAGCAAAAGGGAAACTTTAGGTGTAACGATGAACTGTTTAATAAAATATATTCTGTTGCTTCGTATACGTTTCATCTTAATTGTAGAGAAGCTTTTCTTGACGGTATCAAAAGAGATAGGTGGGTTTGGTCTGGTGATGCCTATCAAAGCGCGCGCATAAATAGATATCTTTTTGCAGACAAAGAAATTGAACAAAGAACGTTATTAGGATTATTAGGTAGAGAACCTATCGAGCAACATATAAATACCATTATTGATTATAGCTTATTATGGTTTATTTCGCTTTACGAGCATTATATGACGTATGGCGATAAAGAGTTTTTGAAGCGAGTTTATCCTATGGCGAAAAAACTTCTTGAGTTTTGCGAAACAAAACTTAATAAAGAAGGGTTTATAGAAGGAGATGAAAAAGATTGGACGTTTATAGATTGGTCGGACATCGAAAAGGTGGGAGCTGTATGCGCTGAGCAAATGCTTCTTATTAGGGCGTATCAAGTAATGTCGTTGATGGCTGAAGTTTTAGATAATGGGGATAAAAATCTGCTAGAAAAAAAGTATGAATTTTTAATACGGCAAGTTAATGCGTACTATTGGAATGAAGAGAAAGGGGCTTTTATTGATTGTTATAAATCCGGTAACGCGAACGTAACAAGACACGCTAATATTTTTGCTATTATGTATGATATTGCAACAAAGGAGCAAACGCAAAAAATACTGAAGAACGTTTTGAAAAACGATAATATAACAAAAATAACTACTCCTTACTTTGAGGGTTATGAATTAGACGTATTAGCAAAACTTGGTGATTTTAAGGCAGTAGAAGATAAGATTACGTCGTATTGGGGTGGAATGATAAATTTAGGCGCTAGCACTATTTGGGAAGAATACGATCCTAAAAAGTGTGGTATAGATCATTATGAAATGTATGGTGGAAAATATGAAAAATCGCTATGCCACGCGTGGGGAGCTGGTCCAATTTATCTGTTTGGTAGATATTATTTAGGCGTTTATGCAACTAGCGTAGGATACGAAACGTTTATCGTAAAACCCAATCTTGGTGGGCTTAAAGAAATAAGTGGAGCAATACCTATAAACGGTGGAACGGTAGTTATTAGCTTAGATAAAGAGAAGTTGCGCGTAGTGGCAAGCAAACCAGGTGGAACACTTGTATGGGATAATAAAAGTTATATTTTACAGCCCAACAAAGCCTTTGAAATAATCTTTTAACGGGTTTATTAATATTGTAAGAAAGCGTTGAAACAACGACGTTGCGTTAATTATAAGATAATGAGCGCAACTGTGTTTTATGATGGTGTTGCTAATAGTTGTGTTATACAGAGTTGGAGTGTTAAATAATGAAGAAAACTGATTATTGCAAGCGCGTTGACGTGTTTTATGGTAACGGCGAAACTGATAGATTTTTTGATGACGGGCTTGCATCAAAGTGGTTTTATATAAAAGCGCTTTGTGGAAACACCACTCCACACGCTACTTTGCCGTTTGGTAAAATGTCGGTTGGAGCGTATAGTGGGGGATATCCTACTGGATATGGATTGCACTATCCTAACAGTTGTGGTGGAATAAAAAAACTTGCTAAAGAGCCGTATGTTATTGGATTTTCGCACTTGCATCAGTCGGGAACGGGCGCAATACAGTATTATTATAATTATGCAATAGTGTCGCCCTTTTATGGGGATATTGCTAATTTTAACGAGCCTAAAAAACTTAGGAGAGAACAAGCAAAACCAGGATACTACAAAGCGAGAATTGACGATATTGTTTGTGAACTTTCGGTAAGTAATAACGTTGCGATTCATAAATATACTTTTGAAAAAAACGGTGGAAGAATAGCTATTGATTTTTCTAATAACGGACTTTGTAAAGAGTTTGGAAATAGTTATTTTGCGAAAGTTTCAGAGAGTGAGATAGAGATATTAAATAATAATGAAATAGCCTTTAGTGGCGTGTTTTCTGGTATACGTTTGCACTTTTTTGTGTCAATCGAGAGCGAAAGTGCGAGCGTAAAATTGTTTGAAAAAAACGTTGAACGTAGTGGAGTTTATGCTAAAAATATGCTTTCGCCTTACGGTGTTGTATTTGACGTTATAGATGATACGGCGCAATTGAAAGTTGGTTATTCTACCGTGTCTAGAGCGCTTGCAATTAAAAGCGTAAGGGAAGTTACTGAAAAATTTGAAAACGTTGTAAAAAAGGCGAATGACACGTGGAACGAGTATTTATCGGTATTTAGCATTAAAGCAAGCGAAGATATAACGCAAAAATTTTATTCCAATTTATATCACTCTCTAATAAAACCAACAGATATGACGGGCGAGCGAGTTTTTGGGGTAGATGGGGAGTGTATTACGGATTTTGCAACCTTTTGGGATCAATACAAGACTGTTTTACCACTTATTTTTTTGAGCTATCCAAAGATGGGAGAAAAGATTGTAAAAGGGATAGTAAATATCAGCAAAACGTTAGGGAAAATTCCTTGTAGTTTTGGGTTGTCTAACGTGTTTCCGTGTGAAGAGCAAGCAAAAATGTTGGCAATTTTTACACTTTGCGATGCGTATTTTATGGGAGTAGGCGGGGCTAACGTATTTGATATCGAAGAGTGCATACAGCGCGAATTAGATAGAGATGATTATAAGGATTTTCTAGCAAGTGGTTACTTTGAGCGTTTTACACATATTTTGGACGTTAGCGACGCGTGTTTGAGTGTTGCGAATATTACGAATAACGAAAAATTAAAAGCTAGATTAATTGACTTGTCTAAGTATTGGATTAACGCGTATGCAAGCGACGGGTTAATGTCAAACAAGTCAAAATATTATGAAGGGGATAGGTATACTTATTCGTTTAGATTGCAAAGCAATATGGAAGATAGAGTTGAGTTAGCAGGGGGAAAAGAAAAGTTTGCTTTGATGCTCGATAATTTTTTTGGATTTTCTGGTCAGAGCGTAAAGCAAATAACGCATCTTAATGCGTACGACGATATTGCACAAACTCAATATCATAGGTTTGAGGGTTTTAATAACGAATGTGATATGGAAACGCCGTATGCTTATATTTATGCTGACAGACACGATAGACTATGTGAGATTATGCACGAATGTATAAATCGTTCGTTTGGACTAGGCGTAAGTGGTTTGCCTGGCAACAATGATTCGGGTGGGTTGTCGTCGTTGTTTGTGTTTAATGCTTTAGGATTGTTCCCTAAAAGTGGAAGCGGAGTGTTTTTGATAGGCTCGCCACAAATAGACGAAGCGAGTATAAAACTTTCTAGTGGTAATACGCTTAGGATAATACGAGAGAGAAAAAGCGAAGACGAAATATATGTTGACAAGGTGTTTTTTAACGAAAAACAGCTACACGTATTTGAGATTTCGATGCAAGAGATTATGAAAGGTGGCGTTTTACGATTTATTATGAAGCGCAAATAAAAAAGATAAAGTAAAAAATAACTACAATAAAGGTAAAAATTACCCATTGAAAACTCAGCCTTAATGTGATATGATAAAATCACAAAAATTAAGGAGTGAGAAAAAATGAAGAAGTATGACGTAGCGGCATATATATGGCCAGCATATACTGGCGACGAACCAAGAACAAGGATGTTTTGGCAAGAAGGCTATGGCGAATGGGAGTCGGTAAAGAGCGCGAAGAAGTTTTTTGATGAGCACACCTGGCCAAGAAAACCTTTGTGGGGATACGTAAACGAAGCTGATAGGTACGTTATGGAAATGCAGATTGAAGCAGCGTCTAGCCACGGTGTAAACGTTTTCATTTACGATTGGTATTGGTTTGACAATCGTCCGTTTTTAGAGCAGTGTCTAAACGACGGATATCTTAAAGCGCGCAATAATGATAAAGTTAAGTTTTATCTTATGTGGGCAAATCATACTGCAAACACACTTTGGTGTAAGAATTTGCCCGATAAGAATATTCCCATTTGGGATGGCGCAGTAGATAGGAAAACGTTTGAACACATTGTTCATCGCACCATAGAAAAGTATTTTTCACATCCGTCTTATTATAAAATCGATGGAAAACCTGTGTATATGCTTTTTGATACGGAAAATCTTGTTAGGGGACTAGGCGGAGTAAAGGAAACGCTAGACGCGCTTAAGTATTTTAGGGAAGAAACGGTAAAAGCAGGCTTTCCTGGTCTTGAACTTCATTTAACTATTCGTAGTCCAAAGTATAGAGCAAGAATGCTTGATGAAAAAACGTCCATTCTTGATTTTATTAATATGGCGAATTTTGACGGCGTAACGCACTATAACTTCTTTGATTATGCGCCTATGAACAGAACGTACTTAGAATTATTAGAAGACGTAAAGAACGAGTGGAAATGTGTGGAAGAAACGGTAAAAGCGCCGTTCTATCCTCACGTTTCGCTTGGCTGGGATAATACGGTGCGCTATGTAACACCGCGTAGAAAGTGGATTTGCTATGACAATACGCCTCAAAACGTTCAAAAGGGTTTTGAGCTTGCTAAAGATTACGTAGACTCTCACCCTCAAATGAAAGCTCCGCTAATTATTGTTAATAGCTGGAACGAGTGGACGGAAGGAAGTTATTTAGAGCCTGACGATTTGTATGGTTATGGATATCTAGAAGCTGTAAAAAAAGTTTTTTTGGAAGAAAATTAAAAAATATAACGAGTCGCAAATATACGGCTCGTTATATTTTTGGCTCTGTCCCAACATTCGGTTGATTTTTAACGGAAAAACACTACGAAATACTGCGCGTTTTGCTCGGTTACAGACCAGGCAGGTATGCGCCCTCACAATAACGCTTGTCTTTCTTGTGTTTTCCTCGTTAAATCATAAAAAATTAATCAACCGTTTATTGTGACATAGCCATATTTTTTATGTGGGATAAAAAATGGTAAAAAAGAAATTGCATTTTTTTATTGCATTGGATTTTGTAATATGCTATACTTTAATACATACCAAAAGACATGGGGTGATCGTATGAAATTATTATTTAACGTTCAAAACAGAAGTCAGGCAGATCCGTTTATTTTCGAGGATGGCGGAAGATTTTATTTGTACGTAACGGCAGGCGATGGCGTAGAGGCGTACTCGTCAGACGATATATTTGGAGAATGGAAGTTTGAGGGCGTTGTAACCAAGCTTAGCGGTGAGGGAAAAACGTTTTGGGCGCCCTCTGTTATCAAGATCGAGGATAAATATTATATGTACGTATCCTTTATTCGCGGTAACGAGTTTCAGTTTATGTACGCGCTTTGTGGAAATTCTCCGCTCGGTCCGTTCGAAAACGAGAAAAAGCTTTATGATTATTTTTCGATAGATTCGCACGTGGTAAAGACGGACGAGGGCTTGTTTTTGTGGTTTGCAAAAAACAACGAAGAGGGCGACAGAATTGGTACCCGCGTATACGTGGACAGACTTTTAGATCCGTACACGGTAGAGGGTAAGCCCGTAGAAAAAATCGTGCCTACCTTTGACGAGGAAATTTTTACGCCGTCGTATACCCCCGATCATAGATGGCATACGATAGAGGGCCCGTTCTGGTTTTATGAGGACGGCTGGCAGTACGTAATGTATAGCGGTGGATGTTATCAGGACGATACCTATCACGTAGGATATTCAGCGTGCAAAACGGACGAAATGGATCTTACGAAAGTAGTTTACGAAAAACACACTAACAATGATAAGTTTGCTCCAGTTATTATTAAAAACGACGTTGAAGAGGGTACGGGACATCATAGCGTTATAAAGCATAAGGGCGAGTATTACGCAATATACCATGCACGTACCTATGGGGAAAAATACCGCACGGCAAGAGTTTGCAAGCTTATTGTAAAAGACGGACTGATAACGGCTGAAAGATAAAAAATTTATAAAGAGAAAAGCAAGGATGAAGATTGATATTTTTCATTCTTGTTTTTTTGTTTACAATTCAGTTTCGAAAAACGACATTTTTGTATTGATTTAGGTATTGACGAAAGAGTGTACGTGTGGTAAAATAATAAAAGTGAACGTTTGTGATTTTTAATAAAAGCGAACAAGCGTCAATTCTTTTTTTAGAGAGTGGGGAAAATGAAGCAAAACGATTGGAAAATTATTTACACAAAATACGAGGGTATTCAAAAGCGCGCGGTGGATTTTTTGTCAAAGGAAGCCGGCAAGTGGCTTATTAGAGAAACCGGCGTATACCGTATTTGCGTGCTTCCGTGTGAAAAGGACGGAGCGGAGATTGAGAAAAACGCTATCGTTATCGGGCTTTATCAAGAGAGCGAAACGGTTAGGAAATTTGTGAAAGAAGAGGAAATTCCAAAGGACGGCTTTTTGATAAAGGTTGCTAAGCGCGAGGTGGATAACGGCGACAGAATAGTAGTTATAACCGCGTTTGACGAAGCAGAGCTTTATTATGGCGCGGTAAGTTTTGTGGATGACTACGTGCACGAAAACATTTTTGCGTGCGGAAATGCGGTACGTATGGTTGAGCAAATTTTTGATAGACCAATGCGCGCCGGAAGTTTTGCAGAAAGTCCTAATTTTGCGACCAGAAGCGTGTTTACTTGGGGACACCCGATAAATAACTATATTGAGTATATTGAGAATATGGCAAGACTTAAGCTCAATCAGCTTATTATTTGGAATGATTTTGTACCCCTTAATGCTAGAGATGTTATCGAGTATGCACATTCGTACGGTATAGAGGTTTTGTACGGCTATGCGTGGGGTTGGCAAGAACATTGCAACGAAGTGTTAGATATTAGCGACGAGGCGTTAAAAAAACTCCAAGAGAAAATTGTTAAAGAATACGAAACGCAGTACGCGCCGATAGGTTGCGACGGTATATATTTTCAATCGTTTACCGAGCGTGGCGACGAGTTTATAGGCGGAAGACTTATTGCAGAGGCGGTAACTACGCTTGTAAACAATACTTCAGCCGAGCTTTTCGAAAAATATCCCTCCCTAAAACTTCAGTTCGGTTTACATTCTTCGTCGGTAGAAAACAGGCTGGACGAGATTGCAAAGGTGGATAAGCGAGTGGAAATCTTGTGGGAGGACTGCGCAAGAACGCTAAAGTTCCACAGTAAGATAAAAGACGGTAAGGAAGTCGGTTGGTGGGAAGACAGGGGCGCTTTCCCATACTCTTACGCGCCTGGCGACGTTGATGAGGATAAAATTCAGCAATCGTTAGAGGTTACAAAAAAAATTCTCAAGCTTCGAGCTAATGCGCCTGTCGGACTTGTGCTAAAGGGCGCAATGACGTTGGACTGGTCAAAGTTCGTTTCTCAACGCGGTCCGTTTGTTATGGGCGTGAATGCGGACGAGATTTGCGAGCACGACTCAAAGGTGAGAGAGAGCGCGTGGCGAGAATTTTCGGCGGACTGGATGCAGTATGGCGAGTATGCTAAAAAGTTGCTTGAATGTATAAAAGAAAACGCGCAAGGTCCTGTCAATATTTGCCTTGCAGGTACGTTTGACGGCGGAGTGTATTTCCCCCAAGCGGTGGCTAGTCAGCTGATGAGAACGTTTGACGAGGACTATGGTACAACCATGAAAAGGGTTGCGCGCCGTGGTTACGTAAAGCTTGGCTAAAACGCAGTTTTGACATAAAACAGTATACGTATTTAGGATTTTTTGACAAAAAACGAGGAAAAGAGTATGAAAACAAGATTGGATAAATGGGCTAAAGAGTTTGAAGAAGTGTTGCTTGGCAACTTCGCGCCGTTTTGGACGGAGCTTTCGCCCGATTATGAATACGGTGGATATTTGTGCGGATTTATGCGCGACGGCGAGCTTTTTTACGAGGATAAATCCGTTTGGCAACAGGGCAGAAGTTTGTGGATGTTCTCTAAGCTTTATAACGAGTTTGGCAAAAAACAAGAGTGGCTGGATTGCGCAAAGTGCGGATATGATTTTATAAACAAGTATTGCTTTGCAGACAACGGACACATGTATTTTAGAGTAACCAGGGACGGAAAACCGCTTGTGGAGAGAAGGTATTATTTTTCGGAAGCGTTTGCCGTTATGGGGTATGCTGAGTATTATAAGGCGACGGGATTACAAGAAGCTAAAGAGCGAGCAATAAAGTTGTTTGACAAGATGCTCTACTATTACACAACGCCGGGCGTTTTCCCTGCAAAGGTAAATCCAAAAACCAGAAAAAATCGCGGACATAGCATTGTTATGATAATGATGAACGTTGCTCAGTGCATGCGTGAGATTGACGATAACGTTAAGTATGACGAGGTCATCTCAAACAGCTTGGACACGATTTTGAATATGTTTGTAAAGGAAGATGAAAAGGCGCTCTTTGAAACTGTTGAACCAAACGGCGCAAGGCTCAATACTCCCGACGGACGTTTTATCAATCCCGGTCATAGCTTGGAAACGGCGTGGTTTATGATGAAGGAAGCGGTGCATAGAAAGGACGCTAGCCTTATGGAAAAGTGTATCAAAATCACTGAGTGGTCGATAGAAAGAGGCTGGGATAAAGAGAAAGGCGGAATGTTCTATTTTGTGGACGTAGAAAACAAGCCGGTGCTTTCGCTTGAGTGGGATATGAAGCTTTTGTGGGTGCACTGCGAGGCTATGATTGCGCTAACTTACGCATACTGGTTTACAAAAGACGAAAAGTATTTAGAGCTGTTTGATAAGATTAAATCTTACGTTTTCGCGCATTTCCCCGACGAGGGACATCCCGAGTGGTTTGGGCATCTTCATCGCGACGGAACGCCCATAAACTACATTAAGGGTAGCGATTGGAAAGGACCGTTCCACAACGTCAGAGCGTTTATGATTTTAAGTCAGTTGCTTACCCGTATTGCAAACGGCGAAAAACTGGAGTTTTGAGTATGATAATCAGGAACGGAAACGTGGTTCTTCCCACTAAAATAATAAAGGCGGATATCAGGGTAGAAAACGGTAAAATTACTCAAATAGACGCATACGTATCGCCAAAAACCGACGAAGAAGTGATTGATGCGAGCGGGAAAACAGTAACGAGCGGATTTGTGGATATTCACACTCACGGCGGTTATGGCGCGGACTTTATGGATAAAAGCGAAGAGGCTTTTTCTAAGGCGCTTGCTTTTCATCTGAACAACGGAACAACTAGCGTGGTAGCAACTTCTTGTACGGCTCCCAAAGGCGAGATTATCGAATTTTTGGAGTTTTGTAAAAACTATATGCGCAAGCAAAGCGGAGATTGCAAGGTGGTAGGCGCGCACGTAGAAGGACCGTATTTGTCCAAGCGCAATAAGGGCGCGCAAAAGGAAGAAGATTTGCTAGTGCCCTCAAAGGATGATTATTCGTTTTTGCTTGATTTTGCCGACGTTATAAAAACTATTACGATTGCACCCGAGCTTACGGGCGCGGATAAAATGACAAAAGCGTTTGTTGATAAAGGCGTAGTGGTAAGCGGAGGGCACGACGACGGCGTTTATCCAAATTTTATGCCTGCTATCGAAAACGGTCTTAGCCACCTTACGCACTTGTATTGCGCAATGAGTGAGCTTAGGTTTGTGGACGGAGTGAGAAACGTGGGGCTTAGAGAGTACGGTCTTTTGGACGATAGGCTTACGGCGGAGATTATTGCGGACAATAAGCATATTCCACCGCTTCTTGCAAGAATGATAATAAAAGTAAAGGGTAGCGATAAGGTTTGCGTAGTGTCCGATTCGCTAAGATGCGCGGGTATGAAAAAGGACGGAAAAGTGTATAAGCTGGGTAGCGGAGAAAACGCTCAGGACGTTATTATTGGCGACGGCGTGGCTACTCTTGCGGACGGAAGCAGGTTTGCAGGCAGTATTACAAGCGTCAGACAAATGGTTAAAAACCTTGTAGATGCAGGTATTCCGCTTGTAGACGCTGTAAAAATGGGTACGCTCAATCCCGCAAAAGTAATAAAAATTGACAATGAAGTCGGAAGCTTAGAAGTTGGCAAGCGCGCAGATATTTGTATTCTTTCCGATAGTTTAGAGCTTGTCGGTCTTGTTTGTAACGGCAAAAAGGTTATTTAGGAGAAAAAGTATGGAAACTAAGGTAAACGGAATAAAATTCAGAACGGTAGACAAAGAGTGGGACGTGTATTTTGATATGGCGCTTACAATGCTGGGTGAGATTATGAAAAATAACGCGCAAAATAAAAAGACGGTAATGATTGTGCCAGTAGGTCCTACCGATCAGTATCCTATTTTGGCAAGAATGGTAAATCAGCTTAAAGTGTCGCTCAAAAACGTTTGGTTTTTCAATATGGACGAGTATATGATTTCGCCCACCGAGATGATTGATCCCGAGCATTATATGAGCTTCAAAAAGCGAATGAACAGCGAGTTTTATAACAGGGTAGATCCCGAGCTTGTTATGCCGATAGAGCAAAGAATGTTCCCACAAGTGGGCAAGGAAAAGGAGTATGACGAGCTTATTGCCAGCTTAGGCGGAGTGGATTTATGCTTGGGTGGTCTTGGTATAAACGGACATATCGCTTTTAACGAGCCTGCGGAAGAGGGAGATAAGATAACGGCGGAAGAGTATGCAAATCTTGGAACCCGAGTTTTGCCCATAAGCAGAGAAACGCGTACCATAAATGCGTACGGATATCAGCGTGGAGATCTTAGAGGAATGCCAGAGTTTTGCATTACCGTGGGAATGAAGCAAATTCTCGCGTCTAAAAAAATCTATATCGCGCTCAATCGTGAGTGGCAACACGGTATAGTAAAGCACGTGCTTTTCGATAAGCCTCAGCCCCAAATTCCCGCAACGCTTTTGCAAAATCTTCCTGACGTGGAGTTTTGTACGAGTGAGAGCATTGCAAAAGGCTTGTTTGACTAAACGTTGTAAAACTGGCGTTTAAGAGTCTTTAGTTTTTTAACGTTATTTAATAATTAATTGCAGTTAAGTGTATTTGTATAGTGGGCGATTCGTGAATCGCCCCTACGGTTGTAAAGTAAAACAGTCGACGTTATGGTTTATAGTGGTTTTGTAGAAGATAATATATTGCGCTAAAAAACAAAGCGGTGGACTGATCAAGTCTACCGCTTTTTATGTGAATTGTAACGTTTTTATGCATACGTTATTGAGTTTTTCAGGCAAGGTGAACGCAAGGGAACTGCAAAACGCGTTCTACAAGTTCTTCTTCGGTTATATCTGTCTGCCACAGCATTTCGCAAGCAAAGGCAACCGGGAGCCAGACTTTATACTCTAAAAGTCCGTCCTCTACAAGCAGTTGCAAGCTGATGTTGCCGTCCCTTGTTTTGAGAATTTGCTTAACTGTATCCAGGAAGAAATGTTTTTTATTTAGCCATTCCGTTTGGAATAATCGCCAAAGCTTACGTTTTTCCTCACCGCGTTTTTCGACGTATAACTGCGAGTGTTCGCCCATTACGTATGGACCTGTTTGATGTTCGAATATCGCCCAGTTAAGTGTTGTCATTCCTTTTAGTACCGCTCCAAACTTATCGTAAGGCGAGCGAAGCGTGCAAATTTTAGAGGTGAAATTGAGAGTGTCGGCAAAGTCGTGAGTGGTGTGATAGTAGCGGTAAGGGAATGATCCGCAGTCTTCCCAGATTATTTCCATATCGGGATCGACGTTTTTAATAAACTCAGTATCCTCTTTAACCGACGTTGCGTGAAGTCCGAACTGAACGCGAATGTTAGGGTATTTTGCTTTCATTTTTGCAAAAATTCCGTTAACCCAAGTAGTTACCGTTTCGGCAACGCACTTTCCGTTTACGGTGTTGTCGTTGCGTTCGGTAAAGGTTTGAAAATATATACCGTCGCAACCCGTGTTCAAGAACTCGTCTTCATATTTTTTAATTATTTTTTCCGACCAGATTTCAAGCTGAGCAGGCGAAGAAAAATCGGTGAGCACGGCGCTATCGACTTCCCAGCCCCAGCTGTAACCCCAAATGAGTTTTATACCACATTCGTGAGCGTAAGATACGACCTCTTTTGCGTTTATTGGAGCGTAGTCCGTCCAAAGCACGGCAACATTGAGCTTTAGCATAAGCATGTTGTCAAAGAACTTCTTATAGTCGTACACGCAATGAGCCCAGCACCAAATTCCGCGCTCTGAAATTGAGGGGGCGGAAAGACGTGAAAAGGCTGGAGTTTTTTGCAAGAACGCCGTTTTATAAAACCTATCGTCTACAATATTATAGCCGTTTTTGTCGTGAACTTTGTCGCCAAGATAGAGGTTAATAAAATCCACTGCGCCGTACGTTATACCGGCTTTATCGTATCCGCTTATTACGATTACGGAGTTGTCCTTGTTCCAAAAGCTATCGTTTACGTAAATATAATATTGTTGCGGTTTGTTGCATTTTTCCAGCTTGTTTTCGTCTATAAGTGTAGATATAAGAGCGTTGCTTGAAGAGCCAATCAAAATGATATTGTTGTCCTTTAGCGTTTGCTTGTCTACGATATCCGCTTTTTCGCAATGCGTGGGAAAGTTGATTTGCTCGCAAACTTTGCTATTAATTAATGATACGGCTTTTTTGTCCTGTTCGTAGTCGCCGTATACTATCACCCATTTTTTCATAACTTTCTCCCATACAGTTTTTTGTTTGCTGTTATTAGTATAATATCAATCTTAGCGAATGTAAATATCCTTTCTTTATATAAAAGTTAATAATTTTTTGGATTTTAATAGTGTTTGGTGACATTTTTTGTTTTTAGTTTGGAAAATAATGGGAATAAAAAGGGATAGAATAGTGGAATAAATATAATTTTTTTGTAATAGTCTTGAAATTTTATTATGTGTGTGGTATAATGCTTTTATCACGAAGTTGCAAACAGAAAAAGGAGAAAATAATGGAAACTTTAGTAGAAGAAGCAAAAAGTGTTCCTGTTAAAGGAAACTACGACGTAATTGTTGCAGGTGGTGGAATTGCAGGAATAAGCGCTGCGCTCGCTTCAAAAAGAGAGGGTGCAAAAACTTTGCTTATTGAAAAGTCGTTTATGCTTGGTGGTCTTGCAACAGCTGGGCTTGTTACTATATATCTTCCGCTTTGCGACGGAGAAGGCACTCAGGTTTCTTTTGGTATTGCAGAAGAATTGCTAAGACTTTCCGTGTCGTTAGGGTACGAAGATAGAAATATAGACTTTTGGCTAAACGAAAACGGAGATAAGGAAGCGCGTAAGAAAACTCGCTTTGAAACACAGTTTAACGCAAACGTATTCGCGATTTTGTGTGAACAGCTCCTAAAAAAAGAGGGCGTAGATATTTTGTACGGCACGTCCGTTTGCTCGGTTGTAAAAAACGGCAACCACATAGACGCGGTTATAACCGAAAACAAGAGTGGAAGAGAAGCGTATATGGCAAACGCTTTTGTAGACGGTACAGGCGATGCGGATTTGTTTAAGTTTGCTCAAGCTCCCACCGTTAATTTTGGTCAGGGCAATGTCGCGGCGTATTGGTATTATGAGTATTTCGAGAACGCCTACAAGCTCAGAATGCTTGGCTTTGCGGATATCCCCGACAAGTATAAAACCCAAGAAAAAATCGAAAACGATACGCGCAAAAGGTATACGGGCTTAGACGGAAAGGAACTTAGCGAGCTTACAGAATTTTGCCATAGTCAGATATTGGACGACTTTTTGAAAAAGGGTGAGGTGGGTGATAATCACGCGCTTTGCACTATCGCAACAACACCTCAAATAAGAATGACAAGACGAATTGACGGAAAGTACGTTATGTGTGACGAGGAGATAAGAGTTAGGTTTGACGATAGCGTAGGACTTTTCTCCAATTGGCATAAAAAAGGACCAGTGTACGAGCTTCCGTTCAGATGCTTGTACACCGATATAGATAATATGTTTACGTGTGGAAGAAGTATATCGGTTAGCGACGATATGTGGGATATTACGCGCGTTATTCCTGTGTGCGCGGTAAGTGGCGAGGCTGTGGGAATAGCGGCTGCAATGTTGCAAGACACAATAGCAAATATAGACGTAGCAAAGCTTCAAAACAAGCTTAGAGCAAACGGTGTAAAAATCCATACCGACGAGATTTAATATTCATAATGTAGCATTATGATGCATACGTATTGCGTAAAACTTGACAATTAAATAAAAAATAAAAGCAAGAGTAAAAGGAAAAATCCGATTATTCTTGCTTTTTTATGTGGTTTGCTTTTTTGTAGAGATTGCCACGCCTACTATGTAGGCTCGCAATGACAGTATAGGGGGGTATTACGGTCAACGGACGATTCGTGAATCGCCCCTACAATGGGGGTGGTGGTATGTTTAGCAAAAAATAAAAGCAAGAGTAAAAGGAAAATCCGATTATTCTTGCTTTTTTTATGTGGTTTGCTTTTTTGTAGAGATTGCCACGTCACTAACGTTCCTCGCAATGACAGAGTGGACAGAGCGATAGCGCGTGGAGAGATCTAGAGATTTCTCGACTGATGCTCGAAATGACAGTGCACACCAACGTGGACGTTGGAGCCTAAATGTTGTGCTTAAAGTAAAGCTAGTAATTAGCTATCGTTAGTTATTCATATTGAGAGTGCGTCTGCGCACCGATTCGTGAATCGCCCCTACAATGGGGGTGGTGGTATGTTTAGCAAAAAATTAAAGCAAGAGTAAAAGGAAAAATCCGATTATTCTTGCTTTTATTATGTATTTAGCCGTTAATAAGGTCGTCGATAGCAATGTTAAAAATTATGCCTAGTTTTCTTAGCATATCTATATTGGGTTCGGTTCTGCCTTGCTCCCAATTAGCGTAGCAACTTTCTACAACGTCTAGTTTTTGAGCGACCTCTTTTTGCGTAAGATTGCATGCTTTTCGACTTTCTTTTAAGTTTTTACAAAATAGTTTATCCATATAAAAATTTTACTATAAACTTGACAAAAATGTCTTGACACTAGACATTTTATCTAGTATAATTAATGATATCTTATACAAAAAGGAGAAAATTATATGGTAAAAAGTATTTTAAGAAAGGTCATTCTTGGCCTTATGGCTCTAATGTGTATCCTTACGTTGTGTTTCACCATAATTGGCCTTAGAGGTTATGGACACGATTATTATGGAACTAAAACAGCGCTAAACGGTTTTGATATGCTTGCAATGCAAGAAAGCTACTTTATTACCGGCAGCTCGTTTCAGTGGGCTTTGGTTTTGTATGGAATGTTCTCAATAATGGAATTATTGATGGCAATTCCAGCAATTATATTTGCTTGCATTAATATCAAAAATGAGAAAACAGCTTTCAAGGTTTTGGTGTTTGTATTCTCAATGGTAATTGCAGGACTATACATGCTTGAAGGTATTGTACTTGTTATTGTATTCAATTCGATCACAAAGAATTACTATGCAAGTCTTATAGAAACTGCATGCTTTGTTCCCCTTATTCTTCAGGTTATTTTTATGGTTGGTTACATTGTTATCAATCGTTGTGTTCCTGATACTCTTGGTGGAGCTAAGACTGCTCCCAATGCAGGATATAATCCCTATGCTCAACCTCAGTACAATAACCCCAATGCAGGATATAACCCCAACGCAGGCTATAACCCCAACGCAGGATATAATCCTTATGCTCAGCCTCAATACGTACCTCCACAGCAAGCACCTGTACAACAGCCTGTTCCTCAGCAAATGCCTATGCAACAGCCTATCCCTCAAGCACCTGTACAACAGCCCATGCCCCAAGCTGGCGCTAACGGTGTTATCTATGACCTTCAGGGTGTAAGAGGCAGAAGCATGAAGGTGTATGAGGACAAGTGTGTTATTACAACAAAGGTAACGTTTGGTTCCATTATGACAGGAAATGCAAGCGACGGCGAAAAGACTATTTACTATTCGGACGTTTTGGGTGTTCAGTTTAAGCTTGCAAAAATGCAAATCGGATATTTACAGCTCGAAACAGCGTCCTCTTCGATGAACAATAAAGGAAGCAACTTCTTTAATGAAAATTCGTTTACTTACGATCCCGGTCAGGTAAAGGAAACTACTAACGAATTAATGCAACAGGTTGCAGATTATATTAGAAGCAGAGTTGAATTTTATAAGAAGCAAAAGAACGGTGGAACAACCGTTGTATCGCTTTCTCCTGCAGAAGAGCTTAAGAAGTTTAAGGAGCTTCTTGATATGGGCGTAATTACTCAGGAAGAGTTTGATGCAAAGAAAAAAGCATTACTTGGTTTATAATTTAGCAATACGTATTGCGTAAAACTCGACAATTAAATAAAAAATAAAAGCAAGAGTAAAAGGAAAAATCCGATTATTCTTGCTTTTTTATGTGGTTTGCTTTTTTGTAGAGATTGCCACGCCTACTACGTAGGCTCGCAATGACAGTGTGGACAGAGCGATAGTGCGTGGAGAGATCTAGAGATTTCTCGACTGACGCTCGCAATGACAGTGTGGACAGAGCGATAGCGCGCCAACGTAAACGTTGAATCCTAAATGTTGTGCTTAAAGTAAAGCTAGTAATTAGCTATCGTTAGTTATTCATATTGAGAGTGCGTCTGCGCACCGATTCGTGAATCGCCCGTACAATGGGGGTGGTGGTATGTTTAGCAAAAAATAAAGCAAGAGTAAAAGGAAAAATCCGATTATTCTTGCTTTTTTATTATAAATAAAATTGTTATATTAAGAGTTTATCATAAATTTGAGATTGCCACGCCTACTACGTAGGCTCGCAATGACAGTGTGGACAGAGCGATAGCGCGTGGTGAGATCTAGAGATTTCTCGACTGACGCTCGAAATGACCAACGTGGACAGAGTGATAGCGCGTGGAGAGATCTAGAGATTTCTCGACTGACGCTCGAAATGATAAACGTGGACAGAGCGAAGGCGCGCCAACGTAAACGTTGGAGCCTAAATATTGTGCTTAAAGTAAAGCTAGTAATTAGCTATCGTTAGTTATTCATATTGAGAGTGCGTCTGCGCACCGATTCGCGAATCGCCCCTACAATGGGGGTGGTGGTATGTTTAGCAAAAAATAAAAGCAAGAGTAAAAGGAAAATCCGATTATTCTTGCTTTTTTTATGAGTTGCTTCCGTGTGGAGATTGCCACACCGTTTTCAACGGTTCGCAATGACCAACGTGGACGTTGGATCCGATATAAGTACTTTAACTAAAGCAAGTAATCAGATAATGTTAGTTATTATGTAGGGGCGATTCACGAATCGCCCGAATAATTACACGCCCCCCATATTGACAGTGGATCTGCCCACCACCTTCGCACCGATTTGCGTTATATTTTAACAACTGCTGTACCGTCGTCGTTATAGGTTATTCTATCACCGCTACTGAAAATTGACTTAATAAAATCGAGATAGTCCTTAATGCTTGGATAGACTGGTTTGAAGTTTTGCTTGATAGTCTTTGCTCTTGTTGCGCCGTCTTTTAAGAGAAGATAGAGCATACCCAATTGCCATTTTGCGCTGTCTAGCGTAGCTTTTTTCGCATCTACGATAAAGTAGTCATTGCCGTGTCCTTTGCCTGTTGCGCCACCGCTCCAGCATTGTACGGTAGGCATAATACCCGACAAATCACCCATATCCGTACTTCCCGAACTTGTATGGTCGCTAAGATTACATTCTTCGCCGAGCGCAATACGAGAAGCATCTTGCGCCAGTATTCTCATATCCTCGCTGTTAATTTCGGGAGCGTAGCCGGGCGCGTCGATAATTTCCACGTTGCAGTTTAGCGAAAGCGCGGAGCCAATGAGCGCTTGGTTTATGCGTTTGTTGGATTTTACTATCGCATCGTACGTTTTGCCTCTGACGTAACTTTCTATGCAAACCCTTTCAGGGATAGCGTTAACTATTTGCCCACCCTCGGTAATGATAGGGTGAAAGCGAATTACGTCGCTATCGACAAACGTTTCGCGGATAGCGTTTGCGGAGTTCAGACCGCTGGTTGCTGCGTATAAAGCGTTGTTGCCACTCCAAGGCGCTCCTCCTGCGTGCGCCGCTGTTCCCTTGTAAATTATGCGTTTTGCTATACAACCGATATGCCCTTTTCCTACGCCAATTCCACCGCCTGTGTGAATCATAAGCGCTATGTCAACGTCGTCAAAGTAGCCACGGCTTAAAAATTCGGTCTTTCCGCCGTAGTAAGAAATCACGCCCTTTTCGATAAGCTCGCTTCTGTACGTAATTTCCAAAAGTTCTTCGGCAGGTACAGCGCAAAGCTTGATTTTTCCGCACATTTCGTCTAATACGTTTGGCTCTTTTAGTGCGCAAGCAATGCCCAAAAGCGCCGATGCTTGACAATGATGTCCGCAAGCGTGAACCGCGCCTGTAACAGGATCAGCGGAAGGGTGCGAGGGACAAATTACCGAGTCCATTTCGCCAAGAACCAGCACGGTAGGACCTGCCCTGCCTGTGTTGATAGTTGTATAAAAGCCGGTAATTCCGTCCGCTTCCGTAAGCTTATATCCAAGCGCCTCGAATTTTTCTTTGAGATATTTGTGCGTTTTAACCTCTTTATAGCCCGTTTCGGGGTTTGCCCAAAGATATTTTTCAGCATCAAGAATGAGCTGTTCGTGCTTTTCCACCGCTTTAATTAATTTTTCCATATTTCACCTCAAAAGGTTTTTCTAAATTATATACTAGCGCAACTAATAAAGTCAATAGGAAAGCTGGAATTTTTTTGTTTTTTTTGAATACTGCTCAACTACACCAATAATTGAGTTTCGAAATTTTATTTAATAATAATTGAGGTTAATTTTTCCGTTATATATTGACTTAGCTTTGCTATGGTGGTATAATGACGGCATAGATTAAAAGGTAGGAGAACCCTATGAAAAAACTTGATAGAGGCGTAATTGTTTCGTTTTTTAATAATCCGTTCAAAAGCGACGTGCTTTCACTTTTGGGAAAGAAAGCTCAGGACGGTGGCGCGGTTGGGCTTATTGTGGAGAGTAATGATATTAGTGCTGTTAGCAGTCTTGACATCCCCATTATTGGATATACGCTAAAAAACGGCTGTATTACACATGACGTGGATTGTGCAAAAGAGGTTATAGCAAACGGTGCTGATGTGGTTGCGGTTGGTATTTCTCCCAATATTGACAGCGTTGTTGCTTACGTTCATAGCTGTGAAAAAACTGCGATTGCTGTGCTTGACGCAAATAGTATTCAAAGCGTAAAGATAGCCGAGAAAAGTGGAGTGGATATGCTTTGTATGGATCTTCTCAGCGAAGAGTTTGAGGGGGATAAAAATGCTATAAACGAAAAAATAAAAACCGTGCAAGAATCGTCTTCTATTCCTACTCTTGCGTGTGGAGTATTCGAAAAAGCCGAGGACGTATCGGCGTTTTTAAGACAAGGAAGCTATGGCGTAGTTGTTGGAAATCCGTTACTAAACTTAAAAACCGCGGTTAATAACTATGCAAAACAGGCAAAAGCGGGGATTGATAAAATTGAAAATCCGCCCTCTACCGAGGATAGAAACGAGCGCTCTTTGGATATAGACAAGCTTTCCACTTTGGGTATTTTATCTAAGATTAACGCAGAGGACGCAAGTGTGGCGCGAGAGGTGGAGTTTGCGTTACCATCTATTGCAAAAATTGTGGACGCGATATACGAAAGGTATCAAAAAGGCGGAAGAATTTTATACTGCGGGGCAGGAACAAGCGGAAGACTTGCCGTTGTGGATTCTGCCGAGTGTCCGCCCACGTATGGAGTGGAGCATGGTAGAGTGGTTGCTACTATGGCGGGCGGAAAAGACGCGGTGTTCAAAGCCAGCGAGAACAAGGAAGACAGCTACGAGAGCGGATATGAAAGCGCGAAAGAATTGGGCGTAAACGTAAATGATGTGGCTATCGGAATATCTGCAAACGGAAACGCGCAGTTTTGCTTGGGCTTTATGGCGTATGCAAAAGAACAAGGCGCAAAAACGGTTGCTATTGTAAACAACGTAAAAACCAAAATGAGTGATTTTGCGGATCTTTCGGCGCATCTTCTTACGGGTGCGGAAGTGGTTAAAGGCTCTACCAGAATGAAAGCGGCTACCGCTCAAAAAATGACTATCAATATGATTTCCACAGCCCTGTTTATCAAGTGCGGTTGCGTAATTAGTAACCTTATGGTTAATATCAACCCCAACAATATTAAACTCAAAAACCGCGCGGTAAATATGCTTTCCGCTCTTTGCAAAAAGGATGAGTCAGAGTGTAGGGCATTGCTCGAAAATAATTCTTGGTCAATAAGAAAATGTTTGGAAATAACCGGTATAAAAGAATAAAGTAAAGAATTAAGTAACGTGGGCGATTAGACAGTCGCCCATGCTTTTTTATTGGAAGTTTTTATTGGGACTTACTAAATTGTTAAAACTTATAAAGTTTTGTTATTTTTTATAATTATGGGCGATTTTTGTCCCATTATGTATGCTATAATAAAAGTAGAAAGTTTTTAACGGAGGAAAAATGTATGGGAAAAGTTGAAGTAAGAGTGCAAGACGTGTCTATGACAATAATTCTTCCCGATCGCAAGACTGACGATAGAAGACATAAAGTTTGGTGTAAGTATTACGAAAAAGGAATTTGTTTTTCGCCTAATAATTGGGCGTATTATAATAATCATTGCCCAGGTTCAAAACATTGTAAATATTACAAAGAAGAGAAACGCCCTCCTATCCCACCACCTCCTCCCCCGCCTCCGGTATCAAAACATATCACTGGGAAACCTATTTCAAAGTATACAGCTAAAGATTTTGAGATAGGGGATATTATAGTGTGTGTAGACGGTTGGTACGGTGAAATAATAGATATAAAGTTAAGAAAAAATTATTTATTGGCTACAGTGAGATGTGATAATGATTCAATAAAGAAAATATCTTTAGATTCTTATTCCCGAGATAATAGATTAGAGTTTGTTTGATAACATTGTTTTAGCGAGATATTTAGTATTAACACACAAAAAGTCCGATACGTATCGGACTTTTTGTTGTTTTATGAAAGTGATTTTGTTTCGTTAGGGCGATTCGTGAATCGCCCTAACGGTTTTGGTAAAATAAGTATTTAGATTAACCGTACGGTTTTTGTTAAGCAAATATTAGTTAACCATAAAGTTCTTTTGAAATTTTCAAGCTTTCTTCAGCGTCGAGAGTGGGAATATATTCCAGACCGCAACAGCCTTTATATCCTGCTTCGTCCACGCGTTTGAAGATAACCTTATAATCGTTTTCGCCAAACTGAAGCTCGTGACGGCCCGGGTGTCCTGCAGAGTGAAGGTGAGCTATAAGGTCGAGGTTGTTAATAATGTTTGGGATAATATTTCCCTCACTAACCTGCTGGTGATAGATGTCGTAAATAAGCTTGACAAGTGGGTGGTTAACCTCTTTTATTATATCAAACGCCTCGTATGCGGACGTGAGGTAGTAGCCGGGGTGGTTTACTAGCACGTTAAGAGGTTCGGGCATAATGGTAACGCCGTACTTTTCCAAAATGGGGGTTGCAAGCTTTAGCGTAGTAACGATTGCTTCGTGTTGCTCGCTTCTTGGAGCGCCGGTATCCGGACCTACCTGTGTAATAAGTTTTCTAACGCCCAATTTTTGCGCGGCGATGCACGATTTTTCTAAGCCCTCTAGCCATAAATCCCTAAAGCTAGGATCGGTCATTCTAAACTCCGTGGTACACATACTAACAAGCTCTATGCCTGTTTCGTCAAGCGTTGCTTTTACCTTGTCTAAATCCAGGTTCTGCCAGTTATAAGTTTCGATAGCGTCGTAGCCGAGCGCTTTAACTTTTCTGATTGCCTCACAAAAATCGAGCTTGCCGAAAAAACAGGGGATAGGCACGCATAATCTCATAATAATTCCCTCCAAAATTTGTAATAACGCTTGCCAAGACTAAAGCGAATATATTATAATTATATTGTATACAAAATCTTTTGTCAATCAAAATTTAGAAATAAAAATATAAGGATATTGGTATGGGAAAAATTTATGGAAAGAAGTTGGCGTTAGAGCTTTATAGCGTAAAGCGTACGAAAAAACAATGTCCCATAATTCGCGAACGTGGAACGGACTATAACGTTTTTATGTGGATAGAAAAGGGCGAAGGCTTTTTTGATATTGACGGCGACAAGTTTACACTTAGTGAGGGCGAAGGAATTTTCATTCGCCACGACGTGCCGTGTGCGTACTGGGGCGACGAGCTTGAAACGTCTTGGTGTTCATTTTTTTGCATCGAAGAGTACCTAAACTACGCAATTGACGATATGAAATATTTTACGTACAAAATGACCGACTATCTCAGAGCGGAAGCGGAAATTCTTCGAAACTACGTAAATGACGGCGAAGAGGATTTTGTAGATACGATAACGTACGAAACTGAAGCGCCAAGAGTAATGCTCAACGGTAAAACTACTCCCATTGCATTATCCGCTATCGGTTATTCGTTTGTTAGCAATTTCTTTGACGCGGTGTTAAATAAAGAGGACGACGTAATTATAAAAATTAACGCGTACCTGGAAAAAAATTATGCCTCGTATGTTGCGCTCGATGCGATTGCTGAGTACGTGGGAATGGATAAGTACGCGCTTTGTAAATATTATAAAAAGATGCGAAAAATTACTATTATGGACGAGTTATTGAATCTGCGAGTGTCTAAGGCTAAGCGAATGCTAAGATACGGCAATGATAGCGTGGAGGAAATTGGTAAAAAGTGCGGATTTGAAAGTCCGAGTTATTTTTGTAAGCGGTTTAAGGATATTGTAGGAACTTCGCCAAAGCAATACCGTAAAAAGTATTTTTAGCAGAGGAAAAAGCGTATAATATATACAATGTAAGGAGGAAATTTTATGAGAATTTATGATATTATTATAATTGGTGGAGGGCCTGCTGGATATACTGCGGCGCTTTATGGCGCAAGAGCTGGACTTGACACTCTTATTATAGAGAGAATGAGCGTAGGCGGACAAATGTCGATAACTGACGTTATTGATAACTATCCTGGTTTTAATGACGGCATTGACGGAATTGAACTTTCGTTTAAGATGCAAGCAGGCTCTGAAAGGTTTGGAGCAAAAACCGAGTATGCGGAAGTTTTAGACGTTGATTTTTTGGGTAAGGTAAAAAAGATTATAACCTCATCGGGCGAAAAGTTTGCTTATACCGTAATTATAGCAACGGGGGCAAATCCCAGGCTTTTGGGAGTTGATGGAGAGGAAAAGTTTACCGCACGTGGAGTTCATTATTGCGCGCATTGTGACGGTAGATTTTATAAGGACAAAACCGTAATAGTTGCAGGTGGAGGAAATACCGCAGTATCCGACGCTTTGTATTTATCGCGCCTCGCAAAAAAGGTATATCTTGTTCACCGCAGGGATAGTTTGAAGGCTACAAAGATTTACGTGGACGCATTGGAAAAGATTGACAACGTGGAAAGTGTTTTTTCTGCGAATATTTTAAGAATTGACGGCGCAGAAAAGTTTGAAGGAATAGTAGTTAAGCGCCCGGACGGTGAAAACAAAATTATTGCGGACGGATTGTTCGTAAGCGTGGGAAGAGTACCTGCAACAAAGATTTTCGATGGGAAAGTAGAGCTTGATAGCGACGGGTATATCATTGCAAACGAAAGCACAAAGACAAACGTAGGTGGAGTGTATGCGGTTGGCGACGTAAGGACAAAAGTTCTTCGTCAGGTTGTGACGGCAGTGGGTGACGGAGCAGTTGCCGTACATTATGCTGAGGAGTATATAAACGGTTTGGAAAAGTAAACGAGGGAAATTATAATGCAGTACTTTGATAAATACGTATCCGATACGGTTGCTTCAACAGGTAATCAAAGTTGGTTTGAGTTAGGTGGAAAAACTAAAAAAGGTAGAATTTTTTATAGGATAGAAAGTAGTGGAACTTATGAGTATTCGTTGTTGTTTTCTTCAATTATAGACAGTACTTTTTCGGATGGGAGCCATAGCGTAGTTAATACCGACATTTTGAATTGGACGATAAAAAACATTGCGGTAGCTATAACTTGTGATTGTAATCCGTATATTGAAAATGATAGGTTTATCAGACTTACTTTTGACAAAAAACACGAAAAAGTCGTAAACGTATCGGGATTTTTTAGCACTGATGGTGTGAAATTAGAGGCAAACAAAGGCGAATATTTGTGCGTGGATATTGAGTTTTGTGGAGATAAAATACCTTATCACGAGGAATGTGTGCTTGTTCCTGTATTTTCTCAAAATGCAAACGACGAGTGGGTAGAGGATAGGCAAATGCCTGTGCCTTGCATGGTTGGATGCGATAAAAAATATAAGGCGCGTATAACGTTTTGGGGCGATAGCATAACGCAAGGTATTGGAACGGAGCTAAACTCCTATTCGCATTATGCGTCTATCGTTGCTTCGCTTTTAGGGGACGATTATGCGTGTTATAACGTGGGCTTGGGTTTTGGACGAGCAAATGACGGTGCTATGCTTAAGAGTTGGTTTTATAGAGCTAAGCAGTGCGAAGTTGCCGTGGTTTGCTTTGGCGTAAACGATATTTTCAGGATAAAAAACGTCGAGCAGACTAAGAGTGATATTAAGACTATTGTTACAGCTTTGAAAAACGAAGGAGTTAAGGTGATTTTACAAACCGTACCTCCGTTTGACTATAACGAACAGGATAGAAAAAGCTGGGAAAGCATTAATTCTTACATAAAAAACGAGCTTAAAAATATTGTGGACGAAGTTTTTGATTGCGTTCCGATTTTAGGTGTGGAAAACATGCCTTATAAGGCAAAGTACGGCGGACATCCAAACAGCGAGGGGTGTAAAGCGTGGGGCGAAAAGCTTTATGTAACAGTGGAAAAGGTACTAAAAAGCTTAGGCAGGTAATGACAAAATTCGCGGTCAGATAATGTCTACGCAATAAAATTACATATTAGATTGTATATATTATATAAAAGTATTAACAAGGAAAACTAATGCAAAAAATCAAGCGTAAAATTTCATTTTTAGCAGTATTGATGCTAAGCTTATTGCTTATTATAGCAGGCTTGTTTATCGCGTCAAACGCTATCGAAAGAGCTTTAGGCGAAAGCTATAAGGCTGAATTTTTACGTGTTTTGCAAGAAAATAAGGGCAACTATAACGAAAACGTACTTGTTTTTGATAATAGCCCGGATATAGCTCAAAAGGTTGCTACTAAGTGTGGCGGAAAGTTAAGGACGGACAGTAGCGGTTGTTATGCGACGGTAAAGCTCCCCGAAAACTTAAGCGTGGAAAGCTTTGCAAAAGATAACTCCAACGAGCAATTTTTACCTTACGTAACGCTTGATTATTACGTTAGTGTGAGTGAAAATAAATATGAAATAATAGACGATACGTCGCTTAGCGCGTTGGTTTTGGATAAATACTATAAGGACCAAACGCATTTTAACTACGTTAATATGGGTTCGGTGTGGAATAGCACAAAGGGAAAAGACAGTAGCGGAAACAAGGTAACAGTTGCTATTATCGATAGTGGAATTGATACTGATCACGTAGAGTTTTCGGACACGTGGGGCAAAAGCGTTATAAGCAGTTTGTCGTATAACGCGAGCGAGGAAAAGGTGGTAAGCGAGGCTGGGCTTAGCGTAATAGAAGATACTCACGGGCACGGAACTTCGGTTGCTGGCGTTATAGCATCGCAAATAAACCTGAAAGGCGTTGTGGGAATTGCGCCCGACGTTGAGCTTATGGTTATTAAGTGTAACGTTAACGATAAAGGACAGTTTGTTTCCTCGTCGGATATTGTGTACGCAATTTATTACGCAATAGACAACGGCGCGGACGTTATTAATATGTCGTTTGGTTCGCCTTCTAAAAACACTTCGCAAATAACTGCGTTAGAGCAAGCAGTAGCGAAAAATATTATACCGGTCGCAGCGTCCGGTAACGACGGAGTGTCTACAATTGTGTACCCCGCGTCGTTAGACGTTGCTATTGGTGTAGGAGCGCTTGCTCAGGATAGTTGGGAAATTGCTTCATACTCAAACTACGGAGTAAATACCGACGTGGTTGCGCCCGGAACCACACTTACAGCTTATCTTGACGATACAATTGCGTACACTAGCGGAACCTCGTTTGCAACTCCTATTGTTTCGGCGGCGTGCGCTTTGTACATAGCAAAAAACGGCGTTACGGATTTTGCAACGTTAAAGAGTGATTTACTGCTTTCTTCAAAGGACTTGGGCGAGAGTGGAAAAGATGAATATTATGGGTATGGAGCATTGGATATAAGCGCGTTCGTAAACGCTAAGCAAAACGAGATAACGTATTATTATAATCACGAAAAACTTGATAACGTATCGAGCAATTACGTAAAAAACAGTACGTTAAAAGACTTTCCCTCCTATCCAGAAATTGACGAGTATGCGGTGGAAAATTGGTATTTTGACGAGCAATTTACTTCCGTTTTAGACTATACTGAAATGTTTACGCACGTGTTTACGTCAGAGAGCGCGCTGTATGCAAAATGGGCTAGGATTTCTTCTCTTTTCAAAACGGGTAGTGAAGCGGATTTTACGTATGCGGAGATAGATAGTAATAGTGTTAAGATAACGGCGTACAGCGGAAATGAAAGGTATTTAGTACTGCCCGCGTCTTTAGGAGGTAAGGCGGTTACTCAAATTGGAGAAAGCGCGTTTTCCAATAATGAACGGCTAAGACGAATTGTTCTTCCTGATTGCATTACAACAATAGAAACAAAGGCGTTTGAAAATTGTGTTAGTATGACTGAAATAAAAATTCCCTCGTCAATGACTGCGATTGCAGACGGTGCGTTTTTAGGATGTAGCGAGCTTGAAGTGGTGTATATTTCCTCTCAAAATATCCTGGCTAATTTTATAGGAGCAAGCGAAAACGGAGGATTAACCGCGTTTGCTACAAGCATTGCAGTAGATAAAAATTTAACCTCTATTCCTCAAAAACTTATCGATTTGTATGTGTATAAGCAAGAGGTTATAGATAACGGATTAGCTTACATTGTGTACTCAAAACACGAACACGTATGGCGAAAAGTTGATACTTTGCAAGAAAAAGTAGCGTGCGAAAAGGACGGGATATACCTTTATAAGTGCGATTGCGGAATAAGAAATACTATAACTGAGTTTATGCATACACCAAGTGATTGGATAATAGACAACGAGCCAAAGTGTGAAGAGGACGGAAGCAAACATAAAGAGTGCACGGAGTGTAAAACCGAGCTTGAAAGAGAGAGTATAGAAAAGCTGGGACACGATAAAATTTATCACGACGGCAAGGAAGCTGGCTGTGAAGAGTTTGGCTGGAGCGCGTACGAAACGTGCAAACGATGCGATTATACGACTTATACTCAAATTCCTGCTTTAGGACATAGTGAGGCGGAAATATCGGCGGTTAAGCCCACGTGTACGGCAACAGGCTTAACCTCAGGCAGGTACTGCTCAGTATGTCATAAAGAATTGGTAAAACAAGAGATTGTACCAATTTTGCCCCATACTTCAAGCGAATGGATAATAGACAACGCACCAAAGTGTGAAGAGGACGGAAGCAAGCATAAAGAGTGCACGGAGTGTAAAACCGAGCTTGAAAGAGAGAGTATAGAAAAGCTGGGACACGATAAAATTTATCACGACGGCAAGGAAGCTGGCTGTGAAGAGTTTGGCTGGAGCGCGTACGAAA
>SVHU01000012.1:0-14964 GCA_015055625.1 Clostridiales bacterium | reverse complement strand
CATAAAGAGTGCACGGAGTGTAAAACCGAGCTTGAAAGAGAGAGTATAGAAAAGCTGGGACACGATAAAATTTATCACGACGGCAAGGAAGCTGGCTGTGAAGAGTTTGGCTGGAGCGCGTACGAAACGTGCAAACGATGCGATTATACGACTTATACTCAAATTCCTGCTTTAGGACATAGTGAGGCGGAAATATCGGCGGTTAAGCCCACGTGTACGGCAACAGGCTTAACCTCAGGCAGGTACTGCTCAGTATGTCATAAAGAATTGGTAAAACAAGAGATTGTACCAATTTTGCCCCATACACCAAGCGAATGGATAATAGACAACGAGCCAAAGTGTGAAGCGGACGGAAGCAAGCATAAAGAGTGCACGGAGTGTAAAACAGAGCTTGAAAGAGAGAGTATAGAAAAGCTGGGACACGAATATCATTATGATATGACGGTTATGCCTGATTGGAAAGAAAAGCTAAACGGATATGATATTTACGTGTGCGCTAACGATTTTGAGCATACACAAAGACGGAACGTTATTTCGTGGGAAACGTTATCGGTAAATATAGTGATAGAGGGTGGATATGCAAACGGAAAGAGTGAGCTTGTTGTAGAGCGAGGAACAACGGTGTCGTTACAAGCCCAAACTCTAAGCGGAATGAAGTTTACACATTGGGAGATTGACGGAAACGTAGTAAGCGAAGAAGAGTACTTTGAGTACGTAGCAACAATAGACGTTGTGATAGTTGCGGTGTTTGAAAAGGTACCAAAACAAGGTTGCGCAAGCAACGCTCAATCAATTTTTGCTACCGTTTGCTCTATTGCTTTATTAGCATTTACGCTAAAGAAGATGTTGGCTAAATAGTTAATCTAAAAAACACCCGTCGATTTGATAGGTGTTTTGCAGTTTTATGCGGTACGTATTGCGTAACTATTGACATTTTTAGTAAATAATGTTATCATTACGGTAGAAAAAGGAGTTGTTTTATGCTGATAGTTTTACTAACCGCGCTCGGAGTGGGCGGAGCTACTATAATAGGTTCGTTTATAGGTTTTATTTTCAAAAATATAACGCACAGATTTTCGGATATAGTGCTGTCATTTGCTGCAGGCATAATGCTTTCAGCGTCCGTGTTTGGGCTTATTATTCCCTCGCTTGAATACGGCGGAGATTGGAAGCTTTTAATAACGATAGGCAGTGTGTTTGCAGGAGCGATTTGTCTTAACCTTTTAGATAAGCTTGTGCCTCACGTTCACAAGCTTTTAGAGCCAGATCCCGAAAAGCATAATAATGCAAAGCTTAGTAAAGTACTGTTGTTTGTGATGGCGATCGCTATACATAATTTGCCTGAGGGAATCGCCGCAGGTGTGGGCTTCGGATCGGGAGATATGGGACAAGCGCTTGTGATTGCAGGCGGAATTGCGCTTCAGAATATCCCAGAAGGTATGGTAATAATTGGACCAATGCTCTCGTCTGGGGTAAGTAAGGGTAAAACGTTTGTGTGCGCGATGATTACAGGACTTGTTGAGGTTGTAGGAACGTTTATTGGATATTTTGCTGTAAGCATAGCAAGTATAGTTCTTCCGTTTGCGCTAGCTTTTGCAGGCGGAACAATGCTGTACGTAATAAGCGACGAAATGATTCCCGAAACGCATGCGCACGGATCTCAAAGAGGCGCTACTTATGCGCTTCTCGTTGGATTTTGCGTAATGCTTGTTATGGACGTTTTGCTTGGATAAATCGTTGATTTGTGCTAAAATTTCAAGATTTTCGGTATTGACAATTATATAATTGTATGTTATAATAAAAAAGTTGGGCGCGTTGCTCACAAAAATAAAAAATCCCCTAAAATAAGGAGTATATAATTATGTTTTTTGACAAGTTGAAAGAGTTGGATAGCGAGGTTTTCGCATCCATTGACAGAGAGCTTAAGCGTCAGCAACAAAACATTGAGCTTATTGCTTCCGAAAATATCGTAAGCGAAGCAGTTTTGATGGCGGCTGGTACAGTTCTTACTAATAAGTACGCAGAAGGCTATCCTGGAAAGCGTTATTACGGCGGATGTGTGTACGTGGACGAGGTAGAAGAGATTGCAAGAGAGCGCGCAAAGAAGCTTTTTGGTGCAGAGCATGCAAACGTACAGCCTCATAGCGGAGCTAATGCAAACCTTGCAGTGTTCTTTGCTTTGCTTCAGCCTGGCGATACCGTGCTTTCGCTTTCGCTTGCAAACGGTGGACATCTTTCTCATGGCTCGCCCGTAAATATTTCGGGTAAATATTTCAATATCGTACCTTATGAGGTAAGTTTGGATAAGCAGGTTTTGGACTATGACGAAATTCGTAGACTTGCTATCGAAAACAAGCCTAAGCTCATTTTGGCAGGCGCAAGCGCATATCCTAGAGCTATTGATTTTGCAAAGTTCAGAGAGATTGCTGACGAAGTTGGCGCATACCTTATGGTAGATATGGCGCACATCGCAGGACTTGTTGCGGCAGGCTTGCATCAAAATCCCGTGCCTTACGCTCACGTTGTAACAACTACCACTCACAAGACCTTGCGCGGTCCTCGTGGCGGACTTATTCTTTGCAAGGAAGAGCTTGCTAAGCAGATTGACAAGGCTATCTTCCCCGGAACTCAGGGTGGTCCTTTAATGCATATTATTGCAGCTAAGGCAGTAGCATTTGGCGAGGCTCTTACTGATGAGTTTAAGGAGTATCAGAAGCGTATTGTAGAAAATGCAAAAACTCTTGCCGATGCGCTTGTTGCAAAGGGCTTCAAGCTTGTATCGGGCGGAACTGATAATCACCTTATGCTCGTTGACCTTATCGATACGGGCATTACTGGAAAAGAGCTCGAGCACCGTCTTGACGAGGTTCATATCACTCTTAATAAGAACGCTATCCCCAACGATCCTCAAAGCCCATTTATCACAAGCGGTGTGCGTATCGGAACACCTGCCGTTACTAGCAGAGGTTTTGGTAAGGAAGAAATGCTTAAGATTGCAGATTATATCTACGATATCACGTTTAACTTCGAAGAGAGCAAGGAGCGCGTAAAGAACGAGGTTATCGCTCTTTGCGAGAAGTTCCCTATTTATAACTAAAAAATCACAAAAAGTCCGACACGTGTCGGACTTTTTTGGTTGGCAAAAAAGAAGCGAAAGGATGTAAGTTCTTCTCTACAAAACAGAACAACAAATCAGCCTATCGACCCTTATATGTATTGAGAACAAGGCGAAGGTGCGAAGGCGCACTCCCAATATGAGTGCTTTGAGCAAATGTAAGCATATTAGTAATCGTAAGTTATATTGTAGGGGCGATTCACGAATCGCCCACTATGGTAATTAGTTATTTAAGTAGAGATTGCTTCGTCGTAATTGCTCCTCGCAATGACATAAAAGTATAATCATTGTTCCCTTTGATGTCTTTGCGAGCCATAGGCGAAGGTGCGAAGGCGCACTCCCAATATGAGTGCTTTGAGCAAATGTAAGCATATTAGTAATTATGTGGAATGATTAGTAATAATTTGACGTAAAATTATTATTTTTTATAAGAGCTTGACAATAGTTGGGTTTGTGTGTACAATGATTATAATGCAAAAAAAGCGCATAGGAGAAAAGTAATGAAGAGCAAAATTTGTTTTTTCGACGACTATTTTATCGCCTCACGACAAGGTACGCTTAGACGTTATTTCAAACCGCAAAAGGTTGGCGAGCTAAATGACGAAGCCTTTAAGTATCAGGCGTATTCGTCCTTTTTCTACGACAAAAAAGTGGGTAAGTACAGAGCGTATTATGACGTTCCCTCTCCCGATCATAACGATACGGAAATCAGAATTTTGCGTCTTGCCGAGGCGGACACTCCCGAAGATTTTACTAAGGGGAATTTTATCGTACGTACTGTAAACGGCTTTAAGAATTGTTCTCACGGTTCGTCCGTAACGTATAACCCCGACGAGGATATATACGTTATGGTTGGCGACTCTAACTGTGTTACTTTTCATACCGAGTACAATTCGTATCTATCGTGTATGATATCAAAAGACGGCGTAAATTTTTATGACGAGCGCGAGATTTATCACGGCTATTCGGACGCGCTAAACAGTATTTGTTATAATCCTTATTCAAAAGAATATATCGTTACAATGCGCGCAGTCTGGGGCGATAGACGAATTTGGATAATGCGAAGCAAAGACTTAAAAACCTGGCAAGGGCCTGAGATGATTATGTATCCTGTGGGCAATGATAATAGCGGAATGCAGTACTATTCGCTGGGTGTCAGCCATTGTAACGGTATTTTTTACGGTATTTTGTGGAACTATATGACAGACCTTAACAAGCCTGATTTTACCGATATGGCAGGGTATATGGATAACGATTTGCTGTATAGTATTGACGGCGTGCATTATAACAAAACGCCTCTTGCGCCTGTGTGCGACAGACCTCTTCCTCCAGAATTTGGCAGTAAGCAAATGTGGCTTCAAAACGTAGCGGAAAGCAATGATGGCAGAACGATACTGTTTGGCAGTGGTTCCAGAATTATGCACGGTGGCAACGATAAGGATATTAAAAAGTGCACTATCAGTGTGCTTTACGCAATACGCAGGGACGGTTTTTGCGCTATTGAGGGCGTTACAGGAAGTAGCGAGATTTACACTAAAAACCTTGCTATTTACGGCGATGAGATTTCTCTTAACTTTAACGCTTATGGCGGAAGAATTACTTATGCGCTTATCGGTGAGCATGGCGAAGCAATCGAGGGTTTTACGTTTGAGGATTGCGTTCCCTTCGAAAACGAAGAAAGCGTAGATAAAAAGCTGGAGTGGAAGAACGCCGATTGGTCTAAAATTAAAAACAGGCGTGTACGCATCGCGCTAAGATTTTCGGGCTGTCTTATCTATTCCATATCGCTTGACTGCGGGCTTTGGACAATGTGGCCTCAAGAGGGTATAAATCTTCCCTTCCCTAAAAAAGGTTCTTATAAGTAAAAATAAAAACCACGGTATGTAAAAGTTGAATACGTATCGTGGTTTTTGTGTAAATTTGTGTTAAAAAATGCTTATAATAAGCGCGGATATAGCAAGGCATAGGGATATTGCTTGGACTATGCTGAACTTTTCCTTAAATACAAAAAGAGAAAGTAGGAACGCGCAAATCATTCCGATTGATGTGGAGCTTACTGAATATACGGGGAGCGACATTAGTGCTATTGCAAACACGGAAAGAACAGACGTAACGTTGGATATTGCTGTTCTTGTAACAACGTTTAACGTCGTTTTTAGAGGGAATGGCCGAACTAGTTCTTTTAGTGTGTTTCTATGTAAAACTGTAAAAACTCCCAAAGCTATGAGTGTAACTGCAACAATTATCACGTTTGTCAGAATAAATAGTGAGCCGGAGTCAGTTGCGTTTTTTTCTAAAGTAAAAAGCTTTAAGAGGATGGGGCTAGAGCCTGAGATAACAAAGAAAGCAAGACATACGGGAATGGTGGCTTTGGAGAATTTTTGCTTTGTGCCAATATATGGAATGATGGTTGCTATAACCATTATTACAACTGAGATTATAATTGTTGTGGTAGGTTCATCGCCAAGATATAAGATAGTAAACAGTGTAGAAAGAATTATTGATCCGCTTGTAGAAAGTATGCTTACTAGTGATACGGAAACGAATTTGTAGGCAAAGAAATTTAGAGTAAGAGAGCAAATTACCACTAGCGCATAAACTAGCGAATATAGGAATGTTGTTAGGTTGACCTCTAGCTTAAAAAGGTTGATTGCAAAGAGGAAAAAGCAGGCGCAAAATGCATTTAGCAGGTTGTATTTAACAAAGTTGAGTAAGCTTTCGCTAAATGACGTTTGGAATTTTTTTGACAATAACGTATTGCCCGCGCCAAGCAGTACGCATATTATTATTGAAAAGTAAGCCATTTTTTACCTCCGTTATATTTTATTTTACATCAAAACGTGTGGGTAGACTAGCCAAAAAATAACGGGTTTAGGACAAAGAATATATTTAGAGTTGTAGGTGTTGACAAAAAAACTAAAAAGGGTTAAAATATTAAAAGTAAACAAAAGCGAGATAGCGAGCGTGAAGAAAGAATATTTTATCGAACACAGAAATAACCTTAAGTGTAGATTGCACGTAAATCCTGAGCTGGAAGTGGTATACGTAATTGACGGCACGCTTGTTGTCGAAACGGAAGGATGGGAAAAGACGGAACTGCATAGCGGAGAAGCTATGCTGATTTTACCGTACAAAGTACATTCTTTTACGCCTTATGATGGGGTAAAAGCAAGGGTGCTGATGTTTTCGGAAAACATTATCAGCGAGTTTAACGAAACGTGTAAAAACAAAACGTTCGAAAGTTTTAAGTTTGAAGTAAACTACGAGCTTAAATCGTTTTGCTTGTATGCTTTAGATAAATACAAAAACAGTAATGATATATATCTTATTAAAAGCGTGTTTTTTGCTCTCGCGTCCGCGTTTGTATCGCAGGTGGAAATTGTGGGGAAAAGGAGTGTAAATTCTGGCGCTGAAATTTCAAGAATTATGGAATACGTTTGTAACAACGTGGGCGAGCAACTAACTCTAACGTCTACCGCAAAAGCTCTGTCGCTTAGCAAGAACGCGCTCGAAAAAATTTTTGTGGAATATACGGGTACGACGTTTGCTAAGTTTTTGAATAATATGCGTATAGAAAAGGCTATGACGTTATTGAGTGCCAGTGATAAAACGGTTACTGAAATCGCGTACGAATGCGGGTTTGGATCGCTTCGCAGTTTTAACCGTGTATTTGTGTCTTTTGTTGGGAAAACTCCCACGGTTTTTAAGAAAGAAATATAAAAGTCAGGATAATTGGTATAATTGAGTTTTAGTACTAATTGTCCTAATTTTTTACTTTTTTGGCTAGCAAAATATATGATTTTATGATTATACTTATATTATCTACAATATAAAAATAAAGGAGAAGAGGATGAACAGAGAGAGATTTTGGGGATTGCATTTTGACTTTCACGCAGGCGATGATTCTAAGGTTGGAATAAATACTAATGCGGAAGATATCGAACGGTATCTTCTTTCAGCGCGTCCTGATTTTATTCAATGCGATTGTAAAGGGCATCCCGGAATTGCATGCTATCCTACAAAAGTGGGAAGAACGTCAAAACAGTACGTTGCTGATAATCTTAAAGTTTGGGTGGAAACCGCGCATAAGCACAATATTCCTGTTTATATTCATTATTCGGGCGTTATCGACGAGGCGTATTGTAAGGAACATCCCGAGCATGAATGCTTAGATAAAGAGGGAAACGTAAAAGAAAGGAACAATTGCGTATCGCTGTTTTCGCCATACGTTACCGACTTTTTAATACCGCAAGTCAAGGAAGTTATAACGAATTATAATATTGACGGAATTTGGGTGGACGGCGATTGTTGGGCTGTTGATATGGATTATTCGCCTCTTGCCAATAAGGCGCTAGGCGACGTTACGGATGAAGAACGAAAGCTTGCTATTCGTGATAAATTTTTTGAGTACGCGCGCACGTATGTGGACGAACTTCACGCTTTTAAGCCTGATTTTATGATAACGAGCAACTGGGCGTATACTTCGCGTATTCCTGAGCTTCCTAAGGATAGGAATATTAATATCGACTATATTTCGGGAGATTTAGCACCTAATAACTCGGTGCACGAAGCTAGACACGAAGCTCGTTTTATTGCGCTTCGAGGCTTGCCTTGGGATATAATGAGCTGGGGATTTAATAATAGCGATAAGGCGGATAAAAGTGCAGTTCAGCTTATTCAGGAAGCTTCGGTTGTCATGTCTAACGGCGGTGGCTTTCAGATTTACGATACGCAAAACAGGGATGGAAGCGCAAGAAAGATTGACGGAAAACGGCTTGAGATTATATCGAATTTTGTAAAGGAGCGTAAGTTCTTGTTCAACAAAAAACCGTTTGCAGACTTTGGCGTGCTTTTTGACAGCGACGACTTTTACGCAAAGAGTAAAATCTTTAATGCAGGCGGTTGTCTAAATCCTATTATTGGTATGGTTAACGCGCTACTTGATGTAGGTAGAACGGTTAATATTTTACTTTCTTCTCAAGAAGACGAGTATAAAAATCATAAGGCGTTAGTTGTTGCGCAATTAGATAAAATGAGCGATGAGCGTGTCGAAAAGCTCGTTACGTATGTGAGAAACGGTGGCAAATTGCTTGTTGTGGGAGAGGATATAAGTATTAGATTTTTGGATAAAACGGGCGGAAAGTATAACGGTAAAAGGACTGGTAGAGTTTATATAAACGACGGCGAATATTTCTCGCTTGCTCACGATATTAGGATGAAAGCTGAAACAATGTCGTGTCTGGACTTGGGCGACGGCGAGGGGTATTTGTATAGCGACAGATCCAAAAATTATCCGCTGGTTCCTGCGTATAGAATTGACAAAATCGGCAAAGGTTGCATTGCGTATTTGCCCTTGGATTTTGGTAATTGGTACTTAACCTTTGCAAATCTTGCAAAGCAGGGCTATATAAAAAATATCGCTGACACGCTTGTAGAAAGTAGCGTGGTAGTGGATAAAAAGAATATTGATATAACCACTCAAAAGGATGGAGATGCGGTTATTATAAACCTTGTAAACATCAATCAAGGCCGTCATTCTCTTTCTTATACGACGTATGATGAGGTTGACCCAATAGAGGATATTACGGTAAAAATCAACATTCCATACAAGAGCGTAAGCTTGCCTTTTAACGAAGCGCATAGTGTAGAGTATAAAGACGATTGCGTCATAATCAAGCTTGATAAGCTAGATATCCACACTGCAATTATTTGCAAATAAAACTAAAAATCAAAACGAAAAAAAGCCACGTTGCGAACTAAAAATCGTAGCGTGGCTTTTTTGTTATTTATTGGAAGTTTGCTTGTGGTTTTTACGATGTTCTCTAGGGGAGAAACCGAAGTGGCGTTTGAATATTTTTGAGAAGTAGTTGTAGTCGTCCAGTCCGCATTTTTTGCATATTACGTTTACGGGAAGCGTGGTGGTTTCGAGCAACGTGCGCGCGTAAAAAAGACGGCGAGCTTTAACGTAGTCGGCGGGGGTAGAGTGAAAGTATTCTTTGAAAATAGAGTAGATTTCCGAGTGTGAGAGGTGAAAAACTGAGCATAGTGTTTGAACGGACAGATCGGAATTCAGGTGTTCGCCCACGTACCTGTCGAGTAGTACGTCTATTTTGTTTTCTATTTGATTCAGAAGATTTTTCAAATACTCATAGCTTGCGCACGCGTCTATAATTTTTATTGCGGAGTTGATTTTCTCCATGCTGATGTTGGGTAATTTTTGGTACATTACATCCAAGTCTTCAGACGTGTAATCCAAGTCGGTTGAGGGGCGGGAAGCGTTTTGAGGCTTGATCTGTCCGAGCACTACAAAGCCTATGATTTTATTATCGTACAGTATGGGCGAAACACATTCTATTAGTCCTGCGTGGCAGGTGTAAACGTATTGAGCGCGCGTTTTTTTGCATATTGCAAACGCTTTTTTATCGCAGTTTTTGCATCTTTCGTCCATTTGCGGATTTTTTCTGAGCAAAGAGCAAAAGGGTGTAAATTTTTCTGGGTAGTAGCAAATCTCGTTTTCCTCGTTGTCGTAAATGCACGTTTTTATCCCGGTAAGATTATAAAAATCTTTTAGTAGCGACTGAATTTTTGTAAAATCATACGTCATAATCGTAATCCCCGATACGAATTTACCATATTTTAATAGAAATTATACTATATTACGCCTATTAAATCAAGTAAAATAGTAAAAAAGGAGTAGAATATGATGAAATTTTTGAGCGTAGACGTGGGAACGACTTGCTGTAAGTGTCAGTTGTTTGACGAAAAAGGGGAAATTCTTTGCTACAAAAGTGAAGAATACGGCTTTTTGTCGATAGATAGAGAGAACTATATCAATTTAGACACGGTTTGGCAAAAACTTAAAGCGATGATACTTTCGCTTGAATATAAGGATATTGCGTCTATATGCATTTCTTCGCTTGGCGAATCTTTCGTGCTACTTGACGAGGCTGACAACGTGCTTTTTCATCCAATGCTATATACCGACGCGCGAGGAGAGGAGGAAGCTAAATGGGTTGAGCAAAAGGTGGGAAACGAGCGAGTTTTTAATATAACTGGCGTAACAGCACACAGTATGTATTCGCTATATAAGTTGTTGTGGATAAAGAACAATCATCCGGATCTTTTTGCAAGGGCTAAAAAGGCTATGCTTGTTTGTGATTATTTAGGGTATTTGCTTACAGGAGAAAGGGTAATAGATTATTCGCTGGCCGCAAGAACTGGCGCTTTTGATATACGTAAGCTATGTTTTTCCAGTGAACTTTTACAAGAGGTAGGTATTCCCTCAAATTTATTTTCTATTCCAAAACGAGCCGGTTATAGGGTGGGAAAAGTAAAGGAAGAATTGGTAAAAAGCTTAGGTCTTGCATTTGCTCCGATACTTGTTTTGGGCTCGCACGATCAGGTGTGCGCGAGCTTGGGCGCAGGCGCGATAAAAAAAGGCGATGCGGTGGACGGAATGGGAACGGTGGAGTGCATAACAACGTTGTTTGACGTTCCTTCGTCCGATATCAGAATGGGGAATCAGGGCTATCCGTGTGTGCCGTACGTTGTGGGTGGATTGTATTGTACTTACATTCTAAATTATTCGTGTGGATCAACCGTTAGCTGGTTCAGGAAAAAAATAATGCACGGATATTGCGGAGAGGAGAAAGATTATTTTGCGTACATGGAAAGCAAGATGGATGAAAATCCTTCCGGTATTTACGTTTTGCCGTATTTTGGAGGGGCTGGCACTCCGTATCAGGATCTTGGAGCAAGGGGCGCAATACTAAACCTTACCACGCAAACCGAAGATAGTCAGGTATACAAGGCGATAATGGAAGGAACTGCAATGGAAATGCGGTTTAATGGCGAAACGGTAAAAAAATACGGAATAAAAATAAATAGTCTTGTCGCAACCGGTGGCGGATCAAATTCGGATAATTGGCTGAAAATCAAGGCTAACGTGCAAAAAGTGGAAATAAAAACTTTGCGCTCAAGCGAAGGCGGACTATGTGGATGCGCTATGATACAAGCAGTTGCAATGGGTACTGTAAAGAACTATGACGAGGCTAAAAAGACGTTTGTAGTGTACGATAAACACTACTGCCCAGCTAAAGAAAACAGCGACAAATACGATGCATATTATAGTAAGTACAAGAAAATCTATAAGCAAATAAGGAGTTTGAACTGATTATGAAAAATTCGCTAAAAGTTAGTGACGTATGCGCGATTTTTGGAAATTTTGAGTATCTTTCGGGTGATTTTAAGATTGAAAATAATTGCAAAGTTTTTCAAAACTCCACTCTTAAAATAGTTGTAAACGAAAGTAATAAAGTCGGAGATACAACGCTTAGAGAGGATGAAGTGCAAAACGTGAGCGGAAGGGATATTGACCTGACCTGCGCGCTATCTACGTTTTGTTTGTCGGACGGAGATTATGAGGTTTATACTCAGTATAGCGAGTGGTGCAACGAGAGCGTGGGAGCGTGGCAACATTTGTTTTCGGAGATTGTGGGAAGAAACGACGATATAAGAGCTAATTGCGCTATTCCACCATTCTTTGCTATATACAATAAGCAAAACGGACGAGGCTACGTTTTTCATATACTATCAGACGGTAAATGGCAGTATTCTGTGCGTAGAAAGTACACGCAAGGTTATGGTGGAAAGTGTGAGATAGTAGTAGAGATTGGATATGCCGAGCGTGATTTTTGCTATAAAATGCAAAGCGGAGAGCGTTTGAAGCTTCCCCAAATTTTATACTATCGCTTTACTAATAAAACGGACTTGGATGCGTACAAAATGCATAGGTTTGCAAACGCAGAGTATCCGTCAAAAGGCGTGCCGATTATTTATAATAGTTGGATGTCCAGCTTTGACGAAATAAACTATGATAAGTGTTTGGCTCAGCTCGAAAAGGCTAGAAAGCTTGGCGCGGAGTATTTTGTTATAGACGCAGGCTGGTTTGGCCCGCCTAAAGATTGGTACTCTAGCGTTGGCGATTGGGAAGAGTGTTTGGGAGCAAATATGCGAGGACGTATGTCCGATTTTGTAACAAAAGTACACGAGAGTGGGTTGAAGTTTGGCTTGTGGTTCGAGATAGAAAGAGCAAGTAAGGATAGTAAAAATTATAGAGAACACCCTGAGTTTTACGTGGCGGAAGGCGATAGCGTTTTCGTGGATTTTTCTAATCCTGAGGCGGTTGACTTTATTTATAGAATAGTTAAAGACAGAATAGAGAAGTATAGCATAAAGTTTATTAAATTCGATTACAATGCCGAGCATTTTTATGATTTGGGCAAAAATGGATTTATCAAACACTTTAAGGGATATAGAGAATTTCTCAAAAAAATCAAGACGGATTTTCCCGACTTATACTTGGAAAATTGCGCGAGCGGTGGTATGCGAATGGCGCTTGTAAATCTTAGGGATTTCGATTCGTTTTGGATGAGTGATAATCATAGTATTTTTACGCAAGCAAGAATATTCAAAGACACGCTAAAAAGAATTCCGCCAAGAGCTTTGGAAAAGTGGATAACCGTAGCTACTGCAAAAAACTTTAGAGCGGACTATACCACGCGTCTTCCCTCAGACCGTCTTACCGTGTGTCTGGATGCCGAGTGGGGCTCAATGACGAGCGTAAAACACAGCTTTTTGCAGTGCGCGTCAGTGGGTGGTCCTATTGGAATTAGTTGCGACCTTACCGAGATTTGCGATAGCGATTTTATTAAGCTTAAAGAATTTATTATAGAGTATAAAAAACAAGCGAAGTTTTGGGAAAACTGCGAGTGTAGAATACTTACGGATACAGATGGTGTAACCGTATTGCAGTTTAGCGACGAAAGCTTTACTAAAATTAAGATTTACGTGTTTAATTATAAGCGCAACCAAAAGGATATAACCGTATATCCAGAGTGCTTAGAAAATGCAAAATATAGCGTTTTAGGTGATACGTATGAGGGAAAACGGTTAATGTCTGACGGAATAAGGCTCAATATGTGTGGAGTGGACGATGCGTTTTGCGTGGAGATGGAAGACAATGAAAGCAGTAGTTAAAAAATTAGGATTGCTTTTTCTTTGCTTAGTTGTTTTATGTGGGATAACAATAATATTTGCAGGAGAAAAGGCAATGAGTGTGAAAGCTAAAGAAGATCAAACTGAAAAGATTGCTGACGTATATCTTATTGCGGGACAGTCTAATGCTGTTGGGTCTACCCTTATTGCAAACGGCGCAAGTCCTGTGTATCAACAGCAAAATAATAGCTCGTTTGCTAATTCGGCTATCAAATATGAAAACGTTTTATACAATCATAACGTACATCCAACGACAACGGGGTCAGGGTATTTAATTACCGATTTTGTGCCTGTAACGCAAGGCTTGGGCTATACGCAAGCTAAAAACCATATTGGTCCAGAGCTTGGAATGGCAGAATATCTCGATCCTATTTATGCTCAAAAGGAAAATACTGACGCAATTATTATAAAGGTTGGAGCAGGTGGAACTTCGCTTATCAACCATTATGACGATGCTAATATTAATATTCAAGAGTTAAAGCAGATAAATGATTTCGACGCAACGTACGGAACTTGGTATCCCGAAAGCTTGTGGAACGTAACAAACGGTGGGCTTGCCGTTGATTTGTGGGACGGTCAGTATTATCGTCATCCCACGGGACTTTTGTATAGAGAGCTTATTACTTTTTTAAGCAGTAATTATGAGCTGATGCAAAAAGCAGGGTATACGAAAATTAATTTTAAGTCGCTTTGTTGGTTACAAGGCACAACGGATAAAGGAAACGAAAGTAGATATAAGGTTGTGTTTGATGCTTTGATTAGCGATATTCGTGGTAGACTTAGTGAGATTACAGGTGAAGATTATTCGTCCTTACCTATTGTGTGTGGCGAGATTTCAAGAACGTTTGCGTCTGCAAGAGAGAGCGAGATTGAAAAGAACAAGAAATTTATTGCAATGCAACACGAAATTGCTCAAAGTCTTAACCAATATTACGTGGTGAATACTTCGGAATTTCTTATTAATGATTTTGATAAGGAAACGGGCGCAGAATACGTTAATGGATCGGATAGTTGGCATTGGAACTATTTAGATATGTTAGAGATAGGTTATTTGCTTGGAGAAAAAATGTACAGCATTAATTCCGATAATAAGTGGCTATATCTTAACGTGAGCTCCAATAAGTCTGATCATATGGATAAAACCACGATTGAAAACGTAAAAACGAATATTGACGAGTTTAATAAAAACGGAAAACTTTCGTTTACGTGTGATTTGAAAACTAAGTATATTATTACTTCGCTTACTCTGGGGGAAGATTTTGACCTTATGCCATATCTTTTGCAAAAAGTAACTAACGGAGTAAGAGAATACGTGTTGATGGTGGAAGAAATAAACAATAAGCAAGATCAAACGATAAACTTGCATTTTACTAACGCCGACACTTACAACGTTTCCGTATCCATTGCTCAAGAAGGCAACGGTTATGGCGAAAAGATTTACACTTACGAAAATAAGGTGTACGCAAACGCAGGATATTACGAGCTTGAAGCGCATCCAGCTCAAGATGGAAGAGTGTACAAAGTTACTATAAACGATATCGAAGTAGAGGGCGCAAAGAATAATGCAACTATTGTTCTTGACGATATCTTCGATTATCTCAACGGACAATCAGATTTCAAGATTGTAGTTCAATACTCTCCCATTCCGCCCCTTCGTATCGAAGCAAGCGGATATATTGGAACTTTTGAGGTGGGCGAGCAGTTTAGCACTGACGGACTTGTAGTCAAGTTCTTAGATCAGCTTGATAACGAAACTGTACTTTCTGCAAATGACTACACAGTTGATTCGTCTA
>SVHU01000011.1 GCA_015055625.1 Clostridiales bacterium | reverse complement strand
ATAGGGAAAATATTGCGTGAATTATGCGCATGGAAAGGAGTAGAAATAATAGAAGCACATGCGTGTGTTGATCATATACACATGTATGTAAGCATACCCCCAAAACTTAGCGTAAGCGGTTTTGTGGGCTTCTTAAAAGGAAAGAGTGCACTGATATTGTTTGAAAGACATGCCAACTTAAAATACAAATACGGACAAAGACATTTTTGGTGCAGGGTTTTTTATGTAGATACGGTAGGAAGAAATGAAAAAGCAATACAGGAATACATAAAGAACCAAGAAAAAGAAGATATGATAGCGGATCAAATAAGCATAGAAGAATACATAGACCCGTTTAAGAAAGAGAAACAGAAAAAATAGAGGAAGTGCAAGTGTCGGAACAAACAAGTCCCTTAAGGGGCAGCTAGTATAGTAGGGCTATGCCCGCATAAGAAAAACCACCAGCTAAGCTGGTGGATTCTTATTAAGAGTTTGTATAGTTGATGACAGTAATTTTTAATACGTTATAAAAGCAAATTATAATGGTTTTTTAGCAAGGTGCAGTACGTGCGTATCATAAAAAACTATTTGGTTGTTATTCTTTAATACGGTATTTCTCAGAGCTTCGAAAAATTCGGTTTTATAAGGCTGTGGAATTGTTATGTGGTCGCAATGTGTGGAGCATAAGCCTACGTATTCGTCCGCGGTAAGAACTCTGGTTGAATGAAATTCGTGCGTTTCAAAATTTTCGTAGCCGTACAGGGGAGCGTTCGTGTATGCAAACGAACCGCGAGTGTAGGGAATTGACGGTTTATAGTATTTATCGTACAACTTTTGAATTTGTTCGTACAGCATTGGGTTTGGCGTTTTGTAGTCGCCTTTGGTTAAAAACATTGCAAGCGTGCCACCTGGCTTTAACAACTTAAAAGTCTTTGGGAATGCAATTTCTTCGTCTATCCATTGAATGGTTGCGCCCGAGTATATCATATCAAATTGAGTGTTGCCAAAATCATAAGTTATAAAATCGTCGTTTACGATGTTAAAATTGGGATAGTGGGCGTACTTTGCTTTCATTGCGTTATAAAAGTTTTCGCCTAGCTCTATTGCATGATAATTGCATCCGGTTTTTAAGATTGGCTCGGTTGCCTGTCCTGTGCCAGGTCCTAGCTCTAAAACCGTTTTACCTTGTTTGATAGAGCAAAAGCTGATGAGCTTGTCAAAAAGCTGAGCGCAGTATCTTGGACGGAATTTATCAAATTCGTTTGGGATAGTATCAAAAATTCTTCTAAGTTCCATTTGTTGCTCCTTGTTTTATTCTTCTTTTACCGTTTTACCGCATACGTGTTGAGGTTTTAGTCGCAAAAGTATTGTGTTTTTAGCGTGGTTGATTATCTCGTTTTCTATATATTCTTCATCCTGAGTGAATTTATAGCACAGTTTTTTACTGATATCGATAACAGTGTCAATATCTTCTACTATTTCGATTTTTCCAAAAACTATCACGCTTTTTACCCTATACGCCCATTCGTTGTCCGCTTTTTCTCCGCTTGTATACACGCAAAAACAAGCTTTGTCGTTGTTCTTTATACAATCGGTTCTATGTCCCTTTTTGCCTGAGTGAAAGTATATGCAGCCGTCCTCTTTATTGTAAAAGTGGTTCATGGGCATAGCGTAAGGATAGCCGTTTTCGTCGTTTACTGAGAGAACGCCACGAGTTTGAAGTGTGAGAATATTTTCGCATTCTTCGTTCGCTAATTTTTGTTTGATTCGCGTAAGTTGTCTAAACATAATTTTCTCCATTGCCTTTTTTATATTGTAACTGTTTTTGAAAATAATTGCAATACCTTTTTGAGTTTTTCTTTTTTTCTCTTGAAAAAAAATTTATAATATGCTATTCTATATAAAAAGGAGAGAAAGCATGATAAGGGTTGTTATGATAGATGTTGACAATACTTTGTTGGACTTTGACGAGTACGTAAAATTTGCTATGAAAACTGGCTTTGAAAAATTCGGCTTCAAAAAGTACGAGGAGTGGATGTACGACGAGTTCTGCATTATCAATCATGGGTTTTGGCGAGCTTACGAAAAGGGCGAAGTTTCGTACGAGGATATTCTTAACAACAGATGGAACAGTGTTTTTGAAAAGTTAGGTATTGTGGGCGACGGAGTAGCGTTTGAAAAATTTTTTAAAGGGACGCTTTTTGACAATGCTATTTTAATAAACGGCGCAATAGACGCGTTAAGATATCTAAGCGAAAGGTACGTTGTTTGTACTGCTACAAACGGACCGTTTGAGCAACAAAAAAACAGGCTTCAAATTAGCGGAATAAATGAGTTTACAACGCTTGATTTTATATCTGAGGAAATGGGCGAGCAAAAGCCCAAGCGTGAGTTTTTCGAGATTGCAAAGCGCAGATTAGACGAGTATTTTACGCGTAATGACGAAAAAGCGATAGAGTTTAGTGAAATGATAATGATAGGCGATTCGCTTTCGTCTGATATAAGCGGAGCGAAAAACGTAGGCATTAAAACGTGTTATTTTGACAAGAGCGAAACCAATAAAAAATGCGCTGAGGCGGACGTTTCCATAAGCGGATGGAAAGAGATAAAAAATATTCTTTAACGGAGGAATTAGAAATGCTTATAACCGAGAAAAAAGAGTTGAATGTACTTATAATCAATGTAACGTATAGGGGAAAACTATGCAATATAGCGGTAAAGAATGGTAAAATTCACGCAATTTACAGCGCGGATATTATGCCAAAAGAACGCTTTGATAAAATAATAGACGGCGAGGGAAAAAGAATTGTTCCAGGTCTTGTAGACGTACATTGTCACGGATGTATGGGCATGGAGTCTACGGACGGAGTAGATGCGCTTAAAAAAATGTCTAAGCATTGGGCTATGCAGGGTACTACATCTTGGTATCCGACAGGCTGTACTATTCCTGTAAAAGATATACGAAATGCGTTTGATGCAATTCCTCAAACTGAGGGAGCTAACATTGTTGGGTATCATAGTGAGGGACCGTATATTTGCCACAAATACAAGGGCGCGCAAGATCCAAACTGTATTGTAAAGCCAAACCTTTCTGATTTTGACGATAGAGATAATATTAAGCTTATTACGCTTGCCCCTGAGGTTGAAGGGGCTATCGAGTATATTAAAAACAGTAAGGCTTTAGTTGTTGTAGGTCATAGCGAAGCAACTTACGATGAAGCTTTGGCTGGCTTTAATGCAGGCGCAAAATGCGTAACGCATTTATTTAACGGTATGCCCTCTCTTCATCATAGACAACCCTCTATTTTAGGCGCGGCTTATGATAGCGGAGCATACGTTCAGATTATTTGCGACGGTATGCACATTCATCCGTCTGTAATTCGTCTTACGTATAAGCTCTTTTCGTCTAAGCGTATGATTTTAATTAGTGATGCTATTCGCCCTGCTCTTCTTTCAGATGGTGAGTATAATAGCGGTGGACTTGCAGTGACCGTAAAAAGCGGAAAAGCAACTCTTAGGGGAACGGATACTTTAGCAGGAGCTACGACTTCTCTTTACGGGTGTGTTCAAAAGGCTATTGAGTTTGGTATAAAGCCGGAAGAAGCGTACAAAATGGCAAGTACGACACCTTCTAAAATGATGGGAATTAAAAAGGGTGAAATCAAAAAAGGCTATGATGCGGAGTTTCTGCTTTTGGATGAAGAGTGGAAGCTAAAAGATGTGCTAATTCTTAATAAATAACTTAAAACTTGCATACGTATATAGGAAAACGTGTAAAAAAATCCTTTCTCTAACTTCTTAGAGAAAGGATTTTTATTTTTAGTTGTCTATTTCCATTATATTTATACCCTCTTTAAGCTCGTTAATATCTACCGTTGAGGGTAGGTAATTTACCAAGTTTACAAGCTGAGTAAAGTATGGAAGCGGAGCAATATTGATTCGACTGTTTCCGCTCCTGTAATGCATTGGAATAACGTGTTTGGGAGTAGCGGTATATATTAGGTCGCGCGCCTGCATTGGGTCTATCGTATACGTTCCGCCTACTGGGATAAGAAGAACGTCCGCGTTTTTAATAAAGGAAATAACGCCATCGTCTACAAACCCTAAATCGCCTAGGTGTATTATATTTTTACCCTCAACGCAAAGCTTGTATATAAAGTTAGTTCCGCGTTTTGCGCCCTTTACCTCGTCGTGATAGGAAAGGTATGATGATATTTTAACGCCGTCTACATCTTCGTTAACATTGTCGGTTATTACGCGCTTATAGTCAATAAGATGTACAGCGTTGTGATCAAAGTGATCGTGAGAGCATAACACAACGTCAGCGCTCACTCTTTTTACGTTATAGCCAATATCCGCAAAGGGATCGAATATAAAAGAAGCGGTAGACGTTTGTAATTTGAAGCAAGAATGTCCCAAGTAAGTTATTTTCATTTAATCATCCCCCGTAGTTTTAGAGTGTTTTTCTGAGTATGGTTAGTGTTGTCGGTGAGCGAATATACTAGCGTTATGGAGCACGAAGAGTTCTTTTTCTCGTTTGAAAAAGAAATAAGCTGAGTTTTGTAGCTTAAAATTCCGTAAGGCGTGGTAAGGTTAAAGGTGGACGGCGTTTTTGAGAGGTTTATGGTATAAGCCTGTTCTCCTGTTCTTATAACGGATATTTTTCCGTTGTCGTTTTTTACCTCAAAACCATACTCTAAGGTAGTAAAACCAATTCTGAAAATTGAGCCCTCGTCTACGATGTACCCTGAAGCTTTTTCGTACGGCTCGTTTTGTGAAGAATAATAAATGTCAGTGATGTATTTCATAAATATATTGTAACACTAAAAACAAAACCTGTCAAGAGTGTGGAAAAAAAGAAGGCTAATATATGTATTTTGCAGAAAAAAAACGTAAAAATCGGAATAAACGGACTAATTTTTGTAAAAATCGTGGGTAAAATGCTTGCATAAACCTTTTTGCTATGCTATAATAATTAGGCTAATCGGAAGAGAGGAGATTAATATATGTATATAAATTTATTGGCAGCTCAGGGTTTATCCGTTGAAGCTGTAGCCGCATTTGAAGTTATAAGAGTAATTTTGGCAGTTATCATCGCGCTTATGAGTATCGTTCTCATTGCAGTAGTAATAATTCAGCCCAGCGCAAGCAACGGCGTTAATCCGATTACTGGACAGAGCGAAACTTTTTACGGAAAAAACAAATCCCGTACCTTGGAAGGTCTTTTGCGTAAACTTACCGTTATTCTTGCAATATCTATTGCTGTTCTTACGGTATTGTTCTTCATTACCATCCTTATCACGGGTAGACAGGCATAAGTTAGCTAAAAACGAGAGATGACTGAACATGGTCATCTCTTTATTTTTTTACAAAATTCGATTTACAAGGAGGTTTTATATGAAAAGAAAACAGAAAAAAACAATCAAGCAAAAAAAGACGAGAAAAACTTCCGATCTTAAAGCAAAAATCACAAAAAACAATAAGTTCGATTTAGAGGGTAAGATAATCGGAACAGGGAAAAGCTATGCGTTTTTCGAGCCTGACGATAAAAGCGGGGATATTTTTATCGGCGAGGACGATTTGCGCGGTGCAATTCACGGCGATAGGGTTATCGTAAGACGAATTTCGCACGAAAAGGGAAATGGCGAGGGTAGAGTTGTAAAGATTATCGAAAGAACCAAAGAATATTTTGTAGGTCTTATCAAAAACGGATACTGCTTGCCCATAGAGCGCGGAATGCCCAAATCTATCGCGGTAATTCCGTCAGATAGCGTGGACTATGACGAGGACGATAGAGTTGTTGCCCGTCTTCTTCCCGACCCTGCTTTTTGTATTGTTACCGAAAGGCTGGGTAAAGAGGGTATAACGGACGTGGATATTTTATCCATAATCCGCTCTTATCAGCTTCCCGAAAAGTTCCCCCATTACGTTATGGACGCTGCCGATGCAATTCCTAGTAAGGTGTTAGAAGAGGAAAAAGAAGGAAGAGAAGATTTTACTGATAACTTAGTTATAACCATTGACGGCGAGCACAGTAAGGATTTTGACGATGCTATAAGCGTAAGACGTAACGAGTACGGTTTTGAGCTTGACGTTCATATCGCGGACGTTGCGCACTACGTAAAAATGGATGGAAAGATAGACAAGGAGGCATTAAAGCGAGCTACCAGCGTTTACTTTGCCGACCGTGTTATTCCTATGCTTCCCGAAAAATTATCCAACGGAATTTGTTCGCTTAACGAGGGCGTAGAGCGTTTGACTTTGTCGGTTTGTATGAAAATCGATACTGAGGGTAACGTTTACGACTATAAAATCTGTGAGGGTGTTATAAAATCTAAAGCGCGTATGACGTACGAAAAGGTTGCGTCAATTTTGGACGGAAACGAAGAGCTTTGCAAAATTTACGAGTTTTTACTTCCCATGCTAAAAGATGCTGACGAGCTTGCGACTATTCTAAAAAATAAGAGATTGGCAAAAGGCTCGGTTGAGTTTGATATTACTGAAACAGAGTTTGATTTTGACAAGGATAAAAACGTTGTGGGCATTCATCCACTAAAGCGTTTAGTATCGCACGGAATTATAGAAGAGTTTATGCTTATGGCAAACGAAACGGTAGCAAGAAAGTTCGCTATTCAAAAGGCGCCCTTTGTGTACCGTGTTCATGAAACGCCCCCTCCCGAAAAGGTGCACGCGCTTAATGAGTTTTTGCAATCTTTAGGCGTAAAATTTGTACAAGAGCCCGAGCCTGAAGATTACGCCAAGCTTTTGTCCGAAACGGAAGATAACTTAAAAGGCGTGGTAAGTAGAGTGGCTTTGCGTTCTATGTCAAAAGCGGACTACCGACCAGATTGTAAAGGGCATTTCGGTCTTGCAAAGAAGTTCTATTGCCATTTTACCTCGCCTATAAGAAGATATCCCGACCTTGCTATTCACCGCATAATAAAAGACGCGCTTCATGGAAATTCACTTAGTATATATAAGGATAGAGTGAAAAACATTTCCATAATTTCTTCCGAGCGTGAAAAGATTGCGGAAGAGGCTGAAAGAAAGGTGGATGATTTGCTTAAGGCTAAGTTTATGGCGGACAAAATTGGAAACGAGTATGACGGAACTGTTAGTGGAGTTACGGATAGGGGCGTCTTTGTGGAGCTTGACAATAGTGTTGAAGGTATGGTTAAAGCCGAGAGTATGGACGGAAATTTTGTGTACAACGAAAAGCTTATGACTCTTTCGTGCGGAACTGTTCGCTACCGTATTGGAGATAGAGTGCGCATAAAAGTAGAAAGCATAACTGGAGACAAGATAGCTTTTGTTTTTGTAAAGGGCGAATAAAAAGAGAAAAGAAGCAAATAATACCTTCATAAAGGCGTAGAAATACGCTGTTATGGAGGTTTTATTTATGTTAAAATTAGTTAGTCTTTTACTTATTCCAACCCTTATGTCAAGCGTTGTGCAAAATGCTAAACCCGGGCAGGCGGTAGATGTTCAAGAACCGTGCAAGTATGAAACTGTGATGGAGCAAGGGTACAAATGTGAGGAAAACTGCGATACGTATGCTGAAAACAGCGACAAAAGCGTGGAAAATCGCGATATAAGAACATTGGAAGAGTTTGAAAAATGGGATAGAGAAAAGAAGCCGTTTGCTAAAATTGTTGTAAAAATTCAAAGCGAAAAGAGAACTAACGAAAAAACAATGGACGTAAGCGGAGAGGAAACTAAGCCAGCGCTAGATATATTTTTGGAGCTTGAGGAAAAGTTTGAGTATATGTTTAAGCTTAAAGAGAAGATAGACGAGTATGAAAGGGAGTGTGCAAAGCTATGGAGTGAGTACTACGCGATAAAGGACGTTTATGATAGAGCGCTAGCAAAGTATAGTGAAAACTGGGCGGAAGATAACGGTATAAGCTTCATTCCCAAAAGAGTTTTTGCAAGATAGAATAATGTGGAGTTTGGCAATAAGATCAGCCAAGCTCCATTATTTTTATAAAAATAATGCGACTTTGTGCTCTATTACCTTGCCAAAACTGTCAAAATGCTATATAATAGACAGGAAAATAAATAAAAAGAGGCAAAGTAGATTATGAAATTAGGTGTAGTAGGACTTCCAAACGTGGGAAAAAGCACGTTGTTCAATGCAATTACGTCGGCAGGCGCGGAGTGTGCAAACTATCCGTTTTGTACAATTGAGCCCAACGTGGGCGTGGTAGCTGTTCCTGACGAAAGATTAGAAGTGCTTGGAAAAATGTACAACACGAAAAAGATTACCCCGGCGGTTTTGGAGTTTGTAGACATTGCTGGTCTTGTAAAGGGCGCATCCGCAGGCGAAGGCTTGGGCAATAAATTCCTTTCTCACATCAGAGAAGTAGATGCAATTGTTCACGTTGTAAGATGTTTTAATAATTCTAACATCATTCATGTGGACGGAAGTATCGATCCTGTACGAGATATCGAAACTATCAACCTAGAGCTTATACTTTCGGATATGGAGGTAGTTAAAAAACGTCTTGACAAGGCGGAAAAGCTTGTAAAGACGGGAGAAAAACAGTATGCGGACGAAGCTGATCTTCTCAAAAAGCTCTATAATCATCTTAGCGACGAAAAGAATTTGCGTACATTAGAGCTTAAAAAGGAAGAAAAAGAGCTTATGGATACGTTTTTCCTTCTCACTTCCAAGCCTGTTATTTATTGCTGTAATATTGGCGAGGACGATATTGGTGGCGAGGATAACGATATGGTTAAGCGCGTAAAGGAGTACGCAAAGACTGAAAACTCGCAATGCTTGTCCATTTGCGCAAAGATAGAAGAGGAAATTGCTTGTATTACCGACGTCGAGGAAAAACAGATGTTTATCGAAGAACTTGGTCTTAACGAGAGCGGTCTTAACCGTATTATCAAGACAGGTTACGAGCTTTTGGGTCTTATTTCCTATCTTACTGCAGGCGAGAAAGAAGTAAGAGCTTGGACTATCGAAAAAGGTACTAAAGCGCCACAAGCTGCAGGAAAGATTCACTCTGATTTCGAAAAGGGATTTATCCGCGCAGAAGTTGTAACTTATGACGATCTTACTTCGCTTGGCGGTTTTAACCAGGCTAAGGAAAAGGGCAAGGTAAGAAGCGAAGGTAAGGAATACGTTATGTGCGACGGCGACGTTGTGCTTTTCAGATTTAACGTTTAAGATTTTTGGAGAAAACAATGGATTTAAGAAGAATTGTTGCTAATAGTATAGAAACCGAGCTATTATCAAGCGAGGAATTATATCAGGCGCTTACGCTTTCGGTGGACGAAAAGAACGGCGACGTGTGCTTGCCTTGCTTTAAGCTTGCAAAAACGCTTCGCAAAAGCCCTATGATGATTGCTGAGCAGATCAAAGCTTGCGTAAAAGAAAGCGAGTATATTGAAAAAACCGAGTCGGTAAGCGGATATCTCAACTTCTTTTTGAGTAAGCAAAAGATTAGCGAAATGATACTTGACGAGATTGCTAAAAAGGGTGAGGAATATACGCCTTTTGAAAAGAACGGCAAAACTGTTTGTATAGATTATTCGTCTATTAATATCGCAAAGCCTTTCCATATCGGGCACTTGCTTACAACCGTTATTGGTGGTTCTCTTTACCGTATTTATAAATATCTCGGTTATGAAACAGTGGGTATTAACCACTTGGGCGATTGGGGAACTCAGTTCGGTAAGCTTATTGTTGCCTACAAAAAGTGGGGTAGCGACGAGGATATTGAAAAGCGTACGATAAAGGCGCTTTTGGATTTGTACGTGCGTTTCCACAAAGAGGCGGAAGTGGACGAGAGTTTGAACGAAGAGGGCAGATATTGGTTTAAGCAGATAGAAGAGGGCAACGAGGAGGCTCTTGCAATCTTCGAAAAGTTTAAGACTATCACCTTAAAAGAGGTTAACAAGGTTTACGACAAGCTGGGAATTAAGTTTGATTCTTACGCCGGCGAAAGCTTTTATAACGACAAAATGCAACCTGTTATCGACGAGCTTTACGCTAAGAATTTGCTTGTAGAGTCTGAGGGTGCAAAGGTTGTAAATTTGGACGAATATAACATGGCGCCCTGTCTTATCCTTAAAAAGGACGGCGCAACGCTTTATGCTACGCGAGATCTTGCCGCCGCGTTTTATAGAAAGCAAACCTACGACTTTGATAAATGCTTATACGTTGTTGCATATCAGCAAAACTTGCACTTTAAGCAGGTATTTAAGGTTGTAGAGCTTATGGGGTATGATTGGGCTAACAAGCTTGTTCACGTGCCTTTTGGAATGGTAAGCTTAGAGGGCGCAACGCTTTCTACTCGTGAGGGCAACGTTGTATTTTTAGAGGACGTTCTCAATACCTCGGTAGAAAAAGTTAAGGCTGTTATGAAGGAAAAGAACGCGGACGAAGAGGATGGTGTTGCCGAAAAGGTAGGTGTTGGCGCTGTAATTTTCTATGCGCTCTCGTCTGCAAGAATTAAGGACTTGGTGTTCTCTTACGACAAGGCATTGTCTTTCGAGGGAGAAACTGGACCATACCTTCAGTACACTCACGCAAGATGTCGCTCCGTAATGAGAAAAGCAGGAAACGTAGACGGAAAATTTGATATTTCCGCTCTTGACAGCGCTTCTGCATACGAGGTTATCAAGCTTCTAAACGAGTATGACGCTACCGTTTTAGAAGCGGGCGAAAAATACGAGCCTAGCATTATCTCGCATTACCTTATCTCTCTTGCCAAAGCTTACAACAAGTTCTATCTGGAAAACAGAATTGTAGTTGACGACAAGGACGTAACGTATACAAGAGTACTCTTTACTAAATACGTTGCCGATGCTCTCAAAAACGGTTTGGGGCTTATACTTATTGACGCTCCCAACAAAATGTAAAAAAACGGCTTATTTGCGTCGCATCTCATCGAAAACCGCAAGAGTTTCTAAGTTACGTACCATTAGTACGTGCCTGTCGAAACACTTGCGGTTTTCTTGACCTGCTCGCAACTAAGCCGTTTTTAACGTTAATCGTGTGTAGAGGTTATCCCTACTAGGTTACGTACGACTTGTACGCGCCCAGCGTGAGTGCTTTTGTTTATTTCTCTTGCTTGCAACTAAGCCGTTTTAACGTTAATCGAGTGTAGAGGTTATCCCTACTAGGTTACGTACCATTAGTACGTGCCTGTCGAAACACTTGCGGTTTTCTTGACCTGCTCGCACCAACGTGGACGTTGGATCCGATATGAGCGTTTTGAGCAAAGCAAGTAATTAGCTATCGTTAGTCCATATAAAGTCGTTCCATTCATTCGACGTCATTGCGAGCGAAGCGTGGCAATCTCCAAGCTTAAAGCTTGACCTAATATGTTGTACATTAAGTAAAGCAAGAAATTACCTACTATTAGTCCTTCATATTGGGAGTGCGCCTCCGCACCGATTCACGAATCGCCCCCTCATATTGACAGCGTGTCTGCCCACTGCCTTCGCACCAATGAGGACGTTGTATCCGATATGAGCGTTTTGAGCAAAGCAAGTAATTAGCTATCGTTAGTCCATATAAAGTCGTTCCATTCATTCGACGTCATTGCGAGCGAAGCGTGGCAATCTCCAAGCTTAAAGCTTGACCTAATATGAGTGTTTTGAGCAAAGCAAGTAATTAACTATCGTTAGTCCTTCATATTGGGAGTGCGCCTCCGCACCGATTCACGAATCGCCCCATATTGACAGTGGGTCTGCCCACCGCCTTCGCGCCGTTTCATCCGATATGAGTACTTTGAGTAAAGCAAGTAATTATCTATAACTGGATTTATCTGAAAATTATTCCTATGTTACAAAAAACCGCATACGTATGCGGTTTTTTGTGCATTTTTGTGGGCTTTGTAGACGTTAGAACGTGGTGTTTTGGGTAGTTTGATTATTAGAGCACGCGCAAGACGAGCTAAAGAGTAGTAGTAAAATCACCACGTTATTGATAGACGTGTAGTTTATTTCCTCAGAGTCTTGATTATTTGTTAGCAATAATACTAGTAATAGTATTTTGAAGATATCTTGCTGAATCATTTTTTCTCCTTTCGACAGCGAATTACAAGAACAGCGGTTATAGTCTAAAAAAAGCAATGAGGGAATGTTGCAAAGTCATAAGCGCGTTTTGTATAATATATATATGCAAGAGTTTGTTGAAAATTGTATAATGGACGAAGAAGTCAAAAAAAAGATTAAGTCTTATCTTCCTAATAAGAGTGATATTATAAGTATGGAAAGAGTTTTTTCTCTTTTTGCTGACAAAACTAGATTGCGCATAGTCTTGGCTCTGTCTATAATGCCAATGATAGTGAATGATCTTGTTGGGGTTTTGGGAATTAATCAAACAACGCTATCGCATCAGCTTGCGTTCTTGCGGAATTTGGGTGTAGTGGAAGACGCGCGAAGAGGGAAAAACGTAGTGTATTCGCTAAAAAACAAGACTGCGCTTACGCTTTTATCGTGCGCGTTGGATTTTATAGATGAAGATAATGCTAAAGTTGAGGAATTAGTAGTAGATTTTTAGCACTTTCGATTTTTTTTACGTAAACTATTGCAAAACTTGTCGTATAGTGGTATAATAGTATCGTAAAAAATAATCGGAGAATTAAAATGAATATTATCGGAAACCGTTGGGACGCCGTACTTAAGGACGAGTACGCGAAGCCTTATTTTTCTACGCTTTTAAAAAAAGTGGAAGAGGAATATAAAACGAAAACTGTTTTCCCGCCCAAAGATCAGGTGTATTCTGCGCTAAAGGCGGTAGACTATGATAAGGTAAAAGTAGTAATTTTAGGACAAGACCCATACCACGAAAAAGGACAGGCAAACGGAATGGCGTTTGCTGTAAACGACAAAATCCCTATGCCACCGTCGCTTAGGAACATTTATCAAGAGCTTGAAAGTGATTTAGGCTTCAGGCCTGAGGGAACAACGCTTATAGGATGGGCAAAACAGGGCGTATTGCTTCTTAACACCACGCTCACCGTTCGTGAAGGCGCGGCGCAATCTCATTCGGCATTTGGTTGGCAGACTTTCACTGATACAATTATCAAAGAATGTAACAAGCGTGAAAAGCCTATGGTATTTATACTTTGGGGCTCTAACGCTATATCTAAAAAACAATATATATCTTCTAACCATTTGGTTTTGCAAAGTGCGCACCCAAGCCCACTTTCCGCGTACCGTGGATTTTTTGGTTCTAAACCGTTTTCAAAAGCCAATGAGTTTTTGAAAAAGCATGGTCAAACACCCATTGATTGGTCTAAAATCAATGATTTTAATTTAGACGATGCGCCGTATTATCAAGCAAAGGGAAAAATTATGCGAGTGTAAAATAGAGAATATTAAAAAGCCGAGTTTTGAAATAATAAACTTGGCTTTTTTAATGTTTTATAGTTTGTTTATTGGCGCTTTTGCTCTTTTTCACTAACTTTTCGCTTTGTGTTGTTAAAAAAATATTTACATTTAGTAAATATTATGTTATAATTTAGTTTGTAAAGCAAAATTTGAGCTTTGTTATACTTGAAGAAAAAGTAAGACGGAGAAGTTATTTATGATTAATGATAACGCGCACAAAAAAGGAATAGCCGGATATTGGTTGGTAATGATGTTTGTTGCCATCAGTTTTTTCATTGTGCTAAGCACGTCCGTATTGTTGTATTTTTTACAACCACCACCTGCTTTCGGCACTTTTGAAAGAGTAGAATTGGATTGGCAGGACAGGGTTGTTAAGGTAAAAGTCGGTAGCGAAATTTCCACAGGTTTTGTTATGGAAAGTAGACACGACGATGGGGATAAAACGTATATTGTAACGTCTTATCACGGTGTGGCTTCTAATATGGGCAATGTTAAAATATCGTTTAAAGGCGAAACTTATAGTGCACAAAATTTGGCTTGGAATGAATATGTAGACGTAGCTGTGTTTAGTATTGATTGTGATACATCGTATAAGATGCCGGCTGTTGCAGACGTTAGCGTTGCAATGGACGTTATGGCTTTGGGGTATGCGGAAGGATTTACGTATACTGCGGAAACCGGATTTGTAAACTCTGTGGATTATCTTGATGAAAATGCAAAATTGAACTCTTTGCTTTGCTATGACGTTTCTTCTTACGTAAGAGAAGGAATGAGCGGTTGTCCTATACTTACGGAAGATGGCGAAGTTTTGGGTATGGGTGTAAGAACAAAGGTTGATAATATCGCGGGAGAAGAGGTACATTTTTCTTCCGATAACTACGTAGTTCCTTTTTCTATTATTCTTGCCGAGTACGATAGGGCTATCAACCACGCTTCGGCAAAGAAAACTGCTTATACTTTAACTAAAGAGAATGCCTCTATCAAGATTTCTTTTAACGATGTTGACGTAATTTACGATGGCGACTCGCTCAAAATCGGTGAGGATAAAATCGTTAAGGTTAATGGTAAAAACGTGGACGGAATAGTTGATTTTATCGCAAAGATGAGCAAGTATGAAAACCGTGATTCAAGCAGAAAGAACGTAATTGTTACAACAACAAAACAAGACGTTAAGGTTACGGTTGTTAATGAATAAGCCTGATTACAATTTGATGATGTTGCAAGAACTTTCGAGTGTAGACGCGAAAGTTCTTATGCATTGTTGCTGTGGACCGTGTGCAACGGCGGTAACCGAGCGAGTAAAACCGCTTTGCAACCTCACTTTGTTCTGGTATAATCCAAACATTATGCCAAGCGACGAAGAGGAGAAAAGAAAGCAAAATCTTAGTACGGTTGCGTCATTTTTTGATATTAATGTGATTGACGGCGGGTATGATAACGAAAATTTTATCGAAAAAGTAAAGGGGTATGAAAAGGAAAAAGAGGGTGGTAAAAGATGTGATATTTGTTTTTATATCCGTCTTTACGCAACCGCGCTAAAGGCAAAAGAGCTTGGCTATGATTATTTTTGTTCTACGCTGTCAGTATCTCCTCACAAGAACGCAACGCTTATAAATGAGATAGGCGAAAGAATTGCAAAAGAAGTGGGCGTAAAGTGGCTTCATAACGATTTTAAGAAAAAGAACGGATTTAAGCGAAGCATAGAGCTTAGTGCTCAGCTGGATTTGTACAGACAAAATTATTGTGGATGTGCGTATGGTAGACAAACAGAAAATTAAGAATTTACCTCTTCTTCCCGGTGTGTATATAATGCGGGATAGCGGAGGTAATATTATCTATATAGGAAAGGCTAAAATTCTCAAGAATAGAGTTAGTCAGTATTTTAACAATTCGCCCAAGCCCGTAAAGGTGCAGGCGATGGTTTCTAATATTGCCGATTTTGAGTATATTATTACGCTTTCCGAGTCTGACGCGCTGGCATTGGAAGCAAACCTTATTAAGAAAAATCAACCGTATTATAACATTTTGCTCAAAGACGATAAGTCCGATCCGTATATTAAAATTGATACAAGGTGCGATTATCCTACAATCGAGGTTACGAGAAAGGTAAAAAATGATGGGGCTAAGTACTTTGGTCCATACTTTAACGGACTTAGGGTAAACGATATCGTAGGTGTAATCCGCGCAGTGTACGGAATGAGAGCGTGCCCTAAAAAACTCAAAAAGCAGTCGAGAGCTTGTCTAAACTATGACATAGGCTTGTGCAAGGGCTGTTGTATGGGATATGTAAGCAAGGAAGAATATGCCGAAACTGTCAAGGAAGTTATGCGCTTTTTGGGTGGGCGTGAAGATACGGCGCAAAGAGTGTTGGAAGAAAAAATGATGAAGTTTGCGCAAAACGAGGATTTTGAACGCGCGATAGAGTACCGCGACAAGCTGGATATGCTAAAAAGGCTTAAAGCGCGTACGATAGCGTCGCTAGGTAGCGTTGCTGATCTTGATATTTTTGCGTATGCAACCGACGGAACGTATTCAGTAATAGCTGTTGCAATGGTGCGTGGCAACAAGATGCTTGGCGTAAAAACGTATCCCATTATCGACGTTGCGCTAGAACTTCAGGACGTATATTCGCAGTTTATACTGCAGTACTATTCGTCCCCAGCCCTTTTACCGCAAGAGATTTGTTTTGCGCACGAGTTTGACAGCGAACCGCTAAGACAACAGCTGGAAAACTCTGTGGGAAAGGTGGATATTACGTTCCCGAAAATCGGAGCAAAGAATAGGCTTGTACAAATGGCAAAGACTAACGCTTCGGAATATTTGGAGAAAAATATAGCTAAAAACGAAAAAGAAAAGGCTATGACGATTGGCGCTGTGGATAGGCTTGCGGAGATTTTTGACATAAAAACTCCAACACGTATCGAATGTTTTGATATTTCGGATATTAGTGGAACTGATAAAGTTGCATCTGACGTATGCTTTATCAATGGCAAGGCGGAAAAGAGCGAGTATAGAAGATATAAGATAAAAACCGTAAAGGGCGCGGATGATTTTGCATCTATGAAAGAGGTTATTACGCGCAGACTAAAAAAGATAGACGAGGGCTGGGAAGTCCCGGACCTTATTGTTGTAGACGGAGGCAAAGGTCAGTTGTCGGTGGCTTTAGAGGCTATGAAAGAGTGTGGAAAGTTTATTCCAGTCATTTCGCTTGCAAAAAAGGAAGAAGAGGTTTTCGTGCCATATAAAGACGAGCCGGTTATTTTATCACGCGACGATAACGCATTAAAGCTATTACAGCGTGTGCGCGACGAGGCGCATAGGTTTGCGGTTATCTATCATAGAAATTTGCGCTCTAAAAATTTGTATAGCGAGCTAGAGCGTATTCCTAATATTGGCAAAAAGACAAGACAAATCCTTATATCCGCTTTTGAGAGCTTAGATGCAATACGCAACGCAACGCTGGAAGAGTTAGAAGCTGTTAGCGGACTTAATAAGCGTGCTGTACGTTCGGTGTATGACTACTACAAGGCAAGGAGAGAGAATAGTGAAGTATAAAGTAATATTGTGCGATTTTGACGGAACGTTGGCAACTACCGACAAACGGCTTACCGATTATACTGTAAGTACGATAAAGGAATACGTTGCGCGCGGTGGAATTTTTATTATTTGTACTGGGCGTATGCATATTTCGGCGGTCGAGTACACCAAAGTTTTGGGAACAGAGCATCAGAAAATAAGCGTTGTAAGTATGCAAGGCGCGTGCATTAAAGACAAGGACGGCGAAACGCTTAATTCGGTATATCTCGAACACGACACCGCGCTAAAAGTTTTGGAATATTTCGAAAACAAGGGCGAGTACGTACATGTGTATTGCGATGATGCGGTGCTTGTTGAAGAGTATAACGACATAAACCTTAACTATCAAAAGCTATGTAACGTACCTTTAAGAAAGGTAGGAAAGGTATCCGATTTCGTGAAGAATAACAACCACAAATGTTTGAAAGTTCTTGCGGTTATTCCGCCCGAAAAGGTAAGCTATTATCTTGATGAATTTGACAAAATGAATTTACCTGACGTTAAGTATTTTATGGCGTCGAGAAGCTATTTCGAAATTGTTAGCAAGTATGCAGGCAAAGAGGAAGGGCTTAGGGAAGTTTGTAAAATTTTGGGCGTGGACAAGAGCGAAGTTATGGCGTTTGGCGATAACGGAAACGATATGGGAATGATAGAAGAGGCAGGCTTTGGCGTTGCGGTAGCAAATGCGAGAGAAGAGGTCAAAAAGGTTGCCGATTACGTATGCGAGAGCAACGATGAGGACGGCGTTGCAAAAACTATCAGAAAGTACTGTTTTGACGAGTAACTCTAGTACGTATTGATGTTTTTAAGTAAAACGGAGCGTGAAATATGGAAAAAAACAAGTGTATGGAAATAGAAGAAAACGAAGTGGACGTAAAGATAAAAGACTTTTGCGAAAGGCTTAATCTTACAGTTCTTAATAAGGGTAAAAAGCAAAAAATGCATATCTCAACCTATAACGTTGCCCGTCCCGGACTTCAGCTTGCTGGCTTTTTCGAGCATTTTTCTAAAGAGCGAGTGCAGGTTGTGGGAGAGCAGGAGGTTGCGTACCTGAAACACATGTCAAGCGAGCAACGCATTACTGCGTGCGAAAGGCTTTTTGCTTATGATTTTCCTTGTATGGTAATTGCAAACGCGGAGGTTTTACCCGAGCTTGTAGATTCGGCGAAAAAGTTTAACAGAGTGCTTTTGCTAAGCTGTTTGCGTACCACTGGTTTTATCAACGAGTTATCCATTTATCTTAATGAAATACTAGCCCCCACCATAGTAATGCATGGCGGACTTGTGGATATTTACGGAGTGGGCGTGCTTATTACGGGAAAGAGTAGCGTTGGTAAGAGTGAAACTGCGCTGGAGCTTATCAAACGCGGTCACCGTCTTGTTGCGGACGATGCGGTTTGTATTAAGAGAATCAGCGACAGACTTATTGGAGAAGCCCCTGAAACCACCAGACATTTTATGGAAATTCGTGGTATAGGACTTATTGACGTAAGAGCTATGTACGGAGCTAGCGCGATAAGAACTAGAAAGGTTATTGATATAGTAGTAGAATTAGAGGACTGGAATCCCGATAAGGAGTACGACAGGTTGGGCGACGAACGCGAAACTCAGGAAATTTTGCAAATGAGCCTCACAAAATATATTGTTCCTGTAAAGCCTGGTAGAAACCTTGCTGCAATACTGGAGGTTGCGGCGCGTTCGTTTAGGCTTAACACTATGGGTATAAATGCCTTAGACGAGCTTAGAAACCGTCTTAAAAGCCGTTCACTCTAAAACCGTTTGTTGCGCGATTGATGCTAAAGTTTGCTATAAATGGTGTATTATTGCTTACAATCTTTCAAAATGCGCACGATTGAGCAAATCGATTGACTTATGCGAATCTAAAGGATTACAATAAATATGTAAATTAAAACTTGACGAGGTAAAACGAAAATGGATCTTGTTGCTCTAAAAAAATCGGTGCAAAATTGTCCTTGCGGAAAAGAACACCGCTTTGATCTTAAAGCTTTAGAGGTGGATAGCGGAAACCTTAATAGGGTAGGCGAAATTCTCAGCGCAAACGGTTTTCCCAAGCGAATATTGGTTGTTGCTGATAATAATTCTTTACGAGTAAGTAATGGAATTATTGAGAATTTGATAGATAGCGGATTTACCGTAGAAATGCGTGTGTACGACGATATGAAGGAAGCGCGCATGGAAGAGGTAGACGAGCTAAGAATTCTTCTTAGGCGCGTGGACGGAATTTTGTCGGTAGGCTCGGGTTCGTGTAACGATATATGCCGTTATTCCACGTTTTTAGAAAATAAAGCGTTTGCGATTTTTGCAACTGCGCCTTCTATGGACGGATTTGCATCTGACGGCGCGCCCATTCTTAAAAACGGGTTTAAGATTTCTTATCAATGTCATCAGCCTTCTATAATTATTGCGGATACCAAAATTTTGGCAAAAGCGCCTAAGGTGCTAAAGCAAGCGGGCTTTGGCGATATGATGGCAAAGTTTATAGCAATGGCGGATTGGCGTATTGCAAATATTGTTCACGGCGATTATATTTGTCCTAAGGTTATGGAGCTTGTTAGACGTGCTCTTTCAGAAATAGTCGAGCTTGCGCCTTACGTTAGCTGTGATGACGAAAGAGCGGTTAAGGCTATTATGGAATCGCTTGTGCTGTCCGGGCTTTGTATGCAGTTTACAAACACTTCGCGACCAGCATCGGGTGCAGAGCACGTTGTTTCGCATTTTTGGGAGTGTAAAAAAATTGAGCGTGGCGAGTTTGCTGATTATCATGGTAAAAAGGTGGGCGTATCTACGCTTATGATTGCAAAGATTTATCACAAGGTTGCCGATATGGAAAACGTGGTGGCAAGAAAGGAAAATCTTGACTGGGATAAAATCAAAGAGGCGTACGGACCTGCGCTCACGCCCGAAATGATGTCGCTCAATACCCCCACTATTACCGAAGAAATAGATCCTAGCGTTATTACTGAAAATTGGCAAGAGATAAGAAGGGCGATTAAGGAAGAAATTCCTTCTGTAACTGAGCTTGAAAGATTATATGCCTTAGCAGGCGCAACCACGTCTATTTATGATATAAAGGTGGACAAAAAGTTGTGCGATGACGGACTTGTGTATCATCCGTTTATGAGAAAGCGTGTAAATTTAACCAGACTTCTACCTATGCTTGGCTTGGATATTTTGGATTTATATTATAACGACTAAAAAAATAAAGGCTTGATTTCAAAATAATGAAATCAAGCCTTTTAATATGTATGAATTTTAATTATTTGTAATGATTTTAAGCATACGTAGTATGATTTTTGAGTCTTTGCGTATACTTACCGTATGAAAATAATTGATAAAATTAAGAAGTTTTTTACAAGCAAGAATGATCCTGACGGTATGTATACAGGCAATCCGAAAGACGGAGGAAAGCCCACGCAAGACGCGGACGATTTATAATTGGCGGTTGATTAGTTTATAGTCGTTGCGGTATGCAAGCGGAGAAATTCCGTATTGTTTTTTAAACTGTTGACAAAAATGCGAAACAGTGGCGTAACCTAAAATTTCTGATATTTCCAAAATGGTTTTTTCGTCGCGTTCAAGATATGATTTTGCGCGTTCAAGCCGTAACGCGTTGCGATATTCTATGGGAGATATCCCCATACATTCTCTAAACTTTTTCCTAAAGTACACTTCGCTTACTGAACATATTTTTGCAAGCTCTATAATTGGGGGTGCTTTTTCGGGGTTTTGAGCAAGATAGTTAAGGGCTGGTGCGATTAATGGACTGTAAGCACTAGGGGAAGAATACGAGGATAGAGCGAGTAGTATTTGAAGAAGCAATATGCGCTTTTTAAGGTATGGCGTATGCGTTTCGTTTTGGTGGAGTTTGCTAAACAATAATTCCACATTTTTATCGGTGTTTGAGTATATCGTTATTCCGTTTTCTAAAGTTGTAGCGACTAAATTTTCGTCAAAAAGTAAAAAGTTTACGCCTACCGTATAGCCGTTATCATGTAATTTGGTGATGGTTGCGGTATACTCGCTGTTTGTAGGAGTATATACAACGTCACCACTTTTGGCAATAAGTTTAGTACCGTCTTTAGTAATGTACGTTACGGTACAATCGCTTAAAAACAATAATAGATTGTTTTTTTTGGGGTTGTTTATGCAATTAAAATGGCGTTCATTTGGCCAAAACTGTTGCATTGCGTTTATAAATTTTATGTTGAAATCTGAGCTTGTAAGCTTTTTAATATCCATAATAACCTCACAATTTTAGAATATCATACTTAGTCGGCGTTGTCAATATTTATGTTTCGAAAAACGATATTTTTAGGTCGATAATATGATATAAAGGCGGAATTGAGTGTAGCTATTGACACAAATATAGATTTGTGGTATAATATGTATATACATAGAACAATACATTCTTCGCATTGCTACGTTTTGGCTCGCTTAGTACCGTATTTTTTTGCGGTTGCAAACAGTTTTAAGAGAAAATCGTATCAATCAAATTGGAGTTTATGCATGAATAACAACGATTTAACTAATCTTTTAGACAGTCAGCGTAAGTATTTTCAAAGCGGAGCCACGCTTCCTATAAATTTCAGGGTGCAAATGCTTAAAAAGCTGTATGCAACGATACTGAAGTATAAAGCGGATATAGTGGATGCTTTATATTCGGACTTAAGGAAAAGCGCGTACGAAAGTTATATGAGCGAGATTGGTATGGCGTTAACTGAATTAAGCTATATGATAAATCACGTTCGTGCGTTTGTAAAGCCTAAAAGGGCGAAATCGTCGCTTGCACAGTTTCCGTCTAAGTGCTATACAATGTCTTCGCCTTATGGGAACGTGCTTATAATGAGTCCTTGGAACTATCCCTTTTTGCTGAATATTGGCCCGCTTGCAGATGCGATCTCGGCAGGAAATACTGCAATATTAAAGCCAAGCGCATACTCGCCTGTAACTAGCGCGTTAATAAAAAAGATGATTGATGAGTGTTTCGAGCCAAGTTACGTGGCGGTTGTTTTGGGTGGAAGAGAGGAAAATTCGGCACTGCTTGATCTTAAGTTTGATTTTGTGTTTTTTACAGGAAGTCAGAGCGTAGGTCGAGAGGTTTTGCGTCGTAGCGCGGAGCATCTTACGCCCGTGGTATTAGAGCTTGGCGGAAAAAGTCCGTGCATTGTGGATAGTAGCGCGTCAATTAAGTTTTGCGCAAGACGAATAGTGGGTGGAAAGCTATTAAACTGCGGTCAAACGTGTATTGCGCCTGATTATATTCTTTGCGAAAAATCTATAAAGGATGAGCTTGTAAGAGAAATAATTACTCAAATTAAGGAGCAGTACGGCGAAAATTCGCTTGACAATACTAATTATGGCAAGATAATAAGCGAAAAGCATTTTAATAGAGTGTGCGCTTTGATTGATAAGGATAAAGTAGTGTTTGGTGGAAGAGTTGATAAGGAGGAGCTTAGGATAGAACCTACCGTGTTAGATAACGTTAGTTGGAAAGACGCCGTTATGCAAGAAGAGATTTTTGGACCTGTATTGCCTGTTCTCACGTTTGAAAAATTTGATGACGTGTATGAGATTTTGAAGGATAAGCCCAAGCCTTTGGCGTTATACTTATTTACTCAAAACAAGCAACGCGAGAGCTACGTTATGCAAAAGTTTCAGTTTGGCGGTGGATGTGTAAACGATTGTATAATACATATTGCAACTAGCGAAATGGGCTTTGGCGGAGTGGGCGAAAGCGGAATGGGGTCGTATCACGGCAAAGCCGGTTTTGATGCGTTTTCACATACGAAAAGCATTATGAAAAGAAAATCTAAGCTGGAGTTGTCGATGCGGTATCAGCCTTATGATAAAAAACACGAAAAGTACTTGCAAAAGTTTTTGAAATAGATAAACAGTAGTGTAGAAAGTTGAGTTTGTTGTATTTGAGCCAAACGTATAAGAGTTTTTGCTAATAATTGCAAAAAAAAATTGTGGAATTGGGTAAAAACGCGTCAAAAATTGATGAAAGTTATTTAAGTTTGTCGAAAATGCTTGCATTATTGCAAAAAAAAGATTATAATACACCTATGAATAAGACATTGAGAAAAATTATTGCCATTACGGCGCTTATATTTATGCTTGCATTTATTGCATTCCTTATGATGTACCTTATCGATAAGAATTTGTTAAACGGTGCAGTAGGGCTTATTACTATTTTTGCAGGCTGTCTTGCTATCGGCTTGTATCTTGTTATCGTGTTTGATAATAAGTACGGTAAGGAAGCTCAGAAAAAACGTATGGAAGAGTTTTTGAAAGAGCAGGAAAAAGCCGAAAAGGAAGCCGAGGAAGAAGCTAAGAAAGCAGGAGAAAGCGAGCTTTCCGAGGAAGAAAAACTCGATATTGTAAAAGAAGAAAATAAATAAGAATAACAAAACCTAGTGGACGATATTCACTAGGTTTTGTTTATATAAAAACGGAATGGTAAATATCCGTTCCCTACACCAACGTGGACGTTGGTGCAAAGGTGCACACCCGATATGTTGTACTTTTGCTAAAGCAAGTAATTAACAATCGTTAGTTATTAAGTAGGGGCGATTCACGAATCGCCCGAATTTTTCACGTACCCTATAACCCGAGATTGCTTCGGTTGCTTACGTAACCTCGCAATGACATAAGGACAACATATCCGTCCCCTTTGACGTCATTGCGAGCGAAGCGTGGCAATCCCCAAGCGTACGCTCAGTCTTATAGGACATACTAAAGTTAAAGAACTTACTTTATTTATAAACAAACTAAAGCCAAATAACACATATTAAGCTCAACAATAGAAGATTCAAAGACTACTGGGGAAGGTGGCACCGTAGGTGACGGAAGGAGTAAGCGTATAGCTTAACTGGATAGGTTGTGCTTTGAGTACGGCAAGTAAATTATACGTGTTTAGTACTTTTAGTAAGTGGGCGATTCGTGAATCGCCCCTACGATAGGGATTGTATCATATAGAGAGTGCTCCTTAAACCTTTATATAACAAACAACACTCAAAGCACGAAGCATACTTATAAACAAACATTAGCTAAATAACACAAGTTGACAGTGGGTCTGCCCACCGCCTTCGCACCATCTCGACCGAAGTGGAGAGAACTTAAAGAGATTTCTCGACTAACGCTCGAAATGACCAACGTGGACGTTGGATCCGATATGTTGGTGCGCAGGAACACGCCCGATATGTTGTGCTTTAACCAAAGTAAGTAATCAGCTAATGTTAGTTATTGTAGGGGCGATTCACGAATCGCCCGAAATTTTCACGTCACCCCATATTGACAGTGGGTCTAGAGGAGTTATAGACATAATCACATCCAAAGCACAAAATAAACTTATAAACAAACTAAAGCTAAATAACATATATTGACAGTGGGTCTAGAGGAGTTATAGATATAACTAAACCTAAAGCACAAAATAAACTTATAAATAAACTAAAGCTAAATAACACATGTTGGGTCAAGCGTCACGCTCAGTCTTATAGGATATACGAAAGTTAAAGAACTTACTTTATCTATAAACAAACTTTAGCCAAATAACACATATAGGGAGTGCGCCCTAAACCCCTTATAGATACAACTATACTTAAAGTACAGGAATATCTATAAACAAAGTTTAGCTAAATAACACATATTGGGTCAAGCGTCACGCTTGCCAAGATTGTTATATTTTTACAAAATGTTTAGATTGACAAAGCGCGGTTTGTATAATATAATAAAATCATAATAACTTATAAAAACATATAGGAGAACAATGATGAAAAAATTGGTAATTGGCGAGCCTGTAATCGTTTCGCAAAGCACCACCGAACCCATTATGCACGGCGGATGGCAAGACCCTGAGATCAGATGCAAAGACGGCGTACTGTACGTGCGTTTTAGCGGAGTTAAGGACGATTTTGAAAACCATGATAGAGAAAACAAGAACCCGGTTTATAAATCCATAGACGGCGTGAATTGGGAAAAAGTCAAGAACAACGCTTTAGAGTGGACAGAGGCTCAACCTGAAATTACTAATGGCGATAAAGTCCGTTTTACGGGTGCTCCAAGCGTTACCGACCCCGAGCTTTTAGCAAAGCTGGGCGAGCCAGCCGAAAATCGTGGCAAGAGCGCGGTTAAAGCTCCGTGTTTTATAGGCGTTTACACAAAAGCGGAAATGCGCAAGATTTTAGGCGATAACGTGAGCAAAACGATAATGTCGCACCGTTTGAAAAAGGGAGCAACAGAGCTGGATAACAAGCTCTGCGAGGTTAAGTGGGACGACTTAGCTTATGGCAGAGTTTATACGGGTTATGTGGGTGCAATGTACGCTCAACCTTATAGAGAGGATAAGGACGGAACGTTGTATATGCCGGTATGCTCGTTTTGTGTAAACAAGGACGGAAGCCCTGTTTCTTCATACCGCTGTATGAGTATGCTCAAATCCACAGACCACGGTTATTCGTGGGAGCACGTGGGAACGTGTGAGTACAAGGAAGAATATAATATCCCTAACGCTATCGAGGTGGAAGGCTTTATGGAAGCGTCGCTTGAAATTTGCGACGACGGCTCGTTCTTTATGATAATGCGTTCAGGCTCTTTAAGTCCGTTCGTTATAGGCGACGACGATCACCCTGCGCCCAAATCGTATATTACGTATTCGTACGATAAAGGCAAAACATGGACTAAGCCCGAAGTTTTTTTTGACTATGGCGTGCTTCCGCGTTCTGTTAAAATGGGCGACGGTACAATCCTTATGACGAGTGGCCGTCCCGACGTATATGTCAGAGCGTGCTATGACGGAAAAGGTAAGGAGTGGGATGACGTTGTTCACGTTTTGGACGTTCCTAAAGAGCATTATTACAAGGCGTATTGGGAGTATACGTGCTCTAACAACAGTCTTTGCGCGTACGACGATACAACTGCATACCTTACGTACAGTAACTTCCAGCTAAAAACGCCCGAAGGCGTAAGAGCAAAGTCTATACTTGTAAGAAAAATCAGCATCGTAGAAGAATAACAAAAAAAGTTCCGCAAAAAATATGCGGAACTTTTTTTAGCCCTGTTTTTTTATAGCAAGGCGAATAAACGAGGGAATAATAGCAATCAGGATAAGGAATACGGAAAAGAAAATATAATAATTCCTAAACGGAGTGATAAGCGAGAACAGCGCGATAACAAACGCGGAAAACAGCAAACGTTTGCTTATTTTGGCGTGAGCAATATCCTGTAAGAAATTTCTAAGCGGATATTTTCTTGAAATCTCCACGTGTTTTGTTGGTAGCGCTTTTACAAACGCTAATAGTTTGAAAACCTCGTCCTCTTCCATAATTTTTATATCCACAGGCAGGCTTTGTGCAAGCTTTAACGCTTTTTTATCGCAAGAAAAGCACATTATTACAATCTTGTCTTTCGTCCTGTTCTTAAATGCGTCTGCAACGTTTGCATACGATAGCGGAGAAAGCGAGAGCGCAAAATGTACGTACGCATCGCCTATTGTGAGCTTTCCGTTAGTTTTGTCGGTTTTATATCTGACGGATAGCGCGTGCGCAAAAAACTCGGTCAGGTTTACCGGCGTAAAGATGAAAAAGTTCTTTAAGTTTTCTTTTAGCATAGCGCGCTTTCTACTTTTTTCACTACGCGAAAGGTATACGTTTTGAAGAATAAACGCTATATCTATTGCGCAAAGCGAAGCGATAGTGTGTGTGGAATAGCGGATAAACAGCGCGTAAAACACTATATAAAAAAGAATAAAGGAAAAAATTGCGTCTATAAAATTTCGAATTTTATTTTTCATACCCTAAATTGTTGACAAAATAATTTTATTTATTCATAATTATAGCTATGGAAACAAAAATTTTACAACCGAATGACGAAAATTACGCATACTGCGCATCGCTACTTAAAAACGGTGAAGTTGTTGCTATTCCCACCGAAACGGTTTACGGTTTGGGCGCAAACGCATTATGTGAGGACGGCGTTAAAAAGATTTACGAAGCTAAGGGCAGACCTAGCGACAATCCGCTTATAGTTCACGTTGCCGACTTTGAAATGATAGAAAAGCTGGCGTATGTAAACGATAGAGCAAGGATAGTTATGGAAAACTTTATGCCTGGCGCGGTTACTATGGTCTTAAAGAAAAAGGATATCGTACCCTCGTGCGTTACGGGTGGTCTTGATACCGTGGGAATACGTATGCCCAAAAACGAAGTAGCTCTTCGCCTTATCAGGGAAAGCGGAGTTCCCGTGTGCGCCCCATCTGCTAATACCAGCACTCGTCCATCGCCCACAAAAGCGACACACGTTTTGTATGACCTTAACGGCAAGATCCACGCAATACTGGACGGCGGAGAATGTAAGGTAGGCGTAGAGTCTACTATAATCGATCTTACAACAGAGAAGACAAGACTGCTTAGAGCGGGCGGAATGCCTGTTGAGTTATTGGAAGAAAAGCTGGGGAAAATAGAGGTGGTAAAGAGTTCTACCGTGGCGTTGTGTCCGGGCATGAAATACAAGCACTACTCGCCCAAAGCCCCTGTATTTTTGTTTTTGCCAAGTCTTGATATGCAAGCAAAAATTATTCAAAAATACGATACGTATGCAGGAAAAGCTGTCATTTTTGCACTTGCGGACAACGTTAGCTCGTATAAAGACAGAACGGTTTATAACGTAGGCAAGAACGCGGAAGAGTATGCGCATAACCTTTTTGACTACCTTAGAAAAGCGGACAAGGAAGAGTTTGACGTAATACTGTGCGAAGGTGTAGACGATAGCGGATTTGGTCTTGGCGTAATGAACAGACTTATAAAAGCGAGTGCAAATAATATTATAAAATAACGCATAGCGGATTTATCTAAAAGGTAAGTCCGTTTTTTTGTGCGTGGTGAAAATTTGGCGTAAATTTAATTTTTTAATTACAAATTAAAAGTTGCAATTTATATCGGTTATGTGCTATACTAAAAAGGTAAGTAAAATTTACGGAGGAAATATATATGATAGCAATTGGATGCGACCACGCAGCGGTAGCGTTAAAGGAAACAGTAATCAAGTTTTTGACGGACAACGGATATGAAGTTAAGGATTTTGGAGCAAACGCAGGCGAAAGTGCAGACTATCCCGACAAGGCGTTACTTGTTGCTGAGTGCGTAGCAAGCGGAGAGGCTGACAAGGGTATTATTATTTGCGGAACGGGAATTGGCGTATCCATTGCTGCAAATAAGGTTAGGGGTATCAGATGCGCGCTTTGTTCCGATACGTTCTCTGCTCACGCAACAAGAGAGCACAACGACGCTAATATGCTTGCTTTTGGCGAAAGAGTTGTGGGCGCAGGTCTTGCTCTCGATATTGTAAAAACCTTTGTGGAAACCGAGTTTTCGGGAGCAGAGCGTCATGTAAGACGTATCGATAAAATCAGCGCAATCGAGAATAAGTATTTCAAATAATCAATAAAAATTCAAACGTTTTTAAGAGGAGTAGTATGCCCTTTTTACCTACGACAAAACAAGAAATGATTGATAGAGGATGGACTCAGCCCGATTTTATTTACGTTACGGGCGACGCTTACGTGGACCATCCTTCTTTTGGTCATGCAATAATAAGCAGAGTTTTGGAAAAACACGGATACAAAGTGGCAATACTTGCTCAACCCGATTGGAAAAGCGATAAAGATATTACCTCTTTGGGCGCGCCACGTTTAGGCTTTTTAGTGTCGGGCGGTAATATGGACAGTATGGTAAATCACTATACTGTAAACAAAAAGCGCCGTAGCACGGACGCCTATACCCCGGGAGGAAAAACAGGAAAACGACCAGACTATGCTTGTGTAGTGTACGGTAATCTTATTCGCCAATACTTTGGTAAAGACGTTCCTGTAATAATGGGTGGAATAGAGCCATCACTTCGTCGTTTGGCACATTACGATTATTGGTCGGACAGAGTAAAACACTCGTTACTTATCGACTCGCAAGCAGACCTTATTTCTTATGGTATGGGCGAAAAATGTATAGTAGAGATTGCAAACGCGTTAAACGATGGGTATAGCGTAAAAGATATTACCTTTATTCGAGGAACGGTCTATAAATGTAAAGACTTATCACATATTGAAAAATTTGAGCGTTTACCGTCTTTTATGGAGATTAGCTCAAACAAGAAAAGCTATGCAACGTCCTATGGTATTCAGTACAAAAACACCGATCCATTTAGCGGTTCAGTTTTGGTGGAAGAGTATGAAAAAGATACATATGTAGTGCAAAATCCGCCACAATTCCCGCTTTCGCAAAAGGAAATGGACGAGATTTACGCTTTGCCGTATATGCGCACTTATCACCCAAGATACGAAAAGGAAGGCGGAGTGCCTGCGATAGAAGAAATTAAGTTTTCTGTTGTATCGTCAAGAGGTTGTTTTGGCGCGTGCTCGTTCTGCGCGCTTACCTTCCATCAGGGCAGAATTATTCAAGCCCGATCGCACGAAAGTCTGATAAACGAAGTAAAAATGCTCGTAAAAGAAAAGGACTTTAAGGGATATATTCACGACGTGGGCGGACCTACTGCAAATTTTAGACACCCGGCGTGTAAAAAACAGCTTACAAACGGCGCGTGTAAAGAACGCCAATGCCTATTCCCCAAGCCCTGTCCCAATCTTGACGCTTCGCACGACGATTACATAGCGTTACTGAAAAAGCTCAGAAGTATTGCGGGTGTGAAGAAAGTTTTTGTAAGAAGCGGAATCAGATTTGACTACCTTTTACACGAAAAAAAGGAAACGTTCTTGAGAGAATTGTGCGCGCATCACGTTAGTGGACAGCTAAAAATCGCGCCCGAGCATATTAGCGACAGAGTGCTAAAAGCAATGGGCAAACCGCCAGTTGCAGTGTATGAAGAGTTTATTGAAAAGTATGCAAAAGTAAATGCGGAGCTTGGCTTAAAGCAGTATACCGTGCCCTATCTTATGAGTTCGCATCCCTCTTCTAACTTGGACGACGCGATTAAGCTTGCGTTATTTTTGAAAAAGAACAGACTGAGCGTAGAGCAGGTTCAGGATTTTTATCCCACGCCTTCTACCGTATCTACCTGTATGTACTATACGGGCATAGATCCAAGAAACGGCGAAAGTGTGTACGTAGCTTCGGACCTTGAAGAAAAGCGCATGCAACGAGCTCTAATTCAATATTCGCTACCCGAAAATTACGAGCTTGTAAAAAAAGCGCTCATAAAGGCAAAGAGAGAGGATCTTATTGGTTCTTCCCCCGACTGCTTAATTCGCGCTCAAGCAAACCTAGGTCGCATACACGACAAAATTTCAGAAAAAAAGACTAATAACAATTATAGCCGTTTTAATAAGAACTGCGGAAATAGACAACAGGGTGTAAACAAAGGGAAGTACAAGCGTTTTGGAAAATAAAATCAAACGTAAAAAGGCTTGCTAAACTCTTGCTTTTCTGAGCTGTATTTAGTATAATAAAGTTTATGTGATAAAAAATTTACGATTAAAGACGAAAGGAATAGATCATGAATAAAATCGGTTTTGACAACGAAAAATATTTGGATATGCAATCAGCGCATATTCGTGAAAGAGTGGATAAGTTTGGAGGAAAATTGTATCTGGAGTTTGGAGGAAAATTGTTTGACGATTTCCACGCTTCTAGAGTTTTGCCAGGCTTTAAGCCCGACAGTAAGCTTCAGCTTCTTCTTAACATGAAAGACGAGGCGGAAATAGTTATCGTTATAAATTCCGATGCGATAGAACAATGCAAAATGCGTGGTGATTTGGGAATTACTTACGATATGGACGTGCTTAGACTTATCGATGCGTTTAATGCGGTAGGTTTGTACGTAGGTAGCGTGTGCTTAACCCAGTTTACCGACCAAAAGCTTGCAAAAAAGTTTGAAAGAACACTTAAAAAACTAGGCATTAAAACGTACAGACATTATCCTATCCCCAACTACCCTTATGACGTGGATGGAATTGTGAGCGATAGCGGTCTTGGTAAGAACGATTATATTGAAACCACCCGCAAGCTCGTTGTTGTAACGGCGCCCGGTCCTGGTAGTGGAAAAATGGCGACCTGTCTTTCTCAGCTTTATCAGGACAACAAGCGCGGTATTAAGTCGGGTTATGCAAAGTTTGAAACTTTCCCAATCTGGAACTTACCGCTCAAACATCCTGTAAACATTGCTTACGAGGCTGCAACGGCGGATCTTAACGACGTTAACATGATAGATCCGTACCATTTGGAAGCATATGGTCAAACCACTGTAAACTATAATCGCGATATAGAGATTTTCCCTGTTCTTAACCGAATTTTCCAAAAGATTTTTGGCGAAACGGTGTACAAATCTCCCACTGATATGGGTGTTAATATGGTAGGAAACTGCATTGTAGACGACGAGGTTTGCAGGCAAGCTTCTAGACAGGAAATTATCCGCAGATACTTTACGGCTCTTACTGATAGACGCAACGAAAAAATTGGCGACGACGTTGTAAACAAGCTTGATCTTTTGATGCAACAAAACGAAATCGTAGCAACGGATAGAAAGTGCGTAAATTACGCAAGAGAAAAAGGGGCAAAAACGGGCAATCCTGCGTGTGCGATAGAGCTTAACGACGGCACGATTATCACAGGTAAGACTTCCGACCTTTTGGGCGCAGCTTCCGCAATGCTTCTGAATGCGCTTAAGTACCTTGCAGGCATAAACGATAAAGTATTACTTCTTCCCCCAAATCTTATAGAGCCCATTCAAGAGCTTAAGACAACGCACTTGGGCGGACACAATCCCCGTCTTCATACCGACGAGATTTTGATTGCTTTATCTATTTCCGCAGTAACTAATCCCATTGCAAGACTTGCTCTTGATCACTTAAGTTTTCTTAAAGGTGCGGAGTGCCACTCGACTGTTATTTTGTCGCAAGTAGACGTAAACGTATTCAAGAAACTTGGTATAAACTACACCAGCGAGCCTATTTATCAAACCAAAAAATTATATCACGCAAAATAAAAAACTAAGTGGCGTAGCGATAAAAATTCGTTACGCCGACTTTTTCCCTTTGAAATATAAAGTGTAAAATTCAGATTGTTTTTTATGAGGGAAAAGCAAAGTTTGTAAAGGGTTTGTAAAAAAATAGAAAACAAAAAAGAAAACACTTGCAAAAATCCTAGAATATAGTATATAATATATGAGTAATCTTATAACACTTGCAAATTTTACGACTTTAGGGATTGGCGGTGAGGCTTTAGTGGACGTTGTTTACAGTGCCTGCGAGCTTTCTAAATGTTCAGACTCGATTGTTTTGGGAATGGGTAGTAACGTTTTGATATCGGATAAGGGCGTAAACGGTAGGGTGATAATCAATAGAGCTAACGGCTTTAAGATTGAAAACGGCGCGCTGTACGCAGAGAGTGGTTGCTCGATGTCTTATCTTGCAAAGCATTGTTCAAGTTTAGGTTTTAGTGGGCTGGAGTGGTCGTATATGCTTCCTGCAACCGTGGGTGGAGCTATTGTAATGAACGCTGGTGCTTTTGGTGGACAGGTTAGTGATTCTTTGCTAAAAGTAGGCGTTTTAAGACGTGGTAAGATAGAGGAAATTGAGGCAAAAGATTGCGGATTTTCTTATAGAACGTCAGGTTTTTCGAGAGAAGATATTATACTTTACGCGTACTTTTCACTAAAACGAGAGGATAGCAAGCTGTGCAATAAGAGGCTGGAAGAGATAAAAACCAGGCGCAATACTCAGCCTAAAGGCAAGAGCGCAGGGTGTATTTATAAAACGGAAGATAAGAGCGCAGGCTGGTATATAGAGCAATCTGGGCTTAAGAATAAACGAGTGGGAGATATTTACGTATCGCCCATTCACGCGGGATTTTTCATAAACGCTGGCAGAGGTAGTGCAAAAGATATGCTGAAGCTTATGGACTACGTGGAAAAATCCGTAGAGGATAAATTTAACAAAAGACTTATAAGAGAGATAAAACTAATCGGAGAATTTTGAAAATGGCAATTTGGGGCGACTATCATACGCATACTAGATACAGCCACGGTAAGGGTACTGTGGAAGAAAACGTGCAAGAAGCTATAAAGAAGGGATTGAAAGAAATAGCAATCACCGACCATGGCTTCCGACACGTTATGTTTAACGTACGCCGTTCCGTTTTTCACCGCGTAATAAGGGACGTGGAAGAAGCGAGAAAAAAATATCCGCAAATAAACATTTATTTGGGACTTGAAACTAATCTTGTGTCAAGGAAGGGCGGTATAGACTTAATGGAAGGCGATCTTCCCATGCTGGATATGGTCGTGTGCGGATATCACAAGCTTGTAAATCCAGATATTTTTGCTGATTATTGGAAGATTTTTATTCCCAATATGTTTGAAAGCATTACTAAAAAAACGTCGCTGAGAGTCAGAAATCGCAATACTGATATGTATATCAGAGCGATAGAGCGCCACGATATAGATATTCTTTCTCACCCAAACAACGGCATTAACGCCGACGTTATCGAGGTTGGCAAGGCTTGTAAATTTTACGGCACGTATATGGAGCTTAACGGCAAGGGCAATTATATGACGGACAAGGAGTTGGAAACTCTTATCGGTATGGGCGTTCAGTTTATTGCAAACTCCGACGCTCACGAGCCAGAGCGTGTTGGCGAAATCAGCAAGCCCTTGGAAATAATCGAAAGAGTAGGAATTCCTTACGAGCAAATAGGTAATTGGGAAAAAATACCAAAGTTTAGGAGTAGAATAAAAAAGAATTTGTATGAATAATTATTCGGTTTCTGCAAAAAACGAAATATTACGCAATAATTTGGAGTACGATTGTTGTAGGCTGGCTTTTTTGTCCGCAGTAGTGCATACTGCGGGCTCGGTTTTCTTTTCTACCGAAGGTCTGCGTATAGAGATTTTGTGCGAAAGCGAAATGCTAAAAGAAAAAATTTCCGAAATTTTTGCTGAGTTTTACGGCGTTGTTCCCACTTCAGCAGGAAAACACCTTACGGTTTTGGGCGAAAACGTAACTGAAATTTTGTACGACTTAATGATTTTTGGAGTGATTGGCGAAGAAACTGCGGTTGTGGCGGGTATAGCCGATACGCTTATAGAGGAAGAGCATTGTAAGTCTAGTTATATCAAGGGGGCATTTTTAGGATCGGGAAGCGTTTCACTAAAGACGGGCTATCACTTAGAGTTTACGCTCTCATCCGTTGATATGGCAAACGATCTGTCTGCAATCCTTAATTATTTTGGTATTAATTCAAAAATTATAACTCATAACGGAAAGTACGTAGTGTACGTTAAAGATAACGTGAGCGTGAGTGATTGTCTTGCGCTGATGGGAGCTAACAGCGCGGTGCTTGCGCTTAACAACGAGGTTGCTTTGCGTGATATAAGAAAGCAATCCAACCGCGTAAATAACTGCGATTACGCTAACATCAATAAAACGGTAAACGCATCGGTTAGACAGATTTTAGATATACGTATCATAGAAAAGAAGTTAGGGCTTAGTTCGCTAAACCCAAAGCTTAGGGAAATGGCGGTAGCTCGTACGGACAACCCCGACGCCACTTTTGCCGACCTTGCATTAATGTTGTCCATACCTAAAAGCACTGTAAAAAACAGACTTAACAAGCTTAGCGAGATAGCATCGCAATTGAAAGAAAAAGGAGATAACAATGGCTGAGTTCGTTCATTTGCATTTACATACCGAATATTCTCTTTTGGACGGTCTTTCCACCATTTCCAAAGTCGTAAAAAAGGCAGGAAAAATGGGAATGCCAGCTCTTGCTATAACCGACCATGGTAATATGTATGGATCGGTCGCTTTTTACGATGCGTGCTGTGAGTACAATAAAAAAGTAAAGGATTCGGGCGATCCTGACATGAAGCCCGTAAAGCCAATTTTTGGAACAGAGTTTTATGTTTGCGACGATCTTACAGTAAAGACGAGAAAGGCAAACCCCGACGACGAGAGCGACAGACGTCATTTGGTGTGTTTGGCTAAAAACGAAACAGGATATAAAAATATCGCGCTTCTTAACGCAATAGCTTACCGCGACGGCTTTTACTACAAGCCACGTATCGACCTTAAGACGCTTAAAGAGCATAGCGAGGGTATAGTGTGCTTGTCCGCGTGTATTGGTGGAGATATACCGCAAGCAATTTTAAGAAGAAATTATGACAAAGCGGAAGAATTGGTGTGTTGGTTTAAGGATGTGTTTGGGGAGGATTTCTACCTTGAAATGCAAGATCACGGACTTAAAGAGGAGCTTGAAGTAAACCAATACATTCGTATGTACGCCAAAAAGTACGGTATTAAAACGGTTGTTACAAACGACGTGCATTACATAGAGCGTAGCGACGCAGAGCCTCACGACGTTCTGCTTTGCGTGCAAACGGGCAGGGATTATGACGACCCGAACCGTATGAAGTTTAACTCGGACGATTATTATCTTAAGTCGTATGAGGAAATGGCAAATCTTTTTCCAAATGATTTGGATGCGCTTGCAACCACTTTGGAAATTGCGGATAAGTGCAACTTTGAGTTTGAGTACGGACATTATAAATTTCCTCGTTATATTCCTGTAACTGGCGAAGAGCCGATTGTGTATATCCGTAACCTTATTAACGAGGGTATAAAAAAGAAGTACGGCGAGGAAACAGAGGAGATTAGGGAAAGAATAGAGAGTGAGCTTGCAGTTATCGAAAAGCAAGGCTTTGTCGAATACTTCCTTATTGTGTGGGACTACATAAACGCCGCGCGTAATATGGGAATTTCGGTAGGTCCTGGACGAGGAAGCGGAGCTGGCTCTATTGTTGCGTACCTTATTGGTATAACGGACATCGATCCGCTTAAGTATAACTTGTACTTCGAGCGTTTCCTTAACAGTGAACGTGTATCCGCGCCTGACTTTGACGTGGACTTTGAGGACTGCAGAAGACAGGAAGTTATCGAATACGTTAAGCGAAAGTACGGAGAGAACCGTATTTGTAAAATAGTAACGTTTGGTACAATGGCGGCTAAGAACGCTATTAAGGACGTAGGTAGAGCGCTGAACGTTCCGTATTCGGATTGTGATAAAATTACAAAGGCAATTCCTAGTAAAGTTATTTGGAACGGCGAAGAAGTAGAAATTAAGCGTCCCAATATTTTGGAAAAGGTTTTCGGTTTTTATAAGCCTAACAAAAAAGAACTTGATAACGGTCTTACTAGTGAGTCTTTTGCTGTTCCCGAGCTTGTAGAGCTTTATAATACCGATGCTAATATTAAACGTGTTGCAGATATTGCAATGCGTCTTGAAGATACGCCTAGACAGAGCAGTACTCACGCGTGCGGTGTTATTATCGGACACGACGTGCTGGATCAGCACATGCCGTTAGCTCGAAACGGCGAGGATATAACCAGTCAGTATACTGGCGTGGAGCTTGAACATTTGGGCTTTTTGAAGATGGACTTTCTAGGTCTTCGAAACTTGTCCGATATCAAGCAATGCTGTGAGTTTATCAAGCAAAATCACGGCGTAGAGATTGACTTTGGAAAATGTAAGTACGACGATCCCAAAGTATTTGATCTTATCTCTACTGGTAATACCGCGGCAATATTCCAGATAGAATCGATTGGATTTCAAAAGTTCCTCAAAAACTTGCGTCCCAACTGCATAGAAGATATTGTGGCGGCGGTTTCTTTGTTCCGTCCCGGCCCTATGGACTCTATTCCCAGGTTTGTCGAAAACAAGCATAATCCCGACAAAGTTACCTTTGACCATCCGCTCTTAAAACCCATTTTGGAGCAAACGTATGGCTGTATCGTGTACCAAGAGCAGGTTATGAAGATAGTTCAGTCGCTTGCAGGATATACGCTTGGACAAGCGGATATGGTAAGACGTATGATGGGTAAAAAGAAGGTTGCCGAAATGGCTAAGGAAGAAGAAGTCTTCGTTAATGGTAAAAAAGAAACGGTGGACGAGCACGGTAGAGTGTCTAGAGCTATCGACGGATGTATTAAGCGTGGCGTTCCTGAAGACGTTGCAAGAAAGATTTGGGGACAAATGAAAGACTTTGCAAAGTACGCGTTCAATAAATCTCACGCTGCGGCTTATTCGCTTGTAACCTATCAAACGGCGTTCTTAAAGTGTTATTACGAGCCCGAATTTTTAACCGCAGTTCTAAATAACCGTATTACTAACATCGAGGAAATTAAGAATTATACAACCTATGCTAAAAACGAGGGTATAGAAGTTCTTCCTCCCGACATTAACGAGTCTAAAACAATGTTCTCGGTGCGCGATAGCAAGATACGTTATGGACTTGCTGCGATAAAGAACGTTGGTCTTAATGTGATTGACGCTATTATTGAAGAGCGTGATGCAAACGGCAAGTTTACCGATTTTGAAAGCTTTATTAAGCGTATGGATAACATTACCATAAACAAAAAACAGGTGGAAAACTTGATTTACGCAGGTGCGTTCGATTGCTTTAAGGTGCATAGAAGTCAGCTTATTGCAATTTACGAAAAGGTGCTTGACAAGGCGGCAAGAGATAAAAAGACCAGACTTACCGGACAGTTCTCATTCTTCGATATGATGGGCGGTGGCGCGGAAGCATTGGAAGACAAGATAGAATATCCCGACATTGCCGAGTATTCCACTTTGGAAAAACTCAACAAGGAAAAGGAAGTTTCGGGAATTTATCTTACCGGTCATCCGCTTGACGATTATGCTGACCATCTCAAAAATTTCCCTCACAACACGTCTATGTTTGTGGTAAAGGAAGAGGACGGAGAGAATGTGAGCGGAGAAGAGGATGAGGGTAAGCCCGAAGTTGAGGAAGGCACCGAGGTTGAAGTGGGCGGAATGCTTGTAGAGTGCACTAAAAAGCAAAGCAAGGCAAGCGGTAAAGATTTTGGTATAGGCAAACTGGAAGACTTGTACGGCACGGTTGATATAATGCTATCGGGCTATAAGCTTGCGCAGTATAAAAACATTTTCGAAAAAGATAAAATGGTTACCGTACGTGGAAAAATCAGATACAGAGGCGATGGCGCTACTATATCGGTAGACAGTATGAGCGATTGGCGTAACGTTCAAAGCGACGTTAAGGCTAAAAAGATTTGTGTGTACTATTCGTTTAACGCTGGTGGAAAGGAAACAACTAACCGTCTTAGAAATATATTCTCGGCATATCCAGGAAAGGACGAGGTTTACGTTAAGAATACGGATGATAACAAGTTGTATTCGCTTAAGGTTACCACAGATATAAATGAAGTGTTGTTAAGAGAGCTTTACGGTCTTGTGGGCGCTCACAATATAAAAATCGCAGAGTAGAAGCGAAATTTATAAAATTATTCTAAAAAATCTTAAAAAACAGCTAAAATCACTAGATTTTACTCAAGTATAATGCTATAATAAAAAGCGTGCTTAAAGAGATTTTTAGAGAAACGAAAGCTAATATATTATTTCAGAGGTAAAAAGTATGAAGAAAATTGCAGTTTTGACAAGTGGTGGCGATGCTCCTGGTATGAATGCGGCAATTCGTGCGGTAGTACGTACGGCAATCGATGCAGGTATGGAGGTTGTTGGAGTTGAAAATGGTTACGACGGAGTTTTGAACAAGGAATTTATTCCTATGGGATTGCGTAGCGTTTCCGACATTATTCAGCGTGGAGGTACGATTCTTCGCTCGGCCAGATGTAAGGCAATGATGACGGACGAGGGACGTGATTTGGCGGCTAAGAACCTTAAGGAAGAAGGTATTGAAGGTCTTATCGTTATTGGCGGCGACGGTTCGTTCAGAGGAGCAGAAGAGCTTTGCAAGAGAGGAATTTTGTGTATTGGCGTTCCCGGAACTATCGACAATGACCTTGCTTATACCGATTATACTATTGGTTTTGATACGGCGTGCAATACCGTTCTTGATTCTATTAACCGTATCCGTGATACAATGGGATCTCACAACCGTGTTTCCGTTATAGAAGTTATGGGAAGACATTGCGGTGATATTGCGCTCTATACCGGTATTGGCGGAGGCGCGGAAGTTATTATGATTCCCGAAATTCCTATGACACTCGACGAGCTTTTAGTTCACATGAAAGACTATGAAAACAGTGGAAAGCGTAGCGGTATTATCGTGCTTGCAGAAGGCGCAGGTAAGGCTGACGATGTTGAAAAATTCCTTAACGCAAATACCAATCTTGAAGTAAGAGCTTCCGTTCTTGGTCATATTCAAAGAGGCGGTTCTCCAACAAACTTCGACAGATATTTAGGAACAACGCTTGGCGCTAAGGCAGTAGAACTTCTTAAAAACGGAATAGGTAACAGAATTGTTGGTATTAAGAACGGTCAGGTTTTTGATATGGATATTATCGAAGGTGTATCCGTACCCAGAACAATCAACAAAAAGCTTTACGAAATTGCTAAAGTCGTAGCTAAGTAAGAAACGAAAAAAGGCGCGAGGAATACTTGCGTCTTTTGTTTTGCTTTTCATTATGATGTCGCAAAATTGTACATACGTTATATGTTTTTTATGACAAAAATAATTATTATATAGGAGAAAAATATGGAATTTTCCGCAAACAGTCCCGTGCTGTTTATAATTTTTGGCGTGATAATTCTTGCCGTATTAGGACAGTCCGTGTTCTTTTTGGTAAGAGCGCTAAGACGAAGCAAACAGCTTAAAATGGACCAGAAAAAGATTAGAAAAACAGTAATAAGCAGTGCAATATTTACTATTGCGCCCGCAGTTTCGATACTTATCGGACTTGTAGCGTTGTCGTATACGTTAGGATTACCGTTGCCGTGGCTTCGTTTGTCGGTTATCGGCTCGCTATCGTACGAAACGATTGCCGCAAACAACGTGCTTTCGTCAATTAGAGAATCTATTGGTTCACTCAAGTTTGGAGATCTTACCGCTCAGCAGTTTGTTACGATTTTCTTTGTTATGACAATAAGCATAATGGTGGGTATCTGGCTTGTGTGTATTGTGTGTAAAAAGGTGCAGGGCGGAATACTCAAAATGGAAAACAAGGATAAAAAATGGTCAGATACATTTGTAAATGCAATGTTTATCGGTATGATTTCTGCATTTTTAGGCTTTGTGTTCTGTGATTTCAGAGTGATTTTTGAGGGTAAAACGTACGGACTTGTTCCCGTACTCGTAATGCTTTCATCTGCAATCACTATGGCGCTTTGCGGTCTTGTTGTTAAAAAATTCAAAAAGATTACCTGGCTTGCGGATTACGCGTTGCCTATTTCCATGATAGTGGGTATGGTTGTCGCTGTGCCTCTTACTATGTGGTTGGGCGCTACGCCCGTTACTGCGTAAAGGAGGCGGAATATGGAAGATAAAAGATCTTATTCTAAAGTTATGACGTATAGAGATTCCGTTTATTTTTATGGAAATATTTGGAATTTAAGCATAACCGCAATTTTGTTGCTTGCCCCCGTTCTATGTTGTTTTATTTATCAGGTATGGCCTGATTGGGCGCTTTTGGGCGCAGGTCTTATCGCTACCGCGCCTATGTATATCGCAGTAGGCGTTGTAGAAGTGTTTACTTATATCCCCATGCTTGGCACGGGTGGAACGTATTTGTCATTTGTTACCGGAAATATATCTAATCTAAAATTGCCTTGCGCGCTAAATGCTTTAGAGCAGTCTGGGTACGATGCATCTAGCGAAGAGGGCGACGTAGTTTCTACTATTTCTATCGCTGTATCTAGTATTGTAACTACAATTATAGTTGCGCTGGGCGTGCTCCTTATGTCGGTTACCGACCTTTCTACGATGCTCACAAACAATCCTGTTTTAGAGCCAGCTTTTGCTCAACTTATCCCCGCGCTTTTCGGCGGTCTTGGCGTGGTTTTTGTAAGTAAAAACTGGAAGATTGCAATTGCGCCTATCGTGTTAATGTTGATACTTTTTATTGCAATTCCAGGTCTTGGTGATAGCGTGGGAATTATGGTTCCCGTATCGGCAATCTTTACGATTATTAGTGCGCGTATTCTTTATAAAAAAGGCTTTCTTGGTTAAGAAAAAAGCAATACGTATTACTAAAAATCATACAACTTAAATAAAAAAACGTTTTAACGGAGATATAAATTTTATGGCGTGGTGGCATTTTGTATTGATAGGCGTAGGCGCGGTTTTACTGTTGCTTATCGCCGTAGTATTAATAAGAACGGCGCTCTTTAAGCCTAAGGCGGAAATTGCAAAAGACGATAGCGAATGTGTTGTCGATGAAGAGCGTACTATAAAAACTTTGGGTGAAATGGTCAAGTGTAGAACCGTGTCTTACGTTGACAAAAGTAAGGAAGATGCGCAGGAATTTGAAAGGTTTGATTTTCTTCTTCCCACTCTTTTCCCTTACGTTACTTCCACTTGTGAGAGAGTGGACGTGAAGGGTAGGGCGATAGTTTTTAGGTGGAAAGGAAAATCGTCCTCTTCTCCCTCTGTGCTTATGGCTCACTATGACGTAGTGCCTGTCGAGGAAGAAAAATGGAGCAAGCCTGCCTTTGACGCTATTATCGAAGACGGTGTGATGTGGGGTAGAGGAACGCTTGATACCAAGGTTACTCTAAACGGAATTATGAACGCTGTCGAAAGCTTGATAAAGTCGGGTTTTGTTCCTCAAAACGACGTGTATCTGGCTTTTGGCGGAGATGAAGAAGTAAACGGTACGGGCGCTTCTTCCGTGGTTGATTATTTTGAAGAAAACGAAATTACTCCTGCGCTTGTTGTAGACGAGGGTGGCGGAGTTGTTACCAACGTTTTCCCAGGCGTTAAACAGCCATGCGGTCTTATAGGAATTGCGGAAAAGGGTATGCTTAACGTGGACCTTACGATAGACACGGCAGGCGGACACGCATCTGCGCCTCCTCCGCATACCTCTATCGGTAGACTTTCCAAGGCTTGTCTTAACATCGAAAATAAGCCTTTTACTTTCCGTATTACCAAGCCTGCAAGCGAGATGTTCGATACTTTAGGCAGACGTTCGTCCTTTTTGTTCAGAATGATTTTTGCAAACCTCTGGCTTTTTAAGGGAGCTTTGAACCTCTTGTGTAAAAAAAGCGGTGGAGAGATAAACGCGCTTATGCGTACTACCGTTGCGTTTACGCAAATGAGTGGAAGCAAGGGTATTAACGTGCTTCCTCCCGTAGCTTCTATGCGTGCAAACCTTCGTCTTATCGAGGGAGATACAATGGATAGTGCGCTAGAAGAAATTCGTAAAAAGGCGAATGACGAGGGAATTAAGGTAAGTAAAATAAGCGGAATGAATCCTTCTCGCATTTCGAGTGTGGACTGCGAGGCGTATAAAAAGGTGGCGTCAGCTGTTGCTTCTACTTGGCGTGATGCTATCGTTTCACCGTACCTTATGGTTCAGTGTTCGGATTGTAGACATTACGGAAGAATTACCGATAAGGTATATAGATTTTCCGCAATGGATCTAACAAAAGAAGAGCGTGGCACAATCCACGGCAACGACGAAAAAATCAGAATAGAAAGCATAGTAAGAGCAACGGAGTTCTTTACCCGTCTTGCTTCTAAGCTCTAAATTTTTTAGTTGAAATTATCATAAAATATAAAATTCCATCGCTATTGAAATAATCCTTAAAATTTAGATTCTTTTTAGGAGGTGTATTTCAAATATGGCGGTGGAGTTTTTTGTTGAGCAAAATTTGTACATTTGTACATGTGCACACATGCGCATATAATCAAATACAAGTTCGAACATGCGTGAGCGCAAAACACTTATATTATGTTAAAATATTATAAATATGTTAGAAAATTATAAAAAATGAATTTTTCTATACAAAATCTTAAACAAGTTGCTCGTTTTTACTTGCAATCAAAAAAACCTTGTGGTATAATAACAAATGGTGTGGATCGGAAAATATTTTTCGGTTGCACCCAAAAGTTATGAAAATTTTTTCAAAGGAGTTAAAATAAATATGGCACACAAGTATGTTTATTTGTTTACCGAAGGCAACGCTAACATGCGTGAACTTCTCGGCGGAAAAGGTGCAAACCTTGCAGAAATGACCAACATCGGTCTTCCCGTTCCCCAGGGATTCACCATTACTACCGAAGCCTGCACCAAGTACTATGACGACGGAAAGATGATCAACGCTGACATCGAAGCTGAAATCATGGAATACGTTGCAAAGATGGAAGAAATCAACGGCAAGAAGTTTGGCGATACCACCAATCCTCTTCTCGTTTCCGTACGTTCCGGAGCTCGTGCATCCATGCCCGGTATGATGGATACCATTCTCAACCTTGGTCTTAACGACGAAGTTGTAGAGGGTATGATTAAGGGAAATCCCGATCCTAAGTTTGCAAGATTCGTATACGATTCTTACAGAAGATTCATCCAGATGTTCTCTGACGTTGTTATGGAAGTTGGTAAGAAGTATTTCGAAGAACTTATCGACAAAATGAAGGAAGAGAAGGGCGTAACCTACGACGTAGAGCTTACCGCTGAAGATCTTAAAGAGCTTGCTAATCAGTTCAAGGCTGAGTACAAGGCTAAGATTGGTAACGACTTCCCCTCCGATCCCAAAGTACAGCTTTATGAAGCAATCAAGGCAGTATTCCGTTCTTGGGATAACCCCAGAGCGAACGTTTACCGTCGTGACAACGACATTCCCTACTCCTGGGGTACTGCAGTAAACGTAATGCCCATGGTATTCGGAAACCTTAACGACAATTCCGGAACAGGTGTTGCATTCACCAGAGATCCCGCTACCGGCGAGAAGAAGCTTATGGGTGAATTCCTTGTAAACGCACAGGGTGAAGACGTAGTTGCAGGCGTTAGAACTCCCATGCCTATCGCTCAGATGGCTGAAAAGTTCCCCGATGCATACGCTCAGTTCCAGGCAGTTTGCAAGAACCTCGAAAATCATTACAGAGATATGCAGGATATGGAATTTACCGTAGAAAACGGCAAACTCTATATGCTTCAGACCAGAAACGGTAAGAGAACCGCTCAGGCTGCGCTCAAGATCGCTTGCGACCTTGTTGACGAAGGCATGAGAACCGAGGAAGAGGCTGTTCTTATGATTGATCCTAGAAACCTCGATACTCTTCTTCATCCCCAGTTTGATGCTAAGGCTCTTAAGAAGGCTACTCCTATCGGTAAAGGTCTTGGCGCTTCTCCCGGAGCTGCTTGCGGTCAGGTAGTATTTACTGCTGACGATGCAGAAGCTTGGAAGAACGCAGGTAAGAAAGTTATCCTTGTTCGTCTTGAAACTTCTCCCGAAGATATCACCGGTATGAAGGCTTCTCAGGGTATCCTTACCGTACGTGGCGGTATGACCTCTCACGCAGCGGTTGTTGCACGTGGTATGGGAACCTGCTGTGTTTCCGGTTGTGGCGACATTAAGATGGACGAAGAAAACAAGAAGTTTACTCTTGGCGGAAAGACTTACGTAGAAGGCGACGTTATTTCTATCGACGGATCTACCGGTAACATCTACGGCGAAGCTATCCCCACAGTTGACGCGCAGATCGCAGGTGAGTTCGGTAGAATTATGGGCTGGGCTGACAAGTTCAGAAAGCTTCAGGTTAGAACCAACGCTGATACTCCTCGCGATGCTAAGAAAGCTAAAGAGCTTGGCGCAGAAGGTATTGGTCTTTGCCGTACCGAGCACATGTTCTTCGACGCTGACAGAATTGCAGCTATGAGAGAAATGATCCTTTCTGATACTGTTGAGCAGAGAGAAGTTGCACTTGCAAAACTTCTTCCCATGCAACAGGGCGACTTTGAAGCTTTGTATGAAGCTTTGGAAGGATATCCTGTAACCATCAGATTCCTTGATCCCCCTCTTCATGAGTTCGTTCCCACTGCTGAAGAAGACATCAAGGCTCTTGCAGCAGATATGAATATTACCGTTGAAAAGGTTAAGGAAGTTATCGCAGGACTTCACGAGTTCAACCCCATGATGGGACACCGTGGTTGCCGTCTTGCTGTAACCTATCCCGAAATTGCAGTAATGCAGACTAAGGCTGTTATTGGCGCAGCGCTCAACGTTAAGAAGGCTCATCCCGATTGGAACATCGTTCCCGAAATCATGATTCCTCTTGTAGGCGAAATCAAAGAGCTTGCATACGTTAAGAGCGTAGTTGTTAAGACTGCTGACGAAGCTATTGCTGCAAGCGGTACTGACCTTCACTATAAAGTTGGTACCATGATCGAGATCCCCAGAGCTGCTCTTACAGCTGACGAAATCGCTAAGGAAGCTGAATTCTTCTCCTTCGGTACTAACGACCTTACTCAGATGACCTTTGGTTTCTCTAGAGATGACGCTGGTAAGTTCCTTAATGAGTACTATATGAAGAAGATTTACGAACAGGATCCCTTCAAGTCTGTTGACCAGAACGGTGTTGGTAAGCTCATGAAGATGGCTATCGCTCTTGGTAAAGAAGTTCGTCCTGACATCAAGCTTGGAATTTGCGGAGAGCACGGTGGTGACCCTGTAACCGTAGAGTTCTGCCACGATATCGGACTTACTTATGTTTCCTGCTCGCCTTTCAGAGTGCCCATCGCACGTCTTGCTGCAGCTCAGGCAAACATCAAGAATCCTCGTAAATAATAACAGTTTATAACTATCTGCAAGGACGGAGCAGTTTTGCTTCCGTCCTTGTGGTGGCTTATAAAACGGTTAGTTATGGTGCGTTTTTGTCCTCAAATCGCGTATACGTATGCGACTTTTGGGTGTAAAATGCATATATTTGCGTATAAAAATTTAAGGTAAAATTTCGCTATATCGGAGGTTTTGCGATGATAGATTATACTGCTCTTACTTATGAAATCGAAGATAAATATCTTTCGCCGTTTGCTCAAAAAACAGTTTTGAGTAGAGGTAGGAAAGAGCCTTTAGAACCGCATCCTACGCGTAGCGAGTACGCGCGCGATAGGGATAGGATTATACACTGTAAGGCGTTCAGACGACTTAAGCATAAAACTCAAGTTTTTCTAGCTCCCGAGGGTGATCATTACCGCACCAGGCTTACGCATACGTTGGAAGTTAGTCAAATAGCGCGTTCTATCGGAAGAGCTTTAAGACTTAACGAAGATCTAATTGAGGCGATAAGTTTGGGACACGATTTAGGGCATACCCCTTACGGTCACGCAGGAGAAAGAGCGCTTAACTGCTTTACGCATTTTGAGCATAACGAACAGTCTTTGCGTGTAGTGGATTTTTTAGAGTACGAAGGCAAGGGAATGAACTTAACGTACGAAGTACGCGACGGTATTCTAAATCATACTAGTAGAGGAAATGCTTGCACACTAGAAGGACACGTTGTTGCTTGGAGCGACCGTATTGCGTATATTAATCACGACATAGACGATGCAATTCGAGGTGGCATTATCAAAAACGAGGATATTCCCGCAATTTACCGAGAAGCATTCGGCGAAAAAACAGGAAAACGCCTTAATAGCATGATAATTGATTTTATCGGCAATTCATTCGGTAAAAATCTAGCATCGCCATCTGACGAGTTTAAGGAAAAAATCAATGGATTGAGAAAGTGGATGTTTGAAAACGTCTACGTATCTTCAGAAGCAAAGGCGGAAGAGGGTAAAGCCGTTGATATGATTAAATTTTTATACGAATATTTTTACTATCATAAAGACAAAATTCCAAGAGAGTTCCTCGATATGGATAGCACACTCGAACAAAAGGTGTGTGACTATATAGCTATGATGAGCGATACTTTCGCGGTTAAGACTTTTGAGGATATTACAGTTCCCAAAAGTTGGTCGAAATTGTAACAGCGTTCAGTTTATCGGAACATTGTTACGGTATAAATGTTAAGGAAGTGATTTTAAGTGGAAGAAAATAACGTTGATTTTTCTCAATTTGTAGAAAAAGTGCTTTCGCGCGTTGACATTGTCAACGTTATTTCTCGTTATCTTCCCCTTAATAAAAAGGGTAAAACCTTTTGGGGTTGCTGTCCTTTTCATCACGAAAAAACTCCGTCTTTTGCAGTAAACGAAGAGCGACAGTTTTATCATTGTTTTGGGTGTAAAGAAAGCGGAAACGCTATCACGTTCGTTCAAAAGTCCGAGAGTATTGATTTTATGGACGCGCTCAAAATTGTTGCTGAAATGGCGAAGATGGAAGTCCCTAAGTTTAGACGTAGCGACAATAATAAGCCTGCGCTAAACAAGGAAAAGAAGCAAACCTTGCTTTCTCTTTTAAGAGATGCAGGCAGGCACTACCACGAAAATTTGTCTTCGGACAAGGCGAGCGTTGCTAGAGAATATATCGAACATAGAGGTCTTGACGCGAAAATCGTAACGAGGTTTGGTCTTGGTTATTCTCAAAACGGCGAGGAAATGATAAACTATCTTACCGCAAAAGGTTACAGCCTTGCAGATATAAAGGAGGCAGGCATTGCCGAGATAAAGGGTGATAGATATTACGACGTGTTTTATAACCGTCTTATCATACCCATTATTAATAATTTTGGTGAAATAGTAGGTTTTGGCGGACGACTTTTGGACAAGCAATCGCATATTCCCGTAAAGTACCGCAATACTTCCGCAACGCCTGTTTTTGACAAGTCCAAGATAATTTTCGGCATTAATCTTCTCAAAAAGAAAAAGCAGAAAGAGAATATTAAGTACGTTATAATGACGGAAGGATATATGGACGTAATGTCGTTGCACCAAGCTGGTTTTGATACTGCGGTTGCAAGTATGGGTACAGCTCTTACTCAACAACAGGCAAGAGCGATAAAGAACTATACGACAAACGTTTATATTTCTTACGACGGTGATTCTGCAGGACAAAAGGCTACGATGCGCGGTCTTGATATTTTGGCGGAATGTGGCCTTAACATAAAAGTCGTATCTCTTCCAGAAGGCATGGATCCTGACGACGTTATTAAAAAATATGGAAGAGAGGGATATCTAAAGTTACTAAAAACAGCGGATACGTTACCTGCTTTTAAGATCAAAGTGCTTAAAAACGATTTCGACCTAAATACTCCCGACGGAAAATCCAAGTTTACCGTAGAGGCGTTAAAGGTTGTGGCAAAAATGGAAAACCCCGTAGAAAAAGAGGAATATCTTAAGGTAATCCACGATATTACTGGGTATTCTATGGATGCTTTGCGTCAGCAAATAGGGCTTTCCGAACGCAAGATTGAGGAAAAGAGAGCTGAAGACGTAAAGGTAATGGCGGAAGAGGCTGAAAAGAAGACTGAAACTTTCGATGAGGCGGAGTTGTTTATCGTTGCATCTTGGGTTTTTGGGAAACCGTTCATATCTCTAAACGATGACGTTTATACCTATCTTACCGTAAATACATTAGCAGATGTTTATAATTTTGCGGTGGAAAAGATTAAGCTTGGTCAAAAGGTTAATCCGTCCGTATTGTACAACGTTACAAACGGCGACGTTAGTAAGATTATAAATTATCAGTTTAAGGTAGGCGATGGTGAAGCAAAATACAAAGCGTGTCTAGCCAAAATTAAAAGCAAATATTTGCTTAAAGAAAAAATTAGGCTTGCGGACGAATACTCTGCAACTAAAAATTCCCTTCTCATTGTTCAGATGGGGAAAATTGATCAACAACTTAAAGAGTTGAAATATGGTGGCGCAGATGAATTCTGATAATAGTAAAAATCTTATTGAAAAAGAGGTTGAACTGCTTATTGAAAAAGCAGAAAAGATAGGAGCGCTTACCACCGACGATGTTTATTCTACGCTTATATCAAAGTGCAATGCGGATGCTAAACTAACCGATGAGGTATTAGATTTATTAGCCCAAAGAGATATTCTGGTTTTAGCTCCAGAAGATATTAAAGAGGCACATGACCTAGAGATCGGCTACGAAGTGAACGCGCCTTTGCTTACGGCGGAAGAAGAAATGGCTCTTGCGTACAAAATACGCGAGGGTGATAAAAAAGCAAAAGAGAAACTTGTTTTGTCCAATCTTAGACTTGTATATACGGTTGCCAAACGATATACAAATAGAGGAGTGGAGTTTGATGATTTGATCCAAAGCGGAAATTTAGGGCTTATGAAAGCCACGGAAAAGTTTGATCCGGACAAGGGATTTAGATTTTCAACCTGCGCTACTTGGTGGATACGACAAGCAATAGTAAGAACGATTAGTGACGAAGGAAGGACGGTTCGACTTCCCGCGTACGTTAGAGAGCGAGTGGAGAAACTCGGAAAAATAATATCAACGTACAGCATGGAATACGGAAACGATCCCGATATTGGATATCTAGAAAAAGCTATGGGCGAGAGTAGGTATAAGATAACGCAATATTTGTTATTGCGCCACAAGCCTGTGTCAATCTATGATGCCGTAGGTGATGAAGAGGATAGTGTTCTTCTTGATTTTTTGGAAGCAAGCGATGGTGAAAGACCAGACGTTTTAACCGAAAAACAGGAGCTTGCGCGTTTAGCAAAAAGTGCGATTGGCAAGCTTTCGGCTTCGGAGCAATCTATTATAAAACTAAGGTTTGGAATAGATGACGACGCACCTAAAACCCTTGAAGAAATAGCTTCTATTTACAGCGTTACGCGAGAGCGTGTTAGACAAATTGAACAAAGAGCGCTGGCAAAACTTAGGTACCCAGCTTTTAACAAAGAACTGATTTACTATTACGACAAACAAAAACAAGAGCTCGACAAGAAAGTGTCGACGGAGGAAAAAAATGGAAAAAAGTAGCACTTATATGGAAAAAAGTAGCACTTACAAGATTATAAATACGCTCACTAGTATTTATAAAAAGAAAGGCGAGCTTACTTACGATGATGTTAACGTTGCGCTTAAGGGAATTAAAGTAACCCCCGACCAAATTGAGGATATTTTGGCAGGACTTTCCGCTAATGATATCGTTATAGGAGAAAAGGCTGAGCAAAAAAGCACAACCACGTTAAAAACTGCTACAACGGTTGTAGATGATTCTCCTGTTGTTTTGAGTGAAAAAATTCAAAACGAGATTAAGCGTCTTATTGCCGTAGGTAAAAAGCATGGTAAGCTCACTTACGACGAGGTTGGCGCAAAAATAGCGGTAGAATGTGAAGCAAATGCAAGAGAAATGGACGAAGTTTTCCGTATTTTGGACGAAAACGGAATTACTGTTATTAATAATACGGCAGATCTTTTGCACGACGATATCGACAAGATTATGGCGGAAGTCAGTATTGACGACCCTGTTAAGGTATATCTTAAAGATATTGGTAAAGTTCCGCTCCTTACAATCGAAGAAGAGTTGGAGTTGTCGCAGAGAATGATGGAAGGCGACATTGAAGCTCAAAAGCGCTTGTCAGAGGCAAACTTAAGACTTGTTGTGTCTATTGCAAAGCGTTACGTTGGACGTGGAATGCTCTTTTTGGACCTTATTCAAGAGGGAAACTTGGGTCTTATGAAGGCTGTTGAAAAGTTTGACTACACGAGAGGATATCGTTTCTCTACGTACGCTACTTGGTGGATTAGACAGGCAATAACTAGAGCCATTGCCGATCAGGCTCGTACTATTCGTATTCCTGTTCATATGGTAGAAACAATCAATAAGCTTGCTCGTACCACGAGATTGCTTGTTCAAAAATTCGGACGCGACCCTCTCCCTGAAGAAATTGCTCAGGAAATGGGTATTACTACCGAACGTGTTCGTGAAATTCAGCGTATTTCGCTCGATCCAGTATCGCTCGAAACACCTATTGGCGAGGAGGAAGATTCGCATCTTGGCGACTTTATCGAGGACGATCACGCATCTTCACCTCAAGACGCTGCAACTTTTTCTATCCTCAAAGAACAGCTTATGGTTGTTCTCGATACCCTTACTCCTCGTGAGGAAATGGTATTAAGACTTCGCTATGGTATCGACGACGGACATTCTAGAACCTTGGAAGAGGTTGGAAGAGAGTTCGGCGTAACGAGAGAACGTATTAGACAGATAGAGGCAAAAGCGCTTAGAAAGCTTCGTCATCCTCAAAGAAGTAAGAAGCTTCGTGATTATGTTAACTGATAAAAGGCTCAAAGCAATTTGTGAGTGTGTAAATCCTTGCTCCGTGTTTGCGGACGTAGGGTGTGATCACGGAATCGTGAGCGAGTACGTGGCAATGAATAATCTTGCGCATCTTGTGCTTGCTTGCGACGTGAGCGAAAAGTGCTTGCAAAAAGCTAGAGTTAGACTTGCAGGTTTTGACAATGTGGAATTTCACGTTGCGGACGGACTAAAAGGAATACAACAAGTCGATACCGCCGTAATTTGCGGTATGGGCGCAAACACTATTATAGGAATATTATCCAATATTTCGTACAAGCCTTATCTTATTTTGGGCGCGCAAAAAAACGTGGAAGAGCTTAGAGTGTGGCTAGCAAACAACGGGTACTGTTTTGACAAGGATTTCGTTGTGGAAGAGGACGGGATTTTTTATGATATTATCTGCGCAAAACAGGGCGAGTGTGCGCTTGATGAGATTGCGAAGATAGAGGGGTATTTCTATAAACAAAAAGACGGATTGAGGAAGATGAAAATAGAGGCGGAGATTGAAAAGTATTCCGCGCTATATCCATCAAAAAAGAATAAAGAATTGTTAGAGATTGCAAAGGAGGCGTACAAATGGCAAAGCTGAAAGAAATAATAAGTGTTCTCGAAGAAATTGCACCGCCCTTTTTAGCTCTCTCTTTTGACAATGCAGGACTGAATATCGGAGATAAGGAAAGTGAAATAACGGGAATAACCGTGTGCCTTGACGCTACCGAAGCGGTTGTGGACGAGGCGATAAACAACGGAAGTAACCTTATAGTTTCGCATCACCCCGTAATCTTTGCTCCGATAAAAAATCTCAACGATGCTTACGAAAATTATCGTACCGTAACAAAGGCGATAAAAAACGATATAAACGTATACTCAATGCATACTAATCTTGATAGTGTGGCAGGTGGAGTAAACGACAGTATTGCTGATTTGTTGGGAATTAAGAATAAATGCGTAATTGATGAACTTGATATAAATGCAGGTATTGGCAGAGTTGGCGATATTACGCCTATTACTGTGGGCGATCTTGCGCAAAACGTGGAAAAGATTTTTTCTTTCCCTGTGCGCGTTATTGCTAAAGACGTAAACGAAAAGGTGTGTCGTATTGCCGTGGTAAACGGAAGCGGAGCGGATATCGAATATATCGACAAGGCAAAAAAAATGGGCGCAACCTGTTTTATAACAAGCGAAATAAAGCATCACGTGGCTCTTTATGCAAAAAGCGTGGGTATGAATATGATTGAAAGCGGACACTATGCTACCGAACATTTTTATATCGATATTCTTGTAAAAAAGATAAGTGATGCTATGAAAAAAGCGGGGTATAATTTTAGTATAACCGTATCGGAGAAGGAGAGTAATCCTTTTATCGGTTAGAGAATAAAGGAGATTTTGTTATGAGTTTACAAGATTTGTTAACCTACCAAAAAACAGACGTACGTATCAAAGAAATCAGGCGTTCGCTTGCTAATAGCCCTGAAAAAAAGGCTCTTGAAACTATTAAGATCGGCTTTGATGAGGCTAAAAAGAAAGTGATTTCAGCCGAAGCGTATGCGGACAAAATCGTAATGGCTTACAACGACGCCGTTACAGCGCTTAATAAGATATGCGCAAACACAGACAAGCTTATTGCTCAGCTCGAAACAGCTGAAAATAAAGACGAGATTTTAGCAAAGCTTGACGAAACTAAAAAACTTGTTTCGGATATGGTTAAAAAGGTGGATGACCTTAAGAATAGATCCGACAAGGCGATTAAAGAATATGTTTCTGCTCAAAACGATGGTAAAAAGCTCAAAGACGAGTATGCTTCTACGAATGAAAAATATAAAGCAAAAGTAGGAAAAACCGAAGAAGAGCTTAAAACTTTGGAAAGTAAGGTTGCAGAGCTTAGGGCTAAGGTCGCAAAAGATATATTAGATCAGTATGACGCGTTAGTTGCGCAAAATATTTTACCTGCGTTCGTTCAGGTGCAAGGAGAAGAAAAGAGTTATATGTGCGGAGGTTGCTTTATGGCACTTTCCCAGAGTAATAAAGAACAGCTAAACAAGGCTGGAAGGTGTCATTGCGACGCGTGCAAGCGCATAATATATAAGGGTTAGAAAACTTTTTTACGGAGAATACCATTATGTCTAAAATAACAAAAGCGGTCATCCCTTGCGCGGGAATGGGTACAAGATTTATGCCCATAACAAAAGCCGTTCCAAAAGAATTATTGCCTATTATTGATACTCCGGTTTTGTCTTATATTGTAAACGAGGCGAAGGATAGTGGGGTAACGGACGTACTAATCGTTATTTCCCCTCAAAAAGAAAATATTCGCAATTATTTTACGCAAGACGTTGTTTTGGAAAACAAGTTGCTAGAGGCTGGAAAGGCTGACGTAGTAGAAATTCTTAAGGGAATTACGGACGGAATTAACGTAAGTTTTGCATATCAAAACGAGCCTAAAGGTAGTGGGGATGCCGTTTATAAAGCTAAGGAGTTTGTTGGAAAAGATGCTTTCTATCTTGCATGGGGTGACGACCTCATTGTGAATTCTAATCCCGTAATGAAACAGCTTGGTGAAGCTTTTGAGCAAAGCGGAGCAACTATTGTAGGTGTTCAGACTATGCTAAGCGACGATATAGTAAAGTATGGTGTGGGTGACGTAGTAAAGAGCGAGGGTAGATTGCATTATCTTAAAGGTATTGTAGAAAAGCCACCGCTAAACGAGCTCCCGTCCCGTCTTGCAAGCCTGGGCAGATATGCGCTTTCTAGCGAGGTTTTCGATTATATCGAAAAGACGCCTATTGGCAAAAATAATGAACTTCAGTTTACCGATACGCTAGCTCTTATGAGTAAAGATGGTAAAGTGTGCGCGTATGAGTTTGAGGGCAAACGTTATGATATGGGAGATAAATTCGGCGCAATGCAAGCATATACAGAGTTTGCGCTAAAGAATGCCGAGTTTGGAGATAAGTACAAAGATTATATTAAAAAACTAGCTGAAAATTTATGAAACTTTCATTGAAAAACGCTTTTTTAATAACTGACAGTATGGCAAACGTCGACGTTTGCCATTCTTGTTATACGGATAAAATTAACGTTGTTACTAGAAATATTGATAACTTCAAGCAGGTAAGAAAAGGGGTGGAAGTGTATTCGTACGTAGAAAGCGAGAGCGATCTTGTAGGCGATAAAATTTGTCTTTCATCTTTACTTCTTCCAGACCGCGTTTTAGATGCGTGTATTGAATACGTATTGGATAAAAAGTGTAAATTTATGGTGTGCGCGTGTGAGGATTTATACACTAGCGGACTTATAGAAAGTAGGTACAAGCTATCACCTATTATGCTTTTACATAGAATGGGCTTGCTTGATAACGCAACTGTGGTGGGGGCGAACTGTATTGATAAAGAAGACATAGACATTATGGCGCAGTGCAATGCAAACGTGGTGTTTTTGCCATCGTATTCGCTCGGAAAAGGTTTTGGAGCTCCTCCCATTGTGTTTGTAAACGGAAAGCTTCCCATTTCGTTTGGTAGCGCGGATAATTCGTATAACGCAAACGGAGATATGCGAAAAGAGGCGTATATAACAAGGCTGTTGTGTAACGAGCAGGCAAGAAAGGAAAATGCAATAAACGAGGAAACGTTGCTTTCGTTTTTCGGAAGCGGAGATATAGAGGATTGGATAAAGGAAACATTATGAAAACTACGATATATTTAGTTCGTCACGGATATAGTACGGGTAATAAAAATATGCAGGTTATAGGTTGTACAGACGTAGAACTTACTGAAGAAGGTTTAAGGCAGGGAGCGCAAGTTGCCGAGTATTTTAAGGACAAGCACTTAGACGCTATATACTCGAGCAACTTGAAAAGAGCAAAAGATACAGCTTCTTTTACGGCTAAACTTAAAAATTTGCCTATACATATTGACGATAGGTTTGCTGAGTTTAACTTTGGCGAGATATATGAGGGAATGGTTTGGACACAAGCTTTATTGCAAGAGGATGGAAGCTACGTAAGGTACAGAGATGAAAACGAGTTTGTTTCCGTTAAGTTTCCAAAAGGCGGAGAAAGCGCGCCAGAGGTTGCGGATAGGTTTGTAAAAGGACTGTATGATATCGAGAAAAAGCATGCTGGTAAAAAAGTTTTTGTTGCTACACATTCGATAGCATTGTTGTGCTTTTTAACGTATCTTAAAAATGGTTGTACTCTTGAGGGAGCAAAGAGGACGGACGCTCGTTTGCCAAACGCGTCTATAACGACTATTGAGATAGAAGACGGAAAGATTATTCTTATTACGGAGGGCTATGTCGGACATCTGGACGATATAACGGTATAAAATGGAAACTATAATTTATATTACAAGACACGGTGAAAGCATTGCAAATAAGACGGGTACGTTTACGGGAACTACTAACGTTCCGCTTAGCGAATTAGGTCAAAAACAGGCTCAAAAGATTTGCGAATTTTTGGAAGATAAAAACGTAGTGGCTATATATTCAAGCCCGCTTTCTCGAGCTGTAGATACAGTAGCTCCGCTTGGCGAGAAGATAGGCAAACAGGTAATAGCGGACAAGAGATTTATTGAGGTTCATTTCGGAAGGTGGGAAGGTAAGGAAAAGAGCTATCTTTCTAAGTACGAGCCGGAGTTTAACAAATGGTGTAAATTTCCCCTCATGGCAGAGCCGGCAGAGGGAGAAACCGCAAAGTTGGCGGCTGAGCGTTTTATAGGTGGAATGGACGAGCTTGTAAAAAAGCACGAGGGAAAGAGCTTTGTAATATCCGCTCACGGTGGAGTAATTCTTTCAACTATGTTCGGTATCGGATATTTTAGCGAAAATGCTACGGTTAAGGATATTCCCAGAAATGCATCTGTAACAAAGCTTATACATAAGGACGGGAAGTATAGTGTGGAATACTATGCATACGAGGAGTATCTAAAGGATCTTAAGGCTGATTTTAAGTACGTATAAAGGTTTGTTTAGCGGTAGAAAATATGGTTATAAACGTAGACGGAATCGAAGTGAAATTAATAAGAAAAAACGTCAGGCGCATAACGCTTAAAGTGGATCCCGACGGCTCTGTTTCTATAAGTGCGCCAAAAAGCGCAAAGATAGAGTACGTGCAGTCTTTCGTGTCGTCTAAAACCGAATGGATAAGAAGCGTGCTTGCCAAAAAGAGTGATGGTCCGTTTTTTATAAACAAATGTAACAATGGAGATAAAATAACGATTTTGGGTAATACGTATACTATCAAACTTGTTATTGATGGTGGGAAAAAAGTGGAGCTTTTAGGCGATAGTGTACTTGTTCACTTAAGCGAAAAGAATGTGGAAAGAAGAGAAAAGATTTTGCTTGACTGGATGAGATTTAGTCTAGAGTGCGAAGTTGTTGACAGCTTAAAAAAGTGGAATACCGTTACTGGTTTGGATTGTAGTGACGTCGTTTTTAAGGATATGAAATCGAGGTGGGGATCGTGCAATGTGGTTACTAAAAAGCTAGCGTTTTCATTGCGGTTATTATCTCAAAAAAGCGAGTGCATAGACTACGTTGTTTTACATGAACTTACCCATACTGTTCATCGCAATCACGATAGGAATTTTTACGGTTATATTGCAAGGTTTATGCCTGATTATAAAAGAATCAGCAAGTCGCTTGTTATGCCTGTAAAAAATCAATAGAAACACGAATAAAAGTAAAGGTCGTTACGTATATTTAGCGTAACGATTTTTGTTTTTCAAGGAGAAAATTATGAGAAAAATATTGAGTATTATAAGTGTTTCTACTCTTTGTGCCATCTTTCTTCTTTTTTGGGGATGCGCAAAAAATGATAGTGGGTATGATAAGGTTATATCCGAAATTAGAGATAACGTGTACGTGTCTAGCGTGGATGAATGGTCGTTTAGCGCGGTTAGCGGAGAACGCGAAAAAAACTATAAGATTGATGGCGTAGCAAACGGCAGAGATGAGTTTTTTATTCTTACCGTAGAAGGAGATTTTGCATCTGCGCCCACCTGCTCGTTTACCATAAACGACAAGACGTATAGTGGAATAATGAAAAAGCATCCCTTTAACAATTCTTATTCTTATGAAATAAATGTCAAAAACAATTCAAGCGAAGTTCATGTTAGTTTACAGTGTGCTAACGACAGTGTTCAAACCACGCTAAAAAGCGTAAAAACGGAACAAACTAAGACTTATTCGCAGGCGTTTAGTAAAGCAAAAAAAGAGCTTGAAACTACGTTGAAATCACACTTGAAAAACGGAGTGTTTAACGGTGAGGTTTATATTAGATTGATATCAAATCCAATACAGGACGACGGCAAGTATTTCTGGTACGTGGCGTTTTATAAGAGCGAGAGCGAATGTTATTCGGTACTTATCGACAGCGAGAGTGGCGATGTGGTCGCGTCAAAAGGTGCTTAAAACGTATATTTGTGTCATATAGGCGCATAAAATGAACTATTAGATAATAGTTTTGTTCAAAACGCTTGATTTTATTTTCGTTTAAGGGTATAATAAAAAAGATATATAACTATCAACCCTTGGAGGAAATATGAAAAAAATTGCAAAAATAGCATTAGCTCTTCTTCTTTCCGCATTAATGATTTTTGCGGTGGCATGTGCTAATTCGGAAGAGTATAACTATTTACATGACAACTTAGACAAATCGAAAGCAACGCCCGAAGAGTTTACCGAGTGGATGTATAAGCGAACCAAGACTTCTATAAAGCTTTCTCGTCCTAATAGCGAAATTCAGTATAACGTAGAGCTTTTGATGGAGTATTATGATTATCTTGATGAGTATCTTGACGAAAAAGAGGACGAATATCTTGACAGTAAGCCAAGAAAAGAGCATCTTCAGTATTGCGATTTACTCTCTTCCGATATTTTAGTTCCATACGCAAAGAGAGTTGCGGAGGATAAAGTTTGGGTGGGTAAAACTTGGAGAGATACGGGTAGAGCTTTGAATATGAATAGTAATAGCGAATATATGTCGTATATTGCAAACCAGATTATTGCAAGAGGAACGCCTATTACCGAGTATTATATGTATAAAGAAGAGGAGCGCTCTAAAGTTGTAGAGGGCGAAGAGATCGTAGAAATTGTAAAAGACGCGGACAACGATCCTGCAACAGAGTCTGCAACCGATAAGGTTAGAGTTAAGTTCAAAGATGCTGAACAGGCTATCAAGATTGCCGAGAACTTTATTCAAAATGCAATCTATTCTCGTCCATCTTCGCAAATAGGCGAGCTTTACGTTTTGAGAACAATGTACGATTTTGCAAATTTTATCGGATACGATGAAGCATACGTGTATGAAGAAGAGTATCATCCTGGCTCTGGAAATGACGGCGAAAACGAGGATGGAACGGAAATTATAAGAACTAAGGTTGCTCTTGCCGATTATTATTCTAAAGCATATATTGCTTATATTGGAAACTAAATAGAACAAAAAAAGAGCAATGGCTAAAAAATGTATGCCATTGCTCTTTTTTTGCTATGGCTTAGTTGTTAAATATGTTGTTTAATCCTTATATTTTTAATTTTTATATTGACAAATGCGGATTGCAATGTTATACTAACTACTAAGATAATATAAAATATATTTGGAGGGAAATATGAAGAAAAAGAATCTTACTAAGATTTTGGCTATTGCTCTTATTAGTGGAGCAATGTCTTTGGCGGTTGCGTGTGATCAGCCTTCTTCTTCGCCTACATATTACGACGTTACTATTAATGGAACAGTAGAAAGTGTAGAAAAGAACGAGCTTTTAAGTGAGCCAATGCCGTTAGAGGATTATGAAAGCGGTGGATATTTGTACGTGTTTGAGGGTTGGGAATATACCGACAGCGAGGGCGATACTAGACTTTGGGATTTTGCTATTGATAAAGTTACGGGCGACGTTGTGCTTACGCCCAAGTTTACTAAGCAAGAAATTCCTCTTACCGTAATTTTTAAGAATGGTGATACAACGATATCGTCTACCGTTGTAAACAAGTCTGTTGGTAAGGTTACTGAGCCTACTATCGACAAAACTTACGATGACGTAGATGCAAACAAGCGTTATACTTTCGATCATTGGTACGTTATAGAAAACGGCGTAGAAGTTAAGTGGAACTTTGATATTAACAAAGTAACTTCTAACAATACCGTTATTTACGCTAAGTATTCGTCGATTCCTCTTACCGTAGACGTTTTATTGAACGGCGAAACTGTAAAAGTAAACTACGGTGAAGTTTTAGCTAAGCCCGAAACCAATCCTACGAAAGAAGCGGACGATCAGTATACTTATACCTTTAAGTTCTGGATGTGCAACGGAAACGTATATGATTTCGAAAACCCTATAACCAAGCCTATTGTGGTAGAAGCATATTATCAAAAGACGACAAGATTGTACAATATCTCTATCAATCTTGACAATGGAACTGTTATTAACAGTGAAAACGTAAGTTATGGCGCTCTTCTTTCCGATTACGTGCCTAACAATATTACTAAACCTTCTACAATTGATACGGATTACACCTTCTCGCATTTTGTTGATGCAGACGGCGAAACTGTAACTACTATGAATGGTTCGCTTACGTATAAGGCTATCTATACCGAAACTGTAAGAAAGTATAATATTACCACTGTTATTGACGGAAAAAAAGTTACGATGAGGGTGGATTATGGATCTGATACGTTTGAAATACTTGGAGAGCCTGAAAAAGCAGAGGATGACGATGCGTCCTATGTGTTTGCAGGCTGGTTGTGCGAAAACGGCGATATATTAGCTTCGGGAAATTTGGTAGATGGCGATGCAACCTACGTTGCTCAGTTCACTCCTATATATAAGCGCCATACAATTACCTTTGATTATGCAGGTAAGAGCGTTTCTCAAAAGATTAACGTGGGCGAAAAGATTATCGACCATCTTCCCACAGATACCGATAAGCCCACAGATACAGTGCTTGGCGAAATTTATACTTTCTCGCATTGGGAAGACAGCAAGGGTAACATAGTAGACGAGGATATGGTTGTATCCAGCGAAGAAACGTATGTCGCTATTTACGACGTTAAGGAGTATAACGGAACGATGTCTATTTCCGACGTTGTTATTGCTACAAAGGATAGCGGAAGATATATCCCCGTAATCTTCTCTAAAAAAGGCTTTACCGCTCCTCTTACGTATACTTTCGAGGGTAACGATATCAGTATTTCTGAGGACGGATTTATTACCGTAAATAACGTAGGTAAAGAGGTTGTAGTTACTGCTAAGAACGAAGAGAACGAGATGGAAGATACGTTTACCGTAAAGACTTACGACAAGATTTACAACTACGTATCCACAAACTTCAGCACTAGCTTTGCAACTAACAACAACTTTGGCTCCAGACATACTACGCACAAAGCTGATATTAGTGCAAAGCTTGATAAGAATACACCTTCTATCGTGTTTATGGGCGACTCTTTCTTTGATGCAGGACGTTATAATGCTCCCGGAAGCTTCTGGTCAGATTTTTATACCAAATACTTCCCCGGAAAGAACGCATATTCGTTCGGTGTAGGCGGAACGAGAAGCGACGAAGTTACCGATTGGGTTTCCGCAGTTGTTCCCTTTGCTCCAAAGACTTTGGTTGTTCACGTTGGAACAAACGATATTTATGATTTGAACAAGAGTGGCGAACAGACTGGACGCGACGTAGTAGATATGCTTGCAACCCTTCATAACGCTCTTCCCAATACTCAGATTTACTACTTCTCGGTTGAGTACCGTACGTACAAGAGAGGAATAGATTCTACGTTGGAAGTTTCTAATAGGCAGGCGGATATTTCTAACGCAATGGCTAAGACGTATTGTGATAATACTGACAAAGTAACGTATCTTGACAGCTTGAAGTACTTTACCACAACTGGCGTAAGCGAGAACGGATATATCGATTCTACTAAGCTTCGCGATTTTGTTCACATCAATCTTGAAAACTATTACGTTTATACCGATCTTTTGGAAGAAGCAGGCGTAAACTTCGACGATTACGTTATAAAAGTTAAGAATCCCATTCAGAAAGCTTGTGGTGAAGGAGAAGTAACGCTTAGCGGAGATACTCTTACAATAAACAATGCAGGTAAAGGTACAAGAACGAGAGCTTATTTGTACGATACTGATAATCAAAAGTATATCCAAGGCAACGTTGCTGTTTGGGGAACGCTTAATATGAAGGATATCGTTGTTGCAAACAACCAGTTCGCAGAAATTCTTCTTATGGAAAATCCTGATAATACGTGGGCAACAGCAGGTAATTACAATATTATAGACGTTATTGTTCGTAAGCACGGTGGACAGGACGTTGTTAAGCCTATTTTGTGGGGCTATGGAAATGGTGGAGAAAATGCTGCGTACAAGTGGGACGATAATGATTATACCGTTAAGTTTAGCCTTGTTGTAAAAGACAAAAAAGCATACATAACGCTTGACGACGTAACTAAAACGATAGATCTTAAGAGTGATGCTTTGTATATCGGTTTCGGTTCGGAAAACTTGAATTATACTATTACCGGATTTACTGTATCTACAGATAAAACAGTTATTGACAGTATGCTTCCTGAAAATGCAGTTGTTAACGATGTGGAGGATTATACGACTGTCACGGCTAACGGTGTTGAGGCAAACAAGAAGTTTATTACTGTTGGAACTGATCCTCTTGCAGGCGAGTTTGTAATTGAGGGAAATCTCGAATTTTTGGAGAAAACCGCAACGAATCCTCACATTGAGTTTAAGTTTAACAATAACAATAGCAACAGATTCTTGTTGTGGGATAATAAAACCGAAGGAAACTTTAAGATCAGTGCGATTATGGGTGGAAAAACTACTCGTGACGATGCGGATGCTAACGATATTATAGTGTTTGAAAAGAACAAGACGATTAGTTGGAAAGTTGTAGTTTACGATGGCGATTACTACTGGTACATCAACGACGAACTTCGTCTTGTAAACAAGGACGGTTTGGACGTTACTTCGTTTAACATTAGTTCCGAAAACGTAGGTATTAAGTTTAGCGGTATGAAAGTTTATATGAAGAGCAACGATCCTAACGGATTTAGCGCTCAGGTTGCTAAGATTCAATCGGATATTGATGCAAACGCAAGCCTTGCAACTGGTGTAACCAGAGTGTGATTAATTTAGACTAATACAAAAAAAGCGGAAGCGGGTAAAATCGTTTCCGTTTTTTGTTGCAGTTTGTTGTATACGTATTACTATATGATTGCTAGGATTTGATAAAACAAAAGAAGAGCGTAGTGGAAATTCCGTTACGCTCTCTATGTTTATTAATAAATGAACTTGCTATCAAAGTATGCCTTAAGGTCGGCAATCTTAACTCTTTCCTGTTGCATTGTATCTCTGTCACGAACTGTTACGGATTCGTCTTCTAAGGTATCAAAGTCAACCGTTACGCAGTAAGGAGTTCCGATTTCGTCCTGACGGCGATAACGCTTACCGATAGAGCCAGAAACGTCGTAGGTGCAGGGGAAGAGCTTGCAAAGATCTCTAAAAAGTGGATCAGCCTTTTCGGTGAGGTTCTTCTGAAGAGGAAGAACTGCAACCTTATAAGGCGCAAGAGCGTGGTGGAGCTTGAGTACAACTCTAGTATCTCCGCCTTCGAGCTCTTCTTCTTCGTATGCGTTGCAAAGGAACGCAAGTACAACTCTGTCCGCTCCAAGCGAGGGTTCAACAACGTAGGGAACGTACTTTTCGCCCGTTACAGGATCGGTGTAGTCGAGGTTCTTGCCCGACTTTTTGATGTGGCAATTAAGGTCATAGTCTGTTCTGTCTGCAATTCCCCAAAGTTCGCCCCAACCGAATGGGAAGAGAAATTCGAAGTCGGTAGTTGCCTTAGAGTAGAAGGAAAGTTCGTCCTTATCGTGATCGCGAAGTCTGAGGTTGTCGTTCTTTACGCCAAGGTCCAAAAGCCAGTTCTTGCAGAACTCTTTCCAGTAAGCAAACCATTCAAGGTCGGTTCCGGGCTTACAGAAAAATTCAAGTTCCATTTGCTCGAACTCACGAGTACGGAAAGTGAAGTTACCGGGTGTGATTTCGTTACGGAAAGATTTACCGATCTGACCGATACCGAAAGGAACTTTTGCTCTTGTAGAACGCTGAACGTTAGCGAAGTTTACGAAAATTCCCTGAGCTGTTTCGGGACGAAGGTAAACGGTGTTAGCGCTGTCTTCGGTTACGCCCTGGAACGTCTTGAACATAAGGTTAAACTTCTTGATAGAAGTAAATTCCTTGTTTCCGCAAACGGGGCAGGTAATGCCGTTGTCTACGATAAACTGTTCGAGCTGTTCGTTAGACCAGCCTGCAACCTTAACGTCGAGGTTCTTTTTGGCGATGTAGTCTTCGCAAAGCGTATCAGCTCTATGACGGGATTTACAAGATTTACAATCCATTAAAGGATCAGAAAATCCGCCAAGGTGTCCGCTTGCTTCCCAAGTAGTGGGATTCATAAGAATAGCGCAGTCAACACCTACGTTAAGAGGGTTTTCGGTGATGAACTTTTTCCACCAAGCCTTTTTAACGTTGTTCTTAAGTTCAACGCCCAAAGGACCGTAATCCCACGTATTTGCAAGACCGCCGTAGATTTCGCTACCGGCAAAGATAAAGCCTCTGCCCTTGCAAAGATTAACCAACTTGTCCATAGTAAGTTTGTTTGCCATAATTAACTCCTGATTTTATATCAAAATTTATTTACTTAGATATAATAAATTGTTTTTGAGATTTTGTCAAGCAAAAGATAGAATTGTGCGTTTTTAACTTTAAAAAACTATAACAATTTTACTTTTCAAGTAATATTATGAAGTAGGGATATCCTAAAAGCGCTTAATTTCACTAAAGAAATCGACGTACCAATGAGCGAACGACGTCTTCGCGTGGGTTTATATATAAGACTGACTGCCTTTTGGTACCAAAGGCGGAACGTCTTACTTAATACTAAAAAGGAGGAAATCCAATATGTGGAATAACGGATGCTGTGGCGGAGGATGCGATAGCTGTACCCTTATTATCCTGCTTCTACTTTTATGCGGTTGCGGAGGACAGGGTGGTGGCTGTTGCGACAAAAAGGGATGCGATTGCTGTGATATTATTATCTGGTACATTTTGCTAACCTGTCTTTGCGGTAACAACAATAACTGTTGCTGTAAATAATTTTACATAAAAAACGGCGTTCGAACTAAAAATTCGAGCGTTGTTTTTTATTTTATATAAACTATTTATTATCAAAATACTCTAAATAGTTGATATTTTTTCGCTCTTGTGATAAAATAGCAAAGGACGAGAAGGATTATCCTCTTGTACTACTTAAATTTACATAGTAATCTTTTCAAAAAAGATTGTGCGCTATCGCAATTGCGAAGTGCAACAAGGAGGTTTTTATGAAAAAGAGAAGTCAAACTTACTATCTTGTTTTATACGCAATCTACGCTGCGTTGATATTCGTTGCAAGAATACTCGATCAGCTTATAACTTCGTCAGCTCTACCCATTAACTTTGCGGTAATTACGCTTTCGGTAACTTTTGCCGTTGCATTTATCGAGCCGTCGCTTAAAAACTGTTTTATTGCAGGTTCTATATTTGGTATTTCGTCGTTTATAACCTCGTTTATATTTGCAAAGCCACTTATATTTGGTATGGCAAACCCACTTATATCCATTTTCCCGAGAATGATTGTGGGAATAGTTTTATTCCTTGTTTTTATAGGATTCTTCAAGCTCTTTAATTTGTGGTTTAAAAAGCCTAAACTTGCAATGGGATTGGCAATTCCATTTGCTTGCGCGGTGGGCGCATTTACTAATACCGTTATTGTTCTTTCTATGATTTGGGTGTTCCAAGTTTTGGAAGGAATGGACGTTTTGTACGTTATTTTCGTAACAAACGCAATTCCAGAGCTTATCGTTCCCTCACTTATCGTTCCTGGTATCGTATTTGGCGTAAGAAGCGGACTTAGAATAAAGGATAAATATAACGCGGTTCTTCTTGATCCCGAAAAGAGAGAGGAAGACGAAACGCAACAAAAAACGGAGGCGGACGCATGATACTTGTTATTGATATAGGCAACACCAACGTTAAGATAGGCGTGTTCGACGGAGATAATTTAGTTCATTCTATCCGACTAGCGTCGTCTTCTAGAAAGACTTCCGACGAATACTTTATGTCCATGAAAAACCTTTTGGAAAACAAAGGGATTAACTTAAAAGAGATTGACGGCGTAATTATGAGTAGCGTTAACCCCACGCTTAATTACACCTTTGAGCACTTTATTTCCTACTATTTCGGTTTTGAGCCAATGATTGTAGGTAACAAAATTAAAACGGGGCTTAACATTAGATACGACAATGCAAAAGAGGTAGGCGCAGACAGAATAGTAAACAGTGTGGCAGCCTACAAAACTTATGGAGCGTGCATTGTAATAGATTGCGGAACAGCAACCTCGTTCAACGTTATTAACTCACAGGGTGAATTTTTGGGAGGAGCGATAAGCTTTGGCTTAAAGTCCAGCGCGGAAGCTTTAGGCAACAGCGCGGCAAAACTTCCAAACGTTGAGTTTGTAAAACCCGATAACGTTATTAATAAATCGACTATAACCAATATGCAAGCAGGTATTTTATATGGGTATTGCGGAATGGTTGATTATATTGTGAACAAAATGAAAAAAGAAATCAACGAGAAGGTTACGGTAGTAGCTACCGGTGGGCTTTCCGAGATAGTAGCGAATGAGAGCGACGTTATAGACGTGGTGGACAAAACTCTTACTTTAAGAGGTCTTAACATTCTCTACAAACTAAATTCCGACAAAAAACAAGGAGAAAAACTATGAAAAAAGTCAACGTTGCAATTATGGGATTTGGAACTGTTGGAGCAGGCGCTTACGAACTTCTTACTGAAAACCACGATGAGATCCTCGAAAATCACGGTATCGATATTAACGTAGCGAAAGTTCTTGACAAGAGAGTGGAGAGATTTGCGGAGTACAACCTAAAAGAAGGCGTAGGTACTACCAATCTTGACGATATTTTAAACGATCCCTCTATCGAAGTTGTTGTAGAAGTTATGGGTGGTGTAGAGCCTGCTCTTACTTTTATCACAAAAGCGCTAAAGGCAGGAAAGAACGTAGTTTCGGCAAACAAGGAGCTTATTGCAAAGCAGTGGGCTACTATTGACAGTATTGCAAGAGAGAATAACGTGGGCTTTTATCATGAGGCAAGTTGTGTAGGCGGAGTTCCTGTAATTAGAGTACTAAACGAATCTTTGCAGGGTGACAACCTTGTTTCTGTTACTGGTATTATCAATGGTACTACCAACTATATTCTTACTAAAATGACCGAGGAAGGCGTTTCTTATGAAGTTGCGCTTGCTCAGGCTCAAAAGCTCGGCTATGCGGAGTTTAACCCTACGGCTGACGTTGAGGGATACGACGCAATGTACAAGCTTTCTATTCTTTCCTCGCTTGCGTTTAAAACGTGTATTCCTTATACCGAGGTTTCAAGAGAGGGTATTACTCAGGTTTCTTTAGAAGAGATTGAGTATGCAAAGAAGATGGGTTATGTTATCAAGCTTCTTGCTATTGGAACTAAGTTTAATAACAAGGTGGAAGTTAGAGTTCACCCCACCGCTGTTAAGCAAACTCATCCTCTAGGCGTTGTAAACGATTCTTATAACGCGGTAGTTGTAAAGGGTGACTTTGTAGATAACGTTATGCTTTATGGTAGAGGAGCGGGCGCAAGACCTACGGGTAGCGCGATCGTGTCCGATATTATCTACTGCATCAAGCGCACAACGCCTCTTTATCCTCCGTTTGAAAACAACGGACAGCTTGCCGAGGATATCGAGATTGTAAAGGATTCTTATTCTAAATATTTTGTTGTGCTTTCCGTTAAGCGCGCTGATGCGGACAAGGTTCTTACCACGTTTATCGACAGTAATGACGTAGTAAAAGAGTACAAGTATGACCTTAAGAGTGAAACGCTTACCGTTGTTACAAAGAACATTGCAGAAAGCAAACTTTCTGAGATTTTGTCTAGCATAAAAGACGTTAGCGAAGTTCTTATGAACAGAAAGGCTGTTCTTTAATTTAAGTTTGTAAGGTAAAAAGATTAACAAAAGATAAAAATTACATAAAAATGCGTTTATTTGCAAATATTATCGATATAAGAAGTGTAAACCGATTGACAAAAAGCGCGTTTAATTGTATAATTAGTCTGTTATAGTTTTGAAAAATTATATATAATATAAAATAGGAGACAAGTTGATGAAAAAATCAAAGAAATTCTTATTATCCATGTGTACCGGAGCTCTTGCTACGGTTATGGTAGTAGGAAACAGTGGCGTAGTTGCGCTTGCCGAAAGCGCAAAAATCGAAGATGGAAGCATAGATAAGTCCTACGACAAAGTAGCAGGTGTAAAACAGGCTACTGTTGAGTATGGCGAGAAGATTACTATCCCTGAGCTTGATGGTGGTAACTACACTGTAACCGTACTCGATCCCAGTAATAAAGTTGTTACTGTAGAAAACGGAACAGTTGTTGCAAATAAAGTTGGACATTATACCATTACTATTGCAAACGACAAGGGAATTAAGTACACATACGACGTTCTTTGCACCTCTTCTCGTGAGTATAAGCTCGAGATTGCAGACGTTGAAATTCCTTCTTTCCTCAAAGTAGGAACCGAGTTTAAGAAGTCTGATCTTCCTACAGCTAAGGTTTATTATGAAGAGGATGGCGAAAAGGTATACGTTGAAGAAGCTAACGTTGATATTACCGTTAGTGGTGTTGAAGACGAGAATAATATTGCAAAAGCAGGTACTACCGCATACGTTACCTATACTTATGACTTTGGAACAGGCGTGCACGTTGATGCTCAGTACAAGATTCTTGTACAGGAAAACATCAAGGACGAAGTTGCTCCCACTCTTTCCGTAGGTTCGTATAACGGCACAGCTAATACAAATATTAAGTATACTCTTCCCAAGGCAACCGCTAAGGATGCTTATGATGAGAGAGTAAAGGTTAATATTACCGTTAAAGATCCCGACGGTAACCCCGTTAAAGAGGCTTCCCAAATTGACGAAAAGAGCGGATATGCAATTGGTTATTCTGATAAAGACCTTGTGTTCGATAACCTCGACAATATGTCTTTCTATCCCGCAACAAACGGTGATTATACCATTACCTACGTTGCTGTTGATGATAGCGGTAATGAGTCCGAACCAGTATCTTACGTTCTTACTGTAAAGGATCAGAAGGGACCTGTTGTTAATGTTGATAGATCTTCTATTCCCGAAAAGTGGGCTTATAATAAGGTTTATTTTGAGGACGAAAACGGCGACGTTGTTAACAAGGATGACCTTAACATCTACCTTCCCATTCCCGAATATTACGATAACAACTACAAAACTACTTTTGAAGTAACTTGTACGATTAAAGATCCCGCAGGCAACGTAGTAGGAACTGTTAAGAATATTCAAAATCTTGGCAAGGAAGTTGAAAAGAAAGAAGAAGAGTTTAAGATTGTACAGGGCGACAAAGTTTCTGGCGTAAGCGAGTTCGTGCTTAAAACTGAGAAAGAAGGCATGGTTGCGCAGTTTGACGTAAAGGGTTACGTTAATATGCTCAAAGAAAAGATTGGAAACGGCGATGCTGACGTTGACTCTGATTATAAGTATGCAGGAGCTTATACTGTTCAGTATACTGTAAAGGAGCTAGCTACTGGATCTACCACTTCTTCTCAGACTTACACCATGAACATCTCCGATACTTACAATGATACTTCCGCAATCGGAATTACCGCAAGTACCGAAGTTGCAAAATACGTTGTTCTTGCTGAGGGCGATACTTTCAAGCTTCCCACTTTCGTAATTTCTTCCTCTAGCGACGGATATCTTAATAAGGAATATAGACTTAAGATTGGCGATACTGTATTGGGTTATACTGACTTTATAGGTGGCGAGGAAATCGAGCTTACTAAAGATAGCGCAGGATATTTCCTTACCTATAAAGATAGCAAGCTTGCCGTTAAGACTGGTGATATGCTTGTTTACGAAGTTGTGGCAAACGCTGATAGTGGTAGAGAAGCTATTAATAATGAAAAGTCTACAGAGATCGTTATTCCTGCACAGTCTGTAAAGAGCTATACTGTTACTGCTAACGATACTCTTTCCGAGATTACTATTGACGTGCCCAAAGCTGAAAATAAGCATGTTGGAGTAGAAGTGGGATTGAAGAGTGAAGACGGAGAGTACGTTTCCTTCAATGCAACTGTTTACTATAACAGCACCACTCAGCAGAAGGTTATTAAAGATATTGAGTACATCACTCCAAATGAGAAAGGTACTTACTATCTTGAGGTTAGAGTTTACGATATTGATGGCAACAACCAGGTAAACGTTTATAAGATGAACCTTGAAGCTGGTCAGACTGAAGATAATCGTGAATCCGAAGAATCCGCATTCTCTACTTCCACCACAGTTGGTAAGGCTATTACCTGGAAGTACACAACCATTCAGACTGGTACTACGTTTACCTCTGAGGTTGACAAGATTGCAACCGCTCACAAGATTAGTGGTGGTAGATTTGCTTGGATGGGTAGTGAATTTACTCCCATGCAGGAAAACACCTACGTTCTTGTAGATACCGTTGTTCCTCTTGACGCTTCTGGAGCTATTGTTGCTGGATATGAATCCGTAATAGCTGATAAGTTTGAAATGCGTAGTGAAGTAGTTGCAACTGCTTCTACCTCGAAGACCATTATTCTTGATTCTGCAATGCCTTCGTATCTTGAAGCAAAAGCAGCAGCATCTAACATTCCTGAAGCAGTAATTTACGATGCTTATAAGAATTATAACGATTACACCATTCGTATTACCGATCCTAACGGAAATATTGACAACTATGAAAGTTATGACAAGATGGTTAGCGAATTTGGGTTCTCTAGCGATGGAACTTATACCGTTGCATACCTTGTAAACGGCGCAACTGTTAAGTCTTACTCTATCAAAGTTGGTGACGTAACTCCTGTTGAGTTCGATGTTAAGAACTACGAAGATAAGGATTTCGTTACTAAAGATTCTGGATATAAGTTTACGTTCGACGAGATCGTTCTTACCGAAAAAGATAAGGACAACGCAAGTAAGTATACTTTCAAAAAGTCTATTCGTGATGCGGAAGGCAACATTGTAGGTAAGGAATATGAGAAGAAGGGCGATAACGGAAGAACAGAAACTGGTTCTACCGTAACTCTTACCGAAGCTGGTACCTATACTGTAACTTATACCGTAATTGATCAGAGCGGTAACGAATCTTATAAGCACGTTACTATCAAGATTAACGAAACTACCAAAGGTGAGGATTTCGATTACACCGTACTTAGTACCGTTATTATTATTGTAGTATGCTTAGGAATTGTAGGAATTGTTATTTACTTTATTGCTAGCAGCCGCAAAAAGAACAAGAAGTCTTCTAAGAAAAGTGCAAAATAATAAAAAACAATAATTGATTTTAACCGGGCTGTTTCATAAAAATGGAATAGCTCGGTTTTAATAAATTTACTCTTTTTTCAAGGAGGTTTTATGGGAGTAATACCCGAGAGAAAAGAATACAAAAATTTTACTTACGAAAGGTATCTGACGCTTTCGGAACAAGCAACTAATCTCGGTTTTAAAAAAGTTACTCACACTCCTCATTCAGAAAAAAGTCATTTTGACAAAACGGGACTTTTATATGACAACAAGAAAGTTGTTCTTGTTTATGACGTTAAGGCTAATATGCTTACCGTTACTGCGCAAGAAAACGCAATAAAAAAGCTTTCTACATTAATTGGTGATAACAAAAAGCAAGAAAAGGTAGCAAAGCTGACAAAGGAAAAGCCCCAACAAAACAAATCCGAAGAAAATCCGAAGAAAAATTTTTTTACTGAGCTGTTTTCAAAAAAGGATAAAAAGGGCGAAAAGGTAAAAGAAAAGCCTCAAGAAGATCCTAAAAAGGTTAAAAAAGAAGAAAAACAAAAGGAAAAGAAGCAAGAAAAGCTTCAGGAAAAGACCAAAAAGGAAAAACAGCAGCAAAAGCCTGTGCAAAAACAGGAAAAACAGAAGAAAGAAAATAAGCAAAATCAAAAAGACCAATCCAAAGCAAAAGACAAGCGTTCTAAGCAGGAGTTAAAGCAAGAAACGAAGTTTTCTAAGCAAGAGATAAAACTCGAAAAACAGCAACAAGAACGCATTGCAAAGGAAGAGAAGATTGTTGTGCCAAAAGCGGAGCCTCAAAAGGGCAGAAGTGGAACGTATTCCGTAATATCTGACTATTATCCGCTTTCGTTTGCAAAAGCAATGCACAAAATACGTAACGACGACGAAGTAAAAATCAATACTTTGCGTTCTTCTTACTCCAAAAATAATTCCGATAATCGCTACGTGGTAATACTTGGCGATAAGCAATGCGAAATTAATTATATGCAAGAGAGCGGAACTTTGGATATAAGCGGAGAAGCTACTCCTGGCATAAAAGAAGTATTCCTTTCCTTTGGCGGAAGAGAAATATATGCGTCGGTATCCGGTGAAGTTCAACTGGATGACTACGTTGTTATATTAAAAAACAAAATGCCGTCGGCGCTTCAGTTTCTTTCCGCACAAGAGAAAAATGACCTTGCTAGCGGAATGAGAGAATTGGAAAAAGCCGTGGATCATTATGAATATTCGATGTTTTTACTATCGCCTTTTAAAGGGCTTGAAAATTTTATTTTCGACTTACTAAAGAGTAAAAACATTACTGTAAAAATGATTGGTCAAGCTTATGAAAAGTCGCAAAATGGAGCATACGTACTCAAAGAATCGTACCAAAACAGGTGCGGAGTGGTGTATAGCGAGGTTATGGCGGCGTTGTATGAAGAGTACTTTGCAACACGAAATTTTTATGCGCACGCAGACGTTAATGGATCGCATAATATTGGTAGCAAAAAAGATGCAATTGCAGTAGTAAATAAAATTTACAAAACGATAGAATATAACTGCAAGAAGCTAACCGAGATAAACTTCAAACTAGTCAGATAATATGTCCAAACGAAAGTCCACAAACAAAGGTGGCAAATAAAAAACGCCCGTAGAATAACGGACGAAAAATACGCGCGAAAGAAATTATTCGCAAAATCTAAGTAAAATTTTTGTAGGGATACCGAAAAGTCGAGTATCCCTTTTCTCGTGTCTGAATTTGGTTATTGTGCTGTTTTTGCAAACAAAAGAAAAAAGTTTTATAAAACGCAATTATTGAAAAACGCGCGTTATTAGGGGGTTGTAGCTGTGCTTTGGATTTTTGAGGGAGAATGTCCGTATCGCTTTTTATAGGCTTTAGAAAAGTAATATACATCCGCAAATCCACACTCTAGCGCTATTTGAGATACAGAAAGATCGCTGAGAGTGAGTAGTTTTCTTGCCTTATCGAAACGCAAATTTGCAAGATACTGTATTGGAGAAATCCCCAATACTTTTTTAAATAGTCGGCGCAAATGTACGTCGCTTATTTTACATTCTTTAGCGAGTTTTGCGCACGTGAAATCGAGGTTTTCGAAATTTTGTGCAATATAGTCGCACGCGATTCGTACTTTTTGTTTGTCAAAGGTTGTAGAATAGTTTTTATCCTCACAAAGAGTTGCGTAAATCTTGTTGGCAAGAGAACAAAGCTTGGCATTTTTAACCGTGCTTTCGCTATTGTATAGTACTAAAATCTGCTCAAAAGCACTCTTAATTTCAGGGTTGTCGGTTTTCAAGCAATCGCTTCTGAGCTTATCTGTGGTGTCTAAAAGAAAGTTAATTACAATTACGGAGTAGTCTGTGGTTTTTACGTTAATAACGTAGCGCTGACCTTGCGCAAGATACAAAATGTCGCCACTCTTTACGGTAAACGTTCTGCCCTCGTCCGTGTAGTAATCACATTCTCCGCTAATTACGTACGCAAAACAATGATTGGGGCGTGGTGTGGTATTTAGTGTTCTAATTTTACCAAAAGGTAACTTGGAGGTGTACGCGATAATCACGTTAGTTATTGTGAAATTTTCCTTTACTAATCTTTCCATACTCTAATAATAACATCTTTAAGGAGTAAAGTGCAACTGTTTTGGTATAATTTATGTTCTAAAAGTACAAATGTGATTTAATTTTACATTGTAAGATTTTGCGTTTTGGAATATACTGTTCGTGTAAAATAACGGAGGTTGTTATGTTTGTATTGACCGAAGAGTACAAAAGTAAGCTAAAGACCGTACTTTCTAATCCTAATTATATTGAAAGTAGCGGGAAGACGTGCAAACAGCTTATTGACGAGGTAACGAGCGAATACGTAGATGGAGAGAAGAATGTGGCTAAAATTCAAACCCTATGCATTTGCCATGTTTTGAGAAATGCGCGTATTTCCGTGGAGCCTTGGGATATTTTTGCGGATAAGATCGATGCCGACGATAGTATCGAAAGTTTTCGCAATAAATTTGTTTCCGAGGTTTACAAAAATGAGCCAGACGCAAAACGCCATAGTCAGGCGTGGGAGTTTAATCAGTTTTGGGCAGGTAGGGACTTTGGTCACGTTGCGCCAGACTGGCATAGGCTATTTACTCTTGGAATAGGTGGAATTATAGATAAGGCAAAGCAAAAGCGCGCAACTGCAACAAAAGAAAAGGCTGGCTTTTACGACACGGTAATACAGGCTTACGAGGCGATGTCTGATCTCGTTTTACGCTTTGCGTCTTATGCTGATATAGCTACCGAGAATGGCAAAAAGCTTTATGATTGCCTTGTTTGGATTGCTAAAAATCCACCGCGTACGCTTTATGAAGTGCTTGAGCTTGCACTTATTTATTATCGCGTAGAATGTTCAGTAGAACGCGATTATGTGCGTTCTATGGGCCAGCTAGATGCGCTATGGGAGCAATTCTATATTAATGATATAGCAAACGGAATAAGCAAGCAAGAGAATGACGATCTTATCAAGGCGTTTTTCTTGCGTCTTAACGCGTTCAAAGTAGTCGCTAACGTGCCTTTCGCGCTAGGTGGTCAAACTACGTATAGAAACGCGTCTTACACGGATTTTACATACCACGTTTTCGAGCTTTATTCTTCGCTCCAACTTGCTTACGTAAAGGCTCACGTAAGAGTGGCTGAGGGAATAGCAGAGTCGTATTTTCACGATATTTGCGCCGATATAATAGGTGGGAACAGTAGTTACGTGTTTATGAACGATAAGACCATAAGAAAAGGTTTACAGCGTGTAGGAGTGAGTGAGGAGGATTGTAAGGAGTACCTTGTTATGGGGTGTTACGAGCCTGTTTGTACGCACCACGAAATTTGCTCGACGTGTAATAGTTATCTAAGCCTGCCAAGAGCACTCACGTTTGCACTTAACAACGGTGTAGAGCCGGGCAATGGCGAATTTTCCTCAGTACGCACGGGCGAGCTTGACACGTTTAGGACATTTGATGAGTTTGTTAAAGCTATTGAAATTCAGCTGGACTATATAATTTCTAAGGTCAGACAGTACATTGTTTTTGCTGAAGAGAATTATAACAAAATGAATTTTGCCCCGCTTTTATCCGGAACTTATGCCGATACTATGGATAGCGGAAAGGATATCTACGAGGGCGGAATGAAGTATAATAACTCAGGCGTAAATTTAGTTGGGTTGGCTACGCTTGTGGATAGTTTGATGGCTATCAAGCATTTTGTGTTCGATACAAAACAGTATACTTTAAGCGAACTTAACGGAATTTTGCTCTCTAACTGGGAAAAGGACGAGGAGCTTTGCATTAAGTGTAAAAAGCTCAACAAAAAGTACGGCAACGGAAACGCGGAGGCTGATGAGCTTACTAGTAGAATTATCAATTTTGCAAGCGAAAGACTTAACGGTATGCCAAACGGCAGAGGTGGAGTTTTCAGAATGGGCGCGTTCTCGGTTGATGCGTATATGAATATGGCGCGCCGTCAGCCTGCAACGCCCGACGGAAGACGCAACGACGAGTTTTTGAGTAAAAACCTTACTGCAACAATGGGGTGCGACAAAGAGGGTATAAGCGGTCTTATTCGCACGCTCTCAAACGTTGATTTTACTAAAACGCCAAATGGTTGCGTGCTGGATTTTATCGTTCACCCTTCGGTTGTAAGCGGTGAAAAGGGCCCGAGTGTTTTGTGGAACGTGGTTAAATCACACTTTGCAAACGGAGGCTTTGCGGTGCACGGAAACGTGTTTGACAAACAACGCCTTATAGATGCTCAAAATAACCCTGATAAGTATAAAAATTTACAGGTAAGAGTGTGTGGGTGGAATGCGTATTTTGTGGAGCTTAGTAAAGCCGAGCAAGACGTGTTTATTGCAAATTCCAAATAAGCTTTTTTAGCGGATAAATACAGAAGGTCGTTTTCTGATAAATAATCGGAATACGGCTTTTTTTCTCGCGCGCGCGTACGCGTATATTATATAGAAAAAGAAAATGTGCAACCCTAAAATAGTGGCAGATAACAATACAAAAATAGCGTTTATTATTATTAAAAATTTAAATAAAAAATCTTTAAAAAAATTTAAAAAACTTTTGAAAAACAGTTGACTTTAAATTTTCTTTATGGTATTATATACAGGCTGTCGCACGACGGCAACGTACATTGACAACTGAATAACGAAACAAAAACAGATAATATTATACGAGTAAATAAGTAAAGTATTATGTATCAACATAAACAATTTTTGCTGTA
>SVHU01000038.1 GCA_015055625.1 Clostridiales bacterium | reverse complement strand
TTACGTTGTTATCGTATCCGCTTTCCTTTTGAAACTTTCCACTCTCCGCGTCAAGCTCGGTTAGCATATAAAATCTGGATCTGCCTTCTTCGCTCTCTTCTTCGCTCTCGTCCGCCTTTGCAACAGGCGCTCCTACTATTGGCGTTGCTACACTTGTTACAGTCGTGTTGCTCGCTACTGCTTTGGGTGTTGTTGCTACGCTTGCTGGCGCAGTGGTCGTTGCGGTTGAGTTTGAAGAACTTACTACAACTCCCTCGGATAAGTCTACCTTATGCACGACTTTTGGCGCTTTTGATTCGTTACGTATTGCAATAATTATAATAGCTATGACTATTACAACCACAACCGAAACGTAAGCAATGATCATAGGTCCCGAAAAAGCCATTTCCATAAAACTCTGGCTACTAATCATAATAGATTTTTCCTCCTCTACGGAATAAAATTAAATTTTAAGTCCTGTCGATTTTACTTTATGCACGGTACTAGGAACATGTCCTTCGCCAAAAATATTTTCGACAACGTTGACGAATCTTTCATCCGTTTTGGTTTTTGAATTTGCTACCGATTCGATCATGGTGTTAATAACGTGGCTTGCAACTACGCTATCAAGCGTTTCTTCGAAATCTCCACCTGCGCTCATATATACGGAAGCGTACTTTTCCAATCTTCTCCACAACTTACTAGATAAGCTGTAAGTTGCATCTTTCGCGCTAACGTTATCCTCTAGTTTGTCAATACGCTTCCACAATGTTTCGTCCATATTGTTGTCGCGTACCGCAATCTCCACCATTCTTGTAAACTGATAGAATGTAACTTTCTTAACAGGAGTTTTTCCCTCATCTTCCGGAATTTCCTCTTGCTCTTCTACGTTTTCTTCCACCTGTTCTATCTGCTCTTGCGTAAATTCTTCAGCTTGCTCTACGTTTTCTTCTATCACTTGCTCTGCTGTCTGCTCATTTTCTTCAGGCTTTTGCTCTTGCACTGAAGCAGGCTCGTCTACAACGGGAGGAACCATGTTTCCGTCTTCGTCAAACACGGGAATAGGATTGCCAAGATGATCAAACTGAGGTACAGCCTTACCAAATCTATCGTACTGAACGATAGGTCTTCCGTATTGGTCAAACTGAAGAAGAACTCTTCCGTTTTGATCGTACTGCGCGATAGGTCTTCCCTGCTTGTCAAATAAAGGAATAAGCATGCCGTTTTGATCAAACTGGGGTATAAGCACACCGTTTTGATCGTACTGCGCAATAGGTCTTCCGTCTGGAGTATACTTGGGAATAAGCTTTCCGTCCTGATCAAACTGAGCTAAGTCTTCTTGCTCTTCTACTTGAGGTTGCTCTTCTGTTGCCTGCTCGTCCGCGCTTTCCTGTTGAACTTCTTCTGATACAACATCTGAGTTTTCCGCCGGCATTGCAACTACCTGCTCGGTTTTTTCATTCGCTTCTTCAAAAGACTCAACTTCTTCGGTCACAGGAGCTTCTTCGGCGATAACCTCTTCTTCGGTCACAGGAGCTTCTTCGGCGATAACCTCTTCTTCGGCTTCATCCTCTACAATAGCTTCAACAGATGCATCTTCTCCGCCAACAACCTCGTAGTTTTCTTTTTCTTCTTCGATTTCCTCAAAGTTTTCCTCTATTTCAGCTTCGCTCAATACCAAAGTAACTTCGCTTGCAACTTCTAAGATATATCTAGGAATCTCATAAGCTTTTTGCTCGTCGTCAAGAATAATACCAAACCACAAATTTTCGGGCACGATATACTCGATATCCTCACCGTTTGAATGTATTGTAAGAATATTCTTACTGTGAGGCTGATCGAAATATCTGAAAAGGTGCGCATAGCAAGGTTTAATAAACTCGGTTTGAGCTTTGTCGAGAATCATAAGACGCACGTGGTTTTCCACACCGCTATGCCCTAAAAGCGCTTGCGCAATGTTGGTAATACCATTAGGATAGCAGGGTGCTACACTGTTAATAATGTCATTTCCACCTAAATGCACGTCCTCAAAGTTTTCTATTACCGCATCGTATTCGAAATACTTGCCTAAAATTCCCACAAACTTCGCCAACAACTGCTTATTCTCGCTATTAAAAATAATAAGCTTTGAAGAAGCGAAAGACGAAAATAGCGCTCTTACCGATTTAGCATCGATATCTACTCCACGCTCTTTTGCAAATAACGTTAGTTCATCACACGCTTGCGTAATAGTAAAGTCAGGATCGAATACGTATTCTACTCCCTCTACTTCCTTCTCTTCTTCTACCTCTCCCTCGTCGTCCGCAATATTAATCACAGGCTCGGCAAATTCCGTAGCAAACAACTCTTCGTATGGGATAGGATCGTATATTTCTTTTTCGTCTAAATTTTCTCTCTTAATTTGTTTCATTTTCTTACTCTTTTCCACACATTTTCTAATGATTCTTTTAGTATTTGACTTGCTTATCATTATACAGATCAGCAAAATCACCACAAGTCCACCTATTATCGAATAAGGAATTAATCCGCCAGGTAACAATCCGATAAAATTCAGATATCCATACATTAGCGATAGGAAGATCACCGCAAAAAACAATATCGTTACAAATCTTACCGAGCCGTTCTTTTGAGCACGCCGTGGTAGCTTTACTGGTTCTTCCAAATAATACTGTCCGTCTTGTATATTTCCAAGATTTTGGAAATACATATTCTTCTTTAGCTCGTCTTTTTGTATCGACTCACCTGCCACATAAAAACTACTCGTAAGCTTTATATCGCATACCGAAGAGCCAACGTACAAGTTGTATTTTCCACTTTCGGTAGAGAATTTCTTCTTTTCCTCGTCGTATATCGACAATCGCAAATCGTTAATTTTGAAGCTTATCCTCATCGATCCACCAGGTTTTAAGGTGATTTTCTTAAAAAATTTAAGCTCTTTTTTTGGTCGTATTACCGAAGACAAGTTCTTACCTACGTACACTTGTACCGCTTCGCTTGCAGTTATTCTACCTGTATTTTTTACGTTAAAGCTTACTATTCCGCCTCGTATAGCCAATCCCGAATACACAAAGTTACCGTAGCTTAGTCCATAACCAAACGGATATTTAACTACCTTGCCTGCCGTATCGTAATGTCTGTATCCGTAAAATACTCCAACGTCGTTTCTACCTGCGTTTTTATAATTTTTAAGCTTTGTAAAATACTTATCAGTATTACTATAAAGCGTGTTTTTAAGTCTTCCGCCTGGGCTAACTTGTCCGCTTAGCATATCTAACAGTGTTTTGTTCGCATAAGCGTTATACGATGGCATCATAAGTATCGCCTTACAGAACACGTCGAAACTCATATCCACTTCGCATCCACCGTAAAGCAACACCACTATCTTTTTGCCCGTTTTTGCTAACCTTCTTAGGATTTCTTCTTGATTTGCAGGAAGCTTGCAATTACGAATCTTACGAGCAACTTCGCTCTCTTTTTTTCCGTATCCTAAAGCTAGTAAAACCACGTCCGATTGCGTTGCGAGGTTTATTGCTTTTTGGGCAAGGTCTACATCCCTACCCGCTCCGCAATATCCCTTTTCATAGCCTACAAACTGGTATCCTGTGCTAGACGCGTTATCTTGTAAGTAAGAAGAAAGACTACTTCCTAATTCCTCTTTTTCAGCAATCTCGCCTACAACAGCTATCTTTGTTCCCTTAAAAAGAGGTAACGTATGCTCGTTTTTAAGCATTACGGTAGATTCTGACATTGCGCTAAATACAAGCTGTTCGGGGAATCCCTTTTCAGCTTCACCCACGCTGTTTGAACACAAGTCGGTAAGATCTAAAATCTTATCTACCGCGCTATCAATCATTTCGTCGCTAATAGCAGTACCTGCTTCACATTCAGCATGTACGTCAGCCAAAGATATTACGCCTGATTCGTATTCGTTTTTTAGTTGCGTATACCTTGCATACGCCTCGCGAATTTCAGTTGTAGATGCGCCGTTATAAAAATTACCATACTTTAAAATGCGTTTTCCTTCTTCCGAGCTTTTCCTCTTATCGTAAATAATATTAAATTTCGATTCGAGCTTTTCAATAAAGTTTTTATTTAGCGTATCATAGCCTTCTCCAACTGCTTTGTCCGTAACCTTTATTGCTACAACGTCGTTTCTCAAAACCGAATGCTGAGTGCGGAATAAATATTCGTACACCGCTCTAACCGAAGGCGTTGCGTCGAGATAATCAACGTCCACCTTTTCAATTTGCGGATCGAACAAACAAGTTGCAAGTCCCGACGTTTTGCCTTGCGAAGCAAGCGTTCCTACCAAAGTGGACGATAGATGTCCATCTTCACTCAGCCCTTGCGAATACGGCGAAATCTTTACGCCGGCATTGGGAAGAGTAACAAGATTTACACCATCTGCTTTTACATTTGTGAATAAATTATAGCCGATTACGTTTATAAGCTCGGGGTTCCAGCTATTTGCAAGGCTATTAAAATTGGGATAACAACGCCATTCGTCGAAATCGTTCAAATCCTTTTCCTTGATAAAGGAGAACCCCTCCGTTCCTCCCAATGCAGAAATGTCCGCAATAAGCGCAAATTTCTGCTCTGGCGTAAGTTTATCTATTATATCCTGATGTTTGAACATAGTACTCTCCTGCCGTTAAGAAATAACGATTTGTCCTATGCGGACGTAACAATTGTCGTAAATCACGTCTGATCTTTCAAACCTGAATACCATTTCCTGACCTTTTTCCAACGTCATACTTAGCGTATCACTTCCATGATCATATTCTAGCTGAGTTGTTGGAGTTGTTATTAAAAGCTTACCAATATCATCACTAGAGAAAGAATACTTAAAGCTTACCGTTATCTTTCTAGTCGCTTTAATAGAAAACTCCGAAACGCTGTTTGCTTCTACGTTTGTAGACGTTACACTGTTCTTACTAGTATTACTAAACGCGTCATACGCGTAAAGTTCATCGTTTTTGAAAGTGAAAAGATATCTCATTACCTTTTCCACGTTACTATTCGTAACCTCGGTGCGTTCTATCTTATCGCAGTGCTGACACACGTAGTTACGATAATAATGACCATGGGCTTCTATTACGTATTTTTCGCTATACTTACAAATATCACAATAATATTCTTCTTCACCGTCTTCAGTACAGCTGTTATTCTTCAATATTCTGTAATTATAATCGGTATAATCTGTATTTACGTAACCAGATGACGTGTAATTCCACTTGTGCGAATTGTAAGAGTGGAAACACTCGCTATAATAATACGAAGGTCTATAAACAGAATAGAAATTACTTGCGTTAGCGTTTGCACTCCATTGTGCACTAGTGCCATAAAAATACGCTTTACAACTTCCACTAAACGAATTTCTTTCTATTCCGCCAAGTTTACTGTCGTATACAATGTTGTCAACCGAACCTGTAAACGAATAAGCTTTTACGTACAAAGTTGAATTATTGAAAACTACTTGTTTTATGTATGTGTTAAACGCATAGGGGTAAATCTCTATAATAGCGTTTGTTATAGTAAGCTTGTTTATATACGAACTGGTTGCGTAAGACGCTACAATAATCGATTCGTAAGTAACATTGCCTAAAGTTACCGCTCCAAGCTCCAAAGATTCTACCGATCCAATTTTTACGATTGCACAAACATCGGGAGAATATCTATACTCTACGTTTTGTATCGTCGCTTTTTCTAACAATGAATCGGACGAGCTTGTGTTAACTATAACAGCATTGCTTGCAACCCCTCCAAAAGTATTAGATTTTCTCTTTATTCCCAATCTTGCTAAATCGTATACTTGATAGATTTGATTAGAACCAGAGAACGCCGTATCGTCAATTCTTATAGAAGAAGACGTTCCTGCACTGAAAATTACTGTTTCAAGATAGTAGTTTTCGCTAAAACTGTATACGCCAATTTTTTTAATAGACGCGGGGAAATTAAGAGTGGTAATTGCCGTTCCGTTAAACGCGTGATCGCCAATGTTTTGTATTCTGGAATTAAATTCCAAAGCTTTTAGCGCCGAACAGCCACTAAACGCGCCTCTCTCTATTGTTGTAATAGTCGAAGAAAGTTTAATCTCCTTTACTCCGCTTGAAGAGAACGCATACTCTGGAATAGTAGTCAAACCTCTTCCTAAAGAAACGCTTTTTAGCGCGTAACAATATCTAAACACGCCATATCCAATCGCAGTTACGGAATCGGGAATACTTATACTTTGTAAGGAATGACACTCTGAAAATGCATTATCACCTACGCTTTGTAAAGATTGTGGAAGAGTAATATTTTCGAGCGCTGTGCAACTAGTAAACGCCTCCGTGCCAATAGTTTGCAATAAAGAATTCGTTTCCACCTGCTCTAATTGCGAACAAGCGTTAAACGCGTAATCGCCTATGCTTCTTAGCGATGCAGGAAGGGTAATTTTCTTAAGCCCAGAGCATCCGTAGAACGCTCCGTCTTCTATCGTTTTGATAGAATCTGAAAGGGTAATAGTTTCAATCCAGTAAATTCCCCCAAAAGCTTCCGAACCAACCACTGTATCGTTAGTTACGCTAATGTTTCTCAAAGTGTAAGGAACTTGATATCCGTCAAACAGATAGTTTAATTTATATCCAACTCCTCTTTGTTGACCAAGGAAAGGAACAGAAAGAGTTTTGACGTTATTACAACCGTTCATTACGTTGTTATCAATATGAATGACAGACGAAGGTAATCTAATTTCTTGTGCGTAAACGCAATTACTAAACGCGCCCTCGTGTATGTATTGTACGTTTTGAGGTAATACGATTGCCTTTAATGCAGAACAATTACTAAAAGCATAAGCTCCGATAGAGTTAAGCTCCGTCGCGTTTTCCATATTTATTTCTTTTAAGGACAAACAGTTTTCAAACGATCTATCGCCTATCATTTTTAAGCCTGCTGGTAAATCCAAAGTCTTAAGCTTCGAACAATCGTAAAGCGATTCTGAACCAAGCGTCGTTACAGTAGACGGGAGAAGAAGCGTTTCGAGATTTCTGTCGTTAGCAAAAGTACTATCGGGAATATTACTAATTGCAGTTGCAGATAAATCAACGGTTTTTAGCGCAGTACTATTTGCAAAAGCCTTTTCACCTAAAATAATATCAGTATAACCTGTCGCACAAACTTCTTTAATCCTCGAGTTTGCAAAAGCCTCTTTGCCTATTACTTTTACTTCTCCACCAAAGCTAACACTGTCGGCTGAAACGAGAATAAAGAAGTAGTCGGGAATAGTATATCTATCAAAAACTTCAGAAGCCGTTGGTAACGTAAGAACTTTTTCGTTGGGAATCCCAGTAAGATACCAAACTCCGTCCGCCTTTAACAACTTGTATCCATCCTTTTCATAAGAGGGAATCTTGGGCTGATTGGGCGAATAAACAGCAAGCGCGTACGTTGCTATTCCCATTCCTCTTACAACGGATACAGATGAATTGTTTTGAATTTCGAAAAGTCTATAACACTCGTCAAATGCGGTAAAATCTATATTGTTTACGCTTTGAGGAATTTCAAACGAGGTTAGGTTATAACAATAGGTAAATGCTCTATTGCCAATAGTTTCCGTATAGGGAGATATTTCTACGTCAGTTAAATACATGCAACCGCAGAACGCTTCGTTACCAACCACTGTGTCCTTAGTAATTTTTACCTTTGTAAGGTTAGAACTAAGCGAATAGTTGTCCTTTCCAAAAAGATATCCTATATGCGCGCCTTGACCTATCGACATACCAAGATACGGTGTTTTTAAGCTTTCTATTTTAGTGCAACCGTTAAGTACACCGTCGCCAATATAAGTTACCCCGTCTGGAATGGAGAACTCGGTAAGCGAAACGTTGTCCATAAACGCATACGAATTAATTGTTGTAACCGTTTCGGGAATCGTTACTTCTTTAAGCGAACGACATCCAAAGAACGCGCTTTCGCCTATCGTTTTAAGGTTTGTAGGCAAAACTACCGTTTCAAGCTTAGAACAATAAATGAGGAATTGATTGGGTAGGTCTTCAATAGTGTTTCTACTATCGAAAACTACCGATTTTACTCCACTACTGTCAAATACGTTGTCCGCAATAGTTTTAATTCTCGCAGGAATGTAAAAATCCATAGAACCCGTGCCTTTGAACGCTTCAAAAGGAAGGGCTGTAAGGGCTGTGTTTTCGGTAAGATCAAAGTCTTCTAACTTTTTACAATTCTTAAACGCACCATCGCCTATACTAAATAATCTTTTCGCGTTAAAAGATGTGATTTTCGTGTTCTCGAACGCATACTCTCCCACTTTAGTAAACTCTACGGGAGCGTTAAATTCTTGTAATTTTACGCAGTTATTAAATGCTCTATCACCAATAATCGTAGAGTCCAATCCTTCGAACGTAATAGTCTTAAGATCGCTTTCTGCGTTATACATAAAGTCGTTTGGAATCGCAGAAGAATATTGGATAAAGAGGTTGGTTATTCTTGCCTTAGCGTTTTCGCCAAAAATACTAAGTATTCCCTTATTTACATTTGAAGGATCAATTTCATAATCCTTATAGTTGTAGTTTTTAAGCGACAACGTTTTTACGGCAGCAGTTCCTTTAAGGAAATCCATTTGCTCACCGTAGTTCATAAACTGGTCGATTGTCAAGCTGTCAATAATCTTACAATTAGAGAACGCGTGCTCGCCCATTTCAAGAATTCTATCTTGGTATTTATTGGAAATCTTTACGTTTTCTAACGACGTACAAGCGTTAAACGCATCCTTTCCTATCACGTCGCACTCGTTTATGCTAACCTTTGATAACGCATAACAATTACTAAACGCGCCCTCGCCTATTACGCTAACACCGTTCAACGTTACGGAAGTAAGATTATCACAATCCGAAAATGCATTCTCTTCAATCAGCACGTTTCCGTTTACGGTAACCGATTTTACTTTATCGTTACTCATAAACGCGCCAGCTTTTACTGTTGTTACAGGATGTCCTTCTACGTTGCTTTGTATTATTACGTTTCCGCCGTTAAGCTCAGAAAAACCCGTCGCGCATAGCGGTGAGCCGTCGCTAGTATTTCCGTCTATGTATTCATAAACGACGCCGTTTAGAAAGAAGCTTGTCTTATCCTTCTTGAAGTCTTGCACCTGAAAAATAGTCGCGCAAACTATAAGAAGCAATACGACAACTGACATCATACTCATAAATATCGGGGATTTAAACTTATGCTTAGAAGCTACGTGTCCCGTCTTTCCCACCTTTTTTTCTACCGATGCAAAAGGAATTTCGGTACTTTCGGGCTTTACGTCCAAAACGGAATAGTTGCCGTTTTCATCTAAACAATACTTGTAATATCCGTATTCCGCATTTACAATCTTAACGAAAACATCCGCACAGTCCTTATGCAGATCTATGCGTTCTTTTAGTATAAATCTTCCGCTAGGCTTGTCTAAGCCGTCTACGGATACGTTAATCACACCGAGAAAGTTGCCTTCTTCGTCATACTGGTCGCCCTGAATGCTTATCGCTGTAAGGTGATCGGTATTTTTGTTTTCTAAATCAAGCAACAAATAACGTCTTTGCTTTTTGCGTATTATCATATAACGCGCAATGCCCAGTTGATCGCTCGTTTGTTTGTGATTATATTCGCCTTTGCTGATAATAGTGAAATTATGCATATTTCCTTACCTTAACTGTTGTAATTTTTTTTCTCTAATTTTTGTGTTAATAAGAACTGCTATCGTACTAATCAATATAAGCGCGCCTGCCAATATAGCAGAAATTATAGCTTCTCTTAGGTTGAATACCATGCTCTCTCTAAACTCTTTTCCCAAGATGTTTGCCAAGCATATCTTGCTTGCTACAACCTCCATTATTACCGTAAGCGCGTTAATGACGATATATCCAAACTTTCTGCCTGCGGATACTTTTATTGGTAGCTCGTTGACAAACTGTTTGTTATCGGCTCTTGTTACACTTATGGATAGATACGACGCGTCTTTGGGAAGTTCTACCGTTTTGGCATATCCACCCCTGCCGTTTACGTAATCGCTAACCCTTATAACTTCGGATACGTCGTTAAAAGCATTGAATACCACAACGTTAAACTCTACGTATGATAACGACTCGTCCACTTTGAATATCGCCACTTTTTTATCATCTCGCTCAGAAAGAACGTATTGTTTTATTATCCCACGCCACTTCTCCTCGGGCTCGAATACCATACTCTGTCCGTTCTTCTCATAAACACGCTTTATACAACGGTCTTCCGACTTATTGATTGTATAACGCGGTTTAAGATAGATTCGGGGCAAAGCGAATACAGTAATAAAAACCGCCAACGCAATAACTAATACAAAAACAACTATCCAAACTACCATATTAATTCTCCTAAAGCCTTATAATTATAAAATAATTATATTTTAGTGTTATACTATAATATCATACCTCTTTATTAATTGTCAATCTATCCTTATACATTTAGCAAAAATATGCATATATTTTTATACAAATGTGCTACTATCCGCTTAAAAAAATGCTAATTTCCATAAAAACTCCTCTTAAAATCACTTACCCACCAAAATTCTAACCCAATCAAACCGCTATTACCATACAAAAAATAATCTAGCTCATAATCAAAGATCGTCAGCCCTCGGTAAAAACGCAAAACGTTACTTTCAACCTACACTCCCCACAAATTTCTCCACCATAAATCCGCTAATACTAAAACCACAATAAAAAATATTGAACCTAAAAACCTCTTTAAGTCCAATATTTGCATCTTATTTTATTTCGCACACCTTACGTTTCCACCCATTAAAAGCACATTCTTGTCTACAATTTGCACTACTTTTGTACTAAAAAACCCAATACGTATCGCACTTTTTACGACAAAACTATTGTTTGCTCTACTCTTACAGCTCCACGTCGGGTAGTGCTTTTTGTTCGACAAGCACGCTTTTTTCGATATATTCGGGCGTTACTTTATCTAGAAAATCCGTTATAATTTTATAGACCTTTATAAGAACGTCCCCGCAAAACTCGGCATGAGTACAATTAACAACAGTGCCATGATCTGCTGGATTTCTAATTTCTTTAATGCATTTTACGTCTTCAGCCAAATCTATCAAATAGTTTACGACAGACTCGTTAAAGTCCTCAGCGCCAAATGCATCTTTCTTAAATAGCAATCTCGCATACTCTAACATATACGAATTAATCGTTTTTTGTCTGCCGTTAATCTTTTTTCTATAAGCCTTCTTTTCAACGTCAGCCAATCCCAATCGCGTAAGATTTTCGACACCGATAACATAATACAGTGAACCTAACGAAAACCCAAAATAATTCGTTTCGTCACAATAAACAATGTTCTCCTTTTCTTTCTCCCAAGGTGGAGAATACCTAACAAATCTACAATCGTCCGGATCAAATTCACTTGCAGGAATTTTTTTAATATCTTTCAAAAATTCAACGTATCCACGCCCGAAAAACTCCATTAACTCCGTTTCAAGAGCCTTAGAAAGAAGCGCAACTACGCTAGTAAAATCTAGTTCTTTATAAACGTCTTCTCCACAACCAATAGTAATAACGTAATAAAACATACCACTAACCAACGATTGCTTAGCGTTGCTTTTTAGCATATCCCAATAACCGCCAAAATCCGTGCGCAAATCATTCTCTATCGTTTTTAGCATATCCATATAAGGCATAGGCTTAGAAAGAAGATCTAGCGCGTACTCTCTAGTCATACCAGACTTTCCACGCTCACCCATATCACGTCTAAGCATTTCTAGCGCAAGACGACAGTTAAATCCACTATCCTGCGCTTTTTCAAAATATTCTTTAGCCTTTTGCAAGTCTTTTTCAGCGCCAAGTCCATATTTATAACATTGTCCCAAATAGTAAAACGCTTCGCCATTCTTTGCAAAATCTAAAAACGTATCGTCTTCGTACTCTTTAAGCAAAGAAAACGCTTTATCGTAGTCCTTCTCTACCCCAAAACCGTTATAATACAACACTCCCAACTCATACTTGGCATAAGCGTAGCCGTTTTTTGCCGATTGCGAATACCAATAGTATGCTTTTACGTAATCTCTCTTTAATCCTTCGCCCAATCTATACATACTACCTATATTGCATTGAGCATACATATTGCCTTGTTCTGCAGACTTGCTATACCAGTGCAACGCCTGTATAGGGTCTTTATTTCTACCTTCTCCAAAGCGATACATACTACCAAGATTTTGTTGCGCGTAGTCATTGTTCTTTTCAGCGGACTTTAGGTACCACTCGAAAGCAATAGCGTAATCTTTCTTAACTCCTTGACCAAAGCGATACATACTGCCTATATTGGATTGTGCTAAAGCATTTCCTTTATCTGCCGAACTATGATACCAATATAAAGCTTTTTCGTAATCTTTTTCTACTCCTCTTCCAAATCTATATATATTCCCTAGCCTACATTCTGCCCTATCGTCGCCCTCTTTAGCCGAACTTTCATAAAACTCAATGGCTTTCAAAAATTCGCCTTTTTTCTCATATTCATATCCGCACTCAAACAAGTCAATCATATTGCCTTCTCCTATGTTATCTTTACAACATTATAACATAAATACTCAAAAAAAGCAATACGTATCGCATTTTTTGCAACAAAACTATTGTTTTCCCCATTTTTATAACTCTACGCTTGCTAGCTCTTTTGCTAGACAAGTATACTTTCCCTAATAAAAATAGCGCAATAAATTTTCTTTACCACGCTAATTTTTTGGGCTTTCTTATTGTATTTACACACTAGATGAACGGATACTTTCCAGATAATTTTTCAACTTTATTATTCTATCAATTTAAATTGCATATTGTCCATTTCGTAACCTATAAAACAATCTGCAAGACAATCATCATAAACCTTTTTTCCTCCTTTACACGGACCAAAAATAAGCAACCAGTTATCTTGCAACGCTTGTTCTTGACAGGCTTTAATCAGTTCAATTGCAAACCCTACTTTTTCTTTTATTAATGCTTTATAATTATCAAAACTTCCATCCCATTCAGAATAAGCCACAATAACTTTCAGATCACTTCTTAAGTGCGAAAGTTTGACAAGTTCATCTGTCCAACTATGACAATCGTTTTCATATTCTATTGCAATTTTATTCTTCCAATTATACACATTTAAGTAGTAAGATTTCGAGCTTGAACCGCTAAAGTATTGCTTATGCTCCTTGACAAAAGACTTGTAGTAATCAGTGTAAGCGAATTTTAGAGTATCAATTCTATAATACTCTCTATTTACATTATCTTTGCCTATCATATTTTCGATTATATCTTTTATCTTATCAGTCCACGCCGTATTATCGTGATAATATGCTTTTAATTCTTCGGTCTTTAATACGTCCTTAATTTTTTTAAAAAACTCTTTAGCATCCATATTCTATTCCCATCCTCTACGTAATAATTTCCAGCCAAAGTCTAGCTCTTAATTATAGGATGCTTTTCAAACTGATTGCACGTGCCCATCCAGCCAACTTGCTGTCTATAATACCCTCTTTGATGCATACACATTCCCTTTGCCTGGCAATCACTACTAACTTCAGCCCTTCCAAAAAAAGGCTCGAGGGTTCTTTCTCCCGCCCAATAAACACAGTTTGCACACCACTTTGCGCTTTGCATAACAGGTAATTTTGCCATAATCTTGTTCTCCTTTTATTGTTATAATTTCACCAAAAACTCGTATACGTATCAACTAAAACCAACATTTTACTCTTTTGTCAACAATATTTCAATCTCTTATTAACAACTGATTTTAGCTACTGCTTAAAGGATTTTTACCAACTCCGTTAGCGCAATAACGCATAATCAAATGTTACTATATTGGGATTGTTTCTTTTATTTATCCAAGTGTATCCTACAAATAAATGCATCTTTTGCATCTATTGTACACATTTCAAATGCTTCACTGTGATCCATTTCCCCTACTGTCGCAACAGCAAAAAGCATATTATTTACAACAGTATATCCCTCTTCTTTGCTTTCGTCTGCCACTATAAGCTCATTGATAAAATCAAATATTTTTCTTCTATAAAACTTATTATCCATTTTGTGTATGTTTTTTAAGAACAAAACAGTATTATCTTTGTTTAACTTTTCAATTTGCTCTTTAGTAGGAGCAAGATAACTTTTCGTTAAATAGCCAATAGAAACCATTTCTGATGCATATCTTATCACGTCGTAGTCATTCCCATCTACAACAACAAGATTTACATTATTATCTTTCGCCCACTTTTCTACAATATCATTCGCGCTTTCTAAAGAGTCCCCACAAAAAAACATAACGTTAGGCAAAAATGAATCCTCATCCATTTTTCTGTATTTTAATTCTCGCACTGCTCTTTCTAAAGACCTGTTTAACAAATCACAAATTTTCTTTTCCATAATATAATTTCCGCCTTTTTATATCACCTATTTTACCATAAAACTAGCATGCATTTCAACTAAAATTTACATTTTCCCACTTTTGTTAACAATATTATATCAAACACCTCTATTAAAATTCAACTGTTTTTAGTTAGAGCTTAAAAATTTTTTCACTTCCTTCACCCCTATATAAAAAACACGGATAACATACAAAAAATTGTACATTATCCGCAAAATTCTCCAATACTTTTAAAAATCCTCTTTACTCCAAACCCCAAAACCAACCGACCTCATAATGGCAATCTCCAAAGATTGATTCGCCTGTCAGGAAAATTGCTCGATTCTCTCACGATTGAGGCTAGAACCTTGCCCTGCCGTTCGAGTTCCTTGTTTTGAAATTTATAATGACTGGTATACTCGCCATGATCGTGGTGTCATCCCTACACTACCCGGCAAGCGAACTTCACTAAAGCGAGTTTTATTATGATTGAGGCATAAAAAGAACGCAAATCCATGTTCGATTTACGTTCTTATTGGTACTCCCGTCGGGAATCAAACCCACAACTGCCCCTTTAGGAGGTAAGCCATAGAATCAACACTTAATTTTTTATTTGATTTTGCGAACATATTATTCGTTTTATCAAAGCGTATTTTTCGTCTTTACACGAGATTTTTGTGACGTGAAATAAAATTCGTAATATGTCTATTCTAACGCGATTTTTTAAAAATACACATTTATTTTCACTCTCGTTGAGAATCAATCTCGTATTAAACCGCTGCCTATTCCTATTTTTTTAATAGAATAAGGAATTGGTAGAGTCAATGCCCTAATTGGTCCTTATCTCTTTTTTAAAGATAAATCAGGAAGAACTATAGCCGTTTCGTTTTCATCATCTTTTCCTTTCCAAGCTAAGATAAATCTAATCGTTGCTGTGGTTAGCTCGTATCCTTTTGCTTTAAGGAAATCCAATTTTTCCTTAAACGCTTTTGAATATTTAATGACTTTTATGAGTTTTCCATCAATTACCGCGCAAAGATGTTCTTCTTCAATCTGTAAAATATCGCCACTACGCAATTTGATAACTGTATCCTTCTTATCTTTGAAAAAGTCAAGAACAACATCCCTATACGAAAGTTGCAACATTATTTCCGAAGGCTCGTCGTAAACATTTTCATCACATACAATATTAGTAGTGATATTATCGAATAAGTTATTATTGCAGTGGATATATAATTCTTCTTTTGCTCTTGTTAAACCAACGTAGATTTTACGTTTTTCTTCGTCGTTAATACAAGAAACATTATTCAAAAGCATATATACCGTATCAAATTCACGACCTTTTGATTTGTGTATGGTAGAA
>SVHU01000037.1 GCA_015055625.1 Clostridiales bacterium | reverse complement strand
TGCTAAAAGCACTCATATCGGATACAACGTCACGTTGGTGCGAAGGCGCACTGCCATTATGAAAAACTAACGGTTTCTAATTGTTTGCTTTGCTAAAGTACAACATATCGGGTTAAGTATCTACGCTTACTCCTTCCGTCACCTACGGTGCCACCTTCCCCAATGATGAAAGTCTACCTGTGATTAGGCTTTATTGCAAAGCCTAAGCGTATTGTGTTATCGTAGGGGCGATTCACGAATCGGTGGGCAGACCCACTGTCAATATGAAAGGACTAACGAAATTCTACTACTAGCTTTGCTAAAGCACTCACAATATAATAAGATAATTAGTTTACACAAAAATAGTGGCATAGCGATTTCTCGCTACGCCACTTTTATTTAGCTTTATGCGTGTTTTGGATTAGTTCCAATATGCAACTACGAACATGTTATTGCCGAAGTTGTCTTTCTGGATTACCCACGAACCATTCTCTTGATAGTACATATCTTCTTCGTTAACTGCAAGCTGATATTCATAGCCGTAGTTATCTTCAAGATCGTTATCCTGCCACAATACAGGGCTTCCGTCCAACTCTGCGGGAACTCTAGAATCAACAGTTGAATCATAGGTCAATACAGCCTGAGTCTGATCGTCAAGAGCGGGCTTATAGTGCCAGTACTTGTATTCGGAAGAATCCACCATAGTTTCGGAATAGTAATAAATTTTTGCATTCTTGAACGCCATGTTAGTGTCATAATCATTTTCGTCCTTGAAGTTAGCTTCGTCAAGGAACTTGTTGTCTTCGAAGCTGATACGATCACTTTGATAAAGAATGGTAAGAGGATTAGCACATCCGTCGAAGGAGTAGTCTACCATGTTAACCTTTCTACCAAGAATAATGGTGGACAAGCTGTCGTTTCCGGAGAATGCGTAAGGCATTACAGTACATCCGTTGGGGATGGTAAGAGGCTTGTTGGAAAGGTCAATATCAGAAGGAACGTAAATCAAATCGTTATACTGAATGAAACGAGTAGTTGTGGTTACACCGTCAACTGCAACTGTTTCAGAACCAATACCGATAGCGTACAAGATGCCGTACTCGTCAATAGCAAACAAACCGTTAGAATTATCGATAATCATCTTAGGATCTTTGATATCGTCGGTATAAAGCTTAAGACCGTGCTGTTCAACACCCTGCTTATCCTTTTCTACAATCCAAGCAGCCTGGCTGTTGATTTCGATTTTACCAATGTTTGCATTTAAGAATGCTTTATCAAGGTTGTGGGTTCCGTTCCAACCAATGTTCGAACTAAGAACTAAGGTGTTTATTCTCTTAACGTTAGAGAATGCGTTAACTCCAACAGATTCAATAGTAGCAGGCATTACGTAGGTATCTACTTCGCATCCTGTGGGGAACTGAACAATTTCTACAGGAATCCATTCTCCACTATCAGTAGGCTTCCATCTATAAAGAACGCCTTCTATACTATCTCCGTCCATATCCTTAAAAATGCTTGATCCTGCAACGATAGGATCGCTGGGAGAAGGATCGCTATTTACAGCCGTAATAGACTGAAGATTAGCACAGTTATTGAATGCGCCAGTTCCAACGTTTACGTTACCGTAAATTACAACGGATTCAAGATTAACTGCTCCTTCAAATGCGTATGCAGCAATAGATGCAGAACCAACTTTACCGATAACGTAATCAGCATTTCCTTCAAAATCAGCTTTTGGAGTAATTGCAGAAATTACATACTTTACACCAGATCTCTTGGTCTTAATATTTACAATCTTGTTATCTTTAGTAACGTAATCAGTACCAGCATTGAAGAAATTAAACGCCTTCAAATCACAGCTTACTGCATAAACGTCGTTACCGCCGTTTGCTTGCTTAGCATACTCGTACATTTGTCCATAGGTGAAGGTGTTCTTCATATCAATGGTAAGATTTTTAGCATCAGAGTTTGCTGGGTAATAAATAAGATTTACATAATAGTTTACAGTAACACTAGTATACTTAGCTTCCGCTTTATTAAGTGCTACGTCGCTCTCGTTTACGAAATACAATACGCCAAAGGTAAGCTTCTTGTTTTCATACAAAACGTTTTCGTCGGTTACAACGTACTTAGTGCTTCCTGGGTCGGTGGTGAACTTTGCAAGACTTGTACATCCAGCAAACGCCTTATCTCCAATAGTTTCCAACTTGTTTCCAATATGAATTATAGTATAACCAGAACATCCGTAGAACGCTTCTTTTCCGATAGTTTTAAGAGCAGTAAGAGCGGAAGTGGGGAAGTTGGTTTCGTTAAGTGCTTTACAGCCATAGAACGCTCTTTCTTCGATCTTGGTAACCTTTGCAATGTTGCCTACGGTGATAGAGTTAAGATTAGAAGCGTTATAGAAAAGCTGAGGAGCAAAAGTGGTTACAGCGCCTAATTTTACTGAAGTAAGAGATGCACAATCCTTAAATACAGCCTTTCCAACAGTGCTTACAGTAGAAAGATCAATAGTAATTAAGGAAGAACAGCTCATGAACGCTTCTGCGTTAACTTCGGTAACCGAAGCGGGAAGAGCGATATTTGTAAGGCTCTTACCATAAGCAAACGCTCTTTCGGGAACAGATGTAATCTTAGTTACGGAGAGGTCAAGAGTTTTTACGTTCGTGGTGTTCGCAAAAGCTTCGCTCTCAATAGTTGCTACGTTAGAATTTGCAGCGAAATCAATAGACTCCAAAGAATCGCAATCCTTAAAGGATGCCTTAAGAATGTTTTCTACGTTATAGTTATAAACGTTACCGCCAACAGTTACAGGAATAGTTGTGGGAACTTCGTAGGTAGTGTTAGAGAAATCGATATAACGAGCAAGGCTTGCATAGTTATCAGAAGGATCATCATCAGTAGCACCGGTATCAATTCCACCAGGCTTATCCTGAATAACGTATTCTGCAACAAACTTACCGCTTACGTCTGCAACCTTTTCTACGCTTATGAATTCTTTAATCAAGTTTGCAGAACCTTCATACCAACCAGGAGCACGAACTACCTGCTCATTGCCAACAGAAACTGCATCCTTAGCGTATATAACTGTTCCACCCGAGTTTTCGAATACTCTGGGGTCAATTCTAATAACAGTGGTAGGAATATAAATAGAACGAAGAGATTCACAATCTTTGAATGCATATCTCTTAATATCTTTAATCTTACTGGTCGAATCGTCGCCAAGCTCGATAGAACGAAGAGAAGAACATCCTCTAAACGCAGCTTCACCAATGTAGTTTACTTGAGTGGGGAGATCTTTGTCTGTTTCAGCGTCATGGTACTTAGTAAGGTCTACTTCGGTAATACCAACACATCCATAGTAAGCTCTTGCGGGAATCTGCTGAATTTTTCCGTTAAGCTGAACTGCTTTAAGTTTAATACATCCTTCGAAAATGCTATCACCGATCTTTTCAATCTGAGAAAGATCAAGTTTTGTTTCATTCAAAGAAACACAGTTCTTAAACATTCCGGCGCCAAGTTCTTTAATATTCTTAGAGAAACTTACACCTATAAGATTAGATTCAGTAGTAGAATCGGTAGGATTGATTTCGGGCATCTCAAATACCGCTACACCAAACTTGTTGATGCTGTCGGGAACGTTGAAATACTCCATCTTAGTTGCACCCTTAAATGCATAGTTATCAATAACAGTAAGGTTAACGCCTTCCTTATCTTCCACATCTACTTCAGCTTCGCTTCCAACCATTACGAATTCGCTTCCGTCTGCTTTTTCTACTTTTATAGAATTAAGAGCCGAGCAGGATGCAAAAGCAAGCTTACCAATCTTAGTTATGTTTTTAGGAATGTAAACTTCAGAAAGAGAGGTACAACCAAAGAACGCACCGTCATTAATCTTCTTAAGAGAAGTGGGCAACTGGTTATCTTTTGCATTTTTAACACCAGTTAAAGTGATAGTGTCAAGAGCAATACATCTTGCAAAGGCAGAATTTCCGATGGTAGAAAGAGAGTCGCTAATTTCAACCTCTTTAAGTTTGCTACAACCGTCAAACGCGTAATCCCCAATTGTCTTTATAGATTTTGGAATAATAACCTTTTCGATCTTTGCATAATATGCTACATCGCCGTTATTCTTCAAAAATACGTCAAGAGCACTCTGAATCTTTTCGGGCGCTGCTTCGATAAAAGCAAAATACTCGGCATAATCGTGACGAGTTTCAGTGTACTTTTGTCTAAACGCTGCCGTATCAATCTTCGTTACAGACTTACCATTAAACGAAGAAGGAATCTTTACCTCTTTTACAAGGAATTCTTTTCCTATAACTTTAAGAGTTTTGTCTTCAACTATTGCTTTTTGATATTCATCAACAGTCATAAAACCCTTAGAAGTTTCAATAACAACGTCAGATTTTTTGGGTTTGTAGTCTACTACCGTGTATGTACCGGAAAGAATATCAAGTTCGAAAACAAGACCGTTTCCACTCTTTTCTGGAGTAATGGTACATGCCGTGGGAAGTAACATCAACAAAGCTAAAACCATAAACACAATAATTCTGGATAACTTTTTCATGCAAATTCTCCTTATTCTTGTTCATAAAATTCACGTTATCCTATTATAACTCTAACAAAGCTAAATTGTCAAGCAAATTTTAGTCTAGGCAAAAGTAATTTTAGCACTATTTTAATATATTTATATTACGCGCGTGTACTCACGCATTAACATTATTATGTATTTTATCGCTAAAAACCCGAATTTTACTACAAAAAACAGTTTTTTTACACAGATTTGCTCATAAAAATTTTCACACAATTTTTATCTAAAAATTTTTTTTTAGATTATTTTTTTAGCCCAGATATACTTTTATAATAAAAATAGCATGCAAATAAAAATATACCGCCCCCCTCTTGACAAAAGCACACACAAAATGTTATTATATTATAGTTGCGGACAAATACCGCACACGGAGGTTTATATGCAATTATATCTTTTGGAACTGGGAGATTTCAAGATTCCTTCATACGGTTTCTTTATCGCTGTGGGACTTATTTTATGTATTATCACCCTAAAATTCCTTATCAAAAAATCAAATATGCCCGATGCCTTATTCGAAGCGTACTTTACGGCTGGTCTTATCGGTATCGTAATCGGATTCCTTTTCGCCGCGCTTTTCCAAGACTTTTACAACTGTTTGGCAACGGGAACGTTTAGGTTGTTCGGCGGACTTACCGTTATGGGCGGTCTTATTGGTGGCGCGACAGGTTTTATCTTGTACGTTTTACTTGTTATGCGTAACAAAAAAGTTAAGCAGGCATTTTGGGATATCGCGGATTTTGCGGCGGCTTGTATTTGCATAGCACACTGTCTTGGCCGTATAGGTTGCTTTATGGGTGGATGTTGCTACGGAATGGAAGAAGATGGATTCTTGTCCGTTGTGTTTAAATACGGCGAAGGCGCAGGCGTTCCTCGTCTTCCAACACAGCTGTTCGAGGCTCTATTCCTGTTTATGATGTTCCTTTTCTTCGTAGCCTACAACCTCAGAAAAACAAAAAGAGGCTACGGTATTGGTATTTACGCTATCGCGTACGGTATTTGGAGATTCCTTATTGAGTTTTTAAGGGACGACTACCGCGGTGGCGTGGACGGATCGCTACTCTCCCCCTCTCAAATCCAATCCATTATCTTTATCATTGTAGGTATTGCCGTAATCGTCGGCGTTTACTTCTTTACTAAAAAGGGTTTAATCGTAGAAAAGCTCGATTGGTCCGAAGAACTTCAAATAGAAGCTGATGCAAGAGCTGAAAAACTCGCCGAAAAACAAAAACTTAGAGAAGAAAAAGCAAACGCTACAAGCTATGAAGAGTACAACGACGCGGTTGACACCGCTGAAAAAGAAAGTGCTACGCCCGATGAAAACGTAGACAACTTGCAAACAAATAACGAATAATGCTTTTGCGCCCAGGATTAGCCCTGAGCGCAAAAAATTTTCTAGATGTGTATATACACATATCAATACACTTGACATTGGGTAAATAATGGTATATAATAGCCACAAATTTATTTTCTCGGAGATAAAACTATGGATGAAAAAGAAAAACTAAAAATTGAAAAAAGCGCCGCATCTTACGTTGGCTCTGGTTCTACATCTACAATAGAAGCCAAAATCGTAGAAAAAAACGACGGCAACCCATTTGGAATTCAAATAGAAAAAACTAACGAACCAAACACACCCGAAAAAGCAGGAATTTGGCAAACCATTAAAAAAGTTCTATCCTACATCTTTATAGACGGATTATCGGGAATGGCAATTGGCTTATTTGCTACTCTTATTATCGGTACGATAGTAGAAAAGATAGGAACGTTTATCCCTGGCGAGCCTGGCACTCTTATTCAAATTGTGGGCAAGTTCGCAAAGTTTATGATGGGTGCGGGAATTGGTCTTGGAATGGGCTATAAACTCAAAAAAGCTCCGCTCGTTTCTATTACCGCAGGAGTTGTTGGAATGCTCGCTTCATTTTCTGGAAAGTTTATGGGTGATATTTCCGTTAATGCTTTTACCGCCTCAATACAAGCCTTTAGCGCATCTAAGATGGTAGGCGAACCGCTTTGTGCGTTTATTGCATCCTTTTTTGCTTTAGAAGTTGGTTCGCTTGTAAGTGGAAAAACTAAAGTCGATATCATAGTGACACCACTCGTTACCATATTCTCAGGCGCACTTATTGCAATTGCTCTTGGCTCGCCTATTGCTCAGCTTATGGGTTGGCTTGCAGAATTAATTAGAGTTGCTGGCGAGCAACAGCCTTTCCTTATGGGAATACTCGTTGCAGTTCTTATGGGCGTTTTCCTCACTCTTCCCATATCCTCCGCTGCTATCGGCGTCATGTTAGGATTGGACGGAATAGTTGCTGGCGCTGCCGTTGTTGGATGTTGCTGTCAAATGGTGGGTTACGCCGTTATGTCATTTAGAGAAAACAAGTGGGGCGGACTTTTGGCACAAGGCTTGGGAACAAGCATGCTTCAAATGCCCAATCTCATTAAAAAGCCAATTCTATGGGTACCTCCCGTTATTGCTAGTGCAATCTTAGGTCCTATTGCTACTTGTGCGCTAGGAATTACTAGCACTCCAGCTGGTAGCGGAATGGGAACAGCCGGTCTTGTGGGTGTATTTGAAACGTTTACATCTATGACCGCAGGCGGAACAGAATGGTGGCTTACGCTAATTATTATTTTGGGAATGTGCGTAATAGCTCCAGCTGTAATTTGTTTTGGAATAAGCGAGCTTTTCAGAAAGCTTGGTTGGATAAAACACGGCGACTTGAAGCTTGACTTATAATCAAAAAAATCAGATTTTCTAACTCCTTAAAAAACCGCAATCTTTCATTTTTAAGATTGCGGTTTTTAATATGTTTTGTTTTAAAATAAGCTATACGTATTCAAGTTTTATGGCTTACTGATAATTTGAACTGATGTTGGATGCTTGCCTTTTATTATATCCTCTTCGGTAAAAGATGTAAATAAAATTTCTTTCGCGCTATCCTTTCCACTACGCTCTCTATCGTACACAAGATAGATTTTATCCCCATAAAAATCAACGTCGGGATATGAAATATCATTTCTTTCGTCTATAAGCATTTCGTACTTCCAGGTTACTCCGTCATCGTCAGATAATAGCGCGGTCATATGACTACGCTGTTTTTCGTGATTGTTTTTTATAAGCAAAACTTTATTAGACGGCGTTTTAGCTACATAAAAACGAGTATCGGACGCTACTATATCCGAAAGCTTTGCATCCGTCCAAGTTCTGCCGTTATCAAAGGAAGAAAACTCAACTATTTTACCCAAATAACTACGTGCGAATGTTCTAACTTCGCCATTCTGTTTTTGATACGCCATACACTCGTCAAAGTACGTAGCAATTTTTTCGGGCCCGTACGCATACTCAAAGGTTTGTCCGTTATCGCAAGATATCGAATAGCCGTATCTATCTTTAGTTTGATTGTAATTAAAAAACAGTATATCGCCGTTATTAAGGTAGTTAGGCTTACACCTTAAAAATCCGTTACCCCAACACCTTGGCTTAGAAAAAACAAGCTCGTCCATGTCGGGATTTTCGCATACCATTTCCCACTCGGCGTGCACAAAATCGTCAAATAGATATCCGTCCTTAATAACACCTGGTTGACCTTTTTCAAACTTTGGAAGCTCTGTTGGGGCAACAACTGTATTGTTTTGCACCCAAAACACGTGAAGTCTACCGTCTTTATCTATCCAAAGTTGAATATCGAGAGCGTGAATTAAATCCTCTTTACTACTCTCAATAACCACGACGGGTTTGCTCCAAGTTTTTCCCTCGTCATCACTATACACTAACAAATTATAATTCTCCATATGAGGCTCGCATCTTCCTCCGCTATACCACCCTGCAAAAATTCTACCATTTTTAGAGATTGCAATGGTTGGACAGCCTTGAAAATTACGAACCTTTTCTTCAAATCTTGCCTCGTTTGGACTAAAAAATATTTTAGCTGAAATTTTATTCGCCTTAAATTCTCTCATCTTATTCTCCTTATAAAAAATCAGCAATAACGCTTTTGAGTTCTATAAATTTATTGTTCTTTATTGTAAAACAAATATCAAAATCATTCTATACCACACGCTTTTAGCACTGTTTCGTGTAAGCGTTTTTCATAGTCTGGCGTATACTCTAAAGGTGTTCCGTCCACTATCGCACCATAAAAAGCTCTAAGCAATCCTTCGTAGCGTTTGTACGGATTACTCGTATACGTTATCGAGTTATCCTGATATGGAGTAGATTTATCAAGCGCTATTTTGTACACACATTCGTCAAATCCGTTACCGCACGGACGTTCTAGAGGAAGCACCGAAACAGTGCCGTCAGTTCCGCTTACAGTAAGCTGTCTGCGTCCTCCTGCGTTTACCTCAATAGCAGAAGTTCTTATAAACGATGTCGCCTTTTTATACTCAAACGCAACAAAACCTGTATCCACGCAGTCCACACCCATTGCACCGCTTACTCCGTTTAGCGGAATAACCTTGTCTGGAAAGCCTAAAAAATAGGTTACTAAATCAATAAGATGACAACCAAGATAAAAAGTCATTCCTCCCTTAAAGTCAGCAATACGCAAACGCATTGTTTTGTCGGTATAGCAAACTCCCATGTGCGCATCCACGCTTAGCAATTCACCGAGCTTGCCTTGCTTTGCAAGTTCTTTAATCTTAAGTACTGCCGGGTTGTACCTATACATATATCCAACGCTAAGCGGTAAATTCTTTTCTTTTGCTAAATCACACATATAAGCAAACTCTTTTGCATTTTCTCCGCCAGGCTTATCTACGTGAACAGGGAAGCCCCGCTCTAAAGCAAGTGTTGCGTATTTTACAAGGTCTTCCTCCCTGGTTTCCACAAACACGGCGTCAGGCTTTAACTCCAAAGCTTGCTCTAGCGGAAGAAATGGAACGCCGGCAAAAAGTCCGCTAGCAATAAACGGCTTGCGTCTGTTTTCGTCTTCTTCCACAAACGCAATAATTTCAAAAAGATCTCCAAGCTCTACCGCTCCTCTTGCTATGTGAAAAGCGTGAACGTACTCAAAACATCCTATTTGAACAATTCTTAGTTTCTGCATATTATATTTCTCCCAAAATCTCCCCACCGTTTAACAAATACTCTTCAATACGCTTTTCCTGCTCTTTATTTGGTGTAAAATTGTAATTTCCACACAATCCGTCTAACTCTAAAGAAAGCGCGTCGAAAACAGGCGTCATATCGTCTTTTGTAAGGCTAGTATACTTCAAAACTTTAGAATTGTCAATAACTCTGTTCATCAGTCTATCGTAATTCACAATAACCTTACCCCAAAATGCTCCGCCACCAATTATATTCACGTACGCCTCGTCGGGAATTATAAGAGTTCTAAGTCCTAGTTTTTTCTTGTAAAAACGAGCTATCTCTCCCCATGTATGATGCTCGGAAGTAGCAAAGGTGAACACTTGTCCCTTTGCATCTTCATTAAAAAGCACGCCAACGAACATTTTAGCGACATCACCCGACCAAGTAATAGTTGCATTCGTATTTACACCAGACTTAGGCAACAAACACACTTTACCCTCCTTTGCTCCATTACAAACACGCCAAGCACCCAACGCACAAAGAGGGATGGATAGTTTTGAAAAAATCATAGACGGGCGAACTATCGTCCAGTTTTTATATCCGCTAAGCATAAGCATATTTTCCATTCTTGCCTTTTCTACGGTATAATCGTCGGACGTTAGAAGTTGCGCATCCTTGCTAAAATCGATATGACGTGGCGAGGTTTCTACTGTGGGAATTTCATCGTCATTATACACTCTATACGAAGATAGCGCAATATAATGACCGCACGAAGATAATAAAAGATTGTAACGTTCTTTAAACTGAGCTATGGGATAATACATAAAATCCACAATTCCGTCATAACCGTTTTCTAAAAGCTTTGCAAGTTCTTGCATATCTTTCGCATTTACGTTTATATATCTCAAGTTCTCATTATCGCTACTTACCTTATCAAGCGTAACGCCGTCCACCTTATATCCTTTTTTTAATAATAGCGGAACAAGATACGCCCCCATAGAACCTGTTGCCCCCAATACAAGCACTTTCCGTCTATTCATATTACACTCCTTTTAGTTTTTTTATCATTATACAACAGTTGACAAACTTTATCCTATCATTTGAATATTGCACTTTCTCATTTTTTTACTTTTTTCAAGTATTAATAGAAGATTTTACTTAAATTTCTTGACAATTTTTACTTTTTAACCTAAACTGAAATAAAAAAACAACAAGGGGATTTTTATGCAGGAAAACGTCTTTTACGAAGCGCAAAAAGATAACAATACGTCGCTATACCGCATAACTGACGGCGGTGGCACCAACGTTTTGCACTTTCATAGAGCTATGGAAATCTCGTACGTGTTATCGGGAAGCGTTACTTTTTATTTGGAAGATAAAGTTTTTACCGCAAGTAAAGACGATATATTTTTCGTGGATAGCTATCTTAAGCATAAGGCAATCCCTATCGAAAATTACAACGCTCACATTCTTGGTTTTCCAACCGTTATCTCCGACGAAATCTCAGCAATTTTCAAGGGCAAAACACTTCCATACTTACTCGATGACAAAAAGTTCAATGCAAAATTTTTACCCATTATCGAAACTCTAGTAAAAGATGGCGACAAGAAAAACGACGTTATTATAAGAGGTTATACCTCCGCTCTTTTCGGCGAATTTGCTCTACACTATAAGACAGAAAAAATTAAGCCTAAAAGTAAAAGCGTATCACTGGTTCAGGATATTTTAGAGTATATTGACGCTCACTTTAGCGAACCTTTAACTCTAGAAGATTTGAGCAGTCATTTTGGATACACACCCAGTTATTTTTCGCGCACGTTTAACAATCATATTGGTATTCCGCTAAAAACTTATCTTAATTTTATACGCTACTCCAAGTATAAAGAAGAGGTCAAAAATAATCCGCAAAAAAGTAAAACTCAAATAATTTTCGACTGCGGATTTGCATCCTTACCCACCTTTTACAGGGTGGAAAAAAGCCTGACAAAAAGTGAATAATGCTCAATTTTAACACATACGTATACTAAAAAACGATACAAATGCGATAAAGCCTTCCGAAATTTCTTCGAAAGGCTTTATCCAAAAAATAATCTCTTAATTACAAACGCGCAAACACACGCAAAATAATTAATTTCGTTATACAAATAAAATTGACTTCGCAATAAATTCTCTTCGAACCGCACGCAACTTCTATTTGCTTTTAACTAACATCAATTAGTCTTCTTTTTCAAAATTGGTTTTATCTACGCCACAAAGAATACATTCGAAATTCTCGGGAAGGTCCTCGATTTTAGTATTGGGCGCGATATTCAATTCTTCACATCCAACCTCTTCATCATATTCCCATCCACACACTTGACATACGAATTTTGCCATAATTTTATCCTCCTTTATAAAAGCTCGTTTACAAGCTGTTTTATCTGCTCTTTATTATCACTCGAAAGCGCGCTTAAAATCTTGATTTCAGTGGGTACGTATGCAAGATTTTTGCACTTTTCAAGCATTGCTTTCATTACTTTTGTCGCCATAGGCGCCCAGCTTCCGTTCTCGATAAACGCAATAGTTTTGTTTTGGAAATTACGCTCTATAAGATGTGTAATAAACTCTCTCATAAACGGAAAGATATCCGCATTATACGTAGTAGTTGCAAGCACTATTTTTCCATACCTAAACGCATCCTCAACGGCTTCTGCCATATCGCAACGCGCAAGATCGTTCAGCACAACCTTAACACCCTTTTGACTAAGCTCGTTCGCAAGAAGTTCGACCGCTTCTTTGGTATGTCCGTAAACGGACGTGTACGCTATAACCACACCTTCGCTTTCTACGCCATAGCTGGACCAAGTATTATATAAATTTAGATAATATCCCAAATTTTCGGTAAGATACGGGCCATGAAGCGGACAAATTTTTTCAACTTCAAGTAACGCCACCTTTTTTAATACCGCCTGAACCTGAGCGCCGTATTTGCCTACAATTCCAAAATAATATCTTCTTGCCTCGCACGCCCAATCCTCGTCGGCATCTGTTGCTCCAAACTTTCCAAAAGCGTCGGCGGAAAATAAAATTTTCTCGCTGGCATCATACGTAAAAACAACCTCGGGCCAATGCACCATAGGCGCGGTAATAAACTTAAGCTCGCGTTTTCCAAGCGAAAGCACACTGTTTTCCCCAACAACTATTTGCCTGTCTATAAAGTCCGTTCCAAAAAAGTTCTTCATCATTGCAAAGGATTTTGCGTTGGACACGATTTTAGCGGACGGATATTTATTTGCAAACGTGGTGATATTCGCCGAGTGATCGGGCTCCATGTGCTGAACAATCAGATAGTCGGGCGCTCTTCCCTCTAAAGCCTTTTCAATATTGCAAAGCCATTCTTGTCCGAAATTTCTATCTACACTGTCAATAATTGCAATTTTTTCGTCGATTATTGCATAAGAATTATACGCCATTCCGTTTTCTACTACGTACTGACCTTCAAATAAATCGATATCCCTATCGTTTACGCCTACGTACTTTACTGTTTCCGTTATGTTCATTATTTTTTCTCCGTTTTTTATTCGATATTATTATATCAAAAAGCAAATCTTATTTCAACTAAAAAAATGCAAATTATAAAATTATTTTCCATTTTGCCACGCAATCGCTTTTTCTAATACAAAATCCTTAATTTGTCTTATTGCATATTTTATAGATTTATGATATAATATTAACAACTTACATACAAGGAAATAACTGATGGGCGCTTTTTTAGATATGCTTAAACACATCGCGATATACGTTGCACTAACGCTACCGGGATATTTACTCGTTAAAACGCACGTACTTAAAACGGAGAGAACTGGAGTTCTGTCCAAGCTTTTGCTATACGTAGCTACACCCTCACTAATAGTAGTTAGCTTTGTAAAATACGTCCCATTCGACGTTCAGCACGTACCATTCATCCTCGCAAGCACACTAATAGGGGCAATTTTTTCTCTTATTATGTATTTTGTTTCAAAACCTTTAGCACTGTTTGAAAAGGACAACAAACGTGGAATGCTGAGATTTTGTATGTGTTTTGGCTCTCTTCTTTCCATTCCGCTTACCGTGGCAATGTTTGGCGACAGCGTAATAACTGGTACGGCAACAATTGTAAGCTCGGTTATGACTGCGCTGATGTTTCCGCTAGGTATTTCGCTTATTAAAGACGATATAAAAATGATAAACGTCAAACACTTCTTTGTTAATCCTGCCTTTATCGGTATTGCTATCGGTGTTTTCCTAAATCTTATACATATCCAAAATTTCTTCCCCGAGCTCATCATTTATCCAAACGTGCTAAGTGGACTTGTAACACCCATTTCAATGTTAATTCTTGGCATGAAACTGGGCGGAATAAAAATAAGTAAACTTCTAAAATCACCGCGCGTATATTACATTTCTGCAATACGTATCATAATTTTCCCGACAATTATTACCGCTATCATTATTGCAATGTCGTTTATTCCCGTATTTTCTAACATCTTTTCTAACGAATTTATCATAGGCGTTTTCATTGCGTTCGTTATGCCAACGGCAGGATTTTCGTCCACGTTCGCTGCTCAATACAACGGCGATATCCGCTCGTCAAATTCCTACCCTATCGCCTCTGCTTACATGTCGCTACTTACCTTGCCTGTTTTGTATATGCTTCTAACCTTAGTTCTCGGCATTTTCTAAAAATTAAAACAACCTAAAAATAAAACTTCCGCTTAAAGTCCTTTCACGTTTTGCGGAAGTTTTGTTTTATTCATAATCAACGTTTTCCATTAAGAAAATATCGTCGTCTAAAAATTCATTCATAGTCATATCAAAACCGCGAGCCAGCATATAAATCGTGCTAAGCGTTACCGTTTTATTTCTTCCATTCATAATACACGCCATACTTCCGTGTAAAATTCCGGATTTTTGCTCTAACCGATATTGCGTCATGCCTTTTTCTTTAAGTAACTTTCCAATCCGTTTTGCAACTGCCTCACAAACATTCATTCCTTAACTCTCCTATATAGCTATACCTACATATAATTGTAGCAAGGTAAAGCTTTAAATATATGTAGCTATATCTACATAGTGGTTGCATATTTTTTATTATTATGATATAATATGTAGGTAAATATACATATTATGCGAGATAAGAATATGATAATAACGTTTTGCGGAAGTTTTGCTATTGTTAAAAGCATTGACAAATATCGATTATTAGACTATACTTGTTCTAAGATATTTTAGGAGGAATTTATGGAACTTTTTTGCTTGGATAAAAATCTTGAAGTGTCATCGGTGCATATTGACTGCTGTATAAAAAATGAAACACGCATAAACGACGAGATTGTAAAATATACCGTAAGCTTTGAAAACATGGGTGAGGATTGCGAGATCATACCCACCGCTCAAATTGAAAGAGAGGGTAAGCTGAATTATTATATGATACCGTGCATGATTTACAACGGAAACGAATTCGGCAACGTTATCGAGCCTAAAAAAATGAGGTACGAAGGCAAACCTTGGATATTCTCATCCGACCGCGTTGGACTTCCCGGATGCTCGATTTCGGAAACAGCGGACAAGGCAGTTGCATTTTTTTCACAGAACAATGGCAACGAATGTTCTTGCTCCGTCTTTGACGAAGGCGAAAAAACGATACACCGCATCTACTTTTCTCATATTGAATATCCCGTACGTTATAGCAAAAGATCTGTTTTTTCTGACCCTGTAATTAACACGGTTTTGCTGAAAAAGAACGAAAAAGTCGAATACGTATGCTATAAATACGAATACAGCAAGACTAAAGACTACTACGGCTTTAGCAAGCTTTTTGACTATGCAAACCTGTCGTACGCAACAATCAGAAAGCCAAGATACAAAACGCAAGACGTAAAAGAATGGAACAAAGATATTCAAATAAAACTTAAAGAAGACAAGGATTTTGGAGTGCTTTTCAATATTGGATTCTTACCCGACGGCGAGCATAAAACTGGCTCTGATGAATGCGAATGGAAATGGAGAAAAGGCACTAAGTACGAAGCAGGCTGGTGCGGACAAAACCTATCGATTGCTGAGCTTTTCCTACGCTATTACAAAGAAACGAATAATGAATTTTTCAAGGATACCGCGATAAAGGTTTTGGACACTTGGTTCCTTCGTCAGCACAAAAACGGCTTAGTGAGCGCATTATACGATAGAGAATTTTGCGACAGCGAGCATATAGACACATGTAACGAGGGCTGGATAGTTCACGAAACCCTCACGTGCTGTTCTATATTAAAAGAGCTTGGAATAAACGTTGAAAAGTACGAAAACGGCGTAAAGAGAATTTGCGAGTTTTTCGTAAACAACACAAGCGGTGGTTTTCCGCAAATCCTTAACGGCGACGGTTCTATTGCGGTAAAAGAGGGTGCTGCGGGCGCTATGCTTGTATATGCGTTCACAACCGCCTATGAGTACTTTGGCGACGAAAGATATCTTGCAAGGTGCAAACAAGCATTCGAACATTACTGGAATTCGTACCTCAAGTTTGCAGTGTCCCCGGGTGGCGCGCTCGACACGTACTGCGTGGACAAAGAAAGCTGTCATCCGTTTGTAAGCGCAACGATCAAGCTTTATAAACTCACGAAAGATCCAGACTATTTAAGCAAAGCCGAAGATCTTGCGCACTATCTTATGAGCTGGGCTTTTTATCACGATATCGAATTTGACAAGGACAGCGACTGCGCTACGATAGACTTGAAAACAACGGGAGCTACTTCAGTGTCGGCATCCCACCATCATCTTGACGCATACGGCGCCGTATACGTTGTGGATATGCTCGAGCTTTTCGCTCTCACCGGCAATAAAGCTTACGAAAATCACGCAAAAATACTTTGGAATTTCGTAACAGAATACATTTCCGACGGAACTCTTACCATGCACGGAATGAAGAGATGGAAGGGCATGCAAAACGAAGGAGTTTTCAACTGCAACTGGGGAATGGCAAATTCTAAAAACAAGGGCGAACTAAACGATTGGATGGTTGCCTGGATAAAAGCATATCAGCAAAAAACAATCTACTATATGCTCGAAAACAATATTTGTTTTGATTAATAATAGATAAAAGTCATCGCGCGTTTTAATGCGATGACTTTAATTTTACGCGTTTTTATTTTAGGCTATGTCACAAAATATGGTTGATTAGCCATAAGGCGGTTTGACGAGAAAATCACAAGAAAGACAAGTATATTTACGAAGGCGCGTACCTGCAGGGTA
>SVHU01000036.1 GCA_015055625.1 Clostridiales bacterium | reverse complement strand
AATGCAGTGACTCCATTGTAGAAAAAATCACTGTAGAAAACGTTACCGCTCCCGTGGCGGGACAGAAGCCCAACTACAACTGGTCCATCCGAGGTACCGGCTATCAGATGGATACCGGTCGCAACAATGAAACATACGCTGTCAAGAACGGCATGCAATGGTTGGACGTCACAGGCGGAAACGTGAATTACGTATTTGAGAACGATACGTTTATTCCGGGACACGAGTATCAATGCATCGTACACGTGGTTGTTGAAGATGGTTTTGAGTTTGTGATAGATATCTATACGAATCCTGAAACGTGGCCCACTGCTACCGTTAACGGCTACACAGCTGAGATTGACAGAGACTGGACCGATGCCAACGAGGCGCGTGTACACTGCACTTTCACCTGCGGTCAAAAGCAGATCGACACGATTACCATCACCGACCTTGAAGACCCGGTAGGCGGTAACACTCCAGATACCACTGTCACCTCCGGTGAACCGGATTTCTACACCGTGGAAAGCGTGACTTGGTTTGACATTGAGAACGGTTCTGTAGGAGCTACCTTTGAGGCAGGCGTACCTTACTACGCAAAAGTTGTGATCGCCTCCGTAAAATCGAGCGGCACCGATATTGCAAAATTTGTTGATGCGGAAAATCTGAAAATTTCCGTCAACGGCGATCCCGCTTATGTGATGAATGACAGCGTGATTGTTGAAGACAATAAAGTCACTATTTGTGTACGTTTCCGCAAGCCTGCATCGGCACCTATTGTTGTTCCGTATATGTTTACAACTCAGCCGGCAGGCAATACCGTTAAAGTTGATGAGAACGTGAATGTAAATTGGCAAATCACCTTTAACGCAACCAAGACGGAAATTCAGCAGTGGAATGGATCTGCTTGGGTAGTTTTCAATGACACGGTTCAAACGCAGAATGGCGCAGGTCAGTATCTGTTTACGAGTGACACCGCAAAGTCTATTCGTCTTCGTATTGTAGCATACATCGGTGAAGATGCGCTTGCAACGAGTAACGAATTCGTAATTGTTTGGGAAGAAGCGGTTGTAAACGAATATATCTACGTATACACGCCCGGCGAAGGTAACGGATCGAATGATTTCGATTACGTGGCGGACGGAACGCAGATCACTCTTTATACTCCCGAATCTATGGGCTTTACTCCGATTGATGGGTTTACCTTCGATTACTGGAGCATTCGCGTAGGAACTGCACAGAGCGCAGAGGTTGCGCAAAAGCAGCCCGGCGATCAGATCACCATTGACGATAATACCTACATCGTTGCAATCTGGAAAGAAGCTCCCTTAACCGAATATATGTATCTTTACAGTCCCGGCGAAGCAAACGGATCTAATGATTTCGATTACGTGACAAACGGTACGCAGATCACTCTGTATACTCCCGAATCTATGGGCTTTACTCCGATCGAAGGCTTTGCATTCGATTACTGGAGCATTCGCGTAGGCTCTGCGCAGAGTGCAGAAACGGCACAAAAGCAGCCCGGCGATACCATCATCATTAACGACAACACGTATATTATCGCAATGTGGAAAGAGGATGAAAACGTTCCCCCTCCCCACAACCACGTCCCCGATAATATTTGGCACACGAGCGCGGGCGAGCATTGGCACGAGTGCGAATGTGGAGATAAGTTTGACTATAATTCTCACATTGACGATAACTCGGACGGAAAGTGCGATGTGTGCGAGTATAATATGAGTGGAGAACAACCCACACCTCCTGCATCTTCATCTTCTTCTAGTGGATGCGGAGCAAACGCAATGGAAATATTTGCGCTTGTTGCAGGACTTGTAGCTGTTGCGTTTATATTTAAGAAAAAGTAAAGGAGGATAGACAATGAAAAAGAGAGGATTAGTAGGTCTTTTGTGTTTATTGTGTTTGTGCGTAGCGGTAGTGATTTTTGTTGCGCCACCGTACAAAGCTAACGCAAATGAAGAGAAAAAATTTATCACACAGCCCCAAGGCGCCGTACTGGAGGTATGTTATGCGAAAAACGTAACTTGGGAAACCAATTTTGTGGCAGACGAGTTCAATATTGTATACTACGACGTAAACAGCGCGTCTTGGGATCAATGGGATATTCAGGCTTACAGCGAGGGCGTAAACGACTATGATTTTCAATTGGACGAAGAAGGATCTTTACTTTTTAAGATTCAAGCCCTTATTGGTGGTGATTGCGTTTTAGAAAGTGAAACCTTTACGATTACCTGGACAAACAAGCCCATAATTAGCTATTTACCAAACGGCGGTAGCGGAAGTATGCAAGTCAGCATTGTAGAAAACGGAAAAGTGAGGCTACCTTATTGTTCATTTCAAGCTCCTGAGGGAAAACGGTTTGTTGGCTGGGAAATAAATGGTCAGATGTATTCAATGTTCGCCGACTTTTATACTAATAAGTCGGCAGTTGCCATTGCTGTTTGGAAGACTGTTGTAGATCTTCCGATAGTGATTGACGGCTCGTATTTAGCAGGTAAAAAAGATCCCCAAAAAGCAAAGCTCGGCAATTTGTTACAAGACACCGAACAATATTATTTTTGCTACGGCAGTTGCTGTGGCGCAGAGCAGGAGAGTGATGCTTGGTATGAGCGTGATACAAACGAAAAAGCAACCACGTTCATAGATGGCAAAGTTTATTATTATCGCGTAGGAATTCATCCAAAGTCAGGTTATGTACTTCCCGATCCGTCCGAGATTGAGGATAAGGATAATGACATTATTCAGGTTGGTGGCGTTTTTTGGCTATCAAGTAATGGTTATATATATGCTCAGGAAAATATAGACAGAAATTCATATTGGGTTGATTTTCTTATAAAATACGATGTAAAGCAAGGTATTCCAAGCGTTGACGGCAAAAAATTTATTAGCGAAATTACAATAGACGGCTCGTCTTTAGTGGGTAAAAAAACCCCCGTAGGTATTCCTATTAAAAAGATTGATTGTAACTATTATTATGCTTGTATCGAAAACTGCGAATGTGAAAATGAACTGGGTATGCATGGTAATATATGGATAAACATGATGGGGGAGCTTGAAGACAGCGCAGCTACAACTTTTGAAAATAAAGGTGTATACGTATACTATTTGATTTTGCACGCAAAGGACGGATATGCGTTTGATAAAGAAGCATCCGTTAGCGTAACTAACGTTACTTGGGTAGAGCAACAAACTATGGTGGTCGGAGAGGTTTGTGTATTTATGGGAGCTATTGTTTATGACGAGGAAACAGGTATTCCCGGAACCAAGCCCCCAGCTTCTGAATCTTTGCCGGCAGGAGCAATTATCGGCATTGTTGCAGGCTCTGTTGTAGTTGTTGGAGTGGGCGGATTTGCTCTTGTCTGGTTTGTTATAAAGAAAAAAACATGGGCTGAGTTTGTTGCAATATTTAAGAAGAAAAAATAAAGGAGGATAAGTAATGAGAAAATTTAAGCGGTTATTATTAGGTGTTTTGGTAGTTTGTATGCTTGTGATCTCAGCTGTGTTTTTGATGCCCACAAAGGCACAAGCGCTCGACATAAAGATCAACGACATTGGAATAACCGATTATCAGGCGCCTATAATAGGAGAGTTGCCCGATTTAGAGGTCGGGGCTGAAGGCTTTACTTATACAGTAGAAAAAGTGCAATGGAAAGCGTATACCGGCGGTGTTCTTAAGAACATTAGCGGTACGGTTCCGTTTATGGCAATGGGCAGGTACGTTGTCGAAATCGTTCTGAAAACCAAGTCCGGTTATTCTTTTGAAACGTCTAATCTCAGAGTTTTTATAAATGGCGAGAATACTTCTTCCTATGAGCTAAAAGACGATGGAACGCTTGTTATAACGAAAGAATATCAGATGGATTCTAAGATTTTACACGTAGGAGTTCAGGATCTTGATATTCCCGTAGCAGGAAAACTTCCCGATACTCAGGTTTCGGTTGATAGTTCATCGCTTTATGGAGTGAACAAGGTTACCTGGTACGATGAGGACGGAAACGAGTGGGATAACAATAATCCGTTCTGGGCTAATATGGCGTACTATGCAAGTATTGACCTTGAAGCAAAAGACGGCTACATTTTCCAAGAAGAAGAGGCAATCAAAGTTTACGTGAGCGGTAGTTGGGTATACAGCCGTGCAACTGCTAAGAGAAGTGAGAACGGCAAGAAACTTAGCGTAGTTCAGCAGTTTGAAACAATTCCTCCTGCAAAGCTTGATTCTGTTGTAGTTACCGTAGCCGAGCCCAAAGTAGGATTTAAGCCCGATTATGAGAGCGTTAATGTGGAAGGAAATGCAAAGATTCTTTCTATAAACGATTCGGTTTATACTAACGGTATTGCTTGGTATGACAACGAAACAGGCGTACGTGTGGGCGAAAACGATAGATTTGAGAAAAACAAGGAGTATTACTGCGTTGTGGCTTTGCAAGCCGATTCCGACTATGTGTTCGACAATTTTAATGAAGGACAAAAGTATAACGTTAACGGTAAGTATTCCGAAATTACTACTCATCAATCCGATATGCAAGCGCGACTTAAGGGCTACTTTACGACGGGTAATAGTGTTGATCTTATTCAAATAGGCGGAGTAACCGTGCCCATAGCAGGCGAAAAGCCCGTTTTCAACGCTACCGTTTATAATAGTGATTTTGTTGTGGAAAATATTTCTTGGGGAATAAATAAGACAGTTGGAAGTTCTAATAAAATCGTAGAGCTTGGCAAGAACGAAGTTTTCCAAAGGAATGAGTATTATTACCTCAGCATAACGGTTAGAAATAACGGTACAACTCCCATTAGCGGAAACGTACAAGCGACAATCAATAATAATTCTGCTATCGCTTATGATACAAACATGTCTGACGGAAACGAAAACTGGACTACCTTAGATCCCACCGTATACAAGAATATTGAATGTTGGTTCTATTGTAGCGCAGAAGTTGTAGAGCAGGTTCAGGTAGGAGAGTTGGAAGTTCCCGAAGCAGGTCAAAAACCCGACTATACAATAAGTCTGGGTTCAACCGGATACATTGCTAAGGGAGAAGCGTTTGATACTGATTTGAAAGACGGTCAGATTGTTAATCTTTATTACACGAGAAACGGCGTTAGTTGGTATGACGTATCGGCAGATAAATATATGTACGAGAACGATGAATTTGTCGGCGGTCGTATTTATGAGGTTACAATTTCTTTAGAAGCGCAAAATGGTTGTAAGTTCAGCACAAACAGCAACTTCGATATTCTTACCACAGGAATGATTAATAACGAAGAGGCGACAATGATTGAGGGTTCTATCAGCAATACTAACTATTATCTCAGACTAAAGATGAGATTTGAGTGCCCAATGGTTGCGCTCACACAAATTAGAGCAGTAATTGAAGAACCTAGATACGGCTATGCGCCCGATTATACAAAGATTGACAATTACGCGTTCAGTAGCGAGTCAATGATGGGTTGGGGACAGGAAAATCTTGGTGAAAACGGCATTGTTTGGGGCGTAGGCGATCAGGTAATAAAAACCAATTCTGATTTTAAGTTTGAAGAGAACACCGAGTATATGGTTGTTATCCGTCTTGTGCTGAAAGAGGGATATTACATGGAGTCTGCAGAAAGTGTAGAAGTTTACCTTAACGGACTAATTATGTACGGGGATGAGGTTTTAATATACCCATCAGAAAAGTACGTGCTTATCAGTTACACGTTTGCATCTACTGGCTGTGATTGCGATTTAGGACCTGTTGCAGAAGTCCCTGCAACTTGTACCGAGCCCGGCATCAAAGCTCATTACAAGTGTATTAAGTGCGGGCTTACTTACAAAGACGCGAACGGCGAAGAATTGCTTGACGAGGGCGAGCCTTGGGCTATTATTGAGCCTTCTCACTCTTACGAAAACTGGACTATCGTAGAAGAATTAGGAAACGTTCATAAGGGAGTTTGTAAGTGTGGGGCAGAAGGCTACGCAGAGTGCGAATACGAAAGCAAGTTCGTAAGCGGACCGTCCGATTATGCTAAGCACGACGCACTCATCTATATTTGCAAATATTGTAAGAACGTATCGTCTGTAATCGTACAATCCGATATTTGCGACCACGAATTATCTGACTGGATTCACAATAAGAGTTTCCAAGATATGCACTATCGTGCTTGCGAGTGTGGAATGTACCACGAAGAGGGTGCATGTGAAAGCGTAATGACAATTGTTAAAGCGCCTTCCAAATATTCCGATATACGCAACGTATATCTTTACACCTGTAAGGTTTGCGGTGGCGAGTATTTCCTTCCCATAGAGGGCGAGATTGTGCAAGAGGAAGAAATTGTTGACGAAGAAAGCGGAGTAAGTATAGAAGTTGCTCCCGAAAGCGAGGCGATAATTCCTGAAGGAACAACCGTTAGCGCAGAAAAGGTGAACGGCATAAGCGAAGAAGCAAAAAAGAACATTGAAAATAAGGTGAACGGAAACGTTGAGTTTGTCGACGGATACGAAATTTCGATGTCCTTAAACGACGTGAATTATCAGCCCGGCGATTACGTTAGCGTAACCATTCAGATTCCACAAGGCGAAGAGGTAACCATTAGCGACTACAAAATGTTCTATGTGGACGATAGTCATCAGTGCGTAGAAGTGTATATGAGTGTAGACGAAGAGGAGGGAACTCTTACGTTTACTACCGACCACTTCAGCAAGTACGTTTTAGTTAAGGTTACTCCCAAAAAATCTTCCTCTTCTGGTGGATGCGGAGCAAACGCAATGGAAATATTTGCGCTTGTTGCAGGACTTGCAACTGTTGCATTTGTATTTAAGAAAAAATAACTGGCATTGTCCTAAAATCTTAGATACGTATAGTTGCTAAACTAACCAAAATACAAAAAACACCCCCAAAGCATTTGAGCTTTGGGGGTGTTTTTTGTGCTGTTTTCAGCGTTTTTTTACTTCTTATTTTTCTTGAATTCCTTCAGTCCGTTGGTGCTACCGCCGTCGCAAAGTACGTCTACACCTGCAAGATATCCGTTTCTCTCGTCAGCAACGGTTGCAAGAGCGTAGCCTAGCTCTTCGGGTTTACCCATACGTTCTTCACACGACATTGGAATAAGCATTCCGCCGTCCTTTGCTTCTAAGTTACCCATATCGGTTGCGATAAGACCGGGGCTTAGCGATACCACTCTTATGCCCTTTAGTCCGTATTCGAAGGCGCATTTTTTAGCGTACCAGATAACGAAGTTTTTAGATAGCGAGTACGCAAAACCGTTTCTTTGATATTCGCCTTTTGCCAGATTGCTTCTCTTGATAAGCTTCTTTACAAACAAGTCCTCGTTTGTTTCCGCAAGAGCGTAAGCCTTTTTAGGAATAATGAAAGAGGGAAGAATATAAGCTGAGTTGGACGAAACGTCAACAATTACGCTACCTGGCTTCATGAGCGCGGAAAACTCCTGGTTTACGTACACCGTACCAAGCGCGTTTACACGCAAAATCTTTTCCTGATCCGCCATTGCGGGCGAAAGACCTGCCGAGTTAATAACGTTCTTGATTTCTCCAAGCGAAGCGCAGTATTCAGCAAGCGCTTTTACGCTCTCCCTTTTAGACGTGTCGCAAGCAAAAGGATAAGCCTCGTATCCAAGCTCTTTAAGTTCGTTTACAGCCTTTTCAAGCTTTGCAACAGTTCTTCCAGAAAGTACGATAATTTTGTCTTTAGGCATAAATTTTGCAGCCGCAAGACCCATTCCGCTTCCGCCACCGGTGATTACACATACATTTTTCATATAAAATTTCTCCCTTAATTTGATTTTTTTTGTTAAAGTTCTAACTAACTAATTTTATCATAGGTGCATACTTTTTGTCAATATGCTTTTTAAAAATATTATTGCCAAAAGTACAAAATTTAACGCCTTTCCCTCTTTACAAAATTAACTGATTCGTGTTATAATAAAAAATAGCGACTGTGTCAATTATAATAAAAAAGCGATTGTAAAATAAAAACCAAAAGGAGGTAGGATATGGACAAGTACCAATTAGTTTCCGATTATAAGCCCACAGGCGATCAGCCCGAAGCCATCGCTCAGCTTGTAGACGGCATAAATAACGGACTAAAAAGCCAAGTGCTTCTCGGTGTAACCGGAAGTGGAAAAACTTTCACTATGGCAAACGTTATAGCGTCCGTAAACCGTCCTGCTCTTATTTTGGCTCACAACAAAACGCTTGCCGCTCAGCTTTGTAACGAAATGCGTGAGTTTTTTCCGCACGACAGGGTGGAGTATTTTGTGTCGTATTATGATTATTATCAGCCCGAAGCTTACATTCCCTCTACCGATACTTACATCGAAAAAGATCTTGCCGTAAACGACGAGATAGAAAAGCTTCGTAACAGCGCAACCTGTTCGTTATACGAGCGCCGTGATACGATAGTTGTGTCTTCCGTGTCCTGCATTTACGGTCTTGGAGCGCCCGAAACGTTTTTTAGAATGGCAATATCTTTACGCCCCGGCGACGTTATGGATAGAGATGAGCTTATCGCAAGACTTGTAGAGAGTAACTACAAGAGAAATGATACCGAATTTGCCAGAACTAATTTCAGAGTTAAAGGCGATACAATCGACGTTTTTATCGCGTCGAGTAGCGAATTTGCAATACGTATTGAGTTTTTTGGTGACGAGATCGATTGTATAAGCGAGTTTGAAGCTATTAGCGGACGCATTGTAAACAAGCTTTCACACGTGGCTATTTTCCCTGCTTCTCACTATGCTGTGGAGAGCGCAACCGTAAAAAATGCCTTCACACTTATCAAAAAGGATATGGACGACAGGGTGGAGTATTTTACAAACGAGGGCAAGCTTATCGAAGCTCAGCGCATAAAAGAACGCGTAACTTACGATACAGAAATGATGGCGGAAGTTGGGTATTGTAGCGGTATAGAAAACTATTCCCGATACTTTGACGGACGTCAACCGGGCGAGCCTCCGTTTACTCTTTTAGACTATTTCCCCGACGATTTTATACTCTTTATCGACGAAAGCCACATGACCGTGCCTCAAATACGCGCGATGTATCACGGCGACGTGTCAAGAAAGAAATCGTTGGTAGATTACGGATTCAGACTTCCTGCTGCGTATGATAACAGACCGCTCAACTTTGAGGAGTTTAATAACCGCATCGGTCAAGTTATCTACGTTTCCGCAACTCCTGCTCCTTACGAGTTGGAACAGTCCGGCGGAGTGGTTGCGGAGCAACTTATTCGCCCCACAGGTCTTATCGATCCGCCTGTTACGGTAAAGCCTGTTGCAGGGCAGGTGGACGACCTTATCTATGAGATAAAAGCAACCGTAAAAAACGAAGGGCGTGCGCTTGTAACCACGCTTACCAAAAAAATGGCGGAAAGCTTGACGACGTTCTTGTCCGAAAACGGCATAAAGGTGCGGTATTTGCACTCTGATATCGACACAATGGAGCGTATCACGATAATCAATGATCTTCGTCGTGGCGAGTTTGACGTAATAGTGGGAATAAACCTTTTAAGAGAGGGCTTGGATATTCCCGAAGTTAAGCTTGTCGCTATACTTGACGCGGACAAGGAAGGCTTTTTGCGTAGCGAAACGTCGCTTGTTCAAACGATAGGAAGAGCAGCAAGAAACGCGGAAAGTCGCGTTATTATGTACGCCGATACTATGACGGGTTCTATGAAGCGCGCTATCGCTGAAACCGAGCGTAGACGTAAAGTTCAGTCCGAGTACAACAAAGCGCACGGAATAACCCCAAAAACCATTATAAAAGAGATTAAAAACAGCATAATAATAACAAGCAAGGCGGATGAAAAAACCGAGATCAGCGACATTCCTGCCGAGATAGAAAAGCTCAAAGGACTTATGGCGGTAGCCTCCTCGTCGCTGGACTTTGAAACTGCGATAAAAATGCGTGATAGAATTGCCGAGCTTAAAAAACTTCAAACCAAACTAAATAAAAAGTATTAAAATAAAAAAACAGCGAACGTTTTAGTTTGCTGTTTTTTGTTAAATTATTCAATTTCTTGCTCTAAGGTTCTAAAATCGTTGGTATTGAAAAATTCCGTTAGACTTATTTCCAATCCGTCACATAGCATTTTAATCGTAACAATTCCGGGATTTTTACTTTTTCCGTATAAAATGTTTTTCAAAGTAGAACACGGTACTCCTGAAATTGTAGCAAGCTTATTGATTGTTAAATTTTTTTGTTCACATAACGTAAGTATGCGTTCTTTTACCGTTTGATATGTTTTCATAAAACCCCCATATAATTATGGGCTAATTATAGCCTAAAATACTTGACTAATGTAGGCTATATATGATACTATTATGTGAAAAAATATAAAAGAAGGTATTATATGGAAAAAGAAGATTGTATAGCAGATGGTGAAGCATTGTGGGAAATGGACGATAAAAGGTTACTAGCTTCTGCTTGTTTTTGTTTTATGGGTAAGACTGATAATTGCGAAGAGCTTGTCTTATTGAGAGAGTTTAGAGATGTATATTTGGCGAGATACGAAGAAGGAAGAAAACTAATTGATTTATATTGTGTAGTGGCGTATCAACTTGTTGATAAAATAAATGCTAGTAAAGATAAAAATAAATATTACGAATTTGCTTACAATGAAATAAAAAAGTGTTTGCATTTTATAAAAAACAGAGAAAACGAAAAAGCAACTGCTCATTATATATACCTTGTGCTTAAATTAAGTAGTTATTTATTTTAGATTTTACTGCGCGTATAAAAGTTCATTTTTAACATAAAAAAACTCCTAGTGAGTTTTTTTATTTTATACGTTAAACTCTTGAAAAAAAATCCATTTTGTACTATAATAATGGGAAATGGAGAAAATAACGTTATGGAAACAATAAGAATTAAAGGCGCAAAAGAAAATAATCTCAAGTCGGTAAACTTGGAATTTCCCCGAAACAAGCTTGTAGTGTTTACGGGTGTTTCGGGTAGTGGAAAAACCTCATTGGCGTTCGATACGTTGTTTGCGGAAGGTCAGCGCAGGTATATGGAGTCGCTATCCTCTTATGCAAGACAGTTTTTAGGGCAAATGGAAAAACCCGACGTAGAAAGCATTGACGGACTTTCTCCTGCAATTTCTATCGATCAAAAAACCACTTCGCGCAATCCCAGATCAACAGTGGGAACGGTTACCGAGATTTACGACTATCTACGTCTTTTGTACGCGCGTTTAGGTACTGTGTACTGTCCCGATTGCGGAGCGCTTATCAAACAGCAAAGCATAGACGAGATAGTGGATAGAATTATGGAATACCCCAAAGGCGACAAGCTTTTAATCACTTCGCCAATCGCAAGAGGTAAAAAGGGCGAGTTTAAGAAAGAATTAGAGTCTTTCAAAAAGGCAGGCTATCCAAGAGTCAGAATAGACGGCAAGGTTATGTCGCTTGATGAGGAAATAATTCTTGACAAACAAATCCGCCACAACATCAGCGTGGTGGTGGATAGAATTGTCGTAAAGGACGGTATTACGCAAAGACTTACCGATAGCGTAGAAACCGCGTTAAAACTTTCGGACGGTATCGTGGTAGTTGTGAGAAACGAGGAGAGCGAAGAACTTTTCTCCACCAAGTATTCTTGCTCGGAGTGTGGTGCGTCTATCGCGGAAATCGAACCAAGACTTTTCTCGTTCAACTCCCCATTCGGCGCGTGTCCAGAGTGTACGGGACTAGGCTTTAAGCAAACGGTAGATCCACAGCTTTTGTATAAGGACGGAAGCAAGAGTATTCGAGAGGGCGCGCTTACCATAAGCGGATGGAATATGGATTTTGGAACAATGTCCAATATGCAGTTTTCAGCCCTTGCAAAAGAGTACGGCTTTTCGCTCGATACGCCGTATAAAGACCTTCCCGAAGATATCAAAAATATCTTGCTTTACGGCAACGACGGTCACAAAATCCAGATGACGTATCAATCAAAATCGTTCACAGGCAGTATGTTCAAGAGCTTTGAAGGCGTTGTTCCAAACCTTGTAAGAAGGTATAGAGAAACGAGCAGTATGTACGTAAAAGCGGAACTTGAAAAGTATATGAGAGAGGTTCCGTGTGAGTGTTGTAAGGGTAAAAGATTGAGGAAAGAAGCGCTTGCAGTAAAGTTTGGTGGTCTTGCTATAAACGAACTTTGCTCGCTTTCCATTCACAAAATCAATGCGTTTTTTGCAGGCTTACAGCTTAGCGAAACTCAGCAACAAATAGCAAAACACTTGATGCGTGAGATCAAGTCCAGGCTTAACTTTTTGGTAAACGTAGGACTTGGATACCTTACGTTATCGCGAGGTGCAGGCTCGCTTTCGGGCGGAGAGGCTCAGCGTATTCGTCTAGCAACGCAAATCGGATCTTCTCTTACAGGCGTGCTTTACATTCTCGACGAGCCCTCTATCGGTCTTCATCAAAGGGATAACGCAAAGCTTATTAAAACGATGGAAAACCTTAGGGATTTAGGTAATACGCTCGTGGTTGTAGAACACGACGAGGATACTATTCGTAGCGCGGACTTTGTAGTAGACGTAGGGCCTGGAGCAGGTGAAGCGGGTGGCGAAATTGTGCATGCAGGAAGCGTAGCGGATCTTATTAACAACCCCAACTCTATCACGGGCGAATACCTTTCGGGCAAGCGTAAAATAGAAGTTCCTACCACTAGAAGAGCGCTGGAGAACGGATTTATTAAGGTAAAAGGCGCAAGGCAAAACAACCTGAAAAATATAGACGTGCAGTTCCCCTTAGGCGTGCTTACCGCAGTAACTGGTGTGTCGGGTAGTGGAAAATCAAGTTTGGTCAACCAAATCGTAGCGCCATATCTTTCAAATCTTATTATGAACAGTAAGCAGGTAGAGGGTGATTGCGACGAGATTTTGGGCGCAGAGCTTATCGATAAGGTTATTATTATCGACCAAAGTCCCATCGGAAGAACGCCACGTTCAAACCCTGCAACTTATACTGGCGTATTTAACCAAATTCGCGATCTTTTTGCAAAAACACGTGATTCTCAAGAACGCGGTTATACTAGCGGAAGATTTTCCTTTAACGTAAAAGGCGGACGGTGCGAAAACTGTACGGGCGACGGAATTATCCGTATCGAAATGAATTTCCTTCCCGACGTGTACGTGCCGTGCGAGGTTTGTAAGGGTAAGCGTTATAACCGTGAAACTTTGCAAGTTAAGTACAAAGATAAGAGTATTGCCGATGTTCTCAATATGACGGTAGACGAGGCGACGGAGTTTTTCAAAAATATTCCGTCCATCTATAACAAGATTTCTACGCTAAAAGAAGTTGGTTTGGGATATATCCGTTTAGGTCAGCCCGCAACCACGCTTTCGGGCGGTGAGGCACAAAGAGTAAAGCTTGCAACCGAACTTTCCAAGCGTTCTACAAGCAAAACGTTCTATATTCTCGACGAGCCCACAACAGGTCTTCACATGGATGACGTGAGCAAGCTTATCAAGATTTTGCAAAAGCTTGTGTCGGGTGGAAATACCGTAGTGGTTATCGAGCATAATTTGGACGTAATTAAGGTTGCCGACCATATTATCGATATGGGACCTGAAGGTGGCGACGAGGGCGGTACGGTTATCGCTCAAGGAACCCCCGAAGAGATTGCCCAAAACGATATCAGCTTTACAGGTCAGTTCCTAAAACCAATGTTAGCTAAATAAGATAAAAAACCGATGCTTAAAATATAATTAGGCGTCGGTTTTTATAATCAGATATTGATTTTGTAGTGTTTTTGTCAATACGTATGCGCGAAATTGTTGCACGCGTAGACGTTAAGTCTTGTTCTTTTTCTTGAAAATAGGTTCGTCGTTGGAGCATAGCCAAGCGCCTATAATCATAAGAGCTAGCGCGATAAAGAAGGTGTAATACGGAAGTGTTTGAAAGATAATAAGCGACAAAAGAGCGCCTATAAACGGAGCGATTGCATAATACGCGCTAGTCCGCGCCGCACCAAGAAGACGTTGTGCGTGAACGTAGAAAAATATGCTTAGTCCATAAGCGATAAATCCCACGCCTAAAACCGCGAAAATGCTCCAAACAACCGTTATTTTCTCGCCAATGCACAAGCCTATAATTATAGAACCAATCCCAGAAAAAATACCTTTAAGAAGAACTATCTGAAGCGGATCTTTAGAGGAAATTTTTCGGGTACAGTTGTTTTCAAATCCCCAACAAACACCTGCTAGGATAATGAAAAGCGAGCCGAATGAAAACTTAAAACTAGACAAGTCTTCAATGGAAAGAAGCGCGCAAGATAGGGTTACGAAAAGTATTCCTATCCACAGTCTGGGGCTGATTTTTTCCTTGAAGATCATAAGTGCAATTATAGCCGTTGCTACGATTTCAAAGTTGTTAAGTAGCGATGCGTTTTCCGCCGAAACCGATTTTAGTCCAAACAAAAGGCAAATGGGCGCGACAATATCGAGTACAATCATTGCAATGGTGTAAGGAAGCTCTTTTTTAGTAAGTCTTGACTCTGTTTTTTCCGCTTTGTTAAGTTTGCGTATTAGCGCTATTACGCCCATACCCAGTCCTGCTCCCACGTATAAAAAGCCAGCCATAAGCGTGGAAGGCATAAAGTCTAGCAAAAGCTTAGATAACGGCGAGTTTATTGCGTAAAGTCCTGCCGCTAATATTGCAAGGAATATTCCTGTTGTTGCAGTCTTTTTCATAAAAGCTTATCTATCGCTCCCTTAAGATTGTCAATAGCGTTTTCGTCGCCCGATTTTACTGCGTCTATAATGCAGTGGTCAATATGATCTTTAAGTATAACCTTGCTTACGTTTGTAATTTCGGCGCGAATTGCTGATAACTGTATCAAAACTTCACTACAATCGCGTCCGTCTTCTATCATTTTTTTTACCGCATTCATGTGCCCAATAGCTCTTGACATTCTGTTCAGAACTGCTTTTGTGTGCTCGTGTTCGTGTTTTTCCATAACTTATTATGCCTCCGTTCATATCCCCCCATAGGGGATATAAGAAGTATACTACTATTTATATATAAAGTCAACCAAATTGAGTTGAGCGCAAAATAAAAACTCAGCGTTTTTCTAATTCTGTTAAAACGTTGAGTTTATGTTATTCTATAAATTCTCTTTGATTGCTTTGTTGATATCGTTTAGTACGCGTTTTTTATCAGCAGACCATAGCGGAGCAACAAGCAGGCGTTTGGGTGCGTCGCCGGTTATGCGGTGGACAACCATGCCATTGCGTAAATTTTTCAGACAAAGAATCAATAGTCTGATATATTCGTCCTTTTCAAGCGCTACGTATTGACCATTTTCGTACATACTGCAAAGCGGAGTGTTTTTTAGTACGTGCATTAGCTGAAGCTTAATTCCGTCGCTTCCGCTTTCGTTTACAGCTTTTACGGTGTTTAGAATATCGGTTTGCGTTTCGTTAGGAAGACCAATAATAACGTGAGTAATAACGTTCACGCCTATGTTTTTCAAGCTTTTTACCGCGTCAAAGTATACTTGTGTTTTGTATCCGCGATTAATGAGCGTAGCAGTTTCGTCGTTAGAGGTTTGAAGCCCAAGCTCAACAAAAACAGGCTTGATTGCGTTTAGTTCGCCCAAAAGTTGTAAAACTGGCGCAGGAAGACAGTCGGGACGCGTTGCTATTGATAGCGCGCAAACTCGCTCGTCGGATATTGCTTCAAAAAAGAGCTGTCTTAAATAAGATATGGGCGCGTAGGTGTTGGTGTAGCTTTGAAAGTATGCAATAAACTTTTGCGGTTTTTTGCTTTCCACACGCTTTATGGCGTTATCTATCTGAAGTTTTATATTTCCACACTGCTTTTCTGCAAAGTCCCCACTACCACCGCTACTGCAAAATATGCAACCGCCCTTTTTATCTTTTGTACGGTTGGGGCAGTTCATTCCGCCGTCCAGCGCAAGTTTATAAACCTTTGTGTTAAAGCGTGAAATAAAATATTCATTTGCCATAACGTAATTCGTCAATGATTATCTCCAGTTTTTTTGTTATTAAAGTTAGTTCTCTAGTCTATATAATATATATAAGGAATAGAATAGCGGTTTTACTACAAGGCACGCAACAAAATTATTTTAGCACAAAGCGTAGTAAAAAGGCAATAAAAAACGGCAGTCCGTTAAGAACTGCCGTAATTTTTTTGTTGATTAATCGAGATAGTCGTTTACCATTCTTACACCAATGTAGGAAGCAAGGGGGTAAAGAACAACGAATGCTCCTGCAAGAGGATAGGAATAAGTAAAGTGTCCGTCAGACCAAATAGAGCTAAGATCCTTAATAATGCTATAAGTTTCCCAGTTTCTATCAAGCTGGAAGTTAACGCCGATACAAAGAGCAACACAACCAACGGTAATCATAACGCCACATACGGAAAGAGCAATGTTAATAAGGTTGTTTAGCTTTCTATCGAAGTTGAAGTGTAATATCTTAAGAGCTCCAAGAAGGAATGCAATGTTGTAAGCAATACCTACAATACCAACAAAGAGCATTACGTAATAAAGAAGCTTAATGTATCCAACAAATCCACCGCCAGAAAGATAGAACATGTCGTATCCGTTTACAAATACATATTCACTAGTAAGGTCTGATCCGCTACCCAAAGCAAAACCAAATACGTTGGAAGCGTTGCTGTTTATGTAATTGGTGTTGTAAACAAAGGTGAAAAGAGGAATGAAGATAACCAATACACAAGCGCCGATAGTGATAAGGGAGGAAATGATTTCACGACGCTTATAGGGGAGTACAAGCGAGTTGTCCTGAGCCTTAGCCGAGAATACGCAAGTTCCCAAGAATGCAACTAAGCCAATGCCTGCAAGAATGAAGATGCAAGGATAAGCGTTGATTTGATGTCCAGATATGCAAGCGAACAAGCATAAGCTATAATTACCAATAGGATCATCCGAGGTGTTAATAACGTTTACGAAATTAACAAGAAGAATAATGCTACAAAATACGCAAGCAACGTATATAAGCTGGAAAAGGATAAAGAACTTTTTGCCAAAGAACTTTTCAGGATTCTTGATGTTATTGTAAAGAGCAAGACCTCCCCAAGCTAATGAAGCAAGAGCAGCAAGTCCAGCAACAACAAGAAGCAATCTCATAATACCCTCAATTTCGTATCCACCAGTGGGGTCGATAGTAAAGATAATGTCAAAACCATTGTAAAGAAACTCTTTAGGAGCAGTTACACCGTTTTTAGTGACACTGATCCAAGAGGACATGAATGGAACGAACAATAACATGATGGTCAATACACCGAGAGCAATGCTCGTGATGTAAATGATTCTTTCTTTAAGAAGTTTACTCATAATTCTCTCCTAATGAAAAATTATCAAATAGCATATACAATTATATAATTTTATCAAAAACTTGTCAAGCATTTTCTCTTTTATTTTGATGTATTTCGCATAATAAATAAAGAATAATGAAATTATATTTATAAATATTATATACTTATAGTAGCAAAAAGCGATAATGTGGTGTTTTTAAGGTGGTAAAAACAAGTAAAAATCACAAAAAAAACGATAAAAAAATAGGAGAAAAAAAAGTTTAAAAAAATTTAAAAAACTTTTGAAAAACAGTTGACTTTATTTTTTCTTTATGATATTATATACGAGCTGTCGCCAAGAAAGACAGCAACGCACATTGATAAGTTAATAGA
>SVHU01000010.1 GCA_015055625.1 Clostridiales bacterium | reverse complement strand
TGATTTTGTCGAGGAATACCTTACTAAAATTAACAGCAACGCTGCTTTCATTTGGCTCTGTCCGGGCAAGGGCGACCTTGAGGAGCAAAGCCGCAAGAAGATGCGTAAATTTGCACCGCACCGCCATACGCAAAATCTCTTTGACGCTTTGCAAGGCGGTTTCCCAGCGGAAAGCACCACGTTCATTAACTGGGAATTGGTAACCAAAAAGGATAATACCTCGTTGCGTGACGGTGAAAAGAAGAATTTGTTTGACCGTATTGCCGAGGCTCATCGTAATAATACCGAATTTATCGTTATTATCGACGAGGAGCATTCTAACAACACCGCAAAGGCGAAAACCATTATTGATGCCTTTTCCGCAAAGAACATTATTCGTGTAAGTGCTACTGCTATCGAAAATAAACGCTTTGAGTATTTTGAAATCGACGAGGTTGACGTTATCAATGCAGGCTTAATCACGAAAGCTCTTTATGTCAACGAAGGCATTACCGAAGGCATGGAGGTTGGCGACGATTACGATTGTTTGCTCGATCTTGCCGATGAAAAGCGTAAAAACATTGCAAGCCACTATACCGCCCTCGGCAAAAATATCCGTCCCCTTGTTTTAATTCAATTCCCGAACGCACAGCCCGAAACTATTGTAGCGGTTGAGAAAAAGTTGGAGTCTATGGGTTATACATACGACAACGGTATGGTATCCAAGTGGATGAGCGAAGACAAAAAAGATTTGCCCGACAATCTTACCGACAATGATGCCACCCCTGTTTTTCTTCTGATGAAACAGGCTATCAGTACGGGTTGGGATTGTCCCAGGGCGAAAATTCTCATCAAGCTCCGTGAAGGTATGAGCGAGAGCTTCGAAATTCAAACGATTGGTCGTATTCGTAGAATGCCCGAGGCAAAGCATTATGACGATGATTTGCTTGATTTCTGCTATGTTTATACTTTCGATGAAAAGTATAAAGCCGGTCTGCTTGCAAGCATTGATAAGGCGTATGAAACTCGCCGTCTGTTCCTGAAAGAAAAATGCAAAACCTTTACACTCGAAAAGCAAATGCGCGACCTCGATTTTGGCGGTCTTGGCGAACGTGAGGTTTTGAATAAGCTCTACAATAGTCTTGTCGCAAAATATAAGCTTGGTAGCGATAAAAAGCAGAATCAAATGTTGCTTGCCGATGCAGGCTATGTGTTCGGTACGAATATCCGTGAACAAGTCCTTGAAGGTATGTTCGTCCGTACTGCATCCGTTGCAACGAGCGATAACTATCTGTCTACAAAGAAAGCGGTAGACACACATAAACACGGTATCTACCTGCTTCATAGCGTTGATGCAATTAAAACTGCCATTAGTATGCAGACGGCAAAGGTCAAGACGATTTTGGAACGCCTTTTCCGTAAGGGCGGTAATATGTCCAAAAATCTTGTCGCTCTCGATACAAGAGAGTTTTACGCTTTCGTTATCAATAACGAGCATAAGCTGAAGCAAGATTTCCGTGCTGTTACCACAGGTATGGCAGAACAAATGAGCTTTGTTTTAAAGCCCAAGACTACCGTATTTCATATTCCCGAACAGGACTTTTTCAAATATGATCCTAACGTGAAGAATGAAGTTGAGTATCTTTCAAATGCTTATCACGACTACACTTCGGGCTTCGCTACCAGCTTTGTCCGTAGCACGTCGGAAATGCTCTTTGAACAGCATTGTGAAAAGCGTGATGATATTGAATGGGTTTATAAAAACGGCGATTCTGGTCAACAGTATTTTTCTATCGTCTATATTGACGGACTCCGTCACCAATGGCTGTTCTATGCCGATTATATCGTTAAGAAAAAAGACGGCACTATTTGGATTATCGAAACAAAAGGCGGAGAAAGCAAAGGCAAGAATAAGAATATCGACGACCAGATCGAAAACAAATTTAACGCTTTCAAGGACTATGCTGCACAGCAAGGCATTCAGTGGGGCTTCGTGCGTGATAAGGACAATCAGTTGTATATCAATAACACGGAATTTTCCATTGATATGGCTGACGACGCTTGGCAACCGCTTGAAGAGATTTTTTAGATATAGTTTATTATGGAAAAATCCAAAACAATGGAGATATAATGGGAAAAGTATTTATTAGCTATTCGCAAGATAACGCAGAACATTCTGAAAAAGTAAAAAAATTTGCGGACAACCTAAGGAGATTGGGCGTTGATGCTGAACTAGACAAGTATACACCAACGCCATCACTTGGTTGGCCTACATATATGGTGCAAAACATTTTAGAGTCAGAATTTGTTATATGTGTATGCTCTGCAAAGTACAAAAATAGATTTGAACAAAGAGATCCGATAGGAACGGGAAAAGGTGCTAAATTTGAAGGAAGATTAATTACGGATATAATTTATGAAGCAGAAGTAAATGATAAATTTATTCCCGTGTTTATAGATGATGATAACGATACTTCTTTGATTCCTCTTGTGCTTCTTTCCTATACTCGTTATACAATTTCAAATAATAATGATTTTGTAAACTTATATGCTCGATTAACAAATCAGCAAAAAATCACAAAACCTGAGTTAGGCACTATTGTGCCAATTAAAACGTTACAGCAAGATTTAGGCATCGTATCAGCAGAAGATAAGCAAATTAAAAATATAAAAAATAAGTGCTTGGCTCGCTTTATCTCGAACGGATTATCTAGAGAAAAATCTCAAGAAATTCTTGATTCTATGTTGGAAACCGATGTTTTTAACTATATTCTACCACAGGGTGATAAAAGAAGTCGATATATAATCGGAGATTTCGGTTCAGGAAAATCTTTGGCACTATCCATTCTTCATTTGCAACAACTCAAAAATGAGCGAGCTTCTTTTTTAATATCTGCTGTTGATATACCGAATGATATAAGGTTGGATAGATATCTTGAGATTAACGATATATCCGCCGAAACAATTTTCTTTATTGACGGATTAGATGAAGTTAGCTATCATTTTGCAAGAAAGATTATCGAAGCTATAATTTTATGCGAAACATGTAATGAAAAAGTTAGATTTGTGGTTTCCTCTCGCCCGAATACTGCTATTGATGAAAGGTGTAATACAATAAAGATTCGAGATCTTTCTTTAGATGAGAGTTTTAGTTTAATAAAAAAGATTGTTGGGGATAAAGTTCCTGAGGCTAGAATCAGAGCATTAGGAGATAAATTTCAAGATACAATAGTAAACCCGTTTTTCGCAATATTGGTTGGTGAATACCTTATAAAATCAGGAAATATCATCACTTCAAAACAAGATTTAATAAAGTTTCTCATAACAAAAAGTGTAGCATCTATAAATTATAGCGATACGATTCTTGAACAATTGAAAAAATTATCTGTTAAGTATATAAACAACCAGATGAATAAAATCTTAATTTCTGAATTGGATAGCTCTATCAAACTCTCCGATATTCTCTATACAGGGCTTCTGCAGTTGGATGGAGATTATATATCATTTGGGTTGCCTATTATTCCACAATGGCTTGCCGCCGAAGCAATTCGCGATCGCTACCTTGACGTTGAAGAAATTGTAAAGACGGATGCGTCCATAATTCGTTGGCGATATCCTCTCATGATTCTCTTTGGCAATCTTTCTTTTGAAGAGTCAAAAACAATTTTTGCTAGAATAGTGGAAACTTATCCGGGAATTGCTTCAAAAATCATTCGTGATAACATCATAAATGAATATATAGAGAGCCTCCCCTCTGATGAACAGTGTGCTGAAATGATTTTGACCTGTATGAACACGTGGATAAAATCGTTAGGTAACATATCAAAAGTGATTGCTCCAATGGACGGAGAGCAATTATCCACATTTCATATTATAGTTTCTCGAGCACACCGTTCCAGCATTTGCTTATGTTGGGAGCAACGAAACACAGGAGTTCCATACATAATTGCTCGCGATGTACCGCAAATACCAATGTATCTAATATCCAAAGGTGTTATTAAATCTTCCGTTTGGCCATGGATATATACTTTTGAGTATTTGTCCGATAATCTAAAAAAATATATAGAGAGTTCTCCTTCATTTCTGAATGTGCCTGATTTAAGAGAAGAAGTTTTTTACGACATCGCACGTTCTTTTTTGAACAAGGGTTCATTATATCGTGAGGATATAGAACTATCAGCATTATCTCCTTATAAACGATTTAGGATGGCTTCGATTAAGAAACATTCTGCTTTTTCTGTCAATCTCTTTTTTGAGCAAATTGAAAAATTAGAGTCAAATGGAGAAACGCACTTAAAATATCCACATACTCATCCTGATATTGAACTTACAAATGGCGGATGGGTTTGGGATTTGTATAGTTATAAAAAGCAATTAGAACTTGTTCGTTGCGTTTATGGTAAAGCATTAACGGCATACCAAAAATTAGTTGATGACATTTTTAGCACTCTGCGTAACACCATGCCATTATATTTAATGCTTCCTGCAAAATTAAAGATTAGCTATTACTTGCAAGGTGATGAAAAACATCCCTGCATTCAATGGTATTTACTTTGCAAACAATCAACCGAAGACAATGAACTTGTTATTGAGGAAAGGAAAAGCGAACACGAAGAGTATATGAAATTTTTTGGCGAAATCAAAGAATCTATAGATAGGTATAGATTTTCCAATGCTGAATTATGTTCTGTCACACTTCACTCTCAATTATTAGAGCTTTTCAATGAATTTCCGTTGACAAAAATCGTTCTCAATTGGCTAAAAAACGATCTCAAATCTATTGGTTGGATAGATTAAATGCCGAAAATCAACAAGCACTTCAAGTGCCAATCTCATGCCTATTTTAAACGCATACTCAAATATTGCTGCTTCGGCAAGACTCATATATTCGCTTCAACAGTCATGGAACTTTTCGAATGTTTCCTTCTGCTCGTCCGAGAAGGTCTTTTCGAGATCCTCGTGATGCCTTGCCATATAACCGAGCAGTTCCTTCATCTCTTGGGAGTTGGTTCGGCTGTACTCTTGCGGAATGATGTTTCCGTGCCATAGCTCGTTGATTATATTTTTCATAGGTTGCACCTCCTGTTAGCACAACAACATACCACAGAAGAGAGCATAAGTCCAGCACTTTTTCGAAAACAAATCCAACTTTTTTCGCCGGGCTTATTCATTGTTTATTGCGGCGCAAATTTTGGGGATCGGAAGCATAAAGAAAAATGCAACACAGACTTTTCGTCCATGTTGCATTTTTCTTACTTAGCCACTCTCAATCGGCTTTTTCTCTTGGATTTAACTTAATATCCTTATGAGAACCTGCCTTTTTGGGTGGTTTTTTTCGTTTGCGCGCGGGGTGTTTAGTGAATCGTTGCACAGTTTGAATTGCTCCACCTTCACTAGTCTTTATCAACTCATGTTTTTAACTGTTTCGCTGTAACTCAATCGATTCTCTCGCATATCTAGTATAACAGTTATTTTAAATTCTGGCGAGTATTTTCTAAACGTTTGTCCTTTTTTGCCATAAAATATGCACCCCAAAAGTGTCTAACTTTTGGGGTGCATATCAAAATCCAAGTTCTATTTTCTTTTTATCGCTTGAAAGTGCAATTTCCTATAAATATTTATAACCTCTCAAAATGCTTAAGAAAGAGCAACCATACTAAACACCAAAGCAAATAGAGCAACCGTTTCGCAAAGACCTACTACGGTTATATATTGAGAAAAACCTTTGCCTGTTTCTGCCAACGCATCTGCACCTGCTGCACCTGCCTTGCCTTGAAAAATTGCAGAAAAAGCCATTGCTACTGCCGATGCAATACCAATACCAAATAAAAATGCCGGATCTGCACTAGAAGCTTTCAGTTGTTGCATCAAAAGAAAACCGTAAATAGTTTGAGTAAGTGGCGCTCCCGCAAAAACGGTAAGAATAAACGGTGCTGCCTTATTGTTCATATAACACTTTTTCCACGCACCGATAGATGCTTGACCTGCAATTCCTATTCCTATTGCCGAACCAAGTGCAGCAATACCCATTGCTAATGCTGTTCCTAATAAACCTAAATTCATAATTATTCTCCTTTAATCAAATTTTTCTTTAAATGGTTTAAATTTATGTCCACTCCACGACATATCTAAGTGTGAAGAAAACTCTAACGTATTAAGTCTAATTCCATGCACTATAACTGAAAGAACGTTTAATATTATATTTAGTCCATGCCCAAACACTAAAAGAAAGATAGCAAGCAACATAAACATAAAATTCCCAAGTAATGGCCCGGCCAATACATTTACCGTTGCTGATATTGCTGCACCTGCAAGCCCAACAGCCCAAAGACGTATATATGAAACAATATCTGAAAAAACATTAACAACGCCAAGTATTACAGACACGATATTTTTACAACTTGATGTAATTGATTTTAATATATTGCCCTCATAATTGGAAAACACAAAACTTAGAACAAAACCTATCCCAATCAAAGCAATAGCCACTGCACCTATTGGTATTCCTCCGATTAATAACCCAAAACTAAAGACTTGGGAATTAACCACAAGACTTAATACTAAATAATAGATGCCGAGAAGTTGCAATATAGCTCCAACATCTCCTAGTATTTTAATAGAGCCTTTGTTTTTAACAGAACATTTTATATGCGCTACGGTTAACTGTATTAGCGCAAGGGAGAAGCAAACAATTTGTAAATTCTGAGCAGTAGTAAGTCCTGCTTCACCATTTGTCCAAAACGGATACCAAATCTTATCTGCATATACGTTGGATATCCATGGAATAGATAAACTCTTTAACCAATTGGGCAACACTTCTGAAGACAACCCAAACCACGTACAAGTGATAGTTCCCCACAAGACCGTCGAAAGCCCAAAAAGTCCTATCAATAAATACATGGGGGATACTTTCTTATTTTTGATGAAAGAGTATATAATTAAAATCGCTGTAATAAAGCAAATTAATAAACCGTAACCTCCGTCCCCAAAAATTATACCAAAAAATATTAGTATAAACATTAAAAACCAACTAGATATGTCGTGCTCAAAATATCCAGGAACAGTTCCTAAAAAATCTGTTAACGGGTAAATAAGGCTTACAAATCTATTGTTCTTTAACTTAGTTGGAACATTATCTTCATTTGTAGGTTCTTCAACGAAAAGCCCCCACGAATTTTCTATCGCCACTCGTTTCAATTTATCCAGGTTTTCGTTTTCAATATACCCCTTAAAATATGCAATCGAAACGTTTTGTTTTTTATCTAAAGACAAATTCTCTACCGTCATACCTGTTGCATAAGTTTCAAATTCAACTTCTTTTTCTTTATGTTTTATTGCTTGCTTTATACTATTAAGATAACAAGCGCTAGACGATATATTTGCGTTTATTTCATCAATGCGTTTATTTAACAGTAAAAGTTTTTCTCGCATTTCAGTTGTAGAAATCTGCGGTAAAACTAAACTGTTAACACTAATCGCTACAATGGGAGCTTGCGCCTCTTCTATATTAGATTTAATCAATGCAAATCTAATCATTGACTTATTAGAGTTAAGACGTACGGTAGTAGCATTTTTAGAAATTAAATCATATTCCTTTTTAGACGTTTCATAAAAATATACTTCTACGCCCTTTTCCTTTAATTCGTTTATACTATCAGTATCAATCTCTCCCCATTGTTTTAATCGCTCAAGCTCAGATACAAGCATAATCTTTTCTGACTGACACAGAGCTTTTTCTTCTTCAAAATTTTTAATTTGTTTTGCAATAGCCAATGCTTCTTCTACACTAATATCTACTTGTTCAACTTTTTTGTTTTTTCCTATTGCAAATATAGAACTCTCAAGCAACGTTATTTGTTCTTGTAGTTCTACAAGATTTTCTCCATATCCCTCAAAAATTTCAACGTGTAAAAGCCCTAATTTTCGAAGAACTTTTAAGGTTTCACGCTTTTTATCTTCTAAAATAATAAGGGATACTTTACTCATTGGTACAATCATTACGAATAATCCTCCTTTTCAGGATTTTCTACGCTACAAACACCAATTTTTCGTTTAGATATTTTTGAACGCACGACAGCACTAACTTGTTGATCCGCCATATAGATAGATATCTTTTTGATATTTTCCTCTGTTTCAGGAATCTTAACCTTTTCAAACAAGTTAACTCTTTGCGACGTTGCGCGCAATTCGACTTCTAAAAGTCTAACTTGTTCGTCTAACACTTCCGCCTCCAAATCAAGCAACATAGCTCTTTCCATATGATTTATAGCGATATCAACCCAAAGCGGTGTAACGTACAAATCGTAATCTCCTCGCAAAAAATCCGCTCCCTCAAACGTAGGAATGTCAACACCTGCAATATTCCCTCTGCCTTTACGGATGTTGCTAACGGTAATAATATCTTTTGGGAAAGCACCATTTTCGCTAAAAACAGCAATCCAGTCCCTAAATCCAAACTCAAGATCTTCTTTTTCTTTTCTTACTGCTTTTGCTTTTGCTTCAATAATACGCATTTCTGCATAAAGTTGCTGTTTTTTTAACGTTAGAGTAGGCAAATATCTTCGGTACATTTTTAATGCATCCTTTTGTACCTTTAACTCGTTTTTAGTTAGTTTGATTTTTGCCAAAATTACGTTCCTCCTTATTTTTTAGGCCAAAATTCATCTACAAGGTCCGACTTAATTCCAGTTTCTTCTCTTTCAAAACAATCTGCCAAAATTTCCCATCCCAAATCAAGCGCTTGTTCAAGAGTAAGATTAACAGATAGGGACATTAATTTATTTTCAAAAAGCTCTCCGTATTTTAATAGTTTTTCATCCCATTTACTCATTGAAAAACCCATGTTTTTCTTTTCTAGAGTTTCTTTATATGAAGAATACATACGAATCATCGAATCCATAAGCGCTCTGTGATCTTTTCGGGTTTTGCCATTTACGTTTTGTTTAAGCCTTGACAAAGAACCAAACGGTTCAATACGACCACCCTTAAGATAATATTGTCCCTCAGTAATATATCCAGTATTATCAGGAACAGGATGTGTGACATCATCACCCGGCATAGTCGTAACTGCTAAAACTGTAATCGATCCCGAATCCGCAAAGTCAACGGCTTTTTCATAACGAGCAGCAAGTTGTGAATAAAGATCGCCCGGATATCCACGATTTGAGGGCACTTGTTCTTGCGTTATTGCAATTTCCTTCATTGCATCTGCAAAGTTAGTCATATCCGTAAGAAGCACCAACACGTCCTTATTTTGTAAAGCAAATTGCTCAGCCACCGCCAACGCCATATCCGGTATCATCATACATTCAACCGTCGGATCGGAAGCCGTATGAATAAACATAACGGTTTTACTCAGAGCTCCACCTTTAGAAAACTCGTCCTTAAAATATAAAAAATCATCATATTTAAGTCCCATACCGCCAAGTACAATAACGTCAGCTTCTGCTTGCATTGCTATACGAGCAAGAAGCTGGTTATACGGTTCTCCCGAAATAGAAAAAATCGGCAGTTTTTGGGACACGACTAACGTATTAAACATATCTATCATGGGGATATTTGTTCTAAGCATTCTATTAGCAAGAATACGTTTGGTGGGATTTACCGATGGCCCGCCGATCGCTTGCATGTTTTCTGTAAGAACAGGTCCTTTATCTCTAGGTTCACCAGAACCGTTGAATATACGACCTAACAAGTCTTCGCTAAATGCAACCCTCATTTCATGTCCAAGAAAACGTACTTCATCTCCAGTAGATACGCCTTGTCCTCCTGCAAAAATTTGAAGTGATACTATATCCCCCTCTATTTTGTTAACCTGGGCCAATGATTTTCCAAAACGCGTATTAATTTGCGCTAATTCTTTATATTGGACGCCGTTTGCTTTAACGGTAATAACGTTGCCAACAATTGATTCTATTCGATTATAAACTTTACCCACTATTGTGCACCGTCCTTGAATATTTTTTCAACTAATGTAGACAATTTACCATTTGCTTTACAATATAGTTCATCAATTTCTACTTCTTTTTTCTTAAATGCTTCATTTTTGAATTCTGTATAATTCCAATCAATGAATTTTTGGCGCATATTATTAAAGAAAGAACGCGCCTCATCTTTATTATCAACACTATAACTACTACCTAAAATTTCAACTAATTTATCTATAACGTAACGCTGTCTTTCAATACCACAGTTTGCATCAACTAAATCAAAAGAATTTTGTTGTAGATAAACAGCGTCAAGCATTTCTGATTTTAAATACGTAATATAATCTATCAAAGCTGTTCCTTCTTCTCCAACAACTTTCATCATCGAACTAATTTCATAACCATAATGTAAAATGTTTTTACAAAATTCTAATTTTTCACTATCAATAACACTTCTATATTTTGACCAAGAAATAAGCGGATCAATAGCAGGATATTTTCTTGCATCTGAACGCTCACGCGAAAGACCGTGAAAAGCACCTACAACTTTTAAGGTTGCTTGTGTTACTGGCTCTTCAAAATTACCACCAGCTGGAGAAACTGTTCCGCCTATTGTAACTGAACCTGTGCTTCCGTCTGGTAATCGAACGTATCCCGCTCTTTCATAAAAAGCCGCAATATAGGATTCAAGATAAGCCGGGAAGGCTTCTTCCCCTGGAATTTCTTCAAGTCTTCCCGACATCTCTCTAAGCGCTTGCGCCCAACGAGAAGTGGAGTCAGCTAAAAGAAGAACGTGTAAACCCATTTGTCGATAGTATTCTGCAAGTGTAACCGACGTGTAAACCGATGCTTCACGAGATGCAACAGGCATGGACGAGGTATTACAAATTATAATAGTGCGCTCCATCAACGAACGATTTGTTTTTGGGTCAATCAATTCTGGAAATTCCGTAAGCGTTTCCACAACTTCACCTGCACGTTCTCCACACGCGGCGATAATTACAATATCTACGTCGGCATATTTTGACGTTGTATGTTGTAAAACAGTTTTGCCTGCTCCAAATGGTCCAGGCGTGCAATAAGTTCCGCCTTTTGCTACGGGAAAGAAAGAATCAACTAGTCGCACTTTTGTTTCCATCGTTTCAGTAGGCGCTAATCTTTCGCTATAACACTTAACAGCGCGCTTAACCGGCCACTTAAAAGACATAGTTAATGGTATTTCACGTCCTCGCTCGTTGATTACTACTGCCACCGTTTCTTTTATGGTATATTTACCTTTTTCAGCAATAGATTTTACTGTATAATTCCCAAGCAAATAAAAAGGCACGAATATCTTATGTTGAAATGAACCCTCTAAAACCGTACCAACATATTCTCCGGCACACACAACATCTCCAACCTTAGCGGTGGGCGTAAACTCCCATTTTTTTTCAGTATTTAATCCGTTGGCATAATTTCCTCGCTCTAAAAACCAGCCTGCTTGTTCGGCTAAAACAGGAAGTGGATTTTGCAATCCGTCGTATATTTGACCAAGTAAGCCGGGGCCTAGTTCTGCCGATAACATTTCACCGGTAAATTCTACTGCATCTCCGCATTTTATCCCGTTAGTCATTTCATAAACTTGTATTTGCGCAACGTTACCACGAATACGTATAACTTCGCTTTTTAATATAACGTTGTCAACTTTTATATAGCAAATTTCATTCATAGAAACAACACCCTTAAACTCAACGGATATCAAGTTTCCATTAATGCTTATTACTTTTCCTATATTTTCAGTCATTATATAGCCTCCGTCTTATTCCCATTTATAATGGAATTATATATGTTCTTATACGTAATTTCTCCTTCTTCCTCGTTAAATTGTCTTATACGATTAAGAAGTTTTAATCTAAGATAATAATAATAAATAAAATCCTCCGAAAAGCAGTCCATAGGTCTTAAACTTTCTAAAAATTTCAAACGATATTCAGTTAAAAATTTTTCTGCTTCTAAAGGATTATCTATTTCCACTGCATTACTTGCTATCTTTACAAACTCGTTTGGTAAAAGCTCGTTTTCCAAATTAAAAGTCTTTTTCATTTTCTCTGCACGAATCTTAGCAATTGATAGTCTTAAATAACGCTCACCTTTATTCCATGCCATAATTAAAGCTGACTTAGACTTTGTGGGAATTAGCGGAGGAATAAGCTTTAAATTTTTTAATTCGTTAATCGTTTTATCCTTCAATAAGTTTTCGCACATCCCTATAAAATACTCTTCAGTTATTGGCAATGGCACACCGTCGCTTAATCCGTCTAAAGACGGCAACTGCGATATTAAGTAATATTCAGCCATAATTATTCAGCCTCTTTCATTAATTTTGCAATTTTAGGACTCAAATAATTTGAAAGCATTTCAACGACTTCCTCTTCAGAATAATCGTAATAAACGGCATCATCGTTAACAATAATACGAAATCCGCCGTCAAAATTATCATTTGCCTTTAACGTAACGCCTTTTTTCACTCTTTCTTTAAAAGATGCTATCAAAGTTTTTTCAAAACGTTTTATATCGTCGTTATTTAAAATAACCGTTAAGTTTTGAACCTCAGGATTGTCAGACCAGCGTTCAACAACGTTAATAATAATTTTCTCAAGCAATTGAGAAGAATAAACGACCTCAGTACTTTCACTAATAATCGCTTCAAGTTCTCGCGTTACACTTTCTCTAAACGAAATTAATAAATTGCGACCTGCTTGACGAATTGCATCCTCACTTGATTTTACTATACGGTTATTTTCATTTTTTGCATTAGTTAAAATTTTATCCGCTTCTGCTTGTGCCTCTGCAATAATTCTTTGAGCTTCTGCTTGTGCTGAGTTAAGTATCTTTTCCGCTTCTGCTTGTGCTACGCCTACTCCGTCTTTCCTGATTTTATCGATAAGTTCCTGTAATTGAATTTCCATACCATCTTCTCCATTTATTTTATTGTTACTCTTAATAAAAGACAAAAGGAACCAAGCCCTCTTCAGTCAGCTGGTTCCTTTGATTATTTTTTTCCATTATATACTATTTTAACCATTTTGTCAATATCTAAATGATTAAAATTATTTGTATTTTAAAAATTTTTATGAATATTTTCTTTTTACCACGTTAGTTTTGTTCGTCAGCATCCACAACGTTTGATCCACTAGTCTTGGACGGCTTTTTTAAGTTGAGCAATTCGTTACCTGCAATAGCCAAACCGCAGAACGTAGAGCCGAAAAAGCAAGCAAAAGCCGATCCACCCATTGTCATTACTGCGCTAGAGTTGCCTCCTAGCGAAGTGTTGAGGGACGCTACGAAGCTGATGCCAAAAATAAGCACTAAAATTCCGAAAAGCGCAACGCTTCCGCCTGTAATAAGCTTAATGAGCTTCATAACTTTCGCGTCCACGTTAAATAATTTGAACTCTTCCATAACAAGGAACGCCACAACTAAAACGCAAAGGATAAAACTAATAATCAAGAACGCGTTGTAAAGACCGATGGGGAACACCTTGTAATGTCTGGAAATATCGGCAAGAACCGTCGAAAACGAGCTGTAACCACCTGACATTTCGCCCATATCCACAACGTTCAAAAACAAACTAAAGAACACGCATAAAAGTCCTGTCCAAGCTCCCACAATAAACCACCAAGATTTTTTCATAATATCAAAACTCCTTTATTTCATTAATATGCAAGACGGATCCGCTCCGTTCTTACAAATATACTATACCACAAAGCTTACCAAAATACAATACTTAATGAAAAAAATTTTTGTTTTATTTCAGCTCGATTTTGTTTGCTTCGGTTTCAAGCTCTGCGTTGAGTGATTTCATAAAGTCAGTATCTACTTTTTGCATAGCTCTATCGTAGGTGATAAGTCCGTTAATCTCCTCTTCTACGTCGCTGACCTGTGTATAAATACAAGCGCTCAGACCTTTTTTAATAAGGGGTTTAACCTTTTTTAGATACAGCTTTTTGAGCGCGGACTGAAGGGCGTCTTTGCTCTTGAATTTTTTGTAGCCAAACTCTTTATCCTCGTCAAACACGTGTCCGCTGATTTTCATAGAATATCCGCCAAACTCACTAAGCACGACGGGGCGCGGATCGCGAGGAACACGCAGGGGCGTATAATAGGTATGAAGGCTTCTCATTGTGGTTTTTGTTTTGCCCTGATCGTGCCATCCACTTACCGAATCTATAAGACGAGTGTCGTCTTTTTGCGATACGTATTGCGAAATTTGGTACGAATCGAACTGTCCCCAGCCCTCGTTAAAGATTGTCCAAAGCGAAATGCAGGTGAAATTTTTGAGGTAATGTAAGATCTCGTCGGTCATTTGCATAAACTCGTCCCTGCCCTTTTTTTCCTCTCTTGCAAAGTATTTATAGTCGCTGTCCTTATGCTTAAAGCCAAGGAATGGAAGCGCGGCTATATGCATAAAATTGTATACTCCGCCTCCGCTCACAAAGTCCTGCCACACGGTAAGACCGATTTTGTCGCAATAATAATACCACCTGAACGGCTCAAGCTTAATGTGTTTTCTAACCGTGTTAAAGCCCATATTTTTGAGCATAGTAAGTTCATCGATAACAGCCTCGTCGCCAGGGTAAGTAAGCAATCCGTCCGACCAATATCCCTGATCGAGAACGCCGTTAAAAAAGTAGGGCTTGCCGTTTAAGAGCAAGCGTTTTTTGCCCTTTTTATCCTCGCCCACGCCAAAGCTTCTCACACCAAAATAAGAGGAAATTTTATCTCCGCTTTTTGTAGTCAGAGTAAAATCGTAAAGCTTGGGATTTTCGGGCGACCAAAGCTCAAAGTCATAATTTAGCGTAACCTCGCCTAAAAATTCGGTTTTGATAATCTCTTCCTCGCCCTCAAACACGGTTATTTCCACGTCGTTTTTATAGTCTGTACTAATTGTTACGCTCTTATTTTTCGCGTCCGTTTTTATTGTAAAATCCGCAATGCTGTCCACGCGTCTGCTTTCCATCCACACTGGTTGCCAAATACCGCTTTGGGGCGTATACCAAATTCCTCCGCGCTGTTCGTTTTGCTTTCCTCTTGCGCCATGAGAATCGGTTGTTTCGTCATAACACTCCACCCTAAGCGTGTTCTTGCCTAGCTTTACCTGCTTGCTGATATCTATTACAAAGGGCGTAAAACCACCGTTATGAGAACCGACATATTCGCTGTTAAAAAACACCTCGCACTTTTGATCCACCGCGCCAAACCATAGCTCGGTAATGCCCATAAGCATATCTTCATAAAGCTCGAAGTCGCGCTCGTAAACCAGTTTTTCGTCCTTTTTCAAAGCAAACCCGTTTGCAATTCCGCTGTTCTCACTCTCGGGCGAAAACGGTACTTTGATAACGGTATCGAATGAATTTACCTGTTCATCCTTTTTTGCCACGGCAAAACGCCACGTTCCGTTTAGCACGAACACGTTTTCTCTGGCTTTTTGCGGATGCGGATGCTCGCAAAGTGGATAGTCCCCCACGAAATACTTGGTCTTTAACATATTTTTCTCCTTGATTTCTTACCTTATGATATTAGTATACCATATTTTTGCGGTTAGTCAACATAAAATCGCATAAAAAGTTCTAAACTTGCTGTCATTTTAATAAAATAGTCTTATGAAAGTTGTAGTTTACGCTATTTGTAAAAACGAGGAAAAGTTTGTATCGCGCTGGGTTGCGTCTATGAGCGAAGCAGACGAGATTATTGCGCTAGATACAGGTTCTACCGACAACACCGTGCGCTTGCTAAAAGAGCAAAAAGTAACAGTTTTGAGCAAAACGTATGCAAGTTTTAGGTTCGACAAAGCCCGCAACGATGCTCTAAAAGCCCTGCCGTTAGATGCGGATATTTGCGTTTGTACCGACCTTGACGAAGTTTTCGAAAAGGGGTGGAGGGAAAAGGTGGAAAGCGCGTGGGATAAAAGCGTAGGAAAACTGACGTATCGCTACGTTCACAAAATGGACGAAAACAACGTAGAGCAATTAGTCTTTATGGCGGATAAAATTCATTCCAGACACGGCTGGAAATGGATTTACCCCGTCCACGAAGTTTTATCCAGAACGTCTACCGAGCCGTACGTTATTCGCGCTTGTAACGACGTGCGCCTTATTCATTTCCCGGATAAAAACAAAAGTCGCGCCGACTATCTACCACTTTTGCAATTACAGGTAAAGGAATACCCAAACGAAGCGAGAGGTTACCATTATTTAGGACGAGAGCTCTTGTACCGCGCAGAATATGCGGAGGCTTTGGAAGTTCTTAGTAAATATATTTGCTTTCTTAATACCTGGGACGAGGAACGAAGCGCTACTTTCAGGTATATGGCTTACTGCTGTATACATCTTAAAAACGGATTAGAAGACGCGTACTTTCTTTCCGCAATAGCTCAAACCCCATTTATCCGCGAACCATACGTGGAATACGCAAGCTACCTGATAACCAAAGCCGAGTACGACGGCGCAAGACATTTTCTGAAAAAAGCCCAGTCCATTACTACGCCCTCGCTTGCCTTTGCTATGGACGCGCCTGCATATAATGGTCTTGTGGAAGAAATGCTAAAGAGCATAGAGGGAAAATAATCGATAAAAACCCAACCTATCATAGGCTGGGTTTTGTTAGTTTTGTCATAAAAAACGCAATACGTATCAGGATTTTAGATCTTCTTCATGAACTATATCCGTAATAATATTATGCGGAAGCTTTTCGGGAATTTGCATTTCAATCTGCTCCGTTTCCTCGTTTTCGTCCTTTAGCACTCGCCACTTCTTTTTCTTGGGCTCGGGTTCTTTGTGCTTGGGAAGCTTTTCTACGCCAAGCGCCAAAAGTCCACTCTTTTGTAAAACTTTGCGTTTGCTAAAATCTTCATCGTTAGGAGCGAATACGTACGGCTCAGCAAACTCGTTTTCGTCCTTGAACTTATAATGCAATGGCCCAAATGTGTTACGACGTGTAAGATCTACCTCTATTTGCGCTCCATCCACTTCGCTCATTTCATAAATATCGCTTGTAGACGAGCTGTCGTGGCGCGCGTAATCACGCTCTGCTTGAGCAATCTTAGCCTCACACGTAAATGGTGCGAACGCAACTGTTTTTTCCTTGTTAGCACTCTTAATCTTTACACAAGCAAACGTTCTTGGCGAGGGAAAAGAGAACCTGTAATATCCTTTCTCTAAAGGTAAATAGTAATAAATTTTTCCACCATAATAAGGCAAACCTTGCTTCGTAACGTCGCCTATTGCAAGCTTTTGAGGAAGCTCGACAATTTCATTAACTTCATACGTATCGTTTCGAATTATTTTAACGCCAAAGTCACCAATAAGGTATATGGGCTCTATGGGGGTATCGTCGCTTAGCTTAAACGAAAGCGAAATTACGTTTTCTCCAATATTAAGGTAGGTTGATGGTAATGCGATTTTTTCGAAGCTCTTGTCTATCCAATCCCCAACCTTTGTTTGAGATAAACGCCTATCGTTTACTGTAATGACAAACCTTTCTGGCTCTTCTAACACTATTTGAAGCTTGCTAGGTTTACTCCTTACCGCAAATCTAAACCGCAATTCTACGTCCGCAACAACAGCGTCAGAGCTTATTCCCATAACGTTTTTCTTAAAGTACGGCTGAATACCTTCACGCGCAAAAAGATTGAACTCCTTTCGAATAAACTTATCTATTTGAAGTACGTCAAACTCGCCTCTACCATCGCCGTTCACTACGTACTGCGCACTGTCTAACACCATAACGTTAGGCTCGCTTAACTTATAGTCTAAAAGCGTATCGGTAGTAATAGATTCGAAAAGCTTTTCTTCTCTACCCTTTTCTTCCTTTGCTTCAAACAGCTTAGTTTTTTCTAGTTTTGTAAGCGAAAGAGCAAGCTCACCGCCCTCTTCGAACAAGTACGATATTATCGTATAGCCGTTTTCGCGCACGACGCGCATTTCTTCAACCACGCCTAAACGCACGTCTATTTTCTCAACTTTATAATCTCCCTCAATTTTTATCATAGCGTCAACCGCTTGTTCTTTATTAAGGTTGATTACGTAAAGGAAGATGCTTCCGTCCGCAAAAATACGCTTTTTGAAGCAAACGTTCTTCTCAGAACCGTACTCGTCCACCCTTATAAAGGTTTTGGGGGCAAGAAGAAGAGCGAGTTCTTTGTTTAATTCTGACCTTGTAGCGCGCTTAGCAAGTTCGCTTAGCGCAAAGTTTGTCTTGTATCCGTTAAGACGCTTAGGAAGATCTCCTACAAACACGACTTTTCCGCCACGGCTTGCAAAAGACGTAAGCAGTTTGAACGTGCTTTGACGCATAGTTTCCATTCCGTGCACAACAATAGTTTTATACTTACACTCTCCTATTTTGAGCGTAGTATTTTTGCCCATTCCCTTAACTTTTGCGCACTCCGCCATTATAAGCTCATCGCCATAGTCAAAGTCTATGCTGTTGCGAATAAGAAAAGAATACATTTGAGCAAACTTATTTTCTAGCTCACGATAGTCCTTGCGGTTTTCACCCTCGCAATCACCCGCAACCTGTTTTCCCCACGCGGAAAGACCTGGATGAATAACGAGAATATGTTCACTCTCTTCCGTTGCTTTATTAAGTGCGGAAAGGCGGGTAAAATAATTTTCTACGTATGAATATTCGTCATAAAACGCCGACTGGGTGGTAACGCCTGTTGGATAATCGCGCTTTGCTACCTGGGCAAGAGTAGATGACGCTTTGTAAATAAGGCGTGTATCAATTCCTAAATAAGTTTGCACGTCCGCTAAATTTTTATACTGAGCAAACGTTGCGCCCCAGCCTGTTCCTCCGTAATTAAGCGAAAAGCAGGATTGTTTGTTGAACTGTCTTTTAATTGAAGTAACCTGCTTCATCATTCCCCAGTACTCTTCGGTAAAGTAAGGCACGTCCACACCAGGAATATCACAATAACGATAATAACTCATACAGCTTCCCGTAAGCATAGCTTGCGAGGTAAGCGTTTCTTCTCCAGCAAAATTAGCAAAAAGTATAAGATTATTATTTTTGCACCACTCGTAGTAAGGAATTACGTATGCGTTTAGAAACTGATTGTTTATAACCTCACTATAATGAGCCGTAACAATCGAATAATCCTCGCCTTCCATAAAGAAAAACAACTCGGGCAAACGCGTTATTAAATCATAACCCCATCTCTCCTCAAAAACTGCTTCCGTGTCATACGTATACGGACAGCATTTTTGCCAATCAGAGCCTGAAAACATGGGTGAAAACATAGGTCCGCGAATGGGTTCTGTGGAATATATTCCCAAAATCTCTTTACCAAAGCTATCACCTATATCCTGCTTATACTTTTCATGTGTTTTTGATATAAAATACTGTACAGCCTCACTATTTAGCGTATCGAGATAATATCCGTTGTTATAAAACTCGGACGCCTCGTTTTCCTTTATGGACACAATCATAATATCATCGTCCGTTTTGTACGAGGTACTATCGTTTAGCTTGTAGTAGTACGAAAGTTTATCTATGCCGTCCTCTCTTACTATCTTTACGCTATATACTCCCACAACGTTTTGAGAAAGCGCGGAAAACGAAAATTTTTGCTTAGGAACAATTTCGAAAGTAAGACTTTTTGCTCTATAACGCGGATTCATTGTTGCGATAGAACCGCACATTCCGCCCGGTCTTCTATCTTCGTCAGCAATGTATGCTCGCATTCCCTTTTCCTTAAGAATGGTTGCAATAGCTTGAATATCCTTGCACCAATCCTTACTCATATAATGCGATTTTAAACCTGCGCTTGCATGAAAAACAACACCGCCCATCCCCATTTGTTTGAGCAGTTCCGCTTGCTTGATAAGCTCTTCTTTATCGATTTCTCCCGACAAAGAAAGTGTTGCTATCGCCTTATCGTCATTATTTATTTTTGTAATAATTTTTTCTATATCCATCGCTTTTTCTCTGTTCCCTCTTTTTGAGGTTGCATATTTTTCATTGTTTAATAAACATTGTTTATTACATTATAACAAATTTACACAAAAAACACAATACTTTTTAAAAAGATTTTTATTTAGCTGTCCCTTTTTGTTTTTTAGCCTGTTATCGTTGATTGTATAATCATATTAATATCGCGCGTTTTGTCGCAAAAAACACAATACGTATACGAATTTTTAGTCAAAAAATCGCCTGATCTGCGTTTTCTCATCCTCGTCGCACTCTATAAGCGGAGAGCGAACAAATGGAGAAGAGAGCCCCCAAAGCGACAAAGCATACTTAAGAAAAGGAACGTCGCCACTTATTAGCATTTCAATTTTTTCCTTTATTTCAAAGTACGCTAAAACAGCTCTATTAATTTCACCCTCCTCCCATTTTTTCTTGATATGTATAATAGACGAGGGAAAAACGTTTGCAAAAACGGAAAACAAAACGCCGTTTACACACAACGCGTTTAATATGAAGCGGTCGTCTAAATAATGACATTTTCGCCACGCTCCGTCATCTCTTACGATCTCTACGCCACACTCTTTAATTTGATCTTCGCTCTCTTTGTTTAACGCGCGCTCTTCGCAAAATAAAAATACCCTCTTTTCTTTTGCTATCGCCTTTATTTTTTTAGTGGCTTTAACTATTTCTCTATCTTTACCCTTGTTATAGTACGGTAATGTTAGAGAAATACCGTCCACGTCCGCCTCTAGCAGTTTTTCGGTTGTTTTAATACTTTTTGCCGTATCGTTAGAGCCTGCGCTTGCATAAACTTTTATCCTTGATCTACTCGCCTTTACTGCTCTTTTTGCTACTTCTATATGCTCACTATCGCTAAGCGTGCTTTTTTCGCCCCACTTTCCGCACACCAAAACACCGTCCGTTTTGTACCTTGCTTGTCTGTCTACCAAAAACTCCAATACGTCATAATCAACGTCGCCCATATAAAAAGGTGTTATTAACTGCGTTACTATTTCCATTATTTCCTCCGTTCATATTTATACGAACGAAAATGAAAACTTATGAAAGCTATGACACAATTATTAGAGCATTTATGAAAAAGACGCTTTCTTTATGAAAAGAAAACGCCTTTGAGTGTGTCTTATTTTGGAATCATCATTAAAAACTGTTTTATAATAAACTCGCCTATAAAATTATGGTGATACATAAATCTAAATATTGGGAACCAGCCGTTTGCCGACGCATTAGATTGGCTTGCAAAAAATTCTTGAACACCCGTAAACAAGCCCATACTTGTAACTAAAGTTCCTACGATCATCAAAATTACTGACATCATCGAATAGGTATAAAAAAGAGAAACAATACACCCCAAAATCCTGTTCGTTCTGTTTAGCGTGGGCTTTTTTGATATCGCTTTGAAAACCGCACGTTTTATAAAGAATAGGATTAGAGCGATCACTAGTGCTAAAATAATAAACGCAATCACGTTTACCACCCATCTTGCAAGAACGGGCGGAAGTTTTTCCGCTAGCACAGCTTCCTTTCCAAATGACGCAAACGTGGGGTAAATTATCGCAGTAAGAATGTTGTGGATAAGAGCAGGAATTCCCAAAGAGGAAAGCGCAAGATCTATCTTTGACGAATCCGTCCAGTCGTGTGGAGAATTAAACAAACTAACCTCTCCCACGCCTTCAATTTGAACTATGACGTCGTTACTCTTTATCCAATCGGCAAAACCTCCCTCTATCGCCTTTCCAAATACAGGATAAAGCAAACCGCCTACCCACTCGCACAACAAACCAGCAACTAGTACGATTATAATAAAGGAAAGGAAAGAAAACATAATCTTAGCAAAGCCTTTTATTGCTCCGGTTATGCCTGATATAAGCAAAATTATAATGAATGCAAGATCCATATAGCTTAATCCTAATACCATTTTCTTCTCCTTTAGTTTTTTTATAGTTTTATAATAACATAAGCGCAACAAAAAAAGCAAGACTTAACGCGTTAAGTTTTGCCTTTTTAATCAAATTCTAACCTTATTTAATAAAACGGTATTATTTATAAGTAGCTATTTTTATATACGGCTTACCCTTTCCGCTAACTCCAACCTCGCCCAAAAACTCGAATTTTCCAAAGCCCCTAACGCTTATTATATCGCCGATTTTTAGCAAGTATGAATTGTTAGTTGTCGCATTTCCATTAATACGTACGCGGTTTTCGCGGAAAATCTCTAACGCATCGTCGCGCGAAAGATTATATGCTTTACATATTATTACGTCGCATCTGATAGATGATACGACAAGCTCCCTTTCTTGTTTTTGCGGTAAGAACGAAGAGGGAACGTCCTTGCATTTTTCCACCTTTACACTGGTTTTTCCCACTCTGTCTACGCTTTCGCAAATAAGGTCTGCAACGTCTTCGTGGCACACCGCGTAGCCCTCGTTATCCCTTAAGAAAATATCGCCGATTTTGCTTCTTTCAATACCGAGATTGAGTATTGCTCCTAGATAATCCCTGTGTGAAAGAGGGGTTGCAAACTTTTTTGAAAGAGGGGCAAATCTAAGCACGACAAGCGGAAAATCTTGCTCGTATCCAAGCTCTTCGCTGTTTCCAAAACGAATCATTTTACGCGTTGTAATTTCCGCTCCGCCCCAAGTAGTAAACTGCTCCTTTTTTAGCGGTATAAGCGCGATTTTATCCTCTTCTACAAAGTCGGAAAAGGTATAAATTCCTCGCGTAAAACTGCGCGCGTATAAGTCGTTACAGCGTTTTATCCATTCTTCGTTCATACTATACTAAAAGCAAATATACGAAATATCCCGCGTACGAAACAAGCATAGTAATTCCTGCCCAACGCGCAAGCTTTTTGCTCTTTATCGAGAACAAAAGAATAAGCAATACGGCAACGAAAGCAATTACCGTATCAATAAGGAATTTACTCTCAAACGGAACAGGAATAATAAGAGATGTAAGACCTAAAACAAAGAGGATATTGAAGATATTGCTTCCTAAAATGTTTCCAACCGCGATATCCGCGTTTCCCTTTATTGCAGCGTTTACAGACGTGAAAAGTTCGGGAAGCGATGTTCCTAAAGCAACTATCGTAAGAGCTATAAATCTCTCGCTCACGCCAAACGTTCTTGCAAGATAGGTTGCCGCATCTACGGTTACGTCGCTACCGAACACAATCATAGCAAGTCCTAAAACGATAAATATAATACTCTTCCAAACCGGCATAACCTTAATAGGCGCGTCTTCTTCTAACTGTCCTGCTTTTTTAGCTCGCTTTGCGTTTATAAACAGTATTGCAAGATAACCGACAAAAAGAATAAGAAGAATTATTCCGCCTATAAAGTTAATAAACCCAAACAAGCCTATAACGAACAATACCGCCGTTGCAAGCAATACCATTGGAATATCCAAAATATGCGAGATTTTACGTACGGCAAGCGGAACGATTGTTGCCGAAAGACCTAAAATAATGAGCACGTTTAGTATATTACTTCCCACAACGTTACCAACCGCTATATCCGCGCTACCGGCAAATCCCGAAGAAATACTTACCGCAGCTTCGGGAGCAGACGTTCCCATCGCAACAATAGTAAGACCAATTACAAGCTGGGGTATACCTGCCTTTGTCGCAACGCTTGCGCTACCGTCAACAAATATGTCCGCGCCTTTAGACAATAACACAAATCCTAAAGCCAACAACAATACGTACAATAAAATTTCGTACCACATAACTCCTCCAAAATCATTGTTTCTAATATATTTATCTCGCGCGAGAAAATAAAAAACGAGACTTTCTGCGCACGTAAAATACACAGATAAGTCTCGCCTGTTACTCGCAAACCGGGTCATTAGACCGTACTGACGGCAATGCAAACGCTTTTATGCGTCGGCTACTCCCTTAACTTAATAAATTTTATTCTTCACTTTTTAAAAACGCCTGATAAGAATGTTGCGTGCGTTTTTCTACGGGCGGAAGCTCCATATAGTTTTTGTACAACGACTTTAGGTAATCGTCGTATCCCACGCAAGCGTCAAACTCTCTGCCTTCAAACTCCACCTTAACAAACTTTTCGTATACGGACGAAGGAACAATCTCTCTTTGACCGTATCCAAACACTATTACGCCTACGTACTTAGACTTGTCAAACTCGTTCTTTCTGCACAGCTTATCAATTTTTGCATACGCTTTTTTGCGCGAGCAGAACTTGGAATAAACGTACATAAGCCACTTCTTTACACTGCGCACAAACGTCGTACTCTTAACGAATTTCTTTGCCTCTTTAAGACGGAATACTGTTCTTGAGAAGAACGCCTTATCCGATAACTTTTTCGCTTGTTTTAAGTCGTCGCCCAATCCGTCTACCGGGAAAACGTCTACGTACACGCCAATCTCACCATTTTTGATATTGTCTTCTATAAGCAAGGTGTCCGTGTTTATTATCTTTGCAAAAGTATAACTGTATTTTTCGTCATTTTCACAACACTTTATACAAAGATGAGCGTTTTTTTCTTGCGCTTTTTGGTTGAATATCTTGATAAGCTTATCATAATCGGGACGCGGAATCATAATATCTATATCGTCGTCCCAGGGTATAAAACCTTTATGACGGATCGCTCCAAGCAACGTACCACCCGAAAGGCTATATCTTATATCGTTCTCTTTGCATATTTCGTCAATAGTACAAAGCACGTCGAACATTATCTTTCTTGCCTCTTGTTTGGTCAGTTCAACCATAATAATCTCCTCTCTTTATATTCTACTAAAAAAGTATACATTTCTCATTCAGTTTTGTCAAGTGTTTCCGCGGTTTCTGTTTTTTCTTCTGCTGTTTGAACGCAAGCTTCTTCCACTGCCTGCACGGGCGTTTCAATCGTGTTTTGAGCGGGCGCCAAGCTTTGCGCTTTTATTTTTTTGCCCTTAAGCATAGATATCATAACTTTTACAAGTCCTTTTATATCCTTAAAATACAATAGGGCAAGAAGCACGAACACCACGGCTCCCGATATTATTTTATATTTGAGGTTAAACATATAAACCACGGCTTGGAGCATTAGCAAAACGAAAGATATTGCCGTTTTTGTGTGTCCAATTTCCAATTTTACAAGCTTTCTACTATAAAGTATTCTGCTTACAGCGATAACTACGTAACCGCTTGCGTTTGCAATAATAGCGCCATACGCGCCGATAAAGGGTACTAGCGATACTGATAAAACTATATTTACCACCGCTCCCATAAGCGTTGTTATCGTTCCTAAATACGGCTTGTAGAATGCTCCGAAGAACGCTCCGAAAAATGCCGATATACATCCACCCATTCCAACGGTAACTATCAATACTGGCGAATACGTCCACGCGTTATAGAACTCGTCTTGAAGCAAAAATCTTGAAATGAATGGGGTTGCGACAACTACTAAGCATACCGCATACGATATTATAACTCTATAATATCGATATATTTGAGAATAGAATTTGTTGCGCGTTTCGTCCTCGCACTCCTCCGCGCTAGAGATGGACCAAGCTTGTAAAAAGATGTTACTTATTACGTTAATAAGCGCTGGTATTTTACTTGCCGCAGTAAACAATCCTTTTTCGTCCATTCCTACAAACCATATTATAACGTACTGAGCGGAAAGCTGAACAATCCACCAAGACAACATATTAGGAACGGATGGCAACGAGTATAAAATCATTGCTTTAAGCTTCTTTTTCTTTATTGCCGAGAACTTAACGTATTTGTGGGGTTTGCACACCAAAATAAAGAATATCAACGCAATAAATGCCGATACCATAAGGGCAAATACGTATCCAGTTATTCCCATATCTAAAACGAGTAAAAACAACGCGGCAGGACCTATTAGAGTTATTGCTTCGATTATCCCACTAAGCGAATATATAACCGTTTTTCCCATTCCTCTAATAAACTCAGCAAGCAATTTTTTGAAGCTTCGAATAATAAATAAAGGAATGAGCCAAATTATGTAGCTTTGAGGATACATCGCGTATATTATTAAATCGCCCACCGCAAAAACAGCGCAACCACACGCAACAACCATTATTCCCGAGGAAAGTAATTCTTCGTTTTTGTGCGATCCGTCTACGGCAAAACGGAACAATCCTTCCGCAATACCCAGCGTTAGTAGGGGTGTAATCGTTTCTACAATATCAGCAAGCGTAGTGCTTACGCCGTAGTCGTTAGCTGAAAAATAAAGAGTAAGAATGGGCAACAGGAAAAACTGAGCAACCTTTACTGTAAGGTTACCTATTGCGAAAATTATGGAGTTTGAAATAAGTTTTTTATACTTATTTGCCTTTGCCATTCATTCATCTCCTTTTGTTAATAAATCTAAGCTTGCATACCGTTTATTATACTGTTTTCCACAGTGCTTTCATCGTTAGTGTGCACGTTATTTTCCTTAAAAATAAGGTAGTTAACACCCATTGCGTTAATCACGGGACGTTCCTTTTGTGAGAAAATATTTTCGGTTATCGTTATCTCTTTATGAGTAAAACCTTTAGTTTCGCCCTTTATAACGATTGTTGCCTCGCCTGCATCTTTACAGCACTCGTCAAAAAGATTATATCTTATATCCACCTTGTGAGCACCTTGCGCTTCCGCGCTTGCAACAGAGGGGAAAAACTCAAGAGCTGACGAATAGGTAAGAAAATAATTATTCGTTATTTTCAGCACGTTTCTTCCCGAACTTTTCAAAGCAATAAAACACCTTTTGAAAGAGTTGTTATGAACAGTTACCATTCCGTCCTTGTTATCAACAACAGTTATTCCCTCACCAGATGAGAGCGCGAAATTACAGTTTTCCACACTTACTACACTATTGTTAAGAATACAAATTCCGTTACCTTCTTCTGAGGAAAAATCGCAATTTTTTAGTGTTATATTTTGAGCGTCGCTTATAACCAAGCAACCAGTTTTCGAAGAGAAAGAACAGTTTTCGAAAAGTATGTTTTTACTCTTAGCAACGTTTACGGTAAAGTCCTTTTCGCTCTCGCTAGAGAAAGTAAAGTTCTTTATTTTAATATCTTCCGCGTTCTTTATTTCCAAAACGTTTCCGCTACCCAAAATACAACAGCTATTTCCGTCTATATCCACTCCTGTTGTACTAATACAAATAAAAGCGTGCTTTACCTTATGCTCTCCACTTATTGCTATTATGTTTTTTTCTCCCCTGATAAGGGCAGTATTTATTGCGCTAGTAACACTCATATTCTCTGTTTTTGTCGTAATTTTAGCCATACGTATTATAGATTTTATTACAATTCGGTTCTAGATTCCATAGCTCTAGTTAAAGTAACCTCGTCGGCATACTCCACTTCGCTACCCATACTTATACCTTGTGCGATTCTACTTACCTTTATTCCAAGGGGCTTTATAAGACGAGAAATATAAATAGCAGTCGCCTCGCCCTCAACGTCGGGATTGGTCGCCATAATAACTTCTTTTACCCCGTTTAACCTCCTAAGAAGCCCCTTAACGTCAATATCTTCAGGACCTCTTCCGTCGAGCGGGGAAATCGTTCCGTTCAGCACGTGATACACACCCTTATATCCGCTTACTTTTTCCATTGCGATAACGTCTTTAGGGTACGACACAACGCAAATTACAGAACTATCGCGCGTAGAACATATATCGCATACGGGCTTATCTGTAAAGTCGTTACAAACCGAGCAACGTCTTACGGTATTTTTCACGTTCATTATAGCCTCGCAAAAAGAACGAGCTCTTTCCTCGTCCCAGTCTATAACGGAATACGCGTATCTTTGCGCCGTTTTTGCCCCAACGCCCGGAAGCGTGGAAAAAAGCGAAGCGAGTTGCGATATGCTTTCTATTTTTTTCATAGACCTAAGCCTGCCATGCCCTCGGGAAGAATTTCTTCCTCGTACTCTTCAACCTGCTTATAAGCGTCGTTAAAAGCAGCGATAAGAAGATCTTCGAGCATTTCCAAATCGTCGATATCAACAGCGTCAGGCTCGATTTTGATAGCGTCCACTCTCTTCTTTCCGTCAAGAGTTACTGTTACAAGTCCACCACCTGCCGTACCGTCAAAAAGCGAATCTTCAAGCTCTTCTTGTGCCTTTTTCATTTCTTCCTGAATCTTTTGAGCTTGCTTCATCATAGCCTGCATATTCATGCCGTTCATTCCGCCCATACCTTTATTAAATCCTGCCATTATATTTTACCTCTTTTAATTATTTTTTGATAATATTAAATTTTACGTTGCCCGAAAGTTTTTTCATTCTTTCCGACTCTCTGTCCATATCAACGCCCGTTTTACGCCTTTCGACAACAAAATTAAGTGTTACGTCGTCGTCGCGGAACGCTCTTTCTACCGCATCGCGGAAAGGTTGCGACATCAGCATATCATAATCGGTTGTGTTAGCCTCAACTACAAGGTTTTTATCCTCGATTTTAACCCTGTTTTGCTGACCTGCTACCGTGTAAAAAGACATTGACTCGTTGCGTCTGAAATACGTGGTAAGTCTACCCCATATTCCTATCGCGTCCATCGGTCTGTCGTCATTTTTTTTTTGCTCCGGCTCGGTTGGTTTTACCTGAGCGGAGTTGTCTACTATCGTTACACCGTTTCTTTCAATTCTTGCAATTCTTTCTTCTAGCGCAGACACGTCGCTATCATACAGTCTTGCCGCGCGCACCGCCGTCATCTCGAAAGTTATGAGCGGACTTACCGAATATCTAAGGTCTGCATCTACCGACGAGAAAATTTTTATTACAGATACAAGCGAATTAACGTCGCATCTTTCAGCTCTAATCAAAATCTGATTAATAGCGTCCTCGCTTCCTCTAAGCAATTGCTTTCCCGTAGTTTTTGCTAAAAGCACGTCCTTTGTAAAGGATATAAGATCTTTTGCTACAACCGACATAATCTTACCCTTTCGTCCTATGCTTTCCGTATTTTTCAAAGTTTCGCCCACGTCGCCAGTTATTATAGCGTCGAAAAGCGCGTAAATTTCTTGACGTTTGCTTGTTCCTAAAATATCGGTAACGTCGTCGTAAGTAATTCTCTCTCCCTCTCTTACACACCTATCCGCAATGGTAAGTGCATCACGAACGGATCCTTCTCCAGCGTCGGATAAAAGAGGTATTACGTCCTCGTCGTACTGTATTCCTTCGCTGTCGTACACCTGCTTTATTCTCTCTCCAATAAGAGCAGAAGGAACAAGTCTGAAATCAAACCTCATACATCTGGAGATTATAGTTTGAGGAAGCTTGTGAATTTCGGTCGTTGCTAAAATAAACACTACGTACGAGGGTGGTTCTTCCAACGTTTTCAAGAAAGCATTGAAAGCTCCGGGAGAAAGCATGTGAACTTCGTCTATTATATAAACTTTATACTTTCCGTTTACAGGTGGATATTTGAGCCTGTCTATTATATCTCTTATGTGGTCAACACCGTTATTTGACGCAGCGTCCATTTCAATAATATCCAGGTTTTGACCTGATAATGCAGAACATGCCTCGCATTTTCCACACGGTGATCCGTTTATAGGAGAAAGACAGTTAATGGCTCTTGCAAAAATTTTGGCACACGTCGTTTTTCCCGTACCTCTCGTTCCGGTAAAAAGATACGCGTGTCCTACCCTGTTTTTTTCAACCTGGTTTATAAGAGTTTTAACTATGTGATTTTGACCTATTACGCTGTCAAACGTTCCCGGTCTGTACTTTCGGTAAAGTTCCACTGCTCTTCCTCCAAAAAATGCTTGCGTTTTTATCGCTCTACTCTTTAGTATATACCAAAACCGACCGTTTTGTCAAACTTAACTATAAAATACTTTATATATTATACTAAAATATTTTAATATAGGCTATGTCACAAAATATGGTTGATTAGCCATAAGGCGATTTGACGAGAAAATCACAAGAAAGACAAGTATATTTACGAAGGCGCGTACCTGCAGGGTACGTAACTGAGTAAATTACGCAGTATTTCGTAGTGGGCTTTCCGTCCAAAATCAACCGTAGATTGGGACAGAGCCTTAATATAAATCTTACGGCTTAGTTTTTCGCGAATAAAAATATAAATTTCTTAAAAGTTTTTCTTGTTTTATAATATAGTTGACAAACAGCTGTCATTTATTGCGTGATATAATATGCTCGCAATAAAGCTTGAAAAAACTGACTTAAGGAATTTATTCCTTGCGCAAGAGAAGTTTTTTATGCCGAGTTAAAAAACATGGATATTTTCTCCCTTTAATTTCCGCTTTTGCGCGCCCCTAAGGTTTTATAAGGCTCAGTTGCAACAAGTTAAATTCTTATGGCTTTTCCTGTTTTTTGTTCATGGACGCCTTGGTTCCGAAGAATTTTTCTTAATTAATATTGATGTTATTTTTACCTCAAAAAAAGGGCTTTACTTAAACAAAGTAAAGCCCTTTTTTCCTTATTTTCTCGTATACGTATACAGGTTTTTATGTAAAATCAAGATTTTATTTATACTCTGCTATCTCTCTTTGAACCTTCTTTTGAATGTCTTTTTGCTTTAAGGTTTCCTTTTTATCGTAAGTGTGTTTTCCTCTTGCAAGACCAAGCTCTACCTTTACGTAGTTTCCCTTAAAGTACACTTTTGTGGGCACAAGCGTAAAACCTTTTTGTTTAACTTTTCCAAAAATCTTATCTATCTCCTTGCGGTGAAGTAAAAGTTTTCTATCGCGCTTAGCTTCCTTATTGAAAACCGAACCCTTTTCATACGGCGTGATATGACAGTTTTTAAGAATGAGTTCGCCGTCCTCGAAAAAACAAAAACTGTCTTTTAGGTTAATATTTCCCATTTTTACGGACTTTACCTCACTTCCCTCTAGTACAATTCCAGCTTCATACGTTTCGTCGATAAAATAATCGAAATAAGCTTTTTTATTGTCAGTTATAATTTTCATTTATATTTTGTTTTTCTCCTAAAAAGAATTATCTCTCAAATTATTGTAAATTACCAGCTTTTGTTAATGTACTTATTTTGGGTGCAGACCAACCTTATGAGAGAATAGTTTTATCTACAATTGTGTCTTTTACGTATTGGATATAAATCGTACGGGAGATTCATGAATCTCCCCTACAAAAGAACTAACAAAACACAATTACTTGCTTTTACTCAAAGTACAACATTTCGGATCCAATGTCTACGTTGGTATATTGAGTGTGAGCCTGCTCACTTGCCGACGCAGAATTTTGAGAAAATCTCTCCTACAATCTCGTCCTCGCTTGTTATACCCGTAATACTTCCAAGCGCCCTGTAAGCTTGGTTAAGATCAGAAGAAATTAAGTCTAACGTTACAAAATCAATATTTTCAAGAGCTCTTTCAATATTAGCTAGAGCAAGAGTAACGGCGTTAAGATGACGAAGATTATTTATCCTGCTTTCACCTACTGTTACGTTTTTACAAACGGTATCATAAATAACCTTTTTAAGTTCTTCTATACCCTCTCCTGTAAGAGCGCTAATCTTGACAGAATCTTCTCTTACGGCAGGCATTTTGTCAATTTTATTCTCTACGTATATGACTTTTGCGGTCGTTTCCACCTTTTCGAACTTCTCTCCTGCCTCTGCAATATGTAACAATACGTCACACTCTTTAGCCTCTCTTAAAGCAAGGGAAACTCCTATCTTTTCCACAGTATCGTCAGTATTTCTGATACCTGCAGTATCGACGAGAGTAAACTTAATTCCGTTATATTGATAGCTTTCGCTAAGCGTATCGCGCGTCGTTCCCTCAATATCGGTAACTATCGCCCTTTCATATCCAAGCAAGCTGTTTAAGAGCCTGCTTTTTCCCACGTTAGGCTTTCCTACTATCGCGATTTTTACTCCCTCTCTTAAAATTTTTCCGCTGTTATAAGTGTTTTTAAGAGCAAGAATTTCGTCCTTTATTGAATTAATTTCTTCTCTGCTTTCTTCTTTTGTTGTTTCTTCTATCTCCTCTTCGGGATAGTCTAAAGAAACTTCAATCTTTGCAATCGCTGTTACTATACGTTTTTGAAGATCACTAATGCGATTATATAAAGTACCGCTAAGCTGAGAATAAGCGCTTCTTGCCTGAGCCTCACTTTGCGCATTTATAAGATCTATTACAGCCTCGCTTTGCGTAAGGTCCATCTTACCGTTTATAAACGCCTTTTTAGTAAACTCTCCCTTTTCCGCCATTACAGCGCCTTGTTCGATAAAATATTCTATAATGCTTTCGGTAACAGCTACCGATCCATGGCAGTTTATTTCCACCATATCCTCACCGGTATATGAATTAGGCGCACGAAAATAAACGCACATACAATCATCTTTAATTTTCCCGGTATCCAAAATTCCATAATACATGTATCTTGGCTGAACTTCCTTCTTAAATCCGGAAAAAACCTTTTTTACTAATTCCAAACTTTCCTTTCCGCTAAGTCTAATTATTGCAATAGCCGACAATGTAGGCGGAGTAGAAAGCGCTATTATTGTTTCCATTTATTCTTCCTTTTACGTTTTTTTTAACAACGTATTGTACTTTTTGTGTCAATCCTCAAAAGGATCGTCATTTTTTGGAGCAGAATTATTATTATTTTTGAACGGATTATTTTGATAAGGATCGTTAAATCTTCTTTCTTGATTATTATAAGGATCACCCATAGTGTTATAAGGTCCGTACACAATTCTTATACGCGGTTTTTCGTTTCTCATAACACCCGTAATACCTTTTTCTCTAAGTTCAGGGTGAAGTGATAAATACTTTTCGTCTTCCTTTACTTCTTCATAATAAACCGTTACGTTATAAGCCCAGAAAAGTGTGGTTATACCCGTTACGTAATTACTTATCAATCCTGTTATAACAGTTCCTGCGCCAGGCATTAAAGCAAATATCATTGTTATATTTCCAACGACAAATCCTGCTACTATAATAAATAAAGTATAGAACAAATATTGAATAAACAATCTTTCGCGTCTTCCCTTCATAAGAGCACAACTCTTTTTAATACACTCGCTTGCTTTCATTTCGGGATTTTCAACCTTTATTAAAAAGCATAAGCTGTACGAATAAGACTTAACTATTGCAGGTATTATAAACAACAATCCCCACAAAAAGAGTTTTACTAAATATAAAAGAGTAAGACAAACTCCTCCAAATAAGCCGGAAAACAAAATTTTTGCATCAGTTTGTTGTTTATTTATTATCTTATACGCCATATAATAAACTACGTACGTTAGCAATAAAGTTATAAAACTAGCAACTAAACTTATTATAATATCTATTATTATAAGATGTAAATTTTCTATTACTACGTCTATTATAGAAGATATTAAAACATTTATAGTAGTGCTTGTAATTACGCTTTGCGGATCGTTTAATAAATCTAAAAAGCTGTTAAAAATATTAGTTATCTGCGTATTAAAATCACTTAACAAAATAGACGACACTATCGTATAAAATATCATCGGAACAGCTATTATAAGAGCTGTCAGATAATTTCTCTTATCCTTAAAAGCCCCAAACGACTTGGATACTACTTTTTTATAAGGTAACATTACTTTACTCCTTTTCTTTACTTATTTATAAATTATAGTCCTTATTTTCTATATTTAGTATATATTATTATTCGTTTATTGTCAATCTTTAATCAAATAATGATTTCCACAATTATTCAACGTATATGTATATAAGTTATCCACAGTGTTGATAACTTTTGTGGATAACTTTATTTTAAGTATTTTTATCTTTTATAAATTGATTTTCTAATTTTTTTATCCACACAACTTATTAACTTCTCCATTCGTTTATACATATACTTTCAATATCGTATCAACAATTTAAATGTTGATAAAAATCTCTATATTTTAGGCTTATTTTAGATGTTTTTCAATGTTTCTCAGCCTAAAATCGCATGTTTCACAATTATCCACTTTTCCACCGAGATAATCTTCAATATAATAACTAATATTTAAATTATATAATATAACAACGTGAAAAACAATGGAAGAGTGATTGACAAGAAAGTGAGTTTTTTATTATAATAAGACTATGGATAACTTGTACATAAAAAATAAATACAGCGAATTTTATACACAGTTCGAAAAATATTGTTCACTTCTTGTAGAATGGAATGAGAAAATGAACCTTACTGCAATTACAGAACATGACGAAGTTTTTACTAAACACTTTGTTGATTCTTTGATTGGTGAAGAGTTTATAAAAAAAGATGCTACCGTTATAGATATAGGAACGGGAGCAGGATTTCCCTCTCTTCCCATAAAGATAGTAAGAGAGGATATTTCCCTTACGTTAAACGACTGCTTGAATAAGCGTTTGATATTCTTAAATGAGGTTATAAATCAGCTTTCATTAAATAAAGTAAAAACTCTGCACTCAAGAGCGGAAGATTTGAATAAAAACATAAAGTATGACTATGCTTTATCCCGCGCCGTTGCTTCGCTTAATACTCTGAGTGAGTATTGTTTACCGTTTGTTAAAGTGGGCGGATATTTTATTGCGTATAAATCTAAAGATATTGACGAAGAATTAAAAAACAGTGAAAAAGCGATAGAAATTCTTGGCGGAAAAATAGAAGAGGTTAAGGAAATTGAAATTCCCGAAACCGATATTGTAAGAAAGTTAGTATTTATTAAAAAGATAAAGGAAACCCCTAATAAATATCCAAGAGGAAAGAATTTACCCAAAACGAAACCTTTAGTATAAATAATATAGCAAAAGTAATTATATTTTTGATATATTATAGAATAAAATTTTGTTAAATTTTCAAAAAAAGGTTGACAATAAAGGTTATTAGTGATAAAATTATCGCAAGTTAATAAATAAACCTTTGATTAAGAGTAGTAACCGTAATTTTAAGGTCCTTACAGAGAACAGCGGGTAGGTGCGACGCTGTGGATGGATTTCGGCGAATGGACTTATGAGGGCGAACGAAAGTCTAAAAGACAAGTAGCAATCGACGAGAACCTAACTCGTAAAAAGCAGGAGCGTATGATAGTACGTAAAAAAGTGGATGTGTTATGCATCAATACGGGTGGTACCGCGGTTAGAAATCGTCCCGAGAGCGTAAAAAAAGCGTTCTCGGTTTTTTTATGCAAATACTAAATAGAGAAAAAATTAGGTGAAATAACCTTATATATATGGAGGTATATAAAAATGGAAGAAAAAGTAATTCCTTACAAAATTTATCTTGAAGAAAACGAGATGCCAAAGTATTGGTATAATGTTAAAGCGGATATGAAGAAAAAGCCCGCGCCTCTTCTTAATCCTAAAACAATGAAACCAATAACTGAAGATGAGCTTTCTGAGGTTTTTTGTAGAGAGCTTGTAAAGCAAGAACTTAACGAAACTGATAGATTTATAGCTATTCCTCAGGAAATTTTGGATTTTTATAAGATGTACCGTCCATCTCCTTTGGTAAGAGCGTACTGCTTAGAGAAAAAATTGGGAACTCCTGCAAAAATATATTATAAGTTCGAAGGAAACAACACCTCAGGATCTCACAAGCTTAATTCTTCTATTGCTCAGGCATACTATGCTAAACAGCAAGGACTTAAGGGAGTAACTACCGAAACAGGAGCAGGACAGTGGGGAACTGCTCTTTCTATGGCTTGTTCTTATTTTGGATTAGAATGTAAGGTTTATATGGTAAAGTCTTCTTATGAGCTTAAGCCCTTTAGACGTGAAGTTATGCGTACGTACGGCGCTTCTGTTACCCCTTCTCCTTCTATGGAAACTAAGATTGGTAGACAAATTAATGAGGAATATCCCGGAACTACTGGTTCACTTGGTTGTGCTATAAGCGAAGCTGTTGAGTGTGCTAGCGAAAGAGAGGATTATAGATACGTTTTAGGTAGCGTTCTTAATCAGGTTCTTCTTCATCAAACAGTTATAGGATTAGAAACTAAAACTGCGCTTGATAAGTATGGTATTAAGCCTGACGTTATTATAGGATGCGCAGGAGGTGGATCTAACCTTGGCGGTCTTATTTCGCCATTTGTTGGAGAACAGCTAAGAGGAGAAAATAAGTACCAGTTTATTGCCGTAGAGCCCGAAAGCTGTCCTTCGCTTTCTCGCGGTAAATACGTATACGATTATTGCGATACTGGTAGAGTTTGTCCTCTTTCTAAAATGTATACTTTAGGTAGTGGATTTATGCCCGCAGCAACGCACGCAGGAGGTCTTAGATATCACGGTATGAGCTCCACTCTTTCCGAGCTTTATGATCAGGGTATTATGGAAGCAAGAACTGTTAAACAAACTGAAGTTTTTGCTGCTGCTGAAGAGTTTGCAAGGGTAGAAGGTATTCTTCCTGCGCCCGAGTCCGCTCACGCAATAAAGGTTGCTATCGACGAGGCTAAAAAGTGTATTGAAACAGGCGAAGAAAAGACTATCGTGTTTGGTCTTACGGGAACCGGATATTTTGATATGATGTCGTATGAAAAGTTCCACGACGGAATTATGACAGACTATGTTCCTACCGATGCCGAAATCGAAAAATCCTTAGAAAAAACTCCTAAGTTGGAAGAACCACAGTTAAAATAAGTGATTGAATAAAATATTAAAATTTATTATATGTAGGGGCGATTCATGAATCGCCCGTACGAAGTTTATTTATTGAAAAGTAAATATTAAAAATGAAAACTCCGATAAATGTCGGAGTTTTTTATATACGTATATGAGTTTTTAGTAAATTTTATTCAACTTCTATTAAAATACACATAATGGTGAGTTTATATTATAAGAATATAAATACTCTTTTATAAGACCTTTATCAAGAGAGAAAACTGTAACTGAGTTACTAAGTTCGTTTGTGCAAACAAGCAAGTTATTGAAAATATTAAAATCACGCGGAGAATTACCTTTACAATCTACTTTTTGTAATAAGGTAATTTTTTCGTTATCGATAGAAAATACGCAAATAACGTTTTCTTCACGAAGAGAAACGTATAATAATTTTCCGTCATCAGAAATTCTTATACCTGCTCCGTTTGCTTTTGGGTTAGTTGTTTTTATATTAAAAGTAGATAAAAGCTTTGCTTTACCGTCAGTATAAGAAAAGACGCTAACTGATGGTATAAGTTCGTTTATAGAATAGATAAATTTATTATCTAAAGAAAAAGAAAGATGTCTTATTCCATAACCGGGATTTACTTTTTCTTCACTGTAAAGATTTAGGTTTTTATCATAAAAAGCAAGAGTGTCCGTACCTAAGTCGCAAACAGCCAAATATCCGTCGTGCGTTTGTTTTACAAAGTGAGTATGAGGTTCGCTTTGACGCGTTGGGTGTATGCTTTTTCCTTGTCTTTTAGCAATAATATCGCCGTTTTTAACAATATTTCCGCTAAGATAATTTACAGCGTAAACGTCGTTTTTTATTACGTCTAAATGGCACGCAACAACGCCTTTAGTTGAAATTATTAAAGTGGAATTTTCCAGTTTTTCATCGCAAAAAAAGTATCCGCTGTCAGGATTTTCTTCAAACGGTGCTCGCAAAAGCGTACAAATACGAGTATCGGACTTAATTGAATACATAGGTCTGTCGCATGGAAAATATCCGGTTTGTTTCATTTCTTTTTCAGATAAAGAAAACGAGTAAATTCCACCGCCGTTTTGAATATCGGTACAAGATAAAATATAAATCATAATATTTCCTTAAATATAATAAATCCGTATTTACTTAATTTTCCGTTCTTATAATTACGTGATAAAATAGAAGAGCCACATTTATTTATATTTTTTATAATAGTTGAAAAGTTAATAAAAACCGTAATTTTTTCGTTTTTATAAATTCTTTCGAAGCTTAGAATTTCATCATCAACGTCTAGCCAAGAAAAATCACCGTAAGCAAGACAATCTTCCGTTTTTCTAAGATAAGAAAGTTTTTTTATTAAAGAAAGTCTGCGTTTTCCATGGGGTAAAAGAGAGTTTGACCAGTCTATTCCATAACCTTTGTTATGATCTTTATTAGCGAACATATTATGTTCGTTTTTATCCGCTATTTCTTCGCCACAGTATATAAGAGGAGTTCCGTTAACGGTAAATAAATAAACGTAAAACAAATCGCATAAAAGGGAATTAAAAATAGTTTCAGCACGCCCGTCATCTGTTACGGAATCGTGATTTTCCACAAAATATATTCCTTTTTCTTTGGTTGTTTGTTCAAAGTTAGAGTGATGAGTTTTAAAAAACTGTGAATAAGGTTTTGTTGCTAAAACGAAGGGTTTCCAATAATAATTAAAATCAAAAGTTCCACTTTGTACGTAATCAGGATTACTGCCTTCATTTAACATAATAACGTCAGGTTTAATTTTTTTTATTTCAAAAACAGCTTCTTGCCAAAAATCAAGAGGAACAATATCTCCAACGTCACAACGGTATCCGTCTACTCCGTATTCAAGTATATAATAAAGCATATTTTTAATCAGATAATCTCTTAAAGCTCTGCTTTTATAATTTAATTTAGGAAAATTCCATTCTCCTAAATCAATTTCACCGTTTTCTTTTCTTACAACGCTGTCAGGAACTTCGTTGATTATTTTTGCGTTTGGGGAGCAGTGAAAATAAACAAGATCCATCATTACGTATAAACCAAGTTTATGAGCTTCGTCTATAAATTCTTTTAATTGTTCATTTCCACCAAATTCTTCATCTATGCTAAAATAATCTGAAATTCTATATGGATTTTTGGGGTTATTTAACTTACTCTTTTTTTGTCTTTTACTCCAAAATTTTCTGTCTTTAGAATCGTCTTCTTTACAAATAGCAAAAAGATAAGCAACGTTTGCTCCTACACTTTTTATATGGGGAAGTAATTTTTTCGCTTCTCTTAAATTTCCCATATGAGTAAACATTCTAGGGTTTATTTGATAAATAATAAGTTTATTTTTATCCATACTTAACTCCTTTATAATAAACTTAAAAATTTATATAAAACTAAATTTTATACTAAACTGAATAATAAATATAATGGGTAAGATTTATCACTACAAAGCCGACTGCGTATCGTTAGGATCACCGTTAATAGCAAGATCGTATTCAAGCGACCAATCAAGCCCGCGGTATTGCTCGGCTCTGTCGTCCTTTTCTATAAAGTCCATAAGTAAGTCTAGCATTTCTTTTGTCCAGGTATTTTTATCAATCTGAGCGGAAGTAAATTTGTTTAGAGAAATCATTTCAAAACCAAACAAGTCCTTAACCTGAGTTTTAGCTGCGCCTCCTACAACCTCTTCTACAAGATGAGCGGGAATAAACAAAACTCCACCGCCTGCGCCAAAAACAACGTCGCCGGGCATACAAATAGCGTTACCTATTTTTGTGGGAGTGTTATAACCTATCATAATAAAATCACGAATGGGAGTGGGATCTATACCGCGATAATAAGCTTGAATATTATCAATCTTTTTCATTTGTTCAACATCTCGTACTCCACCCCATATAACAGCTCCGCCGTTCTCATTTTTGGTTTTGTTCTTTATTGCAGTAGTTAAGTTTCCACCTATAAAAGTACCCTTGTAGATTTTGTCGTACATATCAATAACGGGAACGTCGTACTCTAAAAGATTATCAATAACCCATTGATTATAAGTACCCTTTCTGTTTTCTCTTCTTCCCGTGTCTTTTACAACCTCGTCTAAATCCGGTCGGAACGGACAGTAAGTAGCGGTAACAGCTCTTCCTATTAATTTTCTTCCGTCGTCGTGAAGAGTTTGAAAACGACCTTCGAACTGACTTTCATAACCTTTTACAAAGATTGGTTTCCATACTTCTTCTAAGGTAAGAGTTTTAAGAGCCTTTAGGTATTTTTCGTCTACTTTTGGTCTGCCGTCAGGCAATCTTTCTCCCTTCCATTGAGGTGTAAGAGCTATAATTTCTTCTTTTACGTTAAAATTCATAATTTACTCCTTAAAATTATCTAAAAAAACAAATTTGTAACAAAAAATCGATAACGTATATGAGTTTTTGGTAAATTATAATCTCATACCGCCGTCTATAACAATATCAGAGCCGGTTATATAACAGCCTTGCTCGCTACAAAGAAGCATAACAGCTCCCACACAGTCAAAAGGTTGTCCAAACCTTCCCATAGGTATTACGCTTTCTACTGCTTTACGTTTTTCTTCATCGTTATAAATACTTTCGTTTCTAGGAGTTGCAATTGCTCCAGGTGAAACGTTGTTTAACGTTACGCCAAACGGAGCAACCTGTTTTGCTATGTTTTTAATAATACTCATAACTGCGCATTTTGTAGCAGAATAAAATATTAGTTCGGGATGCTGACGGTATTGGTTTACGCTACCGATAGTAACAATTCTACCCACCTTTTTTTCCACCATAAAAGGAAGATAAGACTGAATAAGCTTAAGTGTGCTTTTTACGTTTACGGTATATTGTTTGTCCATACTCTCTTCGCTTATATCATTCCATTTTTCCTTAAACTGAATTGAAGCGTTAAGAATTAAAATATCAACTTCGCCTGTTTTTTCAACTAAAGTATTAACTTCATTAATATCCGCTAAATCGCAAGTTACAGCGCTTTTTGCACCAATTTCCTTGCATACGTATTCGGCTTTTTTGATATCTTTGCTACAATGAACAATAACTTCATAACCGTTTTTTACAAACTCGCTAGCTATTGCTTTGCCTATTCCTTGGGTTGATCCCGTAACTAAAACTCTCTTCATACTAAATCTCCACGGTATCGTTATTTTCGTAAAGCTTAGCGTCAATTACACGCTCTCCGCTTTCGTCCTTTACAACAATTTCATAGTCGCCATAAAAGCCCCTGAATGTATATTCGTTGTCGCTTACTTTTACTTCAAGCTCAGTTTTCCATTCTTTATTTATAAGTCTGTCCAAAACTTTATACGCAGGCTTTTCGCTCATATCAAAACGCATAAGACCGCCACCGCATCTGTTTTCTCCCTCATTTGTTCCAAGCGGAGCGTATGCAGCGTAGCCGTCCACCATATTCCACCAAACAATACTCTTCATGTTGCGTGTTGCAAACCAGGTTTTGTAAAGCTGTTCCACGAGATATGCTTGAACTTCTTCGTTCTCTTCCTTTTGTCCGCTACCTGGTATAGTAATTTCTGATATATGCATTGGGAAATTGTAAGCATCGAAAATATCCAAAATTTCAAGCATAGAAGGAATATCAAGAAAAGCTTTTCTTACGTCAATATCGTTTTCCATTTCTTCGCTTCTTCTAAAGATATGATACTGAAGTCCAATCTCGTCAATAGGAAGATTTTTTGCAACGAATTCCTTAAGTTGCATATTAAAAGCCATATATTTGCCTTCGGTTTTATAATCGCGCCAAATAGCTTCGTTTGTTTCATTTAGTATTTTGATATTGTTGGGGAAATATTTACCGCCAAGAGAAAGACCTATCTCGTCGTAGTTTTCAAACAAGACCTTTCTTCCTCTGTTATAATTGCTTGCGGATTCGTTTACAATGTCAAACGACGGAATTTTATCAGCGTACTCGTCTGCTATTTCCTTAAATCTACGCTCTAGTATCTTTTTTCTTTCTTCGGGATTATACTTAGCAAGCCAATCAGGAACAAAACCGTTCCAGGTTAAGCAATGACCCTTAGGTTCAATACCGTATTCTTTACAAAATTCAAGCACGATATCGGGAGCAGGACGACGATAAATATTTTCGCTGTCCTTTCTAAATCTCACCTTTCCTTCCGTTGGCTCTAAATCGCTCCAATAAAAAGGAACGACAGCCTGATTGAAAAGGTTTGCAAACTTTTCCTTAAAGATAGGTTCTTTCTCTTCCTTTTCAAAAGAGTTAAGCATAAAGGCTGTACAACCAAACAAAAATTTATGTTTCTTTTGTCTAATTGTTACCGTTTTGGCGCATACGTTATCGAATTTTAAGGTAAAATCACCCTTTCTATACTTTTCGATACCTTCGCTATTTCGCTTATCTAAAAGCTCTTTATTTTTAATAAAACTCTCTAAAACTAAATCTCTGTTCATACTAAATCTCCACGCTATCGTTGTTTTCGTAAAGTTTAGCGTCAATTACACGCTCTCCACTTTCGTCCTTTACGATAATTTCATAGTCGCCGTAAAATCCTCTGAATTTAACCTCGCCCTTTTCGTCTGCCGTAAGCTCTTCGTTCGTAGTCCATACCTCTTTAATAAGGTGGCGCAAACGTTTGTAGGCGGGCTTTTCGCTCATATCGAAACGGAGCAGTCCGCCGCGATAATAATTTTCGCCTTCCTTCATATTCCCCGGAGTAGTGAACGCCGCGTAGCCGTCCGCTAAATTCCAATAGATGATCTGCGAAACGTTTTCGTGAGAGAACCACACGGAATACAACCGTTCGATTACGTCCGCCTGCGATTCCTCGTCCGCCTCTTCCACCGTAAACGCAGGAATCGTAACCTCCGTGATTTCGATCGGCTTTTTGAAGCGGCCGTAATTATCCAACGCCTCGAAAAGGTGGGGTAAATTGTAAAATCTACGAGTCTCGTCGAAATATTTTTCCGCACGATGGAACATATGATACTGAGCGCCGATCGCGTCTATTTTGCAACCTTTCATCAAAAGGTTTTCGATCATCATATAGTATGCGTCGTAAGCGCAGGCGCGGGTGTTCCAAATCCCCCACGTCCATTCGTTGATACAAAGTTGGTTATTCGGGAAATATTCCGCCGTTTTTTTATAGCACCATTCCATGAAATCGGGGGCGAGATAAAAATCGGTCACCCAACCGTCCCCCCAAAACATCTCGTTGGTTACCTCGATGGTATGAATTTTATCCGCGTACCGTTCGGAAATTTCCTTCATACGCTTTTCAAGGTGCGCCTTCACCTCTACGTCGCTCTTTCCTTTCAGCCATTTGGGGAAGAAACCATCGTAGCAAAGCGCATGTTCGCGAGGTTCGATGCCGTTCTTTTCGCAAAATTCCACGCATAAATCCGTAGGCGGTCTGCGATAGATCTTTTCGGAATTTTTATCGTATCTCGTATGCCCTTCTGTCGGCTCGGTAGCGTCCCAATAAAACGGAACGGTAGCCATATTAAAAAGCGCGGCAAGTTTCTCTTTGTAAAGTTCGTTTTTGCGTTGGTCGTCGGGAATTTCGTCCAACATAAACATATTGCAACCGAAACGGAATTTATGGTTCTTCAACTTTACACTAACTTTTTCGCCCGCTTTCAACCCTGTTTTTACCGAAAAATTTCCCTTGCGGTTTTTTTCGATTCCCTCTTTGATTCTCTCGTCCGTTCCTTCGTCCGTTATAATAAGTTCGTTGATATCGTATGCCATTTTTTTACCTCTTTGTTATAATTCTTTTAATTTTGTTATATTTTTTTCAAGCGTTTTTTAGCCGCTTTTTACGCCGTTTTTTAGTTGTTTCTCACGACCACTCTCTGTCGTTTGCCCATTCGTTATCCCACTCGGTTGTATCCTTCCAAGGCTCGTCGCAGTCCGCTTTTTTGAATTTTTCGATAAGTTCTTCGTTAAGAGCTTCAATACCAAGTCCAGGAGCGTCTGGAACACTCATAAATCCGTTGTCAAGCTTGATAGCAGGCTTTATAAGGTTAAACCATTCGGGGTGGTCAACAGAGTGAAACTCAACGGCAAGCACGTTTTTTAGAGAAGCGGCGCAATGAACAGCTGCCATAAAAGCAATAGGGCTTTCTGCCATATGAATAGCAAGAGCCGACCCGTATTTTTCGCAAAGATGTCCAAGCTTTTTCATTTCCTGCATTCCGCCTACGGTGAGAAGGTCGGGGTGAACAACGTTAACGCCTGCGCTAAGAACAGGCTCGAAGTTTTCGGAAAGATAGATATCTTCGCCGGTACAAAGCGGAACGCAAGAATTATCCGCAAACTTCTTTAAGTGGTTGGTCATGTGCCAGGGCGCAAGGTCTTCCATCCAGGCAATATTATATTTTTCCAACCTCTTTGCAAAACGTATAGCGTCCTCTATTGCAACGTGTCCAAAGTGGTCGATAGCAAGAGGAACTTCGTATCCAATAACGTCGCGCACCTGTTTTACGTAGTTTTCGAGATAATCAAGCCCCTTTTCGGTGATATGAATACCGGTTGCGTAGTGAGGAATAGTGAAAATATCGTAGTTTTTGCCAAACATCAAAGATTTATCAATAGATCCCGATTGATGACAAATAGCCTTCATCGAATACTTTTGCATATCTTCAAGCATACCAACAGGAGCGTTCAAAGTCCCGGGCTCGTCGTACAAAAGTTCAATACCAAGATCCATTTTTAGGAAAGTAAAACCGTCTTCCATACGCTTTTTCAACGCTTTGCCCATATCCGTACCCGTGTGCTTTCCGTCCACGTCTGTGTCGCAGTAAATGCGTACCTTGTCGCGGTACTTTCCGCCAATAAGCTGATAGACAGGAATTTTGTAAAACTTTCCGATAATATCAAAAAGAGCAATCTCGATACCCGATACGCCACCGCCTTGACGAGAATGTCCGCCAAACTGCTTAATTCTGTTAAACAGTTTTTCAACGTTAAGAGGATTTTCGCCAACAATACGGCTTTTTAACATTTTTGCGTACGTAGAGCTAGACGCGTCGCGTACCTCTCCATATCCTACAATATCAGGATCGTTGGTGTAAACCTTTAATAATATCATGTGTTTAGGTAACCCATCAATGTCGGCAACCCTAACGTCAGTGATTTTCAGTTCACTTGCTTTCATTTTAATCTCCTTAAAAATTTCTTATGATAACATTATAACATAAGAGAAAAACAAAGGAAAACAACAATATTTCTTTATTTATAAACAATATTTCGATTTTTTATAAATGAGCTTGACAAAAACAATCTCTTTTGACATAATTTATATATGGAAATAATCAACGAAATACAAGTAAATAATTTTCCCGCGCTCCGCCTTTTTACGTCTGATGCCAGTGCAAGAAAGAATAATCTTAGAATACACTATCATTCGCTTATAGAAATTTCGCTTATACTAGAGGGTAGAGGAATTTATAAGATTAATGGAAAAACACATACAATAAATGAGGGCGACGTGTTCTTTTTTCGCCCAAACGAGGCTCATTGTATAACGGATATTGAGGAAAACGGCATGAAATTACTTAATATTCATATTTCTCCCTACTACCTTTATACGAACTTTCAAAATGCGCTGAATAGTAACTACGTAAAAATTCTTTCATCCGCTTTTTCACTGCTTAGTAATAAGATAAACGATACATTAGATCAAGAAATAATGAACGAGATAAAATCCTTGTTTTTATCCATTAAAAACGAGATGCAGACAAGAAGTAGCGACTATCTTACCGTTGTAATAAACAATATTTCTACCATTCTTATTCTTTTTTCTAGAGTTTACAAGGACGCAATCTTTTCGCATAAGGAAAAACAAAGCTATAAAAAAATTTTAACCGCGATTGATTATATCGACAATAATTTCAAACAGGAAGTAACGCTCGATTTATTATGCGAAAAGGTTAATTATAGCCGTTGCTACTTTTCTTCCACTTTCAAAAAATGTATGGGAATGTCGCTGTGGGATTATCTTTGCATAAAGAGAATAGAGTGCGCTCTTAACCTTATTAAAACTACCGATAAAAACCTACTGGATATTGCTTTAGAGTGCGGTTTTAACAATACCGTAAACTTTAATAAGTTATTCAAAAAATATACAAACCTATCCCCAAGCGCCTTCCGACAATCATAAAGAGGGAATTTTATAAATCGCCAGGGGAAATTTAAGACATCTTCGCACAGGGATTGATACGATGCGGAGGCGCACTCCCAATATGAAGGACCAACCACACTCTATTACTAGCTTTTACTCAAAGTACACCATATCGGATTCAAAGTCCACGTTGGCACACAAAAACTCATATACGTATACGACTTTTTAACACAAAACATTGCATAAATAAAAAAAGATTGAGCAAATTTAGCCCAATCTTTTTTTGTAATTACTTGTTTTTGCAAATACCGGAGTCTGCAAGAAGAGCAATGAACAATCCGCCTTGTACGGTTCTGTTCTTAAAGCCTGTCATTCTGCCCCACTTATTACGAGATCCAACAATAGTTCCTTTATCTGTATAGTACCAGTCGGTAAAGGGATAACGGGAGGGAGATTCTTTCAAGAATTTAGCGAGGGGAGAGATAAGAGCCTTTCTCTTTTCAATATCCGAAGTAAGTGTTGTTGCCCATAAAATCCAGTCGGACTTGGTGTAAGAAGAACGGGAATCAAGGGGTACGCCATACTCGTTGTTAAGAGAAATATATCTGTCAACTTCGTTTTCTCTGATTTCCTCGTCAAAGAGGTTAGAACCGAAGATTACGTCGAACGCCATATTGTACTTGAGCGAGAACGAATCGTTTTCGTCGTCGAATACAAGCGGAGTTTTGCCGTCTTTATAGCACATCTTCTTCCACTCGGTTGCGTATTCCTTAGCTTTTGCATGGTACTGTTCACCAATTTCTGCATAGCCGAGCTTGTCTGCGATAATTGCATAAGACTCGATACCCACGATAGCCTTTACGGAAAGGTTGATATTCTTGTCAAGATGTCCTGCAAAGTCGTCGGTACAAAGCTGATTTCCGGGCATAAGACCGTACTTAATAAGGTACTGAACCCACTGAGTAAGAAGATCCCAGTTATCCTTAGCCATTTTCTTGTTGCCGTCAGCAAGAAGAGCTGCAGCTACCATAACGAGCATATTTCCGCACTCTTCAACGGGCATTTGCTTATCAAAGAGATACAAATCGTGATTTTTTGGGAATGCGTAATAAAGAGGATAGGTATAAGGAGTGTCAAGCTCGTCGCCTGCTGCCCAAATTCCACCGTCTGCGCACATTTCTTCTAAGGAAATGGTTGCGGAAGCGTTGGGGTTGTAGGTGCTCTTACCCTTTCTATACTTCATTCCGTAAATCTGACCACAGCAGTAAGGATACGTTCCTGCATCGTGGGGAGCAAAGTCGTAGTCCCAAACGTCCATTCTTGCAAACTTAAAGATAGGCTCGCACATTGCGCGAACGAGTGTGGGGTTAAAGAGAAGGAAAAGGGGAATAGAGGGATAGCTTACGTCAACGGTTGCAATACATCCGTTAGAGTGGCTTTCCTTAGAAAGGAACAAGGGGTTGCCCTTTCTGTCCATAACAAGCTTGTGTGCGCCAACTGCCTGACGAAGTCCGCCGTAAAGAACAAGCAAATAGTCCTCGCCATAAGGTTTAGTCATTTTCTTAAGCTTTGCATCAAAAGCATTGCACTTTCTGAATACTCTGTCAGAGAAGTTTATAGATTCCTCAATAGCTTCAATAATAGTCTTGCCGGTCTTTTCGAAATAGTAGCCTCTAAGCCAATCACCAAAGTAGTGAATAGAACAAGTATCGTCATACGCAACAGTCATCATACCGAACGTCATGTCGCAAATACTCTCATACGTATCGCAGGAAACGATATATTTTCTATGCATAGGCTCATATGCAAAGCAAAGATCTCCGCTTGCTACAAACATGTCGATAGCGGATTGAGAAACGCACATTGCCTTATCTCCGCTCATATAGAAGTAGCCCCATTCAGCTGAGCTGTCATCATAAGATTGTGACATAAGAAGCTGTTTCTTTAAGCCAAACCAAGCAAGCTCTTTGCCGTTGTTAAGAATGTGTTTTCCACCACGAACAGGCATTGCATACTTGTCATAGCAAAGCTCTTCATCCATAGCAAGAACAACCTTAGTTGCGCCAAGTTCGCGCTTGGGGATAATGGTGTATCTGAAATAGCATACGGGGCAGGAAAGAAGTTCCATATCGTCGGGATTAAGAGGAGAAGTAAATGTTACTTCTAAGTCAAAATCATCGCACGAGAAGCCGTACTTTGTGTCAAATGCTGTAAGATCTACGTATGTTTGTTCGAGCTTGATAGCCTTGGAGTTTACACCCATAAAAATATAGGTCTTGTCCTCACAGAAAACGTAACCGTACATTTTCTTGCTAGCGCCTGTCCAGAACATCGTGTTGTCTTCGTTGAGTTTGTCGCTTCCCGACCAAATCGAGAAGAAAGGATCTTTTACAAATAAAGGATATGCAGGTAAAAGTTGACCTTTTGGATTCTTTTTAGTGAATTTTAACATATTTTCCTCCATGAAAATAATTATTAACTGTATCCATTATACATTAATAAAAATACGAATGCAACCCTTTTTTTAACATTTTTTTATAAAATTTAATGAAATTTCATAAAAATTGACTTATCCTTTATAATATTAAAAAAATTGACTTATTATAAAGAGAAACTAAAAACTCAAAGCATTCATATTGGGTGCAGATTAATATTGCGGGAGTTAAATAGCTCTATTACGTTTGTGGATTTGGCTTTATGTCATTGCGAAGGAGCATAAGTGACTGTGGCAATCTCTTAGGATAGGTTTAACAATAGGGATTGCCACGCTTCGCTCGCAATGACGTTGAGAGGTTGATTCGTTGTACTATTATTGTAGGGGACGTCTATTAGGCGTCCCGATTTTTAGATATTGTGTGGTATTTTCGGGAGAAGTTAAACCTCTCCCCTACATCTATATCGTTTACGAATTAGCTTTATAAGGGCTCCTTTGTAAAGGGAGCTGGCAAAACTATCAGTTTTGTCTGAGGGATTTTATTGCGAAAAGATAATTAGTTGTTTTATCCAATCCTTCCGGTGTGGATTGCTTTATAATATTGGGTGTGCGCCTCCGCACCGATTCGTGAATCGCCCTTACAGCAAGTTAAGAAACCAACTACACTTAATTACTTGCTTTGTTAAAGCACAACATATAGGATCCAACGTCTACGTTGGTGTGCGCCTCCGCACCGGGATTGCCACGCTTCGCTCGCAATGACGTTGAGAGGTTGATTCGTTATCCTATTATTGTAGGGGAAGTCTAAAAGGCGACCCGATTTTTATTTATTGCATAGTATTTTTGGAAGGAGTTAAACCTCTCCCCTACATCTATATCGTTTACGAATTAGCCTTATAAAGGCTCCTTTGTAAAGGGAGCTGGCAAAACTTTTAGTTTTGTCTGAGGGATTTTATTGCGAAAGGATAACTAGTTGTTTTATCCAATCCTTCCGGTGTGGATTGCTTTATAATATCGGGTGTGCGCCTCCGCACCGATTCGTGAATCGCCCTTACAGCAAGTTAAGAAACCAACTACACTTAATTACTTGCTTTGTTAAAGCACAATATATCGGATCCACCGTCCACGTTGGTGCGCCATCGCACCGTCCACGTTGGTGCGCCATCGCACCGAGTGAGAATCGCTCCTACATAATAACTAACGATTGCTATTTACTTTCTTTTACTCAAATCACAACATATCGGTCCAATATTGTGTTATTTGACAAATGTTAAAATTGGTTGGATGTAAGTGCTTTAGTGTAAATTTATAGCTCGAGATAATGCCTGACGTGAATGATAGTAAATTGAGTGTTTGAGCATATTTTTAGTGATTAAAGTTTGTCAGTTTTACCTAAAAAGTCGCATACGTGTGTGTTTTCTTGGTAAAACTATAAAAAAAGCATTGACGTAAAGCCACGCCAATGCTTTGAGTTTTGATACTAAACAAGTTTAACGAATGGGTTGATAATTGAAATAACAATAAATATTCCGAGTATAACTGGAAGTATCCACTTGAAATAGAATATCATCCATTTTTTAACCTTAAGACCTTTACCTGTGTTAGCTTCGAGCAAGAAGTTGTCCGAGCCCCAACCAATTTTGTGGTTACAGAACAATACGAAAATAAACGAGCCAACTGGGAGAAGAATATTGCTTACGATATAGTCTTCGATTCCTTGAATGTCGCCAATTGGAGAGGTAAACGCCCAAACGTTAAATCCAAGGATACAAGGAATGGAAAGAACAAGCAAAATTATGCCAGAAACAAGGCTGATTTTCCATTTCTTTATTTTTTGAGTGGTTTTGTTGAGATCTTGTGTGCAAGAAACGATGTTTTGGAAAACTGCAAGCACGGTAGAAAGAGCTGCAAAACTCATAAACAAGAAGAACAAAATACCCCAAATTCTTCCGCCTGGCATGTGAGCAAATACTTGAGGGAGGGTAATAAATAGTAGAGGTGGGCCTGCTGTGGGGTCAATATTAAATGTGAATATTGCAGGGAAGATAATAAGACCAGATGAAATTGCTACAAAGGTATCAAGAATAGCAATATTTACGCTTTCTCCAAGTAGCGCTCTATCCTTATTAATAAAGCTTCCAAAAATTGCCATCGAACCAATTCCTAAGCTTAGTGTAAAGAATGCTTGGTTCATTGCGTTGATGATTATAGAGAAAAATCCACCAGACTTGGCAACTCTATCCCAGTTTGGAACAAGATAGTACTCAAGACCTTTGCCAACACCTGACAACGTAAAGCTATTAACGATAAGTATAATGATAAGAGCAAGAAGAGCAATCATCATTATTTTTGTAACGCGCTCTAGTCCTTTTTCCATCTTTAGCATACATACGACAACTGCAATAGCTATATTAATTGCAGTAAACCCAAACATAAGCCAGGGATTTGCGAGCATTTCGCTAAAAGTACCAGCGATAACAGTTGGATCTGTAACTCCGTCGAACTTTCCGATAAGGAAATAGAAGAAGTATAATAAAATCCAACCTGCAACGCAAGTATAGAACATAAGAAGGATATAATTTCCAGCAAGCGCTAAATATCCGTGTAAATGCCACTTGTGTCCGGGCTTTTCCAATGCTTTATACATTGCTGTCGGGCTCTTTTGCGACGCTCTACCTAAAGAAAATTCCATAGTCATAACGGGAATACCCATTATAATAAGGAATATAAAGTAGAACAAAACAAACAAACCACCACCGTTTTGTCCTGCAAGGTATGGGAATTTCCATACGTTGCCTACGCCGATTGCACAACCTGCGCTAAGGAGAATAAATCCTAGTCTAGAGCCAAGACGTTCTCTTTTTGCGCCAGGTGCTAATGTTTTTTCACCTTGATTTTCCATAAAAACCTCATACGTGTTTGATTTTTCGTGACATATTGCTGTTTTTAGTGTTTTTATAACGAGTGGAAAAGCTTGTGTTTTTGACAACATAAGCCATCATTATACAATCTTTTTCAAAACAATATAAATTTGTAATGATAAAATAGCTAATACACAGCTAACGTACTTAATATATATTTTACTACAAAAGAGAAAAAATTTCAACTATTATGTAGAGGTTTTACAATTTTTATCAAATTAAGTTTCGAAACGGCAAAACATTAAAAAGTTTAGGTGGAGTGTGGATAAGGGGTTGTTGGTAGGCAACAATAATAAGCAATTAAATCTTTTTACCGTAGTTTATATATAAGAACCCAATTAATTACGTCACCCCTTTTTATTTCTATACTATTATTTGGCGACTTTTCTAATATTATATTTATTGTATAAATTGTATATATTAGTAAAATGTATAAAATGAAAAATATGCTATATGTATTTGATTTCATACTGTTTTTCATATATTTTATATTACAAAAAAACTATATTTTATTGGTTTTTTTTAGATATTAATCATGAACCTCAGAGCGTTTTTGCTTCTTTTATTCGGTAGAGGTTATTCATATTAAAACAGGCGAAATTTAGGATAAAAAGGCTAAATTGGTGCAAAAATTTGCATTTTGGGGGCATTTTGGTGCTAAATTTATGTATTTTGAGCATTTTTAACTCGATTTTAGCAAATTTTACCTGTTTTTAAGCCCATTTACTTGTTTTTTTGGTTGTTTTGACTGAGTTTTATATATAAAACAGTGAAAAATTGACAAATTTCTTTGTTTTTATACTATTACCATTAAAATTATCGCTTTTTTAATTCAATATTGACTTGTTTTGAGGTAAAAATCATTGTTTTTTCGTAATTTTGGCACTTTTTGTCCAGTTTTTCCTCGTTTTTCTTGATTTATATTCAAACTTTCAAACAAACGGCTAGTGTTTATGAATTTTATGTGCTTTTCAACGTTTCGCATTGATATGTGGGTTGTTTTGCGCGTGTATGGTGTATATCTTAATTAATTATTCTTTTATTGAATAATCAGTCAAATTATGTGAAAAATACACGTTTTCGCGCTACGTATGCGACATTTTGTTACTTTTTTAGCATAATTTTCCTAATTTTTACCAGATATTTTGTGCAGTAAAACTCAATTTTCCCTTTTGGACTTTGAAAAACACTAGTTTAAGGTTGCGTTTTATAAAGAACGTTAAAATAGTTCTCTTTTGCGCCGTTCTTTTTTCTTTTAGCTTGAACTATGATCAAAATAGCAAAAAATACGCATTATGAAATCATAACTAAATATATAAAATAGCAAAAAATAACCCATTTTCTTGAGAAAAAAATTGCTGTTTTTTAGCTGTTTTTTCTTCTCTTTTTTATCTTTCAGGACATTAATTAAATTTGTGTTTGTATTAGTCTAAATTTTAATATTATTCTAACGTGAGCTTGTTTTTGAGGTGGGAATGCGAGTTTCGCTTGGAATTTGTGTTGTTTTTCGTTTAAATTTTTTTCGTAAAATTTACTAAAAATATTGACAAATTCTCTTGTGTTAGTATATAATTTAAGTTGTCAAAGAAGTTTGGAGGATAACTTTAGTGATTGGTAGAGTAAGGCATGCCTGGCCTGAGAAAAAAGGATTTGTACTAGATAGAAAAGATTGTTCGGGTGAATATATTTTTATCCATTTTTGGCAACCAGTTGAGCTTACGGTGGATGGCAACGTGTATATAACCGAACCAAACGCGGTTATTATTATAGATAAGTGCTCTTCTAATAGAATTTTATGTGAAAACCACGATCTTATACACGATTATATACACATTAAAGACGATAATTTACCTAATATTTTGCTTGATTTTCAGCTTCAACCAAACGTTGTGTATTATCCACAAAACTGTGGTTTTATTACCGATATTGTGCGTAAAATAGAGGCGGAAACCTTTGAAAATGATAAATTTTGTGATGATGTATCCCAAAATTATCTCAGAATTCTCTTTGCGCTAGTGTCTAGATCTCTCAATAAGCGTCCAGAGGGGTTCGTTATTGACTATAAGACCGAATCTGAGTTTAAGAACCTCAGAATGATGGTTTTTTCTAACTTAGAGCGTGATTGGTCAATCTCTCACATGGCGGAAATTGTAAGCTTGAGCGAATCTCGTTTCTACGTTCTATATAAAGCTATATTCAAGACTACGCCTAACCAGGATTTGATTATGGCGCGCATGGATCAAGCCAAGCGTTTGCTATCTCAAAACCGTAATATTGCGATACTTGATGTTGCTCAAAAGTGTGGTTATTCCAACGAGTTTCACTTTATCAGAATCTTCAAAAAGAATGTTGGAATTACGCCTAAAAAGTATGCTTTGTTAATCAGTTCCCAGCGAAAAACCAACTTATAATTTTATAAATTTACATTAAAAACGCCCATATTGGGGTGTTTTTTTTGTTTGCGCCCCTCCAATTTACACCCTGTTCCACGTGAAACACGGATTTTAATCGTTATTTAGCTAAATGAAAAGTTGGAATGAATTTAGTGATAAATATTTGGTTAGTTTTATCTGAAAGGGATTGGGAGTTTTGGCTGTTTGGGATTCTTTTGATGCGGGCGGCATTGGCATATTTCAACGTTTGGTTTTTTTGCTGTTTAGTCTGGAGCATCTGGTTAGGAATCTTTATCCGTTTGATCGTTCGTGCGACTTTACAATGGCATTAAGGGTGTTGAGGTGATGCGTTTAACTGTTTAGCTAAACTTTTGTTTTCCTTATAACCAGCAAAGAAAGAAGAAATTGCTTGTTGCTCACTGAATACACACGGTCGATTTTATGAAATGGGAAAACCAGAATTAAAAATTTCCTTGCTCTTTTATTTATGCAACATGCAAAAAGGATAAATGGCAACATTGCAGATAAATTACGAAAAAATACCAACAATACAATAGTTATTAAATCATAATCAAATAAATGCTTAAAAACAGGCACGAGTATGTGGTTGATTAAAACTTGAAAGGTTATGAAATAATAACAATACTATGACAAAAATATTTGTTTCACGTGAAACAAATTGGTTTTACATGAGATGATTTGCAAAGTTTCACGTGAAACATTTTGAAAGTGTTTGTTTTTTTGTGTGGTTTAAGGTTGTTCTAGGTTTTTTATCGGGGTTGGGTTTTAGTTAAAATGCTTTTAATGACTGCGGTTGGGAGTGGTGATAGTGGCGTTTGTGGCGTAATGGGGCTGTGTTTGTAGTGAAATGTGGTTGAATGGCGTGGTTATAGGGGTGTGTTGTTTGGTTAGGGATTGGTTTGTTATTTTGCTGGCTGTTGTTTAATGTTTTTGGTGGAGATGTTGTTTGGGTTTTAATTTTGTTGCCGTTGTGTAGCTTTGTTTGGCTAAACATGGGGTTGTTGGTGGTTTGGGGGCGATTAGGCGGGCTTGGTTTGAGGTGTGTGCTAGTTGTGTTTTGCTAGACTAGTAGATTATAATGGGTTTATTCGCGGATTAAATGTTTTTTGGCGTGTTGTCTTTTTGGTGCTATGTGCTATGTTGAACTGTGTTGGTTGATTGAGTTGCTGTGTTTGCATTATAAAGTTTTGATTTGTGATTGTTTGTGTAGATATGTTTTGTTTGGTGTGCAGTATAGTTTCATGCGTGTGGAGAAATATGGTTTATAGGTAGAGTGATAGGTTTTGTTTGGGCTTTTTAAGCGGTTGTTTTTGTTTTAGTTGTTGCGTTTTGATGATCTATCTTCTGTTTAAGTGCTATTGGGTGGCGTGTGAAGTAATTAGAATTTTGTGGGTTGCGCTTTGTAATTGTGTTTATTGCCGTTGTGGGTGGTGTGGTTTGGATCTAACAGAAGTTTACGTTGTTTTTGATAATGTTATAACTTTTAAGTGGGTGATGAGTATATGGTGTGATTACTTGAAATTATAAATGGTTTGGATTAAATAATTTAATGCATTATATGGGGTGTTGTTGATTTTGTGTTTGTGTAGGTTTGTAAAGATAATGAAATTAATCTTTTTACCTATTGCGCAGTCATTTGCGGTGAGAAATTTATATGTTTGAAGTAGAATTGAAATGTAGCCAAGTTTGTTTTGTGAAAGCTTTTTAGTTTGTCTATAATCTGTATGTATAAATTTTTTTGATGAGATTAAATTTCTGTGAATGTTCCACGATTTTAAATTACTTAAATTTTCTATTGGTTTTTTGCATTTGCTTATTTAATTTGTGTTAAGGACTTTATTAGACAATACAGGATTTTGCCGAGTAACGTGTCTTCAATTTTTGTCTTATGGTTGTGTTTGTTAGTTTTATTTTTGTAGAATTTTTATTAATTGTAGAAAATTTGTATAAATCGGCTTTTTATTGCTGGAATTATATTAGAACAACAAAGCGATAATATACAATAATAGAAAAGTGTATTAAAAAGTTTAGAAATATTTGTTTTTTAATTGAAAAATACATAAATTTCACAAAAAATGACATATTTTCTTGATTTACCTTAAACGGTTATGGTATAATATAGATAATAGCTGTTTTTGAGGTTGGTTTCAAATCTTGCATAATAATGTGTATTAAACACATGAAAAAGGTAGTCAAACTTGGCAAGTAGGCAGATTATGAAAATTTAATCTGCTTATATTATAATTGCGGGATAAAATAAAAGTACGATATAACGAAATACACCTTTTCTGCACGTGCTATCTTAATTATTCTTGTGTAAGGTTGTTACGAATTGATTTTGCCCTTGTTCTTAAAAAGCCGATATATCTAGTCATAAGTGGCGATTATATTTTAAGGCTAGTGGATCGGCTTGTGTGAGTGTGTAGGTTTTATCTGCCGAAATAAAAACAAGACTACTAATTATAGTGAATAGGGGTGTTGGTGTTTTTGCTAAAACTGGAAAAAGAGCAACCGCAGTAAAATATCGAGCAATGCAAGTAAAATAAACACTTGAAAAGTATCGCTGTCATGTGTTATATTTAAAATGAAGTAGAATTTTATTATAATTTTGTGTAAGGTGGCAGTGCGAAGTGTAGACGTTAAATAAAATGGCTATGTCCCAATCTACGGTTGATTTTGGACGGAAAGCCCACTACGAAATACTGCGTAATTTACTCAGTTACGTACCCTGCAGGTACGCGCCTTCGTAAATATACTTGTCTTTCTTGTGATTTTCTCGTCAAATCGCCTTATGGCTAATCAACCATATTTTGTGACATAGCCAATAAAATTATCCTCAATAGTTACGAAAGGTATTGTCGCGATAGATAACTTTTTTTAAAGTAATCGTAATAATTAACGTTTAATATTAGATAAATAACACATATCGAATATAGCGTATAAGTTGGCGTATTGCACAGCCTTAGTGTGAATATAAGAGCTTTTGTGTTCTATCTTTATTAAAGGCTAATTGTGGTTAAAATTAATGACGTAATTATTAGTTTTTAGCGAGTGTGGCTAGGTTTTTATGAAAATTTGCTTAGTTTTGGCGAATAAGACAAAAAATGGCTATAAAATAACAAATTTTATCTTGTAATTAACATGTGTTTTATTTTATAATATAAGTATAAAAAAACTATATGACTTTAATAGGATATAAAAATAGTTTGAGTTGGCGTGAAATTTATTATTACGCCGAAAGCTAGTGATACGGAAAATCTTTGTTGCATTGCGGGAAAATGCGGTTAAATCGAACTAAGATTCGATATTTTTGCATTTTTCCACTTGTTTTGTAGTTTAATGGCTTTTTATCTTATTAAAAAGCGTCCGTATCTTTAATAATTTGAAAAAAATATTTATAATTCATAGGAGGGATTATGAAAAAAAAGCAATTAGTAGCAGTATTTGTCATGATGCTCGCAGCCGCAACAATGGCTACGGCATGTGGCGGAAGCTCAGATCCCAAAGCTAAAGACGCTTTGAAGTATCTTGACGAGAAGTACAGCGACGAACAGGTTATCAACATTGGCTGGTCAGACAAGAATTATGATAACGCAACGTACAACTTCTTGCAGGACTTCACTGTAAAGAACGGCTTTGAGATGGAGGTTTATGCAGATGAGGCTCTTACCGATTTGCAAGACCAAGAAGGATTGGAACTCGTAGAAGGCAACAATGATTTCTGGATTGTTGTATTCAAAGAGGGCAAAGACAAGGACCACAAGTCCGCTCATACCTTTAAGGTAAACGTTTACAAGCCCGTAACAGTAAACGTTACTTTAAACGTTGAAGGCGTTGAGACCGAGCTTGAAGACGTTTATGAAGAGAACTCTTTCATTCCAGCTCCCGCAGCTCCCACTCTTCCCAAACAAAAGAAGTTTGTAGGCTGGTATATGGATCCGAGCTTTAACGTAGCGTATACACCGACAGAAAGGGATGAAGACTTTACGCTTTATGCTAAGATTGAAGATAACGATTGGACCACAAACGTTAAAATCAAGCTTGAAAACGTGAACAATTCCGAGTATAGCGACGGAGAAGACGTTGAATGGGGCTTTAAGGGCGAAGCGGACAAGAGTGAGTTTACTCATACAATCGATGGATTTGTACTTGACAAGTTTGAGGCTAATGGCGACGATGTAACTGCTCACTACGTAAGAGAAACCTATACCGTATCTTTTGTAAACGAAGCTAACGAACCCATTTTAACTCCTGTTACAGGCGTTAAGTACGGCGCTGTTCCCGATCTTGACGGCATTGTTACAACCAAGGATGACAATGGCGAAACCTACTATACTTTTGATAAGTGGGTAAATCTTGACAATAGCGACGTTGGCGCAATTTCGGGCAACGTAACATTAAAGCCCACGTTTACTGAAAATACGTATTCTTATAAGGTAATCGAAGAAATTGAGGGCGCAACCTTTACTATTACTAATCCCCAACAAACCTACGCTAAGGGTGAGAGCGTAAGCTTTACTATTGCGCTTGAGGCTGATTATAACAGAAGCGCTGATTATACCATTTTGGTAAACGGCGAAGCTGTTGAGGCGGTAGAAAACGTATATACCTTTGAAGTTCTTGGAGGAACAAAGGGTGCTGATATCGTTATTACCGCAGAGGGTATAGAACAAAATACATACGAAGTTGGCGTTTCTGCTTACGTTGTAAACAAGGACGCAGATTTTGCTATTATTGAATCTGAAACTGACGTTGTTCTTAAAGTGAACGACGAAATTGTTGATTATACCGATCTTGCAAATATTAAGCTTTCCCTAAAATCTGGTGAGCACAAGATTGAGTTTGTAGTAAACGACGTTGTTTACCACACCGAGAACGTTGTTATCGAAGCAGGACAGGAGGACGTTGCTTTAGACGACGTATATCTTGGATACTTTGATATGGAAGGTCTTACTAATACCGCTGACGGACAGATTAATGGACTTAAGCAGAAGATCGCGTTCTTTAACGATTTACCCCAAGACGTTGAAACGTTCAGAGCTTCTTATACCGTTCAAAACGATTGGGACAGAATGCCCGAAGACGTTGAAAGAGAGCCTTCTCCCGGATATGGCTGGGCATTTGAGATGGGCAACAACACCTATCTTAACGTAATGCTTCTTGATAATAACATTATGATTGCATACGACGGAATGAAGAACGGCTGGGATCCCATCTTTACCGGTCACGCATTCTCCGCTCAGAGTATTTATGAAGCTACTAACGGCGCCGGTCTTAAGTTAGATCTTATGAAGAAGGGCGACGCGTTGTACTTCTATATTGACGGCAATATGGAGTTCGTTCTTACCGAAGAAGGCTTTATTTCCGTAACAACCGACGTTACTCTTACTGATGCTCAAAACGCAATCATTGGCGAAAAGGTAGCAAAGATTATTTCTACCGAAACCTTAAAAGTAGGACAATACGTAACAATGGGTGGTGAAAAGTACGTTCCCTATCTTTTAACTAACGCTTCGTTCACTACCGACGCTGACGTAATTGCTACTTACAACGAGTATGGTTCCGTTGAAATTGCAATTGATAAGAGCGATGCAACTTTAAGACAGGCAACCGCATCCGTTTACGTTGGCGATCTTAACGTTGTAGACGGCGCAAACGCAATGAAGGGCGTAAATATTGACCTTAACGATTACTTTATGATAGGCAAGGACGTAACGGTTGTATTCGGACGTTTCTTCCAGCCTAAAGACGTTGAATCTCTCGTTATCTACACCACAAAAGAGGGCGTAACCGACGAGGGTGTTGACGTAACCGATAAAGTTGTTTACGTAGATAACGAAAACTATAAATATACCTTTACTCCCGAAAAGGGCGCAAGCTATAAGTTTGAAGTAAAGGTAAAAGCAAAAGAAGGTAGATATAACAGTAAGTTTGCAATTGTAACCGAAGACGGCGCACTTGCAAACGGCATAGAGTTTAATGTTTACAAAGCAAACGGAAATCTTGTATATACTTCCGTAACTTCTACCGTAGAAGATTATAATGGAAGCATTGATTTGCCTGCAGGTGAGTATTATATCGAAGTTTTAACTTCCGGCAACATATTTGGTAAAGTTCAAGAGTTTATCGTTGTTGACCAGCCTGTTTTGGTAGAAGTAGAGCTAGCTCAGAACATTTGGGGAACAAACTGGACGGGTGTAACTTCTGAAAATTGTAAAATCGAGTACAGTGTTGATTCTTCAGCTGAAGACGTAGCGTCTACGTTTAAGGTAACCAGAAGCGGATATCATAACGGTGCTTGGGAAAAATATAACCTTGGCGAAAAGCTTGGCGACGGCGAAATTATTTCCTACACCATGAAGTTCGAAGACGGACACGCTTTGTATATGGGTCTCAAGGCTGGTGATTTGTACGCGGGTGAAGATACTTACCTTCGTCCCGACGTAGCTCCTGATTTTGTTGGAGCTCCCTCCGATATGTATTTCTGGAACGAGGTCGGCGGAAAGCAGATGGGCTTGTCTTCTAAGGGTGCCGGTATTGGTAACGGCGCTAAGATTTACAATCCTCCCACATTCTCTATTAAGGGAATTGAAGGCGCTTACATCGATATGACGGATCCTGACAGATATGATATCGAATATAATATAATGTACGCGCGTGTAGACGGAAAGGTTTATATGTTTGCAAAACTTGCTACGGACGAAGAGTACACGCTCGTATCTGAAAGCAACTTCGCGTTTGGCGACGAAGAGCTTGCAATATCGCTTATTTACTCAGCGCGTGGCGGACATCAGTTAAATATTACTTATAAAGACTTTGATCTTAAGAAAGACGCTCAAGAAGACATCAAGCTTATGGTTGAAAAGTTGATTGTTGGCGACTGCTTGTTCAACGGAACCAGCGGAACTGCAACCGTTAACGGCGATGGCGAGCTTGTATCTTTGACGGGTGGTACTATCACTCACGAACAAAACGGCGACTTTATTCTTTGGGATACTTCTACTATCGGCGACGTAACCGACGGTAAGTTCTTTATCGAAGGTAACTTCACTGCTTGGGGTGGATATAACGCTAATAACGAATGGAAGCGTCATCAGGGCGCAGGCTTCGTACTTAAGCAAATGGCTACCGGTAAGATGATCACCATCGAGCCTTCCTACCAGACCAATAGTGAGCTTTTGATTCAGGTTTCCGAAGGTAACGGTTGGAATACCAGAGCAACTCTTGGAGCTATAAATGCTCCCACAGGCGTAAACGCAATATCCTTCCAAACCGAAGCAGTTGCTTCTAAGGCAAATCCTGCTAAATACTATATGAGAGCGGAAGTTGAAGGTTACGTATGGAAGATCTGGATCGGAAAAGACGAGTCCACTATCGACTTTAGTAAACCCACTTGGGAAGTTGATATGTACGCGCATCTATCCACAGCTCCCGGTGGACACGGAAGCGGATCTCAGTGGAGCGGAAACTCCAATGCGGCCAAGAACAGAGAGCCTAGATTCCCCTTCATTGCAGACACTGCTGACGGCAAGTATAAGGCAGAAGGCTCTGATGCTTGGAGCGCAGGTAACGTATGTATGGGTTACGTAAGCTTTGGCGACGCAGGCACAGCAGGCGGAACTATTATAAGCAACGGTTCTATCAACTACGTATCCAATGCGGACATTACCGCTATTGCTAAGAATGAAGCAACCGAAGAAATTGAGTCATACGCAACTTCTCTTAACTTCGAACTTACCGACGTTGAGCTTGCTCCCATAAACAATATGGTAAGCTACAAGGCAAAGGCTGAGGCAATTGAGGAAGCAAAAGCTCTTATCTTCTTTGCCGACTACAAGGCTGACGCTATTGCAAACGTATTGGCGTACGCAGCAACTAATGGTGTTGAGCTTTCTGCAGAAGAGGATGCTTACATTAAGGCTCTTATAAGCGATAGCGCAACCAAGGACGAAGTTGACGCAAATACAGCAAAGGCAATAGCTCTTATCGATGCAGAGAAAGAGAATGACGGCTCTATTCTTGGTATTACTGCAAAAGTAGCTGAGGCTAAGAATTACGTTGCTGATGCTATTGCTTCAACCAAGGAAAAGGGCATTACCGATTACGCAAAGAATATGCTTGACGCGTTTGAAGTTCAGGCTATAACGTATCTTGATGCTCTTTACAATATTGAAACTATTGACGAAGACATTGCAACAGGTAAACAGTGGACCGATCAGATTTGCGAAGCTGTTCAGCAAAAGTTCACCGTAAGCATTTTGGATGCAAAGGGTGAAGTTGCAGAAGAGATCAAGGATGTATTATTCGGTACCGAAGTTGCAAGCTTGCTTGAGGGCAAGGTAGCTTCCGCAAAAGAGGATGACAAGGGCGGACTTGGCGAATACGTATTCAAGTCTTGGTCGTACGAAACCGAGGACGGAGTTGTTGGAAGCAATCTTGAAATTACTCCCGAGTACACATACAACTACTATAACTTAACTATTAGTGGTAGCGCGGTAGACGATAAGGGTAATGCCATTGCAGGAGCAAGCGTTGTTATTACTAACGCAGAAGGCGCAACTTATGAGGGCGTAACCGACGAAAGTGGTGCTTACTCAATTGAAGCAAGCCTTGGCGATATTAGCGTAGAGATTTCTAAGGCAGGTTATCTTGCAAGAACAACTGCTGTTACTAACGGCGTTGACAAGAAGGACGGCGAAATTGCAATCGGCGTAATGGCTATTGCAAATGGTGTTATTGAGCATAGCGCAGAAAAAGCTATGAAGGCTTCTTACGAATATACCGACGATCTTGCTTCCGCTGTTGTAAATAACCTTCAGCTTGATTTCGCATCTGCTTCTAGTGGCTTTGTATACGAAACGGCTGACGTTCTTGACAAGAACACATATTATAAATTCACAACTAAATTTAACGGCGCAAGCGAGGGTAAACTTGCTCACGGTATTAACGTTAACACAAACAAGTATTATACAACCGTTAAAAAGACTCTTACCGGAAGCAACGCAGGCGCAGGTACAACGGTAGGTCAGGTTGTTGATAACTACATTTTTGCAGACGTTGCGTTCAAGATGGGCGTAGGCGGAACTTTCGATCAGGGCGGACATACGGTAAAGGTTAACGGACAGGGCGGTGAGGCTATGACATCCGATAAGAGGTTCTACGGTTATAGCTCTCAGGCTTCTATTCCTGCAGACAGACAGTTCAATATCGTAAACGATTCTCCGTTCGAGGCGTTCTACGAGAAAGCATACCGTACCTTTGTTGAGGATACAAGCAAGTACAATCCCAACTACGACATCGAATACGATATGATGTACGTAAAAGACGCTGAGGGCAAGGTTAAGCTTTACGGCAGACTTGGTGGATCTGTTCACGGTTGGGTGCTTATGGCAGAGAGCAAGACTGCTATCGCGGGTAAGAACCTTATTATCGCTCAGTCTACACGTAGCAACGAGTGGTACATCAACGAAACCGTTAAGAATATCGAAAGCGGTGCGATTGACGTAGAAACGGGACTTCCTGCAGGCGAAAAGATTGACGAATACTTATATAACACCGACAATGCATCCGTAGTAAGAGATGCAGAGGGTAAGGAAACTTACGTTCTTGACCTTACAGGTTATGCAGAAGTTACAAACGACGGTTGGAACCAGCTTGCAAGAGGCGGAAATGGACAGTTTGCTAAGGCGTACAGCATTAAGGATTCTTATGACTATCTCAACGACGGAATTCTTACCTTGGAAGGAAAGTTCAACGCTCAGGACGGACATACTGGTGGCGCGCTTACAGGCTTCTACATTCAGGATGCTAACGAAACGGGCAGATTCTACTACCTTGGCGTTAAGTCCAACGGTGGCGTAGGTCTTGCATTTGCAAACGGTAACGGAAGCGGTTGGAGAATCTTCCATCTTCAGAACAAGGCTTGCGAGTACTTCTCTATAAATAAGGATAAGCTTCCTACCTGGAATAACGGTAACGCAAAAGACTTCTACCTTAAGGGTGTGTTTGAGGGCAACAAGATCTCTTACTACATCAGTACAGAGGGTATGCCCGAGGCAACCGAAGAAAACTGGCTCTTTACGGTAACCGATCTTGTTAAGCTTGTTGAAACTCAGTTCGATACTCTCAATAATGCGGCTTCCGCAATTGCTAACAGAATGCCCAACTCTGCAGTTAACGCAGGTATCTACTTCAACCACGAGGGTGGAAGAGGCATCGACAGAGTTGTTGTAACCGACTTTAAGGCAACTTACAAGACTAGTGCTGATCTTCTTAACGATGCAAAGGCAGAGGCAAAGAAAGAGCTTGCTATCTATGCTGAGAGCAAGGGTGTAGCTGTTGTTGAGGCTATGACGTCTAAGATTGACGCAGTAACCTCTATTGACGGTATTTCTTCGGCACTTGACGCGGCTAAGCAGGTTGTAGACTTCTTCGCTTCACATCCCGAAGATGCAGAAGGACTTCTTGCAATTGTTGATAATGCAATTACTGAAATTGATACCGCTTATGCAGGGGTTGACAAGGACACGTTAACCGCTAAGGGTATTGAAGATCTTGACGCAACCGTTGCAGAGTCTAAGGCAACGATTAACGCTATTGACTCGGTAGACGGAGCTCAGGCTACCGCAGACGGTGCTGTTAAGGCGGTAAAAGACAAGATTGCTCAGGTAACGGGCGAGGTTGTCGTAGCATTTGGCGATAACGAAGTAACCGTTAAGTATGGAACTCTTATCTCTTCTATCGACGTTTCCACTTTCACCGCTCCTACTAAGGAAGACGACAAGGGTGGAATCGGTACTTACGAGTTTGATAAGTGGGCAGTAGCTGACGACGCAGTTGCAACCGCTGAGGTTACAAATGTAGAAGCAGAGTTCATTTATAACTACTACGCAGTAACTATTAGCGGAACGGCTGTTGATTATGCAGGTGCTAAACTTGCAGGCGTAGAAGTGTCCATTAAACATGAAAGCGGAGCGGTTTATACAGGAGTAACCGACGAAAACGGTGCTTACTCTATCGAAGTTTTGCTTGGCGCTTCCGATATTACCTGGTCTACTCCCGAAATTTTGGATACAGCTTCCAGATTTGCAGATATTAATAAAACGTACGTTTATGCAAGAACCGCAAAGATTGATGCTGACGTAAGCGTTAAGGATGCAGTTAAGACTGTTGACGTAGCTCTTGCATACGGTTGGTCTTCCTCTAACAAAACCGTTGTTGCAAGCGGAACTTATAGCGATGATTTGAGCGACGCGAGCGTAGAAGGACTTTCCTACGACGTAAACGGATATATTCTCAATCCTGCATTCAGAACGGGTGCGGTTCTTAAAGAGAACACGTATTATAAATTTACAGTAAACTTCCACGACGGCAGTGACGGAAATCCCGCTCATAACATTCACAATAGTGGCAAGTACACCAACGCTTCTAATCAGTTTGCAGACATCGGTCTTAAGATGATCGTTGGTAAAAAAGCAATCAAGATTAACGGTAATAACGGTAACGTTCTTGCTTGCGACCAGTGGTGTCAGGACTACGTTACTGACGCTGCTGATGCAAATGCAACCAGTCAGTTTAGCAGAACTACCACGAATCCCTTCAGCGGATTGTTCGAAAACTCGTTCAGAGGCGCTGGTTCTATTGGCAGAGTACTTGCAGACTACGATAAGCCCGATATGGATATTATGTACGTAAAGACTACTGATAATCACGTAGACATTTACGGAAAGCTTACCAACTCTGACAGTGATTGGGTAAAACTCGGCGACGGAACCGTTGCAGGCGACTGGATCACCTTTACAATGGGAACACGTTCTGGAGAATTTGCTCACAACTGGACCTTGGAGGGTATTGAGTACGGTGCAATCGATACCGAAACCAATCTTCCCGCAGGCGCAAAGGTTGATGCGTACACCTTCACTGCAACCAACGCTTCTGCCGCTTGGGATAACGAAACTAACGGATATGAGTACGAGCTCAATATTTCCGGTAACGGTAACTGCGCTTCAGATACGGGTGGCGACGGTACGTACGGTTTGATTTACGACAACTCCAAGACTTACAAGTTTGGAACCGGTAGACTTGTTGTAGAGGGTGACTTCACAGTTGTTCAGGGACGCGCAGGCGGTGCAGCATTCGGTATTACTCTTCGTGACAGTGCAAGCACTTCAAGAAAGCTCAGCGTGCTTATGCGTTCTAACGGCAAGCAGGTTATCTTCGGTCTTAACGACGGTAACTGTAACGGAGCAAGAACTTGGAACGGCTTGGATAAGCTTAAGAGCAATGCAAACTCTACCGTATACAATACCGATATGGTAAAAGAGTGGCATAGCGCTCAAGAGAAGAACATTCACCTTAAATACGTATTCGATAACAATACTCTTACCGTATACTATGACGGAATTAAGTTCTTCTCGGTTGAGAACCTTACCGAGTTTATCAAGACTGCGCTTGATGCAAATGCAGCAGAAGGATATAACAACAAGTATCCCACTTCCGACGTTTACGTAGGTATGTACTTCAACCACGAAAACGGATTTGGTACCGACAGAGCAAGAGTTAAGAACTTTAAGGTTACGTACAACACCGACGACGAGCTTGTTGCAAAGGTTAAAACGGACGCAACCGCAGAAGTTAACGAGTACGCAGCGTCTTTGAATACCGAAGCAACCGAGGCTGACCTTGCACCCATTACTTCCTACGCTCATAAGGTAGGTGCAGACTATGACGAAGAAGCTCTTGCAATCGTAAACGCTTCAAAGCTTAGCGTTGCAAAGAGATACGCAAAGGCTCAGCTTAGCGCATACGCAGACGAAAACGGCTTTACCAAGCTCGACGGCGGAATTGCTATTATTGACGCAATGGTAGACTATAACAAGCTTGAAGAGGTTATTGTCGAAGCTAAGGCTAAGGTAGATTATGACAATAACGAAGGCGCAAGACTTGCAGTAGAAGCTCTTAAGACTCAGGCGCTTGCAGATATTGATGCAGTTGTTGCGGAAAGTGGAGTTACCGCATACGGTCAGACCTATCTTGACAATGCAAAAGCAACCGCAAAAGCAACCGTAAACGGAATTACTACGCTTGACGAGGCTGAGGCTTCAGAAATTATTGAGGGCGCGCTTAAAGTTGCAACCGATGCAAAAGCAGTAGTTGACAGCAACGTTTCTCTTACTTTCTATGGCAACGACGCGCAAGAAGTAAGATACGGAGCTCTTGTTGCAGACAATCTTGACGGGGTTAAGCTTGTAAATATGAGTACAGACGCAGGTTATACCTACGCAACTGCTTGGGATTATGCAGAGGGTGCTGTTGTAACTACTGATACGACTATCAATCCTAAGGGCGTATTTACCGCAAATGGACTTTCTGGCGAAAATGGTGCTCTTACCGCAACGTGTGGTAACGAAAACGGTAACTTCAACGTAAACGAGCATATGATCTACACTAAGACCGTTGGTGATGCAGAAAACGGCGTATTTGAGGCAGAGGGATTCCTTACCGTTAAATACAACGGCAAAACTCACCAGGGTGGTGGTATTAGAATTACTCAGCTTTCTACCGGTAAGGTTATTACCTTTGCTTTAGGAAACAACAAGACAAACTCTACCGAGCTTATGGCATCCGTTAATCCAACAGGCGATGGATGGGATGGAAGAATTATTCTTAACGCTTCCAACGTAGACGCGTACAATGTTCCAACAGGAGAAAATGCTATTGCGTTCACTGCTGACGGAAGTGAGGTTACCTACTACGTAAGAGCTGAGGTTGACGGATATTCTATCAAGCTTTGGTACGGTAAAGATGCAAGCACTATCGACCTTAACAATCCTACGTTCTATATTAAGGATATCTACTCTAAGTTCCGTGATCTCACTAACGGACACGGTGGTGGATACGTATGGAGCGATGAGGGTGTTAAAAAATTCCCCCTCTATGCAGGCGAAACTTCCGACGGAAAGTATCAGGGAACAGGATCTGATATCGCTATTGGATTTACCGCGTTCTACCATGGTGGCGGAACGGATAACCAAACCACTCTTACCAACGGTAAGATTACCTATACTGCAAATACTGATTCAGTAGAAAAAGTAAACGCAATTAAGACAACCGCACTCAATACCGCAAACGGTATTGAGGTTGCGGATACAACTGCATACGGCGCTAGCGAGTTTAATACCGCAAAAGCTGACGCTCTTGCAGATATCGAAGCAATCGCTACTTTGGACGAAGCAACCGCGCAAGCAGAAGCTGATGCTATTCTTGCTTCTCTTAACGCTGTTAAAACAAAGGTAGAAGCAAATATTGCAGTAACCTTTGAGGGTAACGATGCGCTTTCCGTAAAGTACGGTACTGTTCTTTCCTCTATCGATACCGCTTCTCTTATCGTTCCCGAAAAGGAAGCAGACGCGTACAGCTATAACGTATTTACAGGCTGGGCAACCTCTGACGCTAACGTTGTAGAAGAAGTTTCCGTAAAGGCAAACTTTGAAAACAAGACTTCTTACGCTCTTACGGGTAAGGCTGTTGATGAGCGTGGCAACGTTCTTTCGGGCGTAAGCGTAAAGGCAGTAGTTGCAGGAAAAGAAGGTGACGTTATTGCCGAAACCACAACCGCAGAGGACGGTTCGTTCTCGTTTGACGTAGCTGTTGGTACTTCTACTTCCATAACTTTTGCTAAGAAATTCCATTTTGGAAAGGCAATTTCTTACACAGATAAGAAGACTGCTACAACCGCTCTTGACAATGCAGTGATGCCTTGGACGTTTGCTTTGGACGGCAATGGCGGAGAGCTTGCGATTGACGGAAACACTCTTAATGCTAACGATCTTGCTTCCACCATTGATACCTCTAAGCTTTCTTACAACTATTATGGCGAAAAGAGATACAACCAGTGGCTTGATACCAACCTTGCTGTTGGCGAAGCAATCACGCTTTCCTTTAAGTGGAACGAAAGACAGCAGTCTGACAGAGATCCCAACATGAAGTTTAAGTACGGCAACGTTGACAATCTTGGAATTAGCTCCATGGGAACAGGTAAGTCAAACTGGGATTCTTCTGCAAACAATACGTTGTTCGACTTTGGCGGACCTAAGGATATTACAATTAACAACTTTACAGGAAAGGTTTACGACTATGCGTTCGTACGTGAAGAGGGAACTCTCAAAATGTACGGTAAGCACGGCGGTGGAGCAGGCTGGGTACTTATGGCTACCGAAAACATCGCTGCTACAAACACCGGCACAACCTTCTGCTTTGGATATTCCACTTCCGCACAGCTTACTTATGACTTCAGCATATTCAACGCTAAGAAGGTAGCTCCCTCCGAAGTTACCGGAAATATCGGCACTTATATTGGCGGATCTTGGGGTTCTGGAATGAAGCTTGTAGACGGCTCTTACGCGCTTTGGGGAACGTTCGCTAACGAAGGTGCAGAAACTGGTTCTAGCACTCGCTTTAGCGGTGCAACCAACTCCTCTAAGGTTTATACTCCCGAAAAGTATGATATGACAACCAACCGTGTTGTAGTAGAGAGCGACCTTATGCTTGGAACCGATCATCCTCACCAGACTTCCGGACTTTTGATCAGCAACGGAACCAATCAGTTTGTGCTTGGCTTTAAGGAAAACAAAATTGCAATGCAGTTTGGTATAACAAACGGCTGGACTCAGAGATGCTGGAACGTAACTTCTTCGCTTAAGGGCGTAAATTACTACAATCAGCAGGCTTTAGAGCAAGTAGGATTGTGGCAGGGTAACTTCCAGTCCGCTAGCTTCCATGCTAAGTGGGAAATTGAAGGAACTGACGTTAACGTATACGTAGACGACGTTCTTGCATTCTCCGCTGACTACGAAGTTCTTATGACCAACTACACGACAAACAACGAAAACTCGGCTTATGCAAACACCTCTTCTAAGATTCCTACCAAGTCTACTGCAGTTCAGTTTGGTTATCTTGCAAACCACGAAACCTACATCTACTCTAACGCGTACGCAGCAAACCACTTCAAAGTAACGCCTGTTGCAATCGCAACCGACAATACTCAGGCTATTGCTGACGCTAAGGCTTCCGCTATTGCAAAGATTAACGCAATCGATACCGCTAAGCTTTCCCCCGCAGGTAAAGAGTATTACGACGCTAACAAGGCTACTGCAATCGAAGCAATCAACGCATACGAGGCAGTAGAGGGCGCTTCTCTTACCGCTACTATCGGCGCAATCGAAAAGATCGCAGCTCCCGTACTTCTTACCAACAAGGATTATGATGTAATGATTGCAGGCTACGGCACGGTTAGCGCTAAGTGGGGTACCGTTATCGATACTCTTGTAGAGGGTAAGACCGCATCGTCGTTTGGCGATAGCTCGGGCTACTACTACAACACCGACGGTAAGTTTGCATACACTGCAGGCTCCAAGATTACAGGTTACACCAGAATTTATCCTTCGGTTGTAGACGGACGCAAGATTGGTGGCGCATCTGCTATTACTATGACGGATAGCGGAAACGGACGTGGATATATGACCGGAGAGACTCCTCAGTACCTTACTGGCAAGGCTTATGACCTTAACAAGGGAACTCTTACCATGCGTGCAACATACTCCGTATGGGCGGACAAAAACGGTAAACCTCAAGGTGTTGGATTCCAGCTTATTCAGCCTTCTACCGGCAAGATCTTGAAGATCGCTACAAACTACAATACCACAAGCGCTCCCATGATTTCCGCAAGAAATACAAACGACGGATGGGGATTAAGAGTAAACGCACCTGCAGCTAAAAATGCAGTTACGCACAGCGTAGCATTCTATCAGGCGGATTATGCAACGGTTGCTACAACGTTTGGAGCAAGAGAGCTTGACTTCCAGATGCAGGTTGTTAACGGTAAGACTGTTAAGATCTGGATCGGCGCGGTTAATGCAACGTTTGACGACAGCAACGTTAACTATGTGATTGACGATATTTACAGTTATTACACAGGATATACCGGCGCTTTACAAGGCACCTGCACGTTAGATGATCTTAAGAACGCAACGCCTAACTTTGCAGATGACGGCAATGTTATTGTAGGAGTACCATTCTTCCACGATAATAACGGTAAAGTTCAGGTAAGAAACCTTAGCGTTAAGCAGGCGTAATAAGGAATAAAAGCCAATTAACTAACCAAATACGGAATACGTACACAGCGCAAATCGCTACCGCTCTTTCCCTCCTATTTAAGAGCATGTACCGATTTTGTGCGCAACGTATTCTACAAAACACAGCAAAACACCCACGCAAATTATTTTGCGCGGGTGTTTTGCTGTGTTATAATATACCCTACCTTATGTCATTGTAAGCAAGCTTAAAGCTTGACCTATTATCGTGCTTTAACTAAAGCAAGTAATCAACAACATAAGTTTTTATGTAGGGGCGATTCACGAATCGCCCGAAGCAACGTGACGTTGCATCCAATATGAGTGTTTTAGCAAAGCAAACAATTATAAACCGTTAGTTTTCATATCGGGAGTGGACCTGTCCACCGATTCACGAATCGGTGCGGAGGCGCACACCCAATAGATTGTACTTTGAGTAAATCAAGAAATAAAGCGTAGTTGTTTTTTAACATAATGTAGGGGCGATTCACGAATCGGTGCGGAGGCGCACACCCAATATAAGTCCTTTAGCATATTATTTATAAATGAGAGCAATTAGTTCTTTGAATTTACAAGTTTTTAGAGTGAAGGCGCACTCCCAATACACCCTCACGACGTCATTGCGAGCGAAGCGTGGCAATCCCGGTGCACAAGCGCACTCCCAATAGATTGTACTTTGAGTAAATCAAGAAATAAAGCGTAGTTGTTTTTTTACATAATGTAGGGGCGATTCACGAATCGCCCACTATGATAAAGCTAATCCGTGGACGGTGCGGAGGCGTAATACAATAAGTAAAGTAAGAAAATTACCTATCGTCAATTCTTTTCCCTGTCATTGCGAGCGAAGCGTGGCAATCTCAGCGCGCCCCCATATCGATTATTGGTCTGCTCACCGAGCGATATAAGTACAGCCAATTATCATTTATTTTGCAATAAAAAAGCAACCCTTAACTTAAGAGTTGCTTTTGTTGTATTTTCCTGTATGCGTCTAGTCCTTTTTGTGTTCAAGTTTTGTCAAAAGCTCTACTATTCTATCCAAATCGTCGCGAGTGTAGTAGTCGATATAAATTCTACCCTTATTGTCGTTACCGATAGCTGAAACCTTGGTTGCAAACGTACGCTGAAGACGTTGAACGAGGTCGATAAGCTCTAAACTTTGTTCTTTCTTTTCTTCCTTTTTCTCTTTGGGCTTAAGGAAGTTTTTAACGAGCTTTTCGAAATCTCTAACGCTAAGCGAGTCTTTTATGCATTTATCGGCAAGCTGAGCTTGGGATTCTTCGCTGTCCACTACAACAAGACATCTTGCATGACCTGCAGAAAGCTTTCCGCTAGACACAAGCGATGTAACGTAGGACGAAAGAGTAAGAAGGCGCAAGGTATTAGCTACCGCAGGACGACTCTTGCCAATACGGTCGGCAACCTCTTCTTGAGTGTACTTATAATCGTCCATAAGCTGACGGATAGCAACCGCCGTTTCAATGGGGTTAAGGTCTTCGCGCTGTAAGTTCTCGATAAGAGAAATCTCTTTAACTTGCTTGGGAGTATAATCTCTTACGATTGCAGGAATGGTAAAAAGTCCCGCCTTTTTAGACGCTCTCCATCTTCTTTCACCCGCAATAATCATATATCCGCCGTCTTGTTTTACAACGATAATGGGCGAAATAACGCCGTGTAGACGTATGCTGTTAGCAAGCTCGTTTAATGCAACCTCGTCAAAAACTTTACGTGGCTGATTAACGTTTGGAAAAATCTGAGTTATTGGTAATTCTTTTGTTGACGACGCCTCTTCGGGTGTAACGGCGTCAATTCCTTTAATATCGTATTCCTCTTCGGAATTGCTGAGCAATGCGCTCAAGCCTTTGCCTAATCCTTTTGCCATATCTTCTCCTTGTTGCGCTAGTTGTTATTTACTTTATAATTATACATATTTTTTCGAATAATTGCAAGCATAATTATAATATTGTTAAGATAAAAACCACCAATGTATATCCCCACCATCATTGCGAGCAAGCTTAAAGCTTGACCTGATATGCCAACGTAAACGTTGGAGCCAATATGTTGTACATTAAGTAAAGCTAGTAATTGAGTTTTTAGTTATTATGTAGGGGCGATTCACGAATCGCCCACTATGATAAAGCCAATCCGTAGACGGTGCGAAGGCGCACCAACGTGGACGTTGCATCCGAAATGTTGTGCTTTAACAAAGCAAGTAATTAAGTGTAGTTAGTTATTATGTAGGGGCGATTCACGAATCGCCCGAATTATAACTACCCCCATATCGGGAGTGGACCTGTCCACCGATTCACGAATCTCCCAATATATTGACCGTGGGTCTGCCCACCGTGGCAATCCACAATCTTATAGATTGACCTGATATGTTGTGCTTTAAGTAAAGTGAGTTATCATTCGCTCCAAGGGCGTCTTTTACCTCTTTTGTCGAAAGATATTATTACTCTTTTAACACAAACTATACAAAAATGCTTGATATAATAAAAGGAAATGTGATATAATAATCTATGTATGCGGTTTATAACCGTATATAAATACGGAGGTTTAGATTGAAAAAGAGAAATATATTAATTGCCGTGCTTGTAATGGTTGTGCTTGCCATTGTTGCAGTTGTTTTATGGAACACCCTTACAGCGCCTCAGGGGTCTAATGCATCAGAATTAATGGATCGTTTAGAAAAAGGCGAAGTTACGGCTGTTGACATTAACAACGACGAAGTTGTGTATAAGCATAAAGGTAAAGAATACTTGGCGTATATTCATTTAGAAGAGTTTGAGGTTTTCTATAAATATACGGACGCAAATGGCGATGTGGTTGACGTGGGAAATTTAAAGCTTTCTGAGTGGATTCAAAGATTTAACATTGACAACGCACCCGATAAAAAGATAACCCTAACTTATAATAATCGCGATGAAGCCAATATTTGGAACATAGTATTTTACGTGCTTATGGGTATAATTGGTATTATACTTATCATTAGCATAATTCGAAGCATTGGCGGGCAAAATAAACAAGCAACGATGTTTGCTCAAAGCAAGGCAGAAAAGGAAAACAACATTAAAGTTCGTTTTTCTGACGTAGCAGGCGCTGACGAAGAAAAGGAAGAGGTTAAAGAGGTTGTAGAATTCCTCAAAAATCCTCAAAAGTTCACGGCGGTTGGCGCTCGTATCCCCAGAGGTATACTTATGGTAGGACCTCCCGGAACAGGTAAAACATTGCTTGCTCGAGCTATTGCTGGCGAAGCAAACGTTCCTTTCTTCTCGGTATCTGGTTCTGATTTTGTGGAAATGTACGTAGGTGTGGGAGCATCGCGTGTTAGAGATTTGTTCGAAAAGGCTAAACAGCATCAGCCCTGTATCGTATTTATCGACGAAATCGACGCGGTAGGTCGTCAACGTGGAGCAGGTCTTGGCGGAGGAAACGACGAAAGAGAGCAAACGCTTAACCAGCTACTTGTTCTTATGGACGGATTTAAGACTAACGACGGAATTATTGTTATGGCGGCGACAAATAGAGCCGACGTTCTCGATCCCGCGCTCTTACGTCCGGGAAGATTTGACAGACAAGTATACGTTCAGCTTCCCGACGTTAGAGGAAGAGAGGCTATATACAAGGTTCACGCAAGAAACAAGCCAATCGGTTCTGATGTGGACTTTAAGAAGCTTGCAAGAATGACGAGCGGTTTTTCGGGCGCGGAGATTGCAAACACTCTTAACGAGGCTGCAATTATGTGTGCAAAAGACGGACGTAAGGTTATTACAATGGAAGATATCTGCGAGGGTATCAACAAAGAGTTGATGGGACCGAAAAAGAAGTCCAGACTTGTTACCGAAGTTGATAAGCGCATTACCGCATACCACGAAGCAGGCCACGCAATCGTTTCCGCATCGTTCGAAAACGGAGAGCAGGTTCAGGAAGTTACAATTATTCCTCGTGGTCAGGCGGCAGGTTATACGCTTACTCGTCCTGACAACGACGACGAACATATTATGTTATCTCAGCTAAAAAGTCGTCTGGCAATGACGATGGGCGGAAGAGCAGCTGAAGAGATTATTACTCAGGATATTTCCGCAGGCGCTGTGGGCGATATTCAGTCGGCAACGCGTATTGCAAGAAAGATGGTTACCGAGTGGGGTATGTCCGAAGAGATTGGAACTGTATACTATGGTGGAGGTCAAGAGGTGTTCGTTGGACGTGATTACGGTCAGGTTCAGCCCTATTCTGAGGGAACTTCGCAAAAAATTGACCAAGAAGTCAAGAAAATACTTGACGAAGCGCACAAAACCGCTTATGATATACTTGTAGAAAAACAAAGCGTTCTCGATAATATGGCAAGAGTTTTGCTTGCTTGCGAAACTATCTACACGCCAGAAATTGAGATGCTTATGAGTGGAGCGTCTGCCCAAGAGGTAGAAACTGCTCTTAACAAAAGATTGAATGAGGCTCAAAAGCCTGTATCTAACGACAAAAAGAGTGCAGATGAAAACACTGCAACAAAATAAAAAAAATTTTTTAGGAGAAATTTATGAAAAAAAGAGCTAAAATTGGAATTTCTATCGGAGCCGTATTGCTTGTTGCAGTTGTTGTATTAGTATTGGTGTTCAGCCTTGTTAATACCAAGCCATTAGAAAATCTTGCAGATTTCAGAAAAGCAATTGTATACGAAGATGCTAACGCTAACGGATATCATATTGCAAAAGATCTTCCTGGACAGCAAGGTAAAAATTATGATAAGCTCAAAAAGCTTTTGAAGGAAAATTCTTACAGCCTTATGCAATCCATTTTCTCTGGTAGAACGGATACCGATAACAAGACTTACTACGAAAATGGCGAAGTTGTAAAGTTTACTCAAACCGAGCTTACTGGGGAAGGCAAAGGTCTTTATGAGAAGTATGATCAAACTCTTCCTAAGCTTAGACTTGAGTTTAGCGAAGTTAAGGAAGCAAAGATTGGTAGCAAATCTTATACTTTTGATACCGTAGAAATGCTTGTAGCAAACACTTACGGCGAAATTAGAGAGGTTACGTGTATTGCTTGGGATAGCACCGAGTTTGAGAACCAGAACGAAGAAACTGAGTTTGCAGGTTTTGCAGTGTTCAAGATTAGTGCAAATACGACTTCTCTTTATAATTTTATGATCGGACTTAACGCTTAATTTTACTTAAAGAGCGCACAAAAATCAAAAAACTATTGACAACGCACTTTCGTTGTGATAGAATAAATTTAATATTTTAATAAACTTATGGAGGGTACACCTATGACCAGAATTAAGACTATCGAAACTAAGGATATTGCAAAGACCGTTAAGACCGGTGGTTGCGGAGAATGTCAGACTTCTTGCCAGTCCGCATGCAAAACTTCTTGTGGCGTTGCTAACCAGAAATGCGAAAGCAATAAGCAGGCTAAATAATTACGCTTAGCAAATCAAAGAGAAAAAATGCTGTCTTGCTTTTAAGACAGCATTTTTTGTGGGCAGACCCACTGTCAATATTGTTATTGTGGGCAGACCCACTGTCAATATTGTCATTAGACGAGAGTTTATTTAATAAGATAACAAGGTGCTTTAGCTAAAACGCGATTATGGCATTTTTTGTGGGCAGACCCACTGTCAATATTGTGGGCAGACCCACTGTCAATATTGTCATTAGACGAGAGTTTATTTAATAAGATAACAAGGTGCTTTAGCTAAAACGCGATTATGGCATTTTTTGTGGGCAAGATAATTGCTTTTTAGCAAATTAATAAAGACAAAAACAAGGAAAAACAAATGGTACATCAATATAAACTTAACGGATATAATATTGTGCTTGACACTTGTAGTGGTTCGGTACATACGGTAGACGAGGTAGCCTACGATATTATTTCGCTTTACGAGCAAAAAACTCAAGACGAAATAGTAGATATAATTCTAAAAAAATACGCGCATCTTCCCGACGTTACTAGGGAAGAGGTTTTGGAGTGCTTGGGTGATATAAAGGCGCTAAAAGAGAGCGGAAAGCTTTTCTCTAAGGACATCTACGAAAATCTTGCATACGATTATAAGAACAACAGCAAGGTGGTAAAAGCGCTTTGCTTGCACGTTGCTCACTCTTGTAATCTTAACTGCTCGTACTGCTTTGCAAGCCAGGGAAAATATCAGGGCGATAGAGCGCTTATGACTTTCGAGGTAGGAAAACAGGCTTTTGACTATCTTATCAAAGCTTCGGGAACGCGTAGAAACTTAGAGGTTGACTTTTTCGGCGGAGAGCCAATGCTTAACTTCGACGTTGTAAAACAGCTTGTTGCCTACGCGCGTAGCATCGAAAAACAGCACAATAAGAATTTCCGCTTTACTTTTACCACAAACGGCGTACTGCTTGACGAAGAAGTTATGGACTATCTTAATAAGGAAATGAGCAACGTCGTTCTGTCTTTAGACGGAAGAAAGGAAGTTCACGACCACTTTAGAAAGGACTATGCAGGAAAAGGTTCTTACGACGTGATTTTGCCCAAGTTCAAGCGTTTGGTGGAAAAGCGTGGTAATAAGGACTACTATATGCGCGGAACTTATACGCATAACAACGTGGACTTTTTCAAGGATATTATACACATGGCGGATATGGGCTTTAGCGAGCTTAGTATGGAGCCAGTGGTTTGTCCGCCCTCCGATCCTTACGCTCTCACACAAGAGGACTTGCCCATTCTTTTCGAGCAGTACGAGCTACTTGCAAAAGAGATGATAAAGCGCAAAAAGGAAGGAAGAGGCTTTACCTTCTATCACTATATGCTAGACTTAACGCACGGCCCTTGTATTTATAAGCGTATCACGGGTTGCGGTAGCGGAACGGAATATATGGCTGTTACGCCTTGGGGTGATTTGTATCCCTGTCATCAGTTTGTCGGCGACGAAAAATATAAGCTCGGTAACGTTTGGGACGGCGTTGTAAACGTGGAAGTTCAGGACGAGTTCCGTTCTTGTAACGCGTACGCTAAAGAGGAGTGTAAGGACTGCTGGGCAAAGCTGTATTGTTCGGGTGGCTGTCCTGCAAACGGCTATCACGCAACAGGTAAGGTAAACGGCGTTTACAAGTACGGTTGCGAGCTTTTCAAAAAGCGTATCGAGTGCGCGGTAATGATTAAGGTTGCAGAAAACTCGGACGAAGAATAATGCAAACGCCTATTATAGATTTTGTTAAAAAATACGCCGATAAAAACGGCGTCAGAGCGCACATGCCAGGGCATAAGGGAAAATCTTTTACTGGAACGGAAAAGTACGATATAACCGAAATTTCGGGCGCTGACGTGCTTTATAACGCTAGCGGAATAATCAAGCAAAGTCAGGATAATGCTACTAAGTTGTTTGATACGTATTCTACTTTTTACTCCACCGAAGGCTCGTCGCTTTGCATAAAAGCTATGCTTTATCTTGTAAGCAAAGGCAAGCGTAATCCCACTGTTTTGGCGCTTCGTAATGCTCACAAAACATTTGTTTACGGATGCGCGCTACTTGGTATAGAGCCTATATGGGTATATCCTGAAAACAGCGGGCATTTGTGTGAATGTAACGTGAGCGCGTACGATATAGACGAAGAGCTTAAATTGCTTGACGAAAAGCCTTGCGCTGTGTACATAACTTCGCCCGATTATCTTGGTAACGTTTTAGATATAGAAAGCATTGTAAAGGTATGCGACAGGTACGACGTACCGCTTATTGTGGATAATGCTCACGGAGCGTATTTGGCGTTTATGAAAGATAGTGTGCACCCGATAAAAAAGGGCGCAACAATGTGTTGTGACTCTAGCCACAAAACACTTTCTTCTCTTACCGGTGGAGCGTATTTGCATATAAGCGAAAAGGGTAAGCAGTATCAAAATAGCGCAATGAGCGCGCTATCGCTGTTTGCTTCCACATCGCCGTCTTACCTTATTTTACAGTCTTTAGACTTGGTAAACGCGGATGTTGAAAAAAACTTAAATCGGTTTGAAGAGATAAAAGAACGAGTTGAAAAAATCAGAACTGAGCTGGAAAACAACGGATATGTTTGCGTGGGCAACGAGCCTTTCAAACTTACGTTAGACCTAGTAAAATCCAACGTTTTGTCCAAAAATCTTGCATACGTGCTTGGCCAAAACGGCATAGAATGTGAAATGATAGACAACGAATATGCAGTGTTTATGTTTAGTACGGCGTCTAAAGATAGCGATTTTAGGCACGTGCAAAACACATTGCTAAGCGTTCAAAAAACGGAACGAAAACCGATTTTGACGATAGAGTTTTCAAAGCCTGAGCGTGTTATGAGTGTGCGTGAGGCAATAATGAGCGAAAGCGAAACCGTAAGCGTAACAGCTTCGCTAAACCGCGTGTGTGCGTCCCCCTCCGTTTCCTGTCCGCCAGCAATTCCAATTGTTGTAAGTGGCGAGCGAATTTCTGCTCAAAGCATAGCGCTTTTTGCACGCTATGGAATAGACACGATAGAGGTCGTAAAAGAATAAAATAAGAAATCACATGCTACGAAATAACCGTAGTATGTGATTTTTGTATAAGATATAGAATAAAAGTAAATGAACAAAAATAAAACTTGGCTAATCTAAAGCTGTTTCAATAAGCTTTAACGCAATATAGTAGTGGTATTCGCGAATGGGATGGTTGATTTTGTTGGAAAGCAGGTTAAATACGTCAACGCCTGCTTCTTCCATTTTCTCCCAAATGGGGTGAAGGTCGCAAATCTTTACGTTATGTTTTTGACAAACCTTTCTCGCGCGCTCAAAGTACGCCTTAAGATATCCCTTTTCCTTATGACCTGCGATTGCTTTTGCAGCTTCTAAATGAATGGGTGCGGTAAGGGGATGAACGGATGAGTTTGTAGTGTTTTGAGTGAGGAAAATAATTTCGCTACCCACGTTTTCAAGCTGGGTGAAAATGCTATCGAGAGCGTTTTCGTACTCGTCTATTTTTTCAAATCCGCCACCGCAATCGTTAAGCCCAAATGAAACGATAGTAAGGTCGGGAGAGTGGCGAAGTACGTCGTTAATTCTGTTAAGCGAGCCGTGCGCGGTATCTCCGCCCAGTCCGCCGTTTACAAAAACTACCGGCGTTTCGGGGTAGAGCATATTGAGAATTTGTTTCATTCTCTCGCCGTAGCACTTATCGCGCTCTGAGGCATAAGCTTCGAAACAGCCTTGCGTTACACTGTCGCCAAAGGAAGCTAAAACTACTTGGTTGCGTTTATTTTGCTTGATTTTTTCTAAAATTTTCATCATAACCGTTTTCTCCTGATGCAATTTAGTTTATTATAACACGCTTTACTTGATAAAGCAATAGATTCTATTAAATTTAGTTGCTTAAAATAACAAATTTGCATTGACTAAAAGCCTAATATACAGTACAATATTATTATGATAAAGAAAATAACAAACGACGGGTTCGACGCCGTCTATAAGATTATGCAAGACAGTTTTCCTCAAAACGAAATACGTAGTTATAAGGGGCAAAACGCATTGCTCAAAGAGCAAAATTATTCGCTTTTTATAAAGCAAGAAAACGCAGAAATAATAGGCTTTATTGGCGTATGGGATCTTGACGATTTTGTCTTTGTCGAGCATTTTGCGGTGAGCAAAGAGCATAGGGGAAAGGGTGTGGGCAGTGAGATTTTACGCGAGCTAAAAGCCCGTATTTGCGCGCCTATCGTATTAGAGGTAGAACCGCCTGTTGACGAAAAAACTCGCAAACGTATTGCGTTTTATGAGAAAAACGGCTTGTTTTTCCACGATTATTATTACGTTCAGCCTCCCTTAGAAAAAGAGAGAGAAGAGGTTGAGCTTAGGATTATGTGCAGTAAAAAACTGGATAGAAACGGCTTTGAAAAAGTCAGGAACGTGCTGTATAAAAAAATTTACCAACGTGACTAATTCGTAAACGAAACCAACCGTAGGGGCGATTCACGAATCGCCCGAATAACAAACCACATGTAGGTAGGCGACAGCCGAATCGCCCGAATAACAAACCAATTGTAGGGGCGATTCACGAATCGCCCGAAATATGATAAAACCCCATATTGGGAGTGCGCCCTCACACCAACGTAGACGTTGGATCCAATATGGTAATTCGAGTAAAGAAGCTGAATAATTACAGCAGGTTAATCAAGTTGTGGCTGTTTAACAATCAAGAAAACGTAGACGTTGGATCCGAAATGTTGTGTTTTAGCAAAGCAAACAATTAGAAACCGTTAGTTTTTCATGTCGGGAGTGGACCTGTCCACCGATTCACGAATCGGTGCGGAGGCGCACACCCGATATGGGTGCTTTGAGTAAATCAAGAAATAACGCGTAGTTGTTTTTTAACATAATGTAGGGGCGATTCACGAATCGCCCACTATATTGACCGTGGGTCTGCCCACCGCGCGGATTACTTGTGAAGTCTTAGCGTAAAAGTAACTATCGTTATAATTTTTTCCAGGATAATTCTAGTAATTAAAAAAAACTTGTGATATAATTGTAAAAAACTAAAATGAATAAAGGGGGACACTATGTCAAACTTTTCGTATAGACAAGTACATTTGGACTTTCATACAAGTGAGAAAATCAGTGGGATAGGATCGCGATTTAGCGCGGAAAATTTTGAAAATGCGCTAAAAATCGGACACGTAAATTCTATTACTTTGTTTGCAAAATGTCACCATGGCTGGATGTACTATCCCAGCAAAGTGGGCAAAACACATCCCGGGCTTGATTTCGATTTGCTTTCCGCCCAGCTTGACGTTTGCGAAAAATTAGGCGTAAGAAAAGAGATCTATGTTTCCGCAGGGCTTGACGAAAAGTACGTTTACGCGCACTCTGAGTGTTTGCGCACAGGCAAAAACGGTCCTAAACCTCTTTGGGAAGCTGGATTCCACAGAATTTGTTTTAACAACAAGCGCTACCTTTTACAACTGACAAAAGAGGTGGACGAGGTTATGCGTTTGTTCGGTAAGCGCATGGACGGACTGTTTTTGGATATCGTGGGCATTGGCGAGTGTTATTGTCAAGAATGTGTCAAGGGGATGTTGAAGCTTGGCTACGACGTAAATAATCCCGAAAACGCGAGAACGTATGCGAAAAAAGTGTACTTTAAGTACGTTGACGCGATACGTAAAACCGTGGATAAGTACGATAAAAATATGCCCATTATTCACAACGACGGCGGAGCTATTTTCCAAGGCAGAGATATAGCTTTTTGTAACCGCGGACACTTCGAGTTAGAATCGTTGCCCACGGGCGGATGGGGTTATGATCACTTCCCGAAAGCTGCGGCGTACGCAAGAACGCTGGGCAGAAAATTCCTCGGAATGACGGGTAAGTTCCACCGCAGTTGGGGTGAGTTTGGCGGATATAAGCACCCTAATGCTTTACGTTACGAAACCGCGTTATCCGTTGCTTGTGGCGCAAGATGTTCTATTGGCGATCAGCTTCATCCCGACGGCGAGTTCGATGAGGCAACATACCGTCTGATAGGTAGCGCTTATGGCGAGATTGAACAAAAGGAAGAGTGGCTGGGTGGTGAGTATATCCCCGATATCGCGCTGTTTTCTTTAGAGGCGCTAAAGTGTTTGCATAAGAACAACGCTAGCGATACGGGCTCAAACCGCGTAATGCTGGAGGGGCATTATCTATATAATATAGTGGATGAAAACGAGGATTTAGACAAGTATAAGCTCGTTATTTTGCCCGACTGTGTTCCGCTTGTTGGCAAGCTTAAAGCAAAGATAGCCAACTTTATTAAAAAGGGCGGAAAAGTACTGCTTTCGGGCTCGTCAGGACTTGACGAGAGTGGCAAGTTCGCGCTCGATTTTGGCGTAACGTATGTGGGAAAAAGCGACTACGTACCCTCGTATATTCGTCCCGCGTTCGACCTTGCTCCCAATGGAATTGCCGATTACGTAACCTATTGCGACGCGTACTCCATAACCGTAGATAATAACTTTGATGGAGAGGTTGTAGCAAAGCGTGTAGATCCATACTTTAATCGCAGTATAGAGCATTATTGCTCGCACCGCCACACTCCGTACGATAGAGAGAAAACGTCGGATGCGGTAGTGATAACAAAAAACGTAGCGTATATTGGTTATGATATTTTTGCCGAATACGCTCGCCACGGTAGCGCGCACGTTCGCTCGATTATTACGTTTGTTATAGATAAAATGCTTGACAAGACGCTCAAGTGCAATCTTCCCTCGTGCGGTATAACCTCGCTGTTTAGTCAAAAAGACAAGAACAGAATTGTTCAGCACCTTGTTTACGGCATTGCAAAAGTAAGGGGCGACGGCGTGGAAGTTATCGAGGATTTACCGTATACCGGCGATGTTGAGTGTAGTGTAAAACTTGATAAAAAGGTAAAGAAAGTATACCTTGCTCCAAGCGGAAAAGAGCTTAGCTTTTGTCAGGAAAACGGCGTAGTAAAGTACGTTGTTCCCTCCTTCTCCTGCGCGGAATTAGCGGTTATAGATTTTGAATAATTGGTGCGCAGGCGCACACCCGATATGTTGTGTTTTAAGTAATGATAATAAACAGTTATCGCTAGCTATAAAACTAACATACGTATACAAGAAAACAAGCCAAATCGGTTAGGATAAGGCTTGTTTTTTGTTAGGCTCTGTCCCAATCTACGGTTGATTTTTTCGTCAAATCGCCTTATGGCTAATCAACCATATTTTGCGACATAGCCTTTTGTTATATCTTTTTAATATACGTTTGTCTTGTTTTTGTGTCTTTGTGCTCTAAAGCGCTCCATTGCGAGCGAACCGCGGTATTAGACTCAAGCGTAGGTAGACAAACAATCTTTTTTACTTTGTTTTTGTCAACGTTTTCCATAATTCTTTTAATACAAGCAGCGGTGTAGCCCATTTTCAAAAACTCAGGGCGTACTGCTATTAGCGTAAGCTCTAATACGTCCGGCTTTTTGAGGTACTTAGCTAGCTCTAGAATAAACGGAAGCGACATTTTTCCGCCGTGTTTTTTAAGAAGTTTTCCAAACGAGGGAAGAAGCACACAAAACGCAACAACTTTCTCGTTTTCGTCCAAAATTACCGAAAAGTATTCCTTGTTAATCATAACGGCAAACTGGGCAAGTACCTGTTTTTTGGTGTCGGGATTAATCTCGACAAACATATCAAGGGCATTATATGCTTCGTTGTAGCACTCGAAGAATGAGTCGCCGTACGTTTTTATAACCTTTTTAAGCGGCATTTTTTCGCACGCTTCCGTGAGCTTATAACGTTTTTTAACGTAAGAACCAAGCTTTACGTAACGATCGTAATTATGCTCGCCTTTTCCTGGAAGTTTAACTTCGGTTTCAATCCAGCCCGATTCTTTTTCGTAGCCCATTTTTATCAAATGCTCGTTGTAGTAGGCGTGGTTGTAAATGGTAGCGTAAGAGCCGTCCTCGTCAAATCCGCTGGTAAGCAATCCCTCTCTGTCCGTATCGTTAAAGCCCCACGGTCCGTGAATTCCCTCTTTGCCGTTTTCCTTAGCAAATTCTTCGAGCTTGTTAAACAAAGCCTTTGTAACCTCGAAATCGTCAATAACGTCAAAACGTGAAAAGCGCACAAGCTTTTTATCTTCTTCTAAGGGACTGTCCTTTAGTATAACGCCTGCAATTCTGCCCACAACTTTTCCGTCTTTATATGCTAAAAACGCCTTTACAATAGTGTTTTGAGCGCTAGGATTTTTCTTGGGGTTTGCTATGTTTTTGTCGTCAGAGATAAAAACTGGAACGTAGTGAGGATTGTCCTTGTACAAGTTTATTGCAAATGTAGCAAAGATTTTCCAATCTTTTTTAGACGTTACCTGTTTTACTTCAATCATAAATTTCTCCCTTTTCTTTTGTTTTAAGTGTATGCTAAACATTAAAAAAAATGAATATAAACAATATAAAAAATTTTTAACCCAACCTATATATTGTACCACGATCTATACAATTTGTCAATAATTAAATTTTATATTGACGTTACTATAATATCCTTAGCGAAGATTTTACCATTCTTTTCTGCGTTTTTTCTTAGTGCAAGTGGAGTAAAATCATACTTTGATTTGAACACCTTAATAAAGTGGCTCATGCTCTCAAACCCTACGGCTAGCGAAATTTCGAGTATAGACATAGACGTTGTGAGCAGTAAATTTTTAGCGTGAGTAAGCTTTTTTTCGGTAAGATAGTCCTTGGGCGTTTTGTTTGTAATTTTCTTGAAATAGAATATAAACGAGGGTGGAGAAACGGGGTAGGTGATAATAATTTGAGAAACTGTTTTGTCCACGTATTTTCCATTATCAATCTTGCTTATTGCATCTTTTACGTAATACGTTATCTTGTTTTTGTTACCGTTTTCGCCCGAAACGTGCTGAATAGCGTCGGATAAAACGGCGTATATTATCGCCTCACATAAGGTTATGGACGAGGAAGTTTGTTCGTTATCAACGAGCGGAATCTTGGATAAAATAAAGGCAAGCGTGGGGGATGAGAGCGAAAAAACCATAAACCCGTCTTTTAGTTCGTTTTGTAAAAATGGCTTGGACGAAAGAATGGCTGTAAAATATTCCGCGCGGATAGCAATGTTGTAATGCGCGCTTATTCCCACAGAATTAATTTCGTGAAAAGTGAGCGGTGCCATTATTATAACGTCGCCCCTTTTTACTGAAAACTCTTGATTGTTAAGACGAGTGATAGCCTCGCCCTCGGTAAAAACGTTTATTTCAAAATAATCGTCGTGAGCGTGCGATTTAACGTTCGTTCCTTGCCATAAATGGCAGTTTATATCCGCATAGTCAGATCTTTCTGCGACGTTGTATTTTCTTGTAATAGCCATTAGTTTTTCCTCCTCTCTTAGTTTTATCATACTAAAAAACAACGATTTTGTCAACAAATAATGAAAAATTTAATAAAATCACTATTTTCAGATACGTTATCGATAGAAATTATCAAGCAAGTTGTTGTAAAATATAATTGTAGTATAACTAGGAGGAAAATAGTATGTACGATATAATAGATAGAACGTCGGCGATACTTGGTCAAATTAGTGGAGCAAAGACGGTAAAGAGCGAAAAGGTTGAGAAAATTTTATACAAGCCTTGCGACTTTAAGAGTGGAGGCGGTATGCCTAATATTTCGGATATGACTCCGTTTTCAGATGGCGATACATGGGGTGGTGGAGTAGAAAAACACGCTTGGTTTTATGCCAGAGTGAATTTTAAGAAGAGCGAATACAAGCGACTACTTCGTATTTCGTCAATGATGGCAGATGCTTGGTATTGTCCACAAATCATACTTTATATAGACGGTAAGATAAAGCAGGGAATGGACGTAAATCACCCTGATTATCTTATTGAAGAAGAAGGTGAGCACGACGTATACGTATACGCTTGTACCAGAACTGGAGATCATGTAATCAAAAAGGTAAACGACTATTTACCATTCTCGATGTGCATAGACTACGTTGACGAGCGTATAGAAAAATTATACTACGATTTATCCGTGCCTTACGGAATTTTGGGATATACAAACAAGAATAGCGACGAATATTTGAAAGTGTATTCGGTGGTGGATAATGCCATTTCGCTACTCGATTTAAGAAAAGTGGGAAGCGAAGCGTTTATAAAGAGCGCGGTTAAAGCCAGTGCATATCTTGATAAGGAATTTTATGGAAAAGACAAAGGCGAAAAGCCTATGGTTGCGTGCATTGGTCATACGCATATAGATGTTGCGTGGCTTTGGAGATTGCGCCAAACTGTCGAAAAGTCGCAACGTTCGTTTGCTACCGTTATAGAGCTTATGAAGCGTTATCCGTCCTATCGCTTTATGTCTTCACAAGTTCCTCTTTACAAGGCAGTAAAAAAGGAAGCGCCAGAGCTTTACGAAAAGATTAAAGAGCGTATAAAGGAAGGCAGGTGGGAAGCAGAGGGCGGAATGTACGTAGAAGCGGATTGTAATATTACTGGAGGCGAGGGACTTGTGCGCCAGTTTATGTACGGTAAGCGCTTTTTTAAGCAAGAGTTTAATGTGGATAGCAAGGTTTTATGGCTCCCTGACGTGTTTGGATATAGCGCGGCTCTTCCACAGATTATGAAAAAATGTGGAGTGGACGATTTTGTAACGAGCAAGATTAGTTGGAACGACACTAACACGATGCCTTACGATACATTTAGTTGGCAAGGTATCGACGGAAGCGAGGTTATTACTCACTTTATTTTGGGACAACACGACGCTAATTGGAAAGCGCACAACACGTATGTCTCCCATATTACGCCTGCGTCGGTGTATGGAACGTATTTTAGAAATCAACAGCGACAGGTAAGTTCTCAAGCGCTTATGACGGTAGGCTACGGCGACGGTGGTGGAGGAACTACTACGCACGACATAGAATACGTAGAGCGTATGAAAAATCCCCTGCCTGCTCTTCCCTCGGCGCGTTTTGTGTCGGTAAAAGAGTATATAGATACGGCAAAAGCGAATATTGCCAAGAACGAAAAAGAACTTCCCAAATGGATTGGAGAGCTGTATCTTGAATATCACAGAGGAACGTATACGTCGCAAGCAAACAACAAGAAATACAATAGAAAGAGCGAGTTTGGAATGTGCAACGTAGAGGCTCTGTCCGTGCTTGCAAACAAGTTTGGAATAGACGGCTTTGACAAGGCGGAGCACGATAAAAAGTGGGAGGATATTCTTATCAATCAGTTCCACGATATTTTGCCCGGCTCGTCCATAAACGAAGTGTACAAAGACAGCGATTATATGTATGGCAAAATCTTTGATTACATTAACGGCTCGGAGCAAAAACTACTAAACGGTATTGCTAACAACGTGCAATCGAGCGGATTTTTGGTTTATAACCCCAACTCGTTTACGCTTAACGGAACGGTAAGTTATGAGGGTAAAAAATATAAGGTAAACGGTATTCCTGCAAAGGGCTATAAGGTTGTTAGTCTAAAAGAAAGCAAGAGCAAAGTTAAGGTAAGTAAAAACGTTTTAGAAAACGCATTTATAAAGCTTACGTTTGACAAAAACAAGAATATAATATCGGTATACGATAAGAAAAACAATAGAGAAGTACTCAAAAACGGCAAGAGTATTCGCTTTGTTTCGTATGAAGATTTGCCCAATATGTATGATGCGTGGGAGATTGCTCACTACTATAAAGAAAAGGAGTTTGCGGTAAACGAAGTGATTTCGTGCGAGGTTGTAAAAGACAACTGCGGAGCGGGAATTAAGACTGTAAGAAAACTTGGTGAAAGCATTATTACCGACACCGTGTACTTGTACGACGATAAGGATATTGTGGAGTTTGACGATAATATTGATTGGAAAGAAAGTCACGTATTGCTTAAGCGCGAGTTCCCGATTGATATCGTAACGGACAAAGCAAGTTGCGAAATTCAGTACGGCTATGCGGATAGAACTACAACTCGTAATACCTCGTGGGATACTGCAAAGTTCGAAGTTTGCGCACATAAGTACGTTGACGTTTCCGAAAACGACTACGGCGTGTCGCTTATCAACGAGAGCAAGTTTGGCCACGGACTTTACGATAACGATATCACGCTCACTCTCCTTCGTTCGCCCAAAAGCCCTGATGCCGAATGTGATATGAAAGTGCACGAAATTAAGTATGCGCTTTGTCCTCACGCAGGCACGCTTGCAAACAGTGATACGCTCAAAAAAGCGTACGAGCTCAATAACCCCGCAAAGGTTGTTCCTTGCGTAGGTGGTGGCAGTTTGCCCGATACGTATGCGCCAATTTGCGTCAAAGACGACAAACTTGTAGTAGAAGCATTCAAGCTTGCGGAAAATAATGACGGCATTGTAATACGTGCGTACGAGCCTATGCGCAAGCGCGGAATAGCAGAGCTGAACGTTGGTTTTGGAAGTAAGGCATACCTGTGCGATATGCTGGAAAACGAGCTTGAAGAGATTGAGATAAAGGACGGAAAGATAACGCTTCCCTATAAGCCGTTTGAGATTATTACTATAAAGATAAAATAAAAATGAGATACGCGTTTGGAAGTTTGATAAAAACATATTGACAAGCGCGTATTTTTGATGTTATGATATTATTATGGAAATATTCAAGACGGAAAACTTAATAGAAAAAGGCAAAACCATAGGTATTTTCAAAGGGCGAAACCCAATTTACGAAAAGCACAAGCACGATTTTATTGAGATAGTCTACGTAGAGCGTGGAGAAGCTGAGCAAAGAGTGGACGATAACGTGTACAACGTAAAAAAGGGCGACGTGATTTTTATCAATTACGGTAGCGAACATTCGTTTATTGGAAGCGAGGACTACTGCTATTATAACGTGTGTTTTAATCCCGAAATTATGGGAAAGGTAGTAAATGATGATAATGCTTTAGCCTTGCTTTCGCTCACTGCTTTTAACGAGCTACGAAAGGAAAACAACTACGGAAAAATTTCCTTTTCCACGCAAGAGAGTAAGGATGTGGAGTTTATTTTAGAGCGCATGAAAAGGGAAATGGACGAAAAGAAAGAGGGTTATGGCAGAGTGATAGAAAACTATCTTAGCATACTCTTTTCGTATATGCTTCGTCGCAGTCTTCTTCCCGAGATTTTCAGTTCTGCTAACGTTTGGGAAAATCTTGTACAATACATTTCGTCCAATCCCGACGGCGAGCTTACGCTGGATGCTTTGGCAAAACGTTGTTTTTACAACCCGTCCTATTTTTCGAGAGTGTTCAAGCAAAAGTTTGGGATATCCGTTACTGAATACGTAAGAGAGCGCAGAATGGAACAGGCAAAAAACTTATTGCAAAACACAAATAAGACGGTAGAAAAAATAATGGAAGAGGTAGGATATAGCGACAGAAGCGCTTTTTATCACGCGTTTTCCAAAAGTTTTGGCTGTACGCCTACGCAAAGTAGGGAGAAAAAGTAAAAAATCCCTACACTGCAAGTAAAAAATACCCATATAAAAATTCTCCTTAAGGTGGTATAATTAAAACACTAATAAGGAGGATTTTTTTATGATAAAGCTTAATTTTGAAAAGTATAAAGACAAGGTAAAAGCTTGCTGGATAGGCAAGAATATCGGCGGAACAATAGGCACTCCGTATGAGGGATGTAGAGAATACTTGTCGGTAGAAGGCTTTTCTACGCCCAAAGGCACAGTGCTTGCAAACGACGATTTGGACCTTCAGCTTGTATGGCTTAACGCTGTTGAAAAACTTGGAATGAAAGGCATAAATTCCACGTCGCTCGGTGAGTTTTGGCTTTCGTTTATCGGCCCGTATTGGAACGAGTACGGTATTGGTAAGGCTAATATGAAGGCAGGAATTTTACCACCGCTTTCGGGCGATTATCACAACGAGTGGAAGCATAGTAACGGAGCGTGGATAAGAACGGAGATTTGGGCGTGTCTTCAGCCCGGCCGTCCCGACGTTGCGCTAGAGTACGCAGTAGAAGATGCACAGGTGGATCACGGTAGTGGAGAGGGCACGTATGCTGCCGCGTTTGTTGCTACAATGCAGTCGTGCGCGTTTGTGTTTGACGATATCCGTACCTGTATTGATATCGCACTTGCTAAAATTCCCGAAAGTTGCAGGGTTGCAATCACTATACGAAAGGTTATTGAGTGTTACGAAAACAAAATGGATAGAAGAGAAGCTCGCGATACCGTGCTTAATATGAACTCAGACATTGGCGACGGGTGGTTTGAAGCACCATCCAACGTGGGTTATACTGTTCTTGGCTTGCTTTACGGCGAGGGCGACTTCAAAAAGTCTATTCTTTACGCCGTAAATTGTGGCGATGATACCGACTGTACGGGAGCTACTGTTGGAGCAACGCTGGGAATTTTGTATGGGACAAATGGTCTTCCTAAGGATTGGGTAGAGTATATCGGCGACAAGATCGAAAGTATTGCAATTATGACGGGTATGGGAGCGGTTAGTTATCCAAAAACTTGTACCGAACTTACCGAGCGGGTTGTAGCGATTGCCCCACAGACTGTAAATTGCAGATTGGATTGGACTTTTTCTAACGTTGGAAGTATCGCGTATAAAAACGCGTACGTTCTTGTTAGATTTACGGACGGAGAGGACGAAATTCCTGCAAATATGAAAGAGAGTTATATCTCGTTTGTAAGAGGCAAAGAAGTTATGGATAAGTTGCGCCCTAACACCATAAACGTAGAAATGCTTCTTGCTAAGGCTTACGTAACTATGGTTGACGGTATTGATATTACACCAAACGGCGAACTAAGAGTAAAGATTGAGTTTGAACATAATCGCGACGTTTTTGGTATCATTACAAATCGTTTGAGTTTGCGTTGGTGGCTTCCAGATGGTTTTACCGTGTCGGGCAAAAACTTCGTGTGTTTGCCTACTTGGAGAAGCGCGCACTCGGCTGTTACAACGGAAGAATACGTTATAAAAGCGGGCGAAAAAGTTGATGCGGTAAACGACGTAGTTATCGAAGTTAAGTTTGACGGCAGAGTGTATAGAGGTTATATCCATATTCCGCTTATGGGCTAAAATCACAATAAAAATACAAATAAAAAACAACGGCTTGTGTCATTTTTGGTACAAGCCGTTTAGTATAATAAATTTCATTTATTATTCACTATATATATGCGCGCTATGCTTGATTTTTTTATTTAACAAGTTTATAATAATATTATTCTTTAAAAAGGTAGAGCTAAGTATGAGTGATGTATTGCAAGACAAGGTAAGCGTAACTAATTTTTTGTCGCTGGACAACGTAACAAAGGAATATAAAACGACGGCAGGCGGAGTAAAGGCTATTGATGGCGTTAGTTTTGCGCTTGGCGAGGGTGAGTTTGTAGTAATACTTGGACCTAGCGGAGCGGGTAAAACCACGTTACTTAATCTTCTTGGCGGAATGGATAGTACTACGGGTGGAACAATTATTCTGGATAACAAGGTTGTTTCGGAGTTTTCCACAAAAGAACTTACGCTTTACAGACGTAACGATATAGGCTTTGTGTTCCAGTTTTACAATCTTATGCCAAACCTTACCGCGCTTGAAAACGTAGAGCTTGCGACCGAGATTTGTAAAAACGCGCTTGATCCTAAGCAAACGTTAGAACAAGTTGGTCTTGGCGAGCGTTTGAGTAATTTTCCCTCTCAGCTTTCGGGTGGAGAACAGCAAAGAGTAAGTATTGCAAGAGCGATTGCAAAAAATCCCAAACTTTTACTTTGCGACGAGCCTACCGGCGCGCTGGATTATAACACGGGTAAAACCATTTTAAGATTGCTTCACGACGTGTGCAAAAATAATAAAAAGCTGGTTATTATAGTAACTCATAACCAAGCGCTGAAAGATATGGCGGACAAGGTTATAAGCATTAAAAACGGCAAGATAGAGAGCGTAGTTATCAACGAAAATCCCAAGCCGATAGAGGAGATTGAGTGGTAATGAGATCTGCATCCAAAGTGTCGTTAAGACTGTTCAAAAAGCATTTTACCAGGCTTGTTACGATTATCGCCATAGTTATTGTAAGCATTGGTTTTATGTCGGGCGTGGGTGAGATTGAAAGCAGGGTAAACTATGCCGTAAACCAACGCTACGAACAGTATAATATTTCCGATTTGTACATAAAAAGTAAAAACCAAATGGGCTTTTCAAGCGAAGAAAAGCAAAAAATCGAGGAAAAGTTCGGCAAAGACAACGTGGAATTTTCTATGTGCTACGAACTTGAAGATAAAGACAGCAAGCAAATAACGCGCGTATATTCGTATAATCTAAAAGACAGCAAAATCAATACCCTTACGCTTATGGAAGGAAACTTTCCGGAAAAAAGCGACGAGGTAGTGGTAGAACGCGCTACCGCGGATTATAAGGATTATAACGTAGGCGATAAAATAACGCTTATGAATAAAGAGTATACCGTAAGCGGTGTAGTGTACAATCCGCTTTTGTCTTCAAAAGCCGATGAGCCCAGCTTTTTGGATAAGGACAGGATTTTATCGTCGGTTGTGTACGTTAATTCTGGCGGATTTTTTCAGAACGATGCGTACGTGGTTATCGAAAGGGATTTATTTGATGCGTATAGCGACGAGTATGAAGAGCGCATAAACAAGCTAAAGGCAGAAGTTGAACAATTGCTGGGAAGCGATAACGTATCCGTATTGTCGTTGTACGAAAATTTCGGATTGTACGCTCAGGCTTCATCAGCGGAAAAAATAGGAATAATAGGCATAATTTTCGTTGTGTTCTTCCTGCTTGTAACGCTACTTATCACGTATTCGGCAATGACAAGACTGTTTGACGAGGAGCGCTCGCAAATGGCGTGTCTTAGAACGCTTGGCGTCAGCAAAATGGGTATAGTGAGAAAGTACGTGCTGTTTGTAGGCGTTGCAACGCTCATAGGCGGAGCGGTTGCGTATTTTGTGGGCGACGCGCTGACGAGAATAATTTATATGGCGTTTACCACGCAGTACGATTTACCGTCTTATCCTAACCTTATAAGCTTTGGCTATTTCCTGGCCACTCTTGCAATAACCTTTGTAGCAACCACGCTTCTTACGCTTTTGTACGGCTTGTCCTTGCTAAAAGCTAAGCCCTCGGAGTTGTTACTTCCAAAAGCTCCCAAAATGGGCAAAAAGATATTCTTAGAGCGTATTCCCTTCTTGTGGAAACCGCTTAGCTTTAAGTATAAATCCACGCTCAGAAACGTATTTTTGTTTATGAGCAGATTTATTATGACGGTAGTGTCCGTTGTTGGCTCTACGGTGTTGGTATTTGCAGGAATAGGCTTGCTTAATTGTATTTCGCAAATGAAAAACGCAGACTCTTTGGTTGTTGTATCAATTGCGATAATAGCCTTTTCAGCAGTGCTTTGCGCGCTTGTTATTTACAACCTTACAAACATCAACGTGAGCGAAAGACGCAGAGAAATCGCAACACTTATGGTGCTTGGATATAAAAACAACGAGGTTGCAGGATATATTTTCAGAGAAATCTATATAATGGGATTTATTGGCGCAATCTTGGGAATACCATGCGGAGTGGGACTTGTTCAGTTCGTGTTTGAAATGCTAAAGTTTGGTGCGTTGTCGGATATTTGTTGGTGGACGTATATAGTAACTCCTGTTACAACAATGTTCTTCGTGTTCCTATCCACTCTTTTGCTTAGACGTAATATCATAAAAACGGATATGAATGCTTCGCTGAAAACCGTGGAATAAAATTAACAAAAAAACCACTACGTATCACACAAACCGTGACATTGTAGTGGTTTTTTATTGTGATTTTTTATTGCTTGTCGGTCAAAAGCGTATACGCTAAGTAGTATCTTTCGCCCAGCTCATACAAAGCTTGACGGCTAAAGTGGATAGTATCGCCGTTATTCCAGCTTCTGTCGTTAGAGGGCAGGTTTTCGGTGCGGATAAACATTGCGTTCCCAACTTCTTTCACAACGTCTTGTAGCTTTTTGATGATGGGCTCGCAAATAGAAAGATTATGTCTTTTCCAATGCTGAACAAAGTCCGCGCAAATAAATGGAAGAGAGGGAAGAGCGTAGCGAGTACGTACCGAGTTTATAGTGTCTAGCATAAACGTTCTAAACGTGTCGGTAGTAGTTCCATATACAGCTTCGTGTTCGCCCTGATGCCACAAAAACGCAACGATTCGGTTTTCTTCAGGGTTGAGAGAAAGCGCGTAGTCGGTCATCTCCAGCATTTTTTCGTGCAAAGGTCTGCCCACTCCCCAGTGTCCAAAAGCATAGCCTGTTCCGCCAATAGCCGATCGTATAATAAGCAGTTTTCTGCCCTTTTCAAGTCTTCCATCTTCGATATACTTTTTAGCGAACGTGAGCGCAAAGTCCGAAGCAAGTCCTGTTGGTGTTTGGCGTTCTTCTGCTATTTTAAGAGTAAAAGGCTTGTCTGTATAGTGAACGATATGACCACCTTCTACGTTCTCTAGCGTGTATTCTACGTCAAGATAGCAAATATCTTCGCTTGGCTCATAAGCTTTTAGTACAGGACCCCTTCCACTTCCTTCTGCGTTGGATTGTCCGCCTTGAATAATAATATCGTATTTTTCCATTGTATTTTCTCCTAGTGTATTAAGCTTTATATTTTGATATTAGATACTTGATTGCAACGTTTTTGCGTATACGTATGCGTGATTATTGTCATTTTATGCCTTTTCTACTTTGGAACAAAGCGTAGCAAGCGATTCGCCCTCGCTTACGTAATAAATAGACGCGTTTTTAAGTTTGTCCTGTCCAAAATTGTATTTATCAAAAATTCCCACTGTCTTACAGCCTATCTTTTTAGATGTTTCCAGCGCCACGTAAGAGTCTTCGAAAACGCAAACCTCTTCCGTTTTAAGTCCCAGCTTTTCAAGAGCAAGAAGATAGATGTCGGGTTTGTCCTTGCCTTTTCCAATATCCGCGCAAGAAAGCACTGCTTCAAAGTATTTGGTAAGGTCGAGATTGTTAAGACAGAGCATGACGTGATCGCGCCTTGTAGCTGATGCAAGACAAAGCTTAATACCCTTGCTCTTTAAGTCTTCTAAAAGCTCTATTGCGCCCTCTTTGCACTTTACGTCCTCTACGTAAAAGCGTTCTATATCCTCGTGCGCAAAATCGAGAATTTCTTGAGGAGTGGCTGGGATACAATACGTTTTTTGAATATATTCCATACAGTCGGAAAAAATCATAGTTCTTACCTTTCTATCGTCCTCTTCGCTTGGCTTAAAGTGGGGATTATTAAGGTACTTTTTACCTAAATTACTCCAAAACACGTCCCACCACATTAGTGAGTTTACAAGTGTTCCGTCCATATCAAAAATTGCGCCTTTAATTTGCATTCATCTGCCCTCCAAAGTGTGTTTTAGGCAAGTATATCATAATAAAAAACAGGTGTCAATGCCAAAAGTTATAATCGTAAAAATTTTTAGTTGTCTTTCTTTTCATTCTTGTTTTTCAGGTACTGCGTGGGTGAAATACCTATCTGCGCTTTAAAGACGTTAGAAAAATAAAGAGGATCGGTAAAGCCTGAAAGTAGTGCCACGTTTTTAATACTGTCTATGCCGTAGTCAAGCAAGGTTACCGCGTGCTTAATGCGTATG
>SVHU01000035.1 GCA_015055625.1 Clostridiales bacterium | reverse complement strand
TCCTGCGCTATACAAACGTGCGGCGCTTTGCGATTGAAAACGGTATCCCTCATATTTTGGAGCGAAACATAATCTTGATAGACCCGGCTGAATTTATGCGAAAGGTCAATCCGAACGGCTGGGAAGGGCGTTACGAAATGCCGCGACTGCGCACCTTGAAAGAATGTGTGCGACTTTGGAATGAACGATTTAGACGCTGGCAGATAGATAAACACGATATTGAAAGGCTGATACGGGAAGGAAAAATCACGAGCTTTAAGCACGGAAATCGTTGGGTACTGAACTACGACGAGGTTATTGAGGCTCTGCGCGAGTATGTCAAAACCTATTCAGGACACCCGATAGCAAGGCAAAACAAAAGAAAAAAGCCCACTAAATAGTGGGCTGGCGCGCCTGAGACGATTCGAACGTCCGACAAACCCAACTTAGGAGGTTAGCGCCCTACCTTACTGAGATACACAAACATATTTTATATTTTTAAAGTTATTTTACGATACAAAAACACCAATTTGAAATCTGACAACTAAAAAACAAGAAAACAGGTATCAGTTCATCCGAACCCGTAAGTTTGCTTCCCTAAGTGAGATAAACCACCATAAAAAAGAGTAGGTGTTGTAACCTACTCTTTTTTATGGTACTCCCGGCGGGAATCGAACCCACAACGGCCCCTTAGGAGGGGGCTGTTATATCCATTTAACTACGGAAGCTAATATTAATTTTTGACGGGTTTGCGCAATACGTTTGGGGGAAAATTGGTTTTTTTAGCGGTTTGTAAATTGGAATTTTGAGTATTATTGCTCCGCTTTTTTAGTATTATTTTTGTAAGATATGCAATAAAATATTTGTTTATTTTAACGGCTTTTATACTTTGTGCTAGGGCAAATTTTTGAGGATAAAGCGCTTGCTAAAAAATGCTTACAACTCTAAGAAAAGTTATTTTCCATTTTGAGTAGATTACAGATCTAGCTTACTCTACAATATCGTCAATGCGATTTTCGGCGAGGTAATCATTGTAGGCTTGCTCGCTATCTGTGAAAAGAAGCACGGACACGGACGTATCGGTTGAGGAGAACTCAAAATCCTTTAATGCGGAGAAATCGCCGTTTTTAAGCTTTTCGTAGCAATCAACGTTTTTCACTCCGTCCACACCCTCGTCAAGAGCCAGGCACAGCTCGCACTTTTCGAGCACAACGGAAGCGATACGCTTTTGCGTGCCTTTTATTGCCGTTGTAAAAGTTATAAACGGGCTTTTGTCGCGAATAACTGCAAAAAACATAGATACACTCCTTTTCTTTACGCTATAAAGTATAGCACAAAAATAAACGATATGCAATCGAAAAGAAGCGGTTTTTGAATTATTTTATTAGAAAAAACAACAAAATTGACGTAAAAACGCAATACGTATTAGTGATTTTCGGAAATTTTTAACTGTTAGCAATTTTTAAAATAGAAAAGCCGTCGTAATAAATTTTGATATAGCGGCGACGGCTTGTTTCTTTTTTAATTATTCTTCTGCTGTGAAAGTTACGCTATTAGCATACTTTTGGAAAGTAGCGATTTTTCCATCATAGTTCTTAGTTTCGCAAGCAAACTGGATAAGCCAAAACGCGTCGTCAGACTTGAAGCAAGTTGCCCAATAAGAGAAATCCTTGCCGGACACTTCTTTATCATATCTAAAGTGCACGTAATTTTCCGCTGTTTCGACAGTTACGGCAGGAAGTCTATTGTTATTGATAACCAATTGCGCATAATCTGCTAAAGTATAATTTGCTAAACCATACATCAAAGTAAACTCTTCTTTTATTGCAAGAACAATAACGTCTTTCGACTCGTAGTACGCGGTTGCGGATACAAGCTCTTTTTCGTGAAAACTATCGGTAAGCTCTATGCTCATTCCCGCAGCTGAAAAGGTTTTTGCTTTAGGCGCGGAGGAAGAACATCCAACAAATGCAAGCATGATAACTGCAAGAACAATGAGTGTAATGTTTTTAATAATTTTTTTCATACTAATACTCCTTTTTTTTAGCTAAGCATATTATATCTTAAATTATTTTGATTGTCAACACTTTATCAAAATAAAAGTCTATAAACCTCGTTCCGTTAGCCATAACGGCTTATTTCAAAATGTAAATATTGCTACTCTCTATTAGTTGTGTTGGTGAAAATAGATATTTTTTGCTAAGGTCAATATTACGGAAGGATACAAACCTCCCCTACAGTTGGTGGGAATAATTAACATCGTATTATTGTAAGATATGTTTTACTCCTTCCGTCACCTGTGGTGACACCTTCCCCAAAGGAGAAGGCATACTTGTGATTAGGTTTTGTTACAAAAAAGAGCAAGAAAATTTTTTCTTTTCTCCCTCCTCTTTTTTAATGTTAAAAACCGCTGCGAAACTAACTTTTGATAAAGGGCGCAAAAAGCGCACGCTTTTCATCGCTACGTAACACGTCGTTTACTTCGGACAAAATCCCGCTAATTCTCGCAGGTGTCATTCCGTAAACGTGGCATATATGTTTTTCGCAAAAACCCATTTTATACCACGCATAGAAAACGTCGCGCTCTTCAATTCCCACACTGCTCAAAGCTTTTTCTAACGCTGATTTTACGCCGTCTGCATCTCTTTCGTAACTGGTAATTCCCAGAATTTTCTCAAACACGTTGAATGGGAAATTTTTGGAATCTTCGTTCTTTGTTTCATTTGGACTTATTGTATCAGAACGAATGCGCATGCGGTTATTTGCAATCTGATTTTCTAGTTTTTTCCAATCAATCGTGGTGTTATACGTTGTTCTTTCAGAAACTATTAATTGTTTTAGTTTATCAAGCGAATTTACCGCGCTACAATCCACGTCCCTGTCCACGTCAAGCCCAAGAGAGGTAAGGTTTTTGAGTTTGTACAAAAAGTCCAAATTCTTAACGTTAGGCAAATCTTTAATAACTAAGTCTATCAACCCATCAAGCTCGCCAAGAGGTGTAAGATCTTCTATGGGATTGTTATCAAGCTTAAGAGCACGTAAGTTTTTATAATTTTTCAAAAAGTCTGCGTTCTCAAGTTCCGCGCGCATAAAGTATGCCACTCTGACCTGACTTAAGGAATGATGTTCTTTTTGGTTGGATATATCCGTATCTCTAATCCATAGTCTTCCTGTATGTTTTGCTACGGCAATTGCCTCATTGTATCTATCCGCGTTGAATCGACTATACTTTCTTGCCATTATCCTGGCTCTGTGATACAATTCTTCACGCAAGGACTGAGGCTCTAAAACTTGCGCCACATCGCTAAACTGCATAGCCCAATAATACGCGTCGCGCTGATTGCAAAACACCTTGACCTGACTAAATTTTTCGCCCTGCTTTATCAGCTCTACGCTCTCGCCGAACGTGTCCTTAACATAGCTAAGCGCAGAGGATTGAACTTTCAGGATAATGTGTTCGGGCTCACCTGCAAATAAATACGGATGTGCAGAAATATATTCGTTTACGGTGTAATCCTTAAGCTCGGTTTCACTTTGAGGTTTTGCGTCTTCCTTGGTTATTTTAACACCGTTCATTTTGTTGAGCTTGAAATGTCTGATAATATTACCTGCGTGATCGTACGCAAAAAGATAATACATTCCGTTATGCACAACAAGATAGTACGGACTAACCGTAAAAACTTCTCCGCTGTTTGTGTATTTTTCGCCCTTTTGCACTCTTTGTCCGTACTTAAAACTAATACGCTTACGCACGCTAGCATTTATTGCCAAACGCACAGTTTCGAGCTCGTTTTTTGTGAGATTGTCGTCAAAACTCGAATACGTACCGCTAAAAACCTCACAATTTTTCGCCTGGCTTTCCTTAAAGTTTAAGCTCCCTTTGCTTGCAACGTAAGCAGAAAGCGTCTTGCCGTCCTCTTTTGACAGATGCTTGGAAAAAAGTACAGAGTCCATAAGCAATTGTAGTTTATTATCTGAAAGTTCGCGCTCGAGGTAGATAGCTCCGCGCGTAGACGCTACGCTTTTACCGTTATTATTTTCGCTAAGACCGTGGATATTATAACCAAAACTCTTGAGCAGTTGCAAGCTGTCCGCAACCGTTCTTCTATCCGTTTTATATCCATTGTCTTGCAAAATCTTGACGATATCGTCCTGCTTTAGGCGATGATTTTCGTCGGAAAAATTCTCTATCGCCCACAACACGTAGAGTATCTGCAATTTTTTGCTGTCCGTATTAAAATTAACTTTCACGTTATCCTCCTTAAAAGCGAGAGTGCGCACTGTAATTTAGCACAGCACGCCCAGCTTTTGTTATACAATTTTACGCTACAAGGCTAGCTTTTTTACAAGCCTCTCTGATCTCGATTACTTGCGCGCCCATAACCACGTCTTGAGTCATAAGCGTTTTTGCTAAACGATCCAAAAATTCTCTGTTTTCGATGAGAATTCTCTTGGTTTGCTCATAAAATTTGCTAATTTCGCATGCCATCTTTTCCTCTTTGTTTGCATAAAACTTGTCGGACATCTTATAGCTATACTCATAAGCGTCGAAGCCATACGTACAATAATCATCCATAAACCTATCGACAATATTGAACACTGAACGCATATCCGAGCTTACGCCAAGATCCGTCTTGCCAAAACAAATTTCGGTTGATGCCTTTCCACCAAGCAAAATCATTACCTTGTTTTCCATGTACTTTTTATCAAAGTAATAATCGTTGTTGCGCACGGTATCGGTAAAGCCCAGCTTGCCCTCGAGCTGACCTCTTCTTACCGAAATGAAGTTAACGGAGCCGGGCTCTAAAACCTCGGCAATAACGGCGTGTCCTGCCTCGTGGTATGCGGTAGTCTTAATCTGCTCCTCGCTGTAATCCCCATCGTTTTCAGGAGCGCCGTAAATAACTTTGACGCAAGCTTTTACAATATCGTCCATAGTGATAACGGTTTTTCTTTGCTCACCGGCATAAATTCCGGCCTCGTTGATAACCGTTTCAAACTCAGCGCATGACGCAGTATCCAGCAAACGTGCTATTGTTTTTACGTCAACGCCGGCAACAAACTTCTTTTGCTTAATATAATACTCAACGATTTTCTCCGCGTCCTTGCCTTTGGGTGGATGAACCTTAATTCTATAATCAAAACGCCCTGCCCTTAAAAGCGACTTAGGAATAGCGTCGTCTTCGTTTATGGTTGCAACAACAAACACGTTCTTGCCCTTTACGTCATCCATACACGACTGGATAGTAATAAACTCTTCCGAATTTTTGTGACTGTCGTCGCAGTTTGCAAACTTGTCCATATCATCGAGGAAAACAATGGATGGAGCATTTTTGACAGCCTCGCCAAACACTCCTTTAATATGCTTTACAAAATCTCCATCGGGCAGATCTTTTCTGCACACGAACGCCGTACGCATACTTGCTTTAATCAAGCATTTTGCCATCAAGGTCTTGCCAATACCGGGCACACCCTCTAAGAGCAAACCATTGGGCACGGACACGCCAAGCGACGCATAATGATGCTCGTTGCGCATAATATCACATATTCTGATAAGCTCTCTTTTGATAGACTTATAACCGATAACTCTGTCAAAATGTTTTTCGATTTCTTGAATAGAAACTGTTTCTTTACTAGTTTGTTTTTCCATTTTTCTTAAGCTCCTCAAAAAAATTTTGCGCACCATTTCCGCGGTTTAGGTGTCGTTGTGTGATTATTATAACAAAGCAAAAATGAAAAAATCAACTAGATTGAAAAGTAAATTTTAAAATTTCAAAAAATTTTTCTAAAATTAAAAAACACGCGATAATGTACAAAAAATTGCACGCTACACGTGTTTTGCTGTAATTTTATATGATAGGCGACCCGAATTTTAGATACTGCGTGGTAATTACGGGAGGATAGATTCCCCTGCATTTGTGCCGTTTACGGATTAGCGTTATAAATCGTACGGGCGATTCATGAATCGCCCCTACATAAGAACTAACTACACTCAATTACTAATTTCACTCAAAGCACAACATTTCGGATCCAACGTCTACGTTGGTATATTGGGTGTGCGCCTTCGCACCGTCTACGTTGGTGTGCGCCTTCGCACCGCCTACGGATTGGCTTTATCATAGTGGGCGATTCGTGAATCGCCCCTACATAAGAACTAACTACGCTTTATTTCTTGATTTACTCAAAGTACAATCTATTGGGGGTGCGCCTCCGCACCGTCTACGTTGGTGTGCCTCCGCACCGTCTACGGATTGGCTTTATCATAGTGGGCGATTCGTGAATCGCCCCTACATAAGAACTAACTACGCTTTATTTCTTGATTTACTCAAAGTACAATCTATTGGGTGTGCGCCTCCGCACCGTCCACGTTGGTGTGCGCCTCCGCACCTGCGTTGCCTAGGTGTTGAATACGTTTTGGCTTACGTTTCCAGTAGGTGGAAGTTCAATATCCTCGGGGCGGAACTTATATCCGCGAATATATGCCTTTTCCGCGTCGTCTTTTATATAATTGATAACGAAAATCTCTCCGTCGTCAAACTGCACCCAGCCCGTATATCCAAGATCGGGGGAGGGGTTGCGATCGTAATCTAAGGGCATAATTCGTATAGGTTGATCATAGCGGTTCGTTTTTAGCAGACCTTCCGCGCGCAAGAAAGCCGAGAACATATTAGTCGTACCACGTGGAATATAACGATAAGTAACCATAACTCTTCCGTCTTTCAAAAATCCTGACACAGGGCGATGACCACAGTCCATAGGCGTGTTATAAATCTCCGACCACGTTTCGCCGTTATCATAAGAAATAGTTTTGAGAATATCGTAACCCTTGCCCGAATTTTCACGCAAAAACGCAATAAGCGCGCCGTTGTATTGCAAGATTGATGCTTCACACAAATTCATATCGGGGTGCGACGCTACGACTATGGGCTTGGACCAAGTCTTCATACCATCGTCGCTATAAACAAGATATTGCGTGAGTTTATTGTTATTTTCGAAATTGCCAAAATGCGCGGAAACAATAATTCTACCGTTATCAATCTCGGTGATTTTGTCGGGAACAATACCGGTAAGTGGCACAAGAATCGGCTCTCCCCACTGAGTTCCTTCTTCGTTTCCAATCCACACATATATTTCGGACTTTAAGTATTCCTGTCCGTAAATTCTATCGCAAATTATATACATTTTACCGTTTCTAAGCTTTCCTATACGCGCGCAATTATAATGTGGTTTACCCGACACGGTATGCTGAGAACCACCGTCTTCACGCTCGGAAAAGAAAATCTTTTCACCCCAGGTTTCGCCCCTGTCATAACTTTCTTTAAGCACAAGACGGGACTTGTCGCGGTTTAGATGGTGTTCGCACTCGGTAAAAATAGCAATAAGCTTTCCGCTATTAGTCATTGCAACGTCGGGCCACGCCTCATAAATGCTATCATCTTTGCTTACGGTAATCTTTCTTATAGCCATAATCCTCTCCTTATTCTGTTATAATTTGTAAAGATACTAACATTATAACCCAAAACAACTAAATATACAAGTAAAATATTGCTCATTTAAAATGCGAATTTTTGGGTTTTTTTTACTGAGATTGCTCTTTTGGGTTGATTTTTATTTTAATAAGTGCTAACATATAAAAAAGGAGTGAATTATGAGTTATACTTTAATGTACAAAGAAACAGGAAAAGATATCATGTATAAAATTTGGCATTGCTCAAACAGGTCAATGATCATCTATATGTACTCTGACGGTGGTAACATAGTTTTTGCGGACAAGCTCTTTCCCATAAAGCGCGGAACCCTATGCTATATCGGCGCAAAGAAATTCCACTACACTATGCCCGAAAACCCCGACTCATACGTGCGTAGCAAAATTTTTTGTTCTAGCGAAAATTTTGAAAATACGCTGAAAATCATGCAATCTAACTTTAATAATAAGTTTGGGCACGATAACGAGGTTTGCGCAATAGTGGACGAGGACAAAATCGAAGAGGTTGAAAACCTGTTTGATACACTCAACGAAGCCATAAACGACGATCAGTACGCTTCCGCTCATTATACAAGCGCTTTTATTAAGCTTTTGGTTTATATCGACAAGTACGCGTTAAGATCCGCACCTTCGCCCAAAACATTCTTCTCCTCTGCCATATCCTACATCAACTCCAACCTTAGCGAAAAAATCACGGTGGACGATATTGCAGAAGTATGCCACATGAGCAAATACTACTTTTGCAGGCGCTTTAAGCAAACCGTAGGCTATACCGTTATGGAATACATCCTCAATACCCGCCTTGCAAACGCAAAAGTACTACTTGTATCCACAAATCTATCCATAAGTGAAATAAGTGAGCGTTGCGGTTTTTCCGGCTTTTCATACTTTTCGAGAATTTTCAAGGAAAGCTTCGGTATTACTCCCAACGAATTTAGAAAACAAAGCGTACTATCAGATTCTACCACTCGAAACAAAGACTAGAATTAAAGGAGAAACTATGCTTCCAAAAATTGACAAAACCCTATTGCCTCTTCCCACTTTCACGCCTCAAAAATGGCAAACCGTAATACTTAGAAATTACGGACTTGTAAGCACCGAAAGAATCGCTTCGGTACTAAAAACGGACGAAAAAACCATAATAGTAGAAGCTGAAAGACTGGGGCTTGAAAACATCAAATTCGACGAAAAATGGAACAAACTGGGCTATATAACTATCATAAGAAACAACTGGCACCTGCTCCCTTACAATCAGCTTATCGAGCTTCTTTCCACAGACGAAGCTACGCTTGACTATAACCTTAGAGAGGACGACTTTCTTAACGTCAAATTAGGTCTTATAAAATCCGATTGCGCGCCCGTTTACTATACTCCCTTATCCATTGAAGACGAGCAAAAAACGAACAAGATTGCCTCGCTTGTGCGCGCAAACTTCATTCCTTCATACGTTGATTATTTCGATTTTTATCCCAAAAACTCGCATACGTACGCCACAAAACCCGCCAATACGGATTTTGACCGCATAGTTTACAGCTACTCTATGCTATACGGCGACACATTTTTAGACGGCGAAAAAATTGTCCCCGACGGACTGCTTGCGCAAATGCAAAGTATGGGCGTAAACGGAATTTGGATGCAAGGCGTACTTGCAAAACTCTCGCCCTATCCCTTTGTCGAGGGCTTGGACGAAGGGTACGAAATCCGCAGAAAAAACCTTAACGCTATCATTAATAAATGCAAAAAGTACGGCATTGGCGTGTTTTTATACTTTAACGAACCGCGCGGTCTTGCTCCCGACCAGATCAGCGAAAAAACGGAAAAAATTAAGGGCAGATTTTATGAAGAGCGCTGGAGCTTGTGCACCACGCAAAAGCCTGTTAAGGACTACTTGTACAACGCAGTAAAAGACCTGGTTCTTGCTGTTCCCGAGCTTGCCGGTATAATTACGATTACCATGTCCGAAAATATGACTAACTGTCATAGCAGACGTAACAACGACTGTCCGTTCTGCAAACACCTGAAGCATCAGGACGTTGTGCCTGAGGTTAATAATATTATGCAACGCGCGGTATCTGACGCCGGCGTAAAAACGCGTATTATTGCAAATCTTTGGGCGTGGACTAAAGCGTACGGCTGGAGCGACGACGACTTAAGAGAGGGCATCGAGCGCATGGATAAACGCATTGACGTGCTTTCCGTAAGCGAAATGGGAACGGTTATAATTGACGGAAAAAAAGAAGAGGTTAAGGAGTATTCGCTAAGCAAAGTAGGTCCGTGCGAGGAAACCAAGCAGAACCTGAGCAACGCTAGAAAGCTAGGTCATAAAATTATGGCTAAAGTCCAGATAAACAACAGCTGGGAATTTGCTACCGTACCATACGTTCCAGTATTCGAGCTTGTAAAAGAACATATGCAAAACCTGAAAAGATTGGGCGTAGGCGGACTTATGATGTCCTGGACGTTGGGCGGATATCCCACAATTGCGCTAGATCTAGCCAACAAGGTTTTCGAGGACGGCTTTGACTACGATAAGTGGCTTGCGCTCCACTTTGAAAATCAAGCTCCCATTATAAAACAAGCAGTCAAACTGTTTTCTGAGGGATATAAATCATACCCCTACGATATCCGCACGCTGTATATGAGTAACCAAGAATGCGGAGCAAGCAACCTCATGTATCCGCAAAAAACAGGCTATACCGCAACCATGGTAGGATTTCCCTTCGATGACGTACACTCGTGGGTGGGAACGCACACGGTAGAAAGCTACGTTTCCAAGCTTTCCACGCTCCTTGCAAAGTGGAAACAAGGTCTTTCTCTTTTGGAAAACGTAAGCGGAAACACCAACGTAACCGAGCTTATCAGATTTGCAAAAGTGGTATATATCAACCTGAAAAGCACGCTCGTTCAAATTGATTTCAACCTAAAACGCGAAGAAGGTAATAAGCAAGAACTCATCGCCTGCGTAAACGAGGAGCTGTTGCTTACCAAACAATTATACGAGCTTTCTTCACAAGACGCAAGGATAGGCTATGAGGCAAGCAACCACTACTACTTCACCCAAAACACCTTTATAGAAAAGCTGATAAACCTTGCTCACTTAAAAAAACTATACGAAAACTAAGCAAAAAGGCAACCGCGATAAACTCGTGATTGCCTTTTTTTGTACAGTTTTCTACATTACGTATTGTTGTTTTTAGTTATTTTCTTCCGCTTTGCGCTTAGCTTCGGAAAGCATAAGCTTTATGCGGTTAAGCTGGTTTACTTCACTTGCGCCGGGATCGTAGTCCACCGCACAGATGTTCGCTTGCGGGAAAGCTTTTTTGAGCGCTTTTATAACGCCTTTTCCCACAACGTGGTTGGGCAAGCACGCAAACGGCTGTATGCACACAACGTTGGGCGTTCCGTGCGTAATAAGCTCTATCATTTCGCCTGCTAAGAACCAACCCTCGCCGTACTGATTACCGATAGAAAGGAAAGGTTTAGTCATTTGAGCAATCTCGTCGATAGGCACAGGCGGAGAGAAACGCTTGCTATTTTTTAGCGCTCTTACCGCATGACGGCGAATAAACGCAATCGCCTTTAGCGCAAGACGCGAGCCAAGCAAGCCCGAATATTTAGTGTTATAATTTTCGTGCTTGTACTCGGAGTTATAGAAGCTGTAATTCATAAAGTCAAGTAGGTCGGGAACGACTGCTTCCGCTCCCTCTTTTTCCAATAATTCCACAAGATAGTTGTTTGCAAGAGGCATATATTTTACCAAAATCTCGCCAACGATACCAACTTTTGGCTTCACAATACTCTCGTCTATCTCAAAATTATCAAAATCGTCAACAATGCTCTCGCACACCTTTTTGAACGAATATTTGGTCTTGGGGTTAGTAAGCGAATCAATGCAAATCTCGTTCCATTTTTTATGTAACTCATTAGCCGAGCCCTTGACTTTTTCGTACGGTCTAACCCTATACAGACAGCGCATAAGCAAATCTCCGTAAACGATTGCCTTTGCAGCGTTAAGGAAGAGTGGGAGCGAAAGCGTAAATCCCTCGTTTTTCTCCATTCCGTTAAAGTTGAGCGAAATTACGGGAATATGCGGTAAGCCTGCTTTTTCGAGCGCTCTGCGAATAAACGCTACGTAGTTACTTGCTCTGCAACATCCGCCTGTCTGGCTCATAATAATTGCAAGCTTGTCCGTATCGTATCTGCCCGAAAGCACAGCCTCCATAATTTGACCGACCGACACAATGGACGGATAGCACGCGTCGTTGTTTACGTACTGCAAACCCACGTCTATCGCGCTACGGTTATCGTTATCTAAAATAACCACGTTGTAACCGTCTTTTTTAAATACGGGCTGAAGAATATCAAAGTGAATGGGGCTCATTTGCGGAGCGATAATAGTATAACCCTCCGCTTTCATTTTTTTGGTATACTCCGCTCTGTTGTAAGCAGGCGAGCTATAACTTGCCTTAACCGCCTTTTCTCTACGCATATTCATTGCGGAAATCAGCGAACGAATACGTATACGCGCCGCTCCGAGGTTGTTTACCTCGTCGATTTTAAGCACGGTGTAAAGCTTGTTGCTCTTCTCCAAAATTTCGCTTACCTGATCGGTAGTAACCGCGTCAAGTCCGCAACCAAACGAATTGAGCTGAATAAGCTCCATATCGTCCCTACGCGATACAAACTCCGCCGAATTATAAAGTCTTGAGTGGAATACCCACTGATCGACAACTCTGAGCGGACGGGCAGGTTCGAAATTAATGGGCAAGCTGTCCTCAGTCAACACGTCAAAGCCATAAGACGCTACAAGTTCGGGAATACCGTGGTTAATCTCAGGATCGATATGGTACGGACGGCCTGCAAGCACGATTGCTCTACCGCCTTTCTTTTCCATTTCCTTAATAACCCTCTCGCCTTCCCTTACGATATCGCCCTTTGCGTCAAGCTGTTCTATCCACGCTTTTATCACTGCTTTCTTGGTTTCCTTTGCAGGAATATTCCATTCGTCCTTGCACAGCTTTACCAGGCGTTTTGTAGTCGTTTCAAGGTCGGTAAACGCCAAAAACGGACGTACGTATCTGACATTTTTGGTATTTAGGTCTTCTACGTTGTTTTTCAAGTTCTCGGGATACGACACAACAATGGGGCAGTTAAAGTGGTTTTGCGCCTTGTCCGTTTCCTGTCTTTCAAAGAAAACGCAGGGGTGGAAAATAGTCGTTATTCCGTTGTTTATAAGCCATTGAACGTGTCCGTGCGCGAGCTTTGCAGGATAACACTCGGACTCCGAGGGAATAGACTCCATTCCAAGCTCGTATATCTTACGAGTGGACGTGGGCGAAAGCTTTACGCCAAAGCCCAGCGCGTTAAAAAACGTTGCCCAGAACGGGAAGTTTTCGTACATGTTAAGCACTCTGGGAATACCAATCACTCCGCGTTTGGGGTTTTCGGGTTGTTCCTTTTCGTACTTAAACAGCCTTTCAGTCTTAAAGGCTACCATATTTTCGCCTTTCTTTATATCAGATTTTACGCCAGATCCCTTTTCGCAACGGTTACCCGTGATATGCTTTCTTCCGCCCTGGAAAGTGTTTATCGTAAGCATACAACGGTTAGTACAACCCTTACATCTTGTAGTGGACATCGTGTACGTAAAGTTTTCTATCTCGTCAAACGACAACATTGTGCTTTGCTGACCGTTATAGCTATCTCTTGCAATAAGCGCAGCGCCAAACGCACCCATAATTCCCGAAATATCCGGACAAACAGCTTCAACTCCAGCAATTTTTTCAAACGCGCGAAGCACAGCGTGATTATAAAAAGTTCCGCCCTGCACTACAACGTGCTTGCCGAGCTGATCGGGAGAGGTTAGCTTTATAACCTTGTAAAGCGCGTTCTTGATTACCGAATACGCAAGACCAGCCGAAATATCCGAAACGTGCGCTCCTTCCTTTTGCGCCTGCTTTACGTTAGAGTTCATAAACACCGTACAGCGCGTGCCTAAGTCTACGGGGTTTTGCGCAAACAACGCTTCCTTTGCAAACTGCGACGCCGTCATTCCCAGCGACGTTGCAAAGTTCTCTATAAACGATCCGCAACCTGACGAACAAGCCTCGTTAAGCGTTACAGTATCTACAAAACCGCCTCTAAGCTTGATGCATTTCATATCCTGTCCGCCAATATCCAGAACGCAATCCACGTCAGAATCGAAGAACGCAGCCGCCTTACTGTGCGCTACCGTTTCTACCTCGCCCTCGTCTAGACAGAACGCAGACTTTAGCAATGCTTCGCCATAGCCCGTCGAGCACGAACGCGCTATCTTTGCAGTATCCGGTAACAGTTCCTTAAGCTTGCTGATAGCGCCCATTGCCGTTTTTATGGGGTTGCCCTGATTGCTTGCATAAAACGAGTATAAAAGTCGTCCGCTACTACTGATAAGCGCAATCTTAGTAGTAGTAGAACCTGCGTCTATTCCCAAAAAGCACTCACCCTTATAAGTAGCTATATCGCCTCTTCTTAGCGTTGCTCTTTCGTGGCGCAGTCTGAAGCTCTCGTATTCGCTCTGCGATGCAAAAAGCGGGGGTAAACGTTTTATCTCGCTCTCCATCTCCACACCCTGCTCTAACGCCTCTATAAGCGAGGAAAAGTCACATACGTGTGTGTCTTTTGCCGACATTGACGCTCCAAGCGCCGCAAAAAGATGCGAATTGTCGGGATCTATGATATGTTCGTCGTCAAGCTTTAACGTACGAATAAACGCCTTTTTTAGTTCGGTTAAAAAGTGCAAAGGTCCACCCAAAAACGCAATGTGTCCACGAATGGGACGACCGCACGCCAAGCCCGAAATTGTCTGATTTACAACAGCCTGAAATATAGATGCCGAAAGATCCGCTTTGGTTGCGCCCTCGTTGATAAGGGGCTGAATATCCGTCTTTGCGAAAACTCCGCATCTTGCCGCAATGGAATAAATTTCCCTGTAATTTTTAGCGTACTCGTTAAGTCCTTGCGCGTCGGTTTGCAACAGCGATGCCATCTGGTCGATAAACGAGCCTGTTCCGCCTGCGCAAACTCCATTCATTCGCTCTTCAACGCCGTTGTCAAAATAAATAATCTTAGCGTCCTCTCCGCCAAGCTCTATCGCAACGTCCGTTTTGGGCGCAACCGCGCGAATTGCCGAGGTGGTTGCAACTACTTCCTGCACAAAATCGAGCTTTAATGCCTTTGCAAGACCTATTCCGCCGGATCCTGTTATTTTAACACGTAAAACGCACTCGCCCAATTCTTGCTTAGCTTCTTTTAAGAGCAAAAGCAAGGTTTGCTGAGTGTGCGAGCGATGTCGTTCGTATTTTCCAAAAACAATATTACCGTTATCCGTAACAACAAGCTTAACGGTGGTAGATCCCACGTCTATTCCTGCATAGTATTCTTTCATAGGCATCTCCTTTGTGAATATCGCTATTTTTTATTATAACACAAAACGCGCGCGCTCGTCTATGTTTTTTAGACAAATTCCGCAATTTCACGCAATTTTTACTTTTCTTAATGCAATTTTAATGCCAAACTTTGCATAACGCTATTGACAAACGCAAATAATTGTTATATAATAACACCTACTTTAGCGCTAATCTGAACTTTTATGGGGATGTACAGGTTTCGACAGCGTGGGAAGTGGATCGAAAAGCACGTGGTAGGGTCGGCTACCTTAAAACGCAAACAAATTTAAACGCAAAAACAAATACAGCTTACGCTGTTGCTGCGTAATTTACACGCAGTCGCTCCCTGCTATCGAACTGTCGTTTAGCAACGGAGTGTCATTTTAGACAGTCAACCTTCGCGCCGGTTTGTTCGCTGTCGCGAAAGCCAACAGAACATCGGGTTCAAAACGTCCGTCATCCGTCGTCAGAGCCTTAAACCTTACGGTTGACTAAACGTGTAGAAAGCGGTTTGTAACCCACGTTGGAAAGGAGTTCAATTCTCCTCATCTCCACCAACAAAAAAAGGAACTTTTGTCTACCAAAAGTTCCTTTTTTTGTTTATCCAAGCCGCAGGCTTGGCATATCATCCGCCGCTAGGCGGTATATCATCAAAGGCGGTACACCGCCTTTGTATCTCATCAGCCCCTCTGGGGCTGGATTCCCCTGCGGCTTGATGATATCCAGCCCTACGGGCTGATGATATACCGCAACAAGTTGCGGATGATATACAAGGCTGACGCCTTGATTTATTTACGATAGTTTGATATAATATAACTTGAAATAGGAGGTGTTCTTTTTTCGTTTGAATTTTCTCTTTACCGAAAAGTGTTCACGGTGTACCAAGGGTTGCTTGCAACCTGCCTTCTCCTCATCTCCACCAACAAAAAACCACCTATTTACGCAGTTTCTCATAAGGATATTAACTGCGTATAGGCGGTGCTCGGTATATAGGACGGACAGTTTCGACTGCCCATCCTTTCCGTTTTGTGGGGTTAGGCAACTTGTTCGGGTGCAAGTTTTCCGATATAGCGGAAGTAGATGTCGATCTGCTGCGTGGCGGCTCAATGTCGCCACGCTTATTGTATAAAGAAAAAGACTCGTATTTACACACAGGCTTTTACGGAAACACCAATAAGCGAACGGCACTCGTTCGCTAAAACTATAATGCTCCGTGCCGATATGTAAGAACGAGTCTTTTGACTCAAATCAGTTTGTGAGGATCGTTAGGCAACCTCTTATGTTTACTCCAAAGAGTTAATTTGGCACTTGATTCATCTATTCGGTTTTGAAACTCACATCTTCGTGAGGGGCTTTATTTCTAACACAAGATTTTTACTTTGTCAATAGCTTTTTGAATAATTTTTTCGCTTTTTGGAATACTATTTTCTTTACATAAAAAAGGGGTTCGCTTATTTATGCGAACTCCTCGCTTTTTGGAAATAAAATGAAGCGAAGTTGCAATTTTGCATTGATTTTATTTGAGATATATGCTATAATAATTTTATCGAATACTTGTAAAAGGAGCGTTATTATGGCGATCAGTTACAAAAGGCTATGGAAATTGTTAATTGACAAGGATATAAAGAAAAAAGACCTTGTTCAAATGGCAGGCTTGAGTAGCTATACTCTCAACAAATTGAACAAGGGCGAAAATGTAAACGCAGAAACTCTCATGAAGATCTGCGTTGCTTTAGACTGCTCTTTTGATGATATTATGGAAATTGTAGGTGAGTAAAATGACATCTAAGGAAATACAAAAAGCATATGAAATAAATCAACTACGCAACGATATTCAAGAGATACAAAACTTCTTATCGGGAATGTTTGATCGTTCAAAGGCGATTGATATTTTAAGAAAACATCATTTTACGGATTTCAATATTGCGATTGCCGACTTGGTCTTAAATGTAAACGAAGCCACCTTGTGCATCGAAACACCCGAGAAAATATCATGGTATCTCTTTTCTATTCAGATTTACCTTCTCGATAAATTAAATAAAAAGCTTTGCGAGGAATAAGATATGCCTAATCTTTCACAGTTAAAGCGTCAGCGTATGCTTGCGTTTTTAGATAAAATCAAAGAAGAACATAAAACCAATGATGAGATGCTCATCGCTATCGGTGAGATTGCCAATGCGCTCATCTCAAAAAAGTACGGTCTTGTATGGGAGCAGCACGAAGAAAAGGTCGATGTTGCTATGCAAACCAGCATTCCCGTATTTGAGGAAGTATTAGAGCGTGAAATTTCAGTTGATCCTGATAAACCCTACAACTTCTTGCTCGAAGGAGATAATCTGCATAGTCTTTATCTCTTGGAAAAAACGCACAAGGAGGCTATTGACTTAATCTATATTGATCCCCCTTATAATACGGGTGAAGAAGATTTTATTTATGATGACAACTATGTTGATGCAAATGATTCTTTTCGACACAGCAAATGGCTGTCCTTTATGTCTGTTCGATTAAATATTGCCAAAAGTTTATTAGCACCACATGGATTTATATTTATTAGCATAGACGATAAAGAAGCTTCTCAATTAAAAATGTTATGTGATGAAATATTTGGCGAAGGTAACTACGAGAAAACAGATTATATTCAAGTCAGATATCCAGAAAAAACTCTTAAGTCTGATATGAAATATCATAAGGAAATTGAGCAAGTTTTAATATATAGGAAATCCGAAGCTGCGCAACCCTATATAAAACCAGAAGATTATGATTATGATAAATTTATTTATTCAATCGAGGAACTTTCTCAAGGTCAAGAAATTGTATTAGGAAACAAAAAAGTTGTTATATTCCAACCGAATGAGTATAAAATTGTAAAACACGAAAGTGGATTTAAGGAAGGTCTAAAAGAAGTTTGGGCAACGGGAACTATCTTGAATGGCAACTCTTCAGGGCGTTTCTTTAGAGATTATTTGGACGGAAGGAAGGCTATTGATGGGTTAGGCATCTTATACAAAGTTTACGATATTGGTGATGACCAATACGATTATCGCTATTTTACGGGGCCGAAACAAGAAAAGGCTACAAAAGGTAAGTATTATCAAGGTGTTCCTGTAAATAAACTTGATGATGGTTCACAAAAGGTTTCTCCTATTCCTAATTTCTATGATATGGCTGGCGACTTCGGAAACATAAGACATGAAGGCGGTGTTTCTTTCAATAGCGGCAAAAAACCTGTAAAACTTATAAAGCAATTTCTGAATTATTTTGAGCGTAGCGATATTACAGTTTTAGACTTTTTTGCGGGAAGCGGAAGTACCGCTCACGCTGTTTTAGAGTTAAACAGTGAAGATAATGGTACTCGTAAATTTATATTGTGTACGAACAATGAAAACTCTATTTGTGAAGAAAAAACTTATCCGCGAATTAAAAATGTAATTCAAGGCTTTGGTAACACAAAAGGAATTCCTGCAAACCTCAAGTATTATAAAACCGCTTTTGTGTCGAGAGACGAGGAATTTTTGTCCGATGCTCTCTTGGAACATATGACGGAAATGATTCAGCTTGAACATGGCGTTAAGATTGACGGCAGTAATTACATTATGGTTATGAGCGACGAAGAAGCGGATGAGCTTCAAGCAAATTGGGCGAATTATCCCAATGTCAAAGCCCTGTACGTTTCTAAAAACGTTCTTTTTACAACCGAGCAATGCGACTTGTTTGCTAATACGGATATTTATATTATCCCCGACTATTACTTTAATTTTGAACTCAAGGAGGTGGGTGA